>JBBAQX010000010.1:0-91340 GCA_040400085.1 Lysinibacter sp. | reverse complement strand
GACTAAATAACCCTACGCAAAGCGATGGATTGACTTTTTAAGTCACTCCTGCAACGTTGGAAAGTGTCTCCGGTCGGAAATTTCGACTGAACAGGCCTTCGAAAACGTTGCAGGTCACACTTGGAAAGTGTCAGACGATCTCGCCGCTCATGAATGGGACGGTTCTCTGTGAACCGGATGGAAGCACTGCCTGGCATTGGCCGGCTAGTGCGTTGGGCGAGCAACTCCGCCCTGAACTAACAGCAGAAGGCTTGATGAGACGAAATCGTGCAAGCCGAACGTCGCCTTGACGAAATGGTGAACGGAAGCGCAAAGCGGAACGCGCGGGAAGGACTCCCGTAGCACGCGAGCGCCTGAACCGCTCAGAGGCCAGTTACCTGGCTGAAATTCTTCGGAATGCCCATTAAAAAAGGCGGGACATCTCTGTCCCTGTGGTGCTGGTCAAACTGAGGATCGGCACAAGTCTGAACCGTTAGAATCGGCGAGACCCAAAATAATCCACTCAATAAGATCCCAGATTCAGAAGCCCTGCACTCGGACTCAGCCCTGTGCAGGGCTTTTTTCTTTTCCGCGAAATTGAACAGTTGGATCTTCTCTGTTGGAAGGTCTGTCTGCCCACTTTCGGGAAGGAGAATGAGCATGATCGAGTTCAGAGCCAAACTTGAAAGTCTCAAGATACTGGCACGCTACAACGACGAGAACGCCACGTATCTGGTATCACTGAAGGACGACGACACCGGCAAGGCTCACGTTGCCTCTGCCCTGCCGACTGAATTCTGTGCGATTATGGAATGCGCGATCAGGCCGGACGGGGAAGGCTTGAACCACGCCATCGCCGAAGAATGGTGCAAGAACACGAACTGTCCGCCCGAATGCCGCCCGATTCCCTAATGGCACCGTGTCCGGCCTTGTGCGGAGATTAAATCCTCTAATCTCCGCACCGCGAGGCCGGGAATGGAATCATTAGATCCTGTTCCCCGCGAATGTCGCTGGGGCTTTTTTATTAAGGAGATCCATCATGACACGCATGCAAAAGAGGGTGT
The DNA here is from genome assembly GCA_040400085.1 of Lysinibacter sp. Lineage (GTDB taxonomy): Bacteria > Actinomycetota > Actinomycetes > Actinomycetales > Microbacteriaceae > HNR. Next base: position 90,297 of record JBBAQX010000010.1, on the reverse strand, counting down.
TGTTGGCAGGTCTGTTGTGCATGATCGGCACCAAGTGCGCCGACAATCTCAAGAAGTCCGGCCTCGTGATCCACGTCGAGATCGCGCCGGCCATCGTTGAGCCCGCCGAGACCGAACAGGCCGCCGACGAAACCGAGCCCGTCATCGAACGCACAGTGGTGACTTTCTAACTATTTCACCGCGACCGAGCGGTTTTCTTCACATCCCCGCATTCCAAGACGAAGACTGAATCTGTCACTGCGCCGCGAGCCTGAACGCTCGCCGTGTGTGTTGGCAACTCTTTCTTCGGGTCACCGCGTTGACCACCGTGGAACTAATTCCGGCCACGCTAAATCCAAGTGGGCACCGCAGAGCCAGACTGAGCGATCCGTCGATCCCTCTACCTGGCGCTCAAGGTGGAATGTCCATCTTCCCCGCGCCGACTGGAGAACCGACTGGCGCGGGGTTCCTTACTTTTGGAGAACACCATGAACAAAGAGCGATTGCTGCAACTGGCAACGCATCTCAAGTCTGGCGTTTTGGGTCACAAAGTTTTTGACTTCAACGTCATCAACTGTTCCCACAACGACCGCGGACTAGTGAGCGCTCTCATGCCGGTGTCGGGAGTTTGTGGGACGAACGGGTGCGCGATCGGAGAAATGCCGATTGTATTCCCCGAGCATGCCTTTTTCGGAGATATGTCAGTCTCCGGGAAGAACGACGACGGAGATTTGATTCACGACTTTGAATTCGCTGAACACTTCTTCGACATCACCGAAGAGGAGTCGAGTTTTCTATTTCTCGGACGGGACTGTGATTGCGAAAGCGATCAGACGTGCATGCATTGCGAAGAATGCAATCGCCTTTCTCGCCACGCGTCGAAGGAAGAAGTCGCCGCTCGCATCGAGGCGTTTTGCGTCACCGAAAAGATGTACATATGAAGCTCACCGCGCTTTTCGCCTTAACCACTCTCACGCTCGGTCAGTTCAAATCGCTGAACGGGCAGAACGGTGGTATGTCCAAGGAAGACTACGGGCGCATGCTCGTCTCGATGAAAAAACCGAAACGGAGACGCCGCCGATGAGCTACGATCCGAAGTACGGAATGGCTGAGAAGATCGAGAGAATGAAAACTGGTGTCGCCGTAATCACCAATTCTCTTCAACTCGATGTCATGATTGACGCCGGGATAGAAACGTGCTCGGCGATTAACGAACGCGGGTGCGGAACTCTGGACTCGCACGTTGCATGGCTGTCGGATGTAAAGCCATCCAACCTCTCCGAAATAAAGCACAAATTTCCCTACGCCTACGCTCACATCGTTTGAACATTTGGCTGGATGCCCCGCTGAATTCAGCGGTACGCAGACCCGCACGGCAGGGCTCTTCGGAGCTCCACCGCCTGGGCCTGTAGCACAGGGAAAGGAATCGACATGTTGAAACTGCGATTGTTCCGCACCGACGACTATGGGTCTCCCAGCGAGGCCCATGCCGAAGGCGCGCTCTACAAATCAGCACAAGTTTTCAGCAAAACCGAAGAAGTCCTCGATGTGCTCGAACTCGCCTCCGTGTGTCTTGGAGTCGCGATCGGGGCACATATTGAAGGCACCGACGACTTCGGTCGCACTGTCAACAAGTGCGTTGAGATCAACGGAGATAAACAACGTGATCTTGCAATTTTCTGAAGGACAAGACGGGATCGAAGAGGCGTGGATCAAGGTTGGGTATGTGTGGAGCGAGGAAGGACTGAACGACCTTCACATTCAATTTGATGGACCCGGGGCTGACAACTTCTTCCCCGCGTCGAGCCCGGATGGGTTCTTCTTGGTTCCATACCGCAACAAGATTTATCGCTTCAAGACGATCAGCTTCCTAAGTGGGAAGGGAAAAGGAAAGGCCCTTTCCAAGTCCTCACTCGAAAGAAGCTGGATCTCTCCCAACCGCTAACAGACTCGCACGGCGCGGCCTTTCGAGACCGCATCGCCTGTCCGGGGGAAAGGTAGATCATGGAACCAGAAGAACTCCTCAAGCTTGCACAGCCGATCGTTTTGCTCCAAGCGGCTTACCAAGGTTTTCGAAACGAGGCGCAAGAGGCAAAGGCCAAGCTCGACGATCAAGGACCCGATCTGAGCCTCCACATGAAGTACGTCCGCGCCTGTGCTGAGGACGCCGCGCAAGTAATGGAAACAATCGGAGTAATCGAGAACGGACTGAATCGCGGCAAGTTCACGGACGAAGTGATTCAATCGATTCTTGATGAAAAATAACGGACTCACACGGCATCCCCGCGCAATCGGGGACACCGCCTGAGCCTGTAGTTCAGGGATTCAAGGAGAACGAATCATGATCAAGATTCTGTGGGGTCGTCACCCCGCGTATGCGAACGGAGAGTGGATCAAACTCGCCGCCCGCTACGCGAGGGCGCGAATCGAGCAGAAATTTCAACTGATCTGGATGGACGTGGGAATGCACCCGAACGCGTTCAAAGACATTCCGAACGCCAAGATCTGGCATTTCCAGAACGGCTCACCGATCAGGATCACGCTCAAGCCCGGACAGACCGTCGAGTTTTACGAAGGCGGTCGAACGGACGAAGGCTACTCGCACGAATGGACGCGATACACCCACCATGGCGAGTTTGTTGCCAATGAATGGATGGACAAGTCCCGCGACTGCGATGGTCCGATGGAAAGTTGGGGGATGCGCGAGGCACGTATCGACCGCATCGGAGAGGACGGAACGCTCGAGGATGTCGGATACCCTGAAGTGAAGCGAACGCAATGGGAACACTGCTCCCGTGAACAGCGCGACCATCTCGCAGAAGCGGCGGGGTACTGAACATGATCCACGCGCTTATGCACGGCAAAGTTGTCGCCATCGACAACAACGCCGGAATCAGTCGAGGCCAACTCGATTACGAGGCCGACGTAGCAAAGCGGCCTCTCTATCACGACAGAACCCCTCGCAAGGCGTGGCATCAACTCTGTGCGATTGCGAAGTGGAGTTGGGAAAGGAGACCTACGAAATGAGACTCGACGTTCTACGTCTGATGGTCGAGAGGTTGAAAAAGGTGCACGCCGAAAAACCTGAAGAGTTCGATATTCGGTTTTGGAAGAGCGAGGATTGCGGAACCGTGGCCTGTGCGGTCGGTCATTGTGTCGATCTTATGCCGAATATGGTGTTGACCGGCGTTAATTTCTGCGCGCGCCCTCGAAACACTCAGACCCACAACGATTCGTTCCTCGCTATTTCCGAGTCTCTGGAGATCAGCCTCGAACAGGCATACAGGTTCTTCAGCGGAGACTATTACGAATCCGGCGACAAGACAACCGCGCTGGATGTTGCAAATAAGATCGAAATTTTTCTCATAAAACACTCTGACTAATTCGTGTGCCCGTGTCCGCCCTCCACGTGAGGGCGGGAATGGTTACATGGAGAAAAAGTCATGAGAACAGTGACTATCCAAGTGCTCCAATACAACGAACTATCACCAAAGGCGCAAGCCAAGGCCCGCGAGTGGTGGCTGACGATGGGATTGGACGATTGGTGGGATCAAACCTACGAGGATGCCGAGATGATCGGCGTCAAAATCGAGGAATTCGACATCGATCGCCGCACGATTGAGCTCGATCTGAAGTTCTCTGTGGGCAAAGTCGCCGGACTCATCGTGGATAACCACGGTGAGCACTGCGACACGTACAAGCTCGCACAGGATTACTATCGGCGCAAGAGAACGCGGACGCCGATGAACGAAGAGTGTTTCAAGCGCAATCTTGGGCGTGAATACCTGAAGATGCTCCAAAGCGACTACGACTATCAGACCAGCGACGAGTGCGCGGCTGAACAAATCATCTGCAATGAGTACGAATTCACTGCCGATGGAAAGAGGTTCCGCGAATGAGCAAATGGAACATCCGAGGTATCGCACTCGAGGCTGTTGAAGAGGCGATTGAGACGTTCCCCGACTGCGGACACGACGATCTGCGGACACTCTTCGATGACGCCGGAACGGACATCCTGCACGGGGTCTGCATGCCGCTGAAGGTGACGCGGGACTTCAATCAGAGCGCCGAAGTCGAAGAGCTTGCGTGTCAGATTGTGAACGAGATCGATCTCACCGTGCACAATGCCGCGAACGAGGCGATACGCACGATCCAAGAAAAACTTGGAGTCACATCGGGTGACTTCGCCGGGATGTACTTCTGCGGTGAAGAGTTCAGAGTTCTCCTGCCACCGCTTTATCGCTACATGCTGCAGGAGATGAAGGAGAAAGACAGGCAGCAATGGCCTTAAATACGAGGCTTTTACCCAGACCGTGGAGTTGCCACGCTCCACGCGTTCAAGGCTACGAGCCGCTGATCAAGCACAGGATCCAACAGGTTGCGAAAGGTGGTCGCAACAAGTGGCGCTGTGAAATTCTGGTCGACGGGACTGGAGTGTGTTTCAGTCACCACCCCACCAAGGCACGCGCCGAATCCAAAGCCGAATCCATGCTCGAGGCGTACACAGAAGCTCATTACATAAACAAGTAGCAGACCTGCACGGCGCGACCTTACGGGGTCGCACCGCCTGGGCCTGTAGCCCACCTAACCCCGCAAACGCGGGGTTTTTTCGTGAAAGGACGTGCATCATGACAACCGTCTGCGCAAGTGTCAGTCGCATCGAACAGTTCCAGAAGGCACAACAACAGTCCACCCCGATCCCCGCGCCAACTACGGAAGTCCCGGTCTACGTGATCTTCGATCGCACGACCGAGAAGTTCCGCTGGGAACTGCGGGCCGGAGCGGTCGACAAGACCGAATACCCCACCCTCGCCCGCATCAACCGCGTGATCAGCAAGATCTTCCCGCGGCACCGGAAAATTATTTCGGGTCTGGGTGTGTATTGCTGAGCGGTTTTTTAAAGACCGCTTCAGGTCATGTCGATGAACCAAAACGATGCGCGAGATGGAAACGACTGCGGTCTGCATCTCGCCAGTGTGTCTCGGTCGCGGATTAGATACCCGCGACCGAGATAACTAACAGGAGACTGAATGCTTTATTGGGCATTTTGGCATCTCGATGTGTGGTGGTGGATTGTCCTAAAGCTGACGGGACTCCAACGACGGAGCGCCAATCCGTTCAGCTATTCAATCGGGCAACGAACGAACCCCATACGATCGAGTCGCCGCACTCATGAACGAAAGCATGCACTGTTTTAAGTAAGTTGGAAGGCGTCCTTGGCGGGGCGCCCATGGTTCTTCTCTACAGAGAGGATCCGTGAATGCTCCGCCTGTGTGGTGCAGAGGATTGAGGGATTGAATGTGCGAGTGATTCTACTCGCGGCGTTGCTTTGCGCGTTAAGCCTGGCAGCCGCCGACGAACCGATCGATGCCGAGCGCCTAACCGTTGTGTATCACGTACACAGCGGCGAGTGCGAGATCATGATCAAGACCAACGACAAGAATGAATGTTTCGCGACCGTCACCAATCTGTCGAAGGCGAAAAAGATCATCGACCTTCTTCAGAAAGGCAAGATCGAACAGGCACGCGAGACCGCGAAAGACGACTAATGGGCTACTACCGCGATGACGACCACCCGGAAGACGAACAAATCTACCGCAACCAAGTGCGACGGAAGATACGCCGCGCACAAGCGGACCGCGCCGAGCGGGATGGTCAATGCGAGGCCCACGTAGAACTGGACGAAGAGAAAGAGGAAGAAGAAAACGATGAAGACGAAGAGGCCGCAGAAGTGGAAAAAAGACCGTGATGGGTGGTGGTATAGACCATTGCGGAAAGGTGAAAGACGAGGGAGAAATTTCTTCAAAGGCGGATTTTTTACCCAAAGGAGCGTCTACGTCATAGACATACGCATCGCTTCTCGTTTAGATAAGTCAAAATAACCAGACCCGCAAGCAACGCCTCGTGATGAACGGGGCGCTCTTCTGGGCCTGTCGCCCGACCGACCCCGGCACATCGCCGGGGTTTTTCGTTTGAAAGGAACGTACCATGCCGAACCTGAAGATCTCCTACGACGAACGCGGCCAACAAACCATCATCATGGAACGCCCCGCGAAGATCCGCCGCAACGTCGCCGTGCGCCTGACGAACCGCTTCGCCGGCGCCGCCCGTGCCATCCGCTCTATCAACACCCTGTCGCGACTGTTCAGCTTTTAGTGACGTATGCGTGATACCTCACGCATTGTAACGAACTCTCGACATTTGTAAGCCGAGCGGTTTTCTGAACACGCCGCCGCATCCGTCCGAAACAACGCATTCATCAAAGGGGGAATTGACCAATGCTTTACATGGCACTGCTGGGTCTGACGTTGATTGGGATCGGGGTTGTGCTCATCCGCTCAGCCCGAACAACCAGCGAGACCGATCAGCTTTCAAAGGAGCCGCTGGTATGGGAGCGGTGAAAGAACGGATCGTAGCGACCGTTGTCGGGTTCTGGAAAGGCGAACCGCGCATGCGCAACGGTCGGATGGATGCGAACGAACGCGAATGTCGCAGACTGGGCTATGTCGCCGCGCCGACCCGACCGGATGGCTACTTCCTTGCAATGGCGACTGACTTCAGCCGGTTCACTGCGGAGTGCGTCGGCGGCGGGATCACGGTCGAGAAGGCCGCTGAGATCGTTCGGGAGAAAGCTGGATACCCGAGCATCCGCCACTGTGAGTGTGATGGAAGGATTGAACGCACATGACCTACACAATCCATATCACCCCATGCCCCGAAGAAAATCTGTTCGAATGGACAGTCGATAACGAGGCTGGCTTACTCATGGGCGCTGGCTACTGCGCGACGGAATCTGACGCGCAGAATGACGCAGAGGCTTTTATTCGCTGGCTTATTTTGAATTAGCCGAGCGGTTTTCTTCACGCCTCTCCCAGTCATGTCGATTGCAAATCTCACGAAGTTGCTTTGCCGAGGCCGAGGACGCTCGAGTTTCAGGGCCGCGCATGAAGCCCACTGCCACCAATCTGCGCAGCAAGAATCACTAGGAGTGGGAACCGGCAGATCCCACCCCGCATACCTTACGGAGAAAGGGGTGACTTATGGGTTACTAACCTTACCTCGCCCTCGAACCCACGTCTCACATGCCAACCCAAACTCCTGTGCTGATAGCCACGACTCGGCGAACCAGCCAACTTACTCAGCTTATACGACTAAAGCTCTGAGAGGAAGGAGGCCGCTGGATGAACCGTATCCGCGACCGCCCGGAGTAACAGGCAGACAAGGCCCACCGGAGCCTGTCCGGCAGATTGAAAACTAAATACGAGAACGCGCGTTAGCGCCCCCCTGACTGGAAAAAAGAACCGGTCAAATCCCGACGTCCGGTTGACAGGATCAGGGGGTCACAAATGCGGGCTCTCATAACGAGAACCCATAACAAGGAGACTGCTATGAGCGCAGCGACCGCCGTCCGTCCAACGCTGGTGCCGTTGAATTCGTACCGCACCACGAAGAAACCCGAACCGTCCGATCCGCGCAAGGTACACGCTCGTGTCGTCGTCCAGCACGAACGCCCGGGCCGATGGTACGCGTTCGCCACTCGGTTCGGTGTGGTGACGCGCAAGCTCCCGAAGCAACCGACGTTCCGCAAGCACAGCGTGCCGATCGGTTGCAAGGAAGGCTACGCGGACCCACTGAGCGCGATGAACGAAGGAACGATCACTCCGGAAGGGCAGCATGCGAACGCGCTCTTCCTCGCCACGCTTGGTAAGTACGTCGGCGGAGTGTAACGAAATAGGGGCAGAGAACCGCGCGGCGGCACCGATAGAGCCGAAGTAGCGGGATTTGATACCCCGTAAAAGATGGATAGTCCTGCGCTGGGTTCAAAACCTTAACGAGCAGTTATTCCATCCCGCGCGGTTCTCTGTTGGAGTTCAAACCAGATAACGAGACAGGAGAGCGACCATGCCAGAGACGGCAGTGCGCACGTTCCCCTTTTGGTCAATCACTGGGGATACGGTGCCAACAGACCGAGGCTACTCACTAAAGATTCTCGGCAACTTCGATCGCCTCTGGCAAGCGAAGGCCGCCGCACAAGAGAACAACGGATTCGTAGAAGGCTACTTAAACGGCTTGCATCGTCGCGGCTGGGTGGCCTACGTCAAGGAGATGGAACTATGCCTGAAACAGTAAGCCAAACCGAGCGCGACCTGAAGGCGATCGGACACACGCGATGCCACCACCGCGCACTGAACGAATACCTGAAGCTGTATGGGATCGACGTGTGTCGTGTTCCGGGTCGAGGGTGGAGAGCCTGGCGCACGGGAAAATCTCACGAGGACTTCACGTACACAGTCTCTTGGCTCGGAATCGACACCGTGAAAAGCTGGTTCGAAGACCCGCACGCGATGGCGATGCAGTTCCTCGGGTACGTAAAGGATCCAGCCCTATGCACACGCCGCTGACGATCACAAAAGGTGATGGCTTCACCGCGTTCGCCTTCCCGCGCGAATTCTACCGCGGGTTCAAGCTCGAGCTCTACAGCTACAACGTACACGTCTACGACCTGAGCGGAGACGGGCAGTTGTTGGTGTGGGGAGAATATTACTGCGACGGCGAAGGCTTTGAGCTCTGCAAGCGCTGGATTGACGAGAAGCTCGGCGAGTCGCCGGACTACCCGATCGCCCCGCAGTACCAATCTCAGTACGACGCTTGGAAAGCCGAGATCTGCAAATTGCAGGGGGAGGCATCACACTAATTCAGTCAGGTCTGATCCATGTGGAGGGAAAGGTCGAAGGATGAACAGGAGTGCCGCCTATGTCCAGTTTCGACAACGTGAACAACGCCATCAACCGTGAGCCGTTTAACAAGGACACTATTGGTGAGGATCTACAGATGGTCATTCGCCGGGCCGCCCCGCTCGATGGAGTGGAGCTATCACCCTACATGAAGTCTTTAATTCGTTCGCAAAGAACCAAGAGCAAGCGCACGCCGCGATACTCAAAGGCGTGCTGAGAAAGGAACCTCAGTGAGCGACTCGAACAACACAGAGGTGATCGTCGGTGGCGACCCCATCGACGGTTTCCTCTGTCCGAAGTGCGGAAACACAGACGAGTTTGACATCGCACACGAGGTGTTGGTGCGATGCACACACGCCGGACTTCAGTTCTGTCCCGTGCTCGAGTGTGACCCGCCCGTTTACTCCAGCTTCAGTGATTGCATCTGCACGCGGTGTCAGTACCGCGCGCAGGTGATTGAATTCAGAACCCAAAAGGAGACCACGCCATGCAGTTCACCATCCGGCACGGAACCCGACCCGGATTCGTTGAAATCATTTTCGACGGAAAACCTGGACCCGACATTATTGGACGAATGAAGGGCTACCACTTCCGCTTCACCGACTTCAATGGACCGAAGCGGTGGTATGGAAAGAAGGAGAACCTTCCGCCCGAATACAAGGACGCACCGATCACGGGCGAAGAGGCGACACTCGATTCAAAACCCACCGATGCGGCACCTTCCGAAGCCGACACGGTCATGTTCAAGATCGAACAGTTGCGTGCGTTGGTGGAGCGTGATTCGAACCAGCGCTCTTACGATGACGCGATGAAGACCTGCGATCAGGAGACCGCCGATCGCTACAAACCGGACGGCCAGTTCTACGCCAAGTCCACCATCAAGATCGGCCGGAAGTATTGCAACGTCGATATCAACGGAAGCGGTTCGCTGATGGTCGATATGGCAACGAAGGAAATCTTCGGGATCAAGGGTTACGGCGTTGTCCACAAGGGCAAGGCCTACGGAACCCTCGATACCATCCACGACTGGCACTGGTGGTGCACGGGCGGTCGGACGCCGTGGCTCAAGGAAGATTGGAAAGAGATGAAGGCTCCGCTCGTAGCTCCAAAGGAGGAACCGATGCCAGCGAAAGTTGAAGCGCCGGTGAACATCAACCCGCCCGCTCAGGCGTACAGTCTCGAACACCTCGAGTACCGCGACGAGCAGGGCTTCGGTGTGAACGTCTCTGTGAAAGACTCGCCGTACTCGACGGACGGGATGACGATGCTCGTTCGGGCGGCGGTGGATTCGGACTTCCCCCACCTCGCACGCATCATGCACGTCAAGGATAGCAAGACGGTCGAGGATGCGCGCCTGAAGCCGGTGTTTGAAAAGGCTCCGCTGACCGGCGTGCCTGTCGAAGGCGGCGTCTTGTGCTTCAACGCCATCGACGTGACCGTTGTGCCTACGTCCTCGAAGTACGTCACCTACTTCGAGACTAAAGATGGCTCCCGCTCAGGCGTGTTCGATGCGGAAAAGGTTCGCTTCATCCAAGCGGCGACCCGCTACGACGAGGTTCACCTGAACGACAAGAACGTGGCGATCTTCCTGAAAAAGAAATCCGTCGTCGGGATTTTAATGGGGATGACGCTCACTGAAAATATCCCCGTGATGAAGGAGATCGAGAAGAACTCGCCGCCACTGAGCTACGCAGTCGGGTGCAAGACGAACAAGAATGAGACCCGCTGGTCCACGAACGCGATGCGCTACGCCACCAAGGAAGAGGCGGAAAAGGCCGGCGCGGATCTATTCAGTCGGTGGACGGCGCTGGCGGAATACTGCGTACTGCCAACGTTCGATCCGGTGTACCCCAAGCCCAAGCCGGTCGAAGAGACCAAGCCTGAGACGTTGGTTCAGGCGGCGAAGGAAATGGGCAAGCTGGAAATCATCGCCGTGAAGGACAAGACGCCCGAGGAAATCGCGCGCGGCGAGTTCGAAAAGAACATGAAGAAGTTGAAGGGCTGGATGAGTGAGCAGCAACGACGGTGTGTGCTGGACGGTGCGCGCGGAGAAGAGAAGGAATTCTTCTACGAGCTCGCCAATCGGCTGAATGCCACGATCGCGGCGATGCCCAAGACCTATGACACTGAAGGTCAGGGCGGAGATCGCGTGATTCATCTCCACTATTTCAAGGGTGGCGCTGATTGGTGGATCCTCGAAAAGGACAAGGGCTCCCCGGACGATACGCCCGAACAGTTCCAGTCTCAGGCATACGGTCAAGCCTGTCTGGGTCAGGGGTACGGCGACGGAGAACTCGGATACATCAGCATCGCAGAGCTCATTCAGCACAACGTCGAGCTCGACTTCCACTGGAAGCCGATCACCCTGAAGGAACTGCTTGCCAAGCGCAATCCGGAAGAGCCGCCCGCACCCGAACCGGAACCCACTCCGGATCCTGAGCCCTTACCGACCTTCCCCGAGTCGAATACCGAGCTCTCGAAAGAGGCACTTGAATCGATCGAGCGCGGCATAGAACAAAGCAAGGCGGGAGAGTACAAGCCGTTCGTTCCGCGCATCGTGGAGAAACCGAACGATCCATTGCCGCGGTATGTGCACGGCGAAGCGGATGAAGGGGACGACGCGCGGCTGGAGTGGATCTCCAAGATGCGCGACCAAGCGAAGGATCTCCGTGCCGCAGAGATCGGCATGGTTTTGGTGAAGTAAATACTGAACCGCTCGGATCTTCATCGGTCCGAGCGGTTTTCTTTTGAACCTCACACAAAAACCCGATGACTCTTGATGCGCGCCGATTGTGACCGCGCGGCAAGAGAACTGTTTGGCGAATTCGCCTGCCTTAACTTCCCCCTACAGCTTGAACAATCCGCAATTAAGGAGGCGCAAAGTGCGTGAAGCCGGAAGAGTGAGTCAGGGATTCTACCCGACTCAAGACCGAATCGTTGCTGCCATCAGCAAGCTTTTTGCGATGCCAGAATCGGGCACGGTGACCATTGTTGACCCGTGCTCTGGCTGCGGGGCCGCGATCGCCACTCTCAAGAATGTGTGGTCTAATCCGAACAATCAGATTCTAACATACGGCATTGAGGGCGACCGACACCGCGCCGGGGAATCCAAAAAGGTTCTCGACTCTGCGCTCTGGTCTAACACCGAAGACGCGACGCTGACCAATCGCGTCAGCCTGAATTTTCTAAATCCGCCATACGACAGAATTCGCGGGGCCTCTCGCCTTGAACTGATCTTCTTTCAAAAGGTGAGCGACTGGACCGCGCGCGGCGGATACCTGTGCTTGATCGTTCCGGACTACATCCTTGCCGACGAGCGAACTGGCCTCGCCGTCGCCGTCGATCGCGAGTACGACCATGTTCAAGTCTGGCGCTACCCCGAGCCCGAGTATTCGATCTTCAAGCAGTGCGTTCTGATTGGCCGGCGCAGACAGCGCGCGCTTCCGACGTCGCGAATCATCTTTCCGATGTGGGCAGAGAAGCCGAGTGCGTGGCAGATCCTTCCCGACGACAGCAAGCCGATATACACCCTACCGAACGCACCCTCAACCGTACTGCAGCGCCAAAACCTCAGCCGTGAAATCCTTCTTGAAGCCGTGGCGAAGAGCCCGATTCGCAACGCGCTTCTGCGCGAAGCCCTCGCCCCTGCACCGAAACCCGAGCGACCACTGATGCCGCTGAAAGAAGGACACCTCGCGCTCGCGCTGGCCGGTGGCTTGTGCGACGGGATCACGAAACACCCCGACACAGACGAGCCGCTCCTCGTGAAAGGAACACTCGAGTCGAAAGTCCTGAAGGCTAAGACCAAGGCCAAGATTGACGACATGGGAAACCAGACGGGATCGGTCGATTACTTCCGAACGACCTACGTGATGAACGTTCGATTCCTACGCAGTTCTGGGGACATCGAAAACTACAGCTCTCACTCTGAACAAGAGAAGGAAATGATGGACGCCCGACACAACGAAACAGGTGAAGGAGACGAAGACGATGATGACGCAAGCTGATCGCCTTGCGAAGTTGTACGGGCAAATCAACGACGGCGACGAACTTCCCGAGAATATCAAAGCTGAGGCGATTCGCGATGAATTGGGTGAAATTCTGCCCGATTCAGCCCTTCCGCGCCTTGGATTGAGCGTAATCAGCAAAGGGTCTGTCAAGGCGGACCTGGCCGCCGACATGAGCGCGGGTGTTCTGGCCGAAGGAAAACTGTACTACTTCGAAGTTATCTGCACCGCCAGTGCCACAGCCCACGCCTACGCCGCCGCAATCACAGACGAAAAGATCGACGCTGACTGGCGCATCAAGGGTCAGCCATTCACCAAGGAATGGTCCGACATTGAACTGCCGGAAAGCATGAACATCCGCGACACGAAGCTATCGGTCGAAGGGTGGCACGGTCGCGTACTGCACCACGTCGCAGCCTATGATCGAACAGGCGAGATCGTGATCGTGGACAGCGACGAAACTCTCTGGCGCAAACTTCGCCAGCGTATGTCCTGTCCGACGCTCGAACACTGGGGCACAACGCTAATACCCCGAATCAAGACCTCTGGAATCCTGATCCCGGCACTGACATTCGGAGTCGCCGAGAACCTGTCCGCTTACATCCTCGAAAAAGAGGCATCAAAAACATTCGACGCCCTTGTCTCTGAGTATGTCCGCGAGTGTGGCGGCATCTACGCAGAGGAAACCAAAGCCCAACTTGAACGGAGATCCGCATGAGAAAGCACATGTCAATGATTGACGGACTGATCGTGGATAACTTCGCCGGTGGTGGTGGCGCCTCGCTCGGACTGCGCATCGCCTTCGGTCGCGACCCGGACATTGCAATCAACCACGACATGGATTCCCGCTGAATCCATGGAGCAAGCGCCGACTCCGGCCTCGATCGGGGTTTATGCGCTATGCGTAATAATAATCACTGCAGGTCTGGCTGCATTCAAACGCATCGTGAAAGGAAATTGAGATGGTCGCATTAGCCCGAGATCTCACCGAACTGATTCAGAAATTTGGACCCGCCCTGGCAGATTCCGCCGAGAGTGTTCTGAATCCGCGCTACATTCCCGGCGTGTCGAAGGTAGTAGACGTTCGTGAGGTCGAGTTCAACCGCACACGCCGAGTGGGAAATAAGTTCCGCTTCTTCCCGGCACAGATCCACAAGATCGGCGGCATGGTAGAAGGTTTGCGAACTCATGGCAGAGCTCTGTTTATTGCAGAGATGGGATGCGGAAAGTCCCCGATGTCTCTGGCCGTGGCGCACGTGGTGCTCAAGAAGAAAAAGAACTGGCGTGCGATCGTTCTCTGCCCGGGCCACATCGTCCGCAAGTGGCGCCGCGAAGTCGAGTGGGCTATCCCGAATGTGTATGTCAAGGCTGTCCGCACCTACGCCGACCTGATGGACTTCAAAGAGAAGGCTTCGAAACACACCGGCCCTTCCATCATGGTCATCTCCAAGGAAGCCGCCAAGCTGGGCTTTGACGTGGATCGCCCCGTGGCCGCCAAGCGCCGGATCAATGCGCTGATCGCCACAAAGAATGATGGTCGTGAATTCCTCGAACGGTCGACCATGGACGTCGCCGCTTGCCCCACCTGTGGCGCGATTCAGATGGAAGAGATCGGCGATCACAAGAACCCGATCAGCTATGACGATTACATTGAAGCGCCGGTAGCCGCCTACTGCCACCAGTGCAAGGACAAGCTGAGCACGAACGCGCGTGGCTTCCGCCGAAACCCGCACATCGATCGCTATATCCAGCGCAAGATGAAGGGTTTCTTCGACCTGTTGATTGCGGACGAAGTCCACGAACTGGCCGGTGCTGATACGATTCAAGGCAATACTTTCGGAACCCTCGCCGCATCCTGCCGTTACACCATGGGACTTACTGGAACTCTGATCGGTGGCAAGGCGGTCGATCTTCACGCCCCGCTCTGGCGCATGTCCCCCGCTCTCCTCCGGGCGCGCGGTTTCGACCTGTCGTCTTTGCGCGGTGGACGCGTGGGTCCGATCGGTCGCAATGCAATGGGTTTCGTTCGTCGCTATGGCGTGATGGAGCGCCAGGTTCACCGCAATGAGGTGGACGATCTGCGCGGCGCGCGGCGCGGCGCGTGCGGCCGGCGTAAAGAATACAAGACGGCGGACAACCCGAAGCCCGGGATCTCGCCGGATCTCTACAACCACTTCCTTATTGGCCGAGCAGTGTTCATGTCGCTCGCCGAACTCGGACCGGCGTTACCCACGATGGAGCGCGTGCTCGTTGCGTGCAAGCCGAGCAAGGAACTGCGCGAAGAATACATCCGAATCGATAGTGCTCTGACAGAAGCCATCCAAGAGAAGGCAGGTGGAGAGGGTAAGGGTCCGCCCGTCCTCGTCACTATCCGCATCTCTGCTCTGGACTCCTACCTCGATCATCCGTGGGACTGGCGCGTGATCTGCGCCCCGACGTTTGACGAGAACGGGATCAAGACGGGGTATGAGCCGGTTGTTCAGCCGAAGGACTTGGGCATCAACCACGAGGATTCAAAAGATCAGAAGCTCGTGGAGACCTGCAAGTCTGAGTTGGCACAGGGTCGCAAGTGCGCCATCTACGTTTCGTTCGTCGGCGAGCACGACGTTCGACCGAAGATCGTTGACATGCTGGCGCGCGAGGGAATCCGCGCCGTTCGAATGCCGGACACGGTCAAGCCGGAAGCGCGCGAAGATTGGATTGCCAAGCACATTCAGGACATCGACGTGCTGGTGGTGCACCCAAAGCGCGTGATGACTGGACTGGATCTCGTGCAGTTCCCGTCGCTGATGTGGTATCAGGTCGGCTACTCCACCCACGTCCTTCGCCAAGCATCCGCCCGTGCGCGCCGTCCAATCCAGACTCAGGCGTGCAAGGTGTTCTTCTTCTACTACGAAGGAACGATCCAAGAACAGGCGCTCGCTCTGATGGGTGAGAAAGAGGCCGCATCGCAAGCGCTGGAAGGAACCTTCGATGTTACCGCGCTGAAGTCCATGATGAACGGCGGACAGAACGACGACATCATGGCGGCCTTGGCAAGCCGATTGGAGAACCGCGGTAGCGCAAAGGCTGCCTGGGCGAAGATGCAACAGGCCGAGCGTGACGCCGAGTCTATGTATGCGGACGGCGCAAGCGAAGCCGAGCTCGCCGAAACCCTTCCGCCTCCGCCACTCCCCTTCAATCCCCCGCCGCGCGGTCGCCACAAGGACACGCCCGGACAGGAAATGCTCTTCGATCTCTTCGCCGCAGATGAAGCGAAGCCGACCGAGGATGTTGAGCTCGCATTATTGGAGGCCTACGCGTGAAGTATCCCAAGTTTAACTACGAGGTAGAAATCCCGGCCGGAACCCCGTTCTGGCGTGTGTGGCTGTACGTCCGACTGGCGACCATCGCTGGGATGATTGCAGACGCGAGCTTTAAGAGCTTCGTCAATAGTGGTTGGGTAAAATTCCGGAAGCAAAAGATCCGATCGCTTCTGGTTTTCTGGAGACTCTAATGATCCGACTGGCATTAGTCATCCTGATCGTGTTTATTCTCGGCTGCGACCATATCGCACCAACCACGCCGCGCGAGAAATACTTCCGGGGTGACCACGTCAAAGCGCTCGGGATCCCCGGCGTGATCACCGACAAAAGATTCTACAACGGCAAGTGGAACTACGAACTTACCTATGCCGCTCCTTCCTCGAAGATCGTTAAGGACTGGGTGGAAGAGGCGGTGATTGGTGAACTGGTTACGCCTTCCCCGAACAGGCCACAGGCCGAAAGGAAATAATGGAATCCTACAAGATCACCCTTCGCAAGCGGGGCGAGACTCGTTACTCGGAGATAATTCTACGCGCTCCATCAGTCGATCACGCCGTTGCCGATGCGATTCAGGAATTCAAATCGGACCGACCGAAACTTCAGAGCCACGACGTGGACATCATCAGCAAGGGCGTCTGGAATGGAAAGGCGGAGTAAGATGCACCCACTTCCTTCGTGCACTCAGTGCTGGAAAGACCTGAACCCAAATAATTCAAAGGACTTCGATAACCTCGGGCCGATGTGCGAGGAGTGTTTCACTAAGCTCAATGCCGCCAGAGAAAACGAATACATCCTACAGGACTCTCGACAGTACATCGGGAACTGTATGTATTTCTGGGCGCTAAATGGTCAGGGATATACCTGCCACCTAAACAACGTGCAGATTTACACCAAAGAAGAGGCATTCAAGCAGCACAGATCCAGAAGCTCGGACATTCCGATCCGACTGTACGATGCACGAAAGGCAGCAACGTTGCAGGTAGATGTGCAGCTTTACCGACAGGTCGCACCTCTTCCACCTCGCAATCCCTGAACTATTTTCTAAAAACCGAGCGGTTTATTTTAGCCGCCAAATCCGAAAGACGATGAACCAACTCGCGAGCGGAAACGAATCGTCTCGCGAGTTGGAATGACGGGTGAGCCAAGCGCTTGATCCGGTCGTTTTCGGAGGTAGTCCGATGGTTCGATTTATTCTGGGCTTGGTATTCGCCCTGTGTTTTAACATCGCCGCGTTCGCAGAAACGGAAGCGTCATTCCCGCTGAAGTATGAGCGCCTTCAAGAATCCACTGACGAGAAGAGCGGGGTTAAAGTTATCGAAACTGTTACAGGTCATGGCACAGCATTCGCAATATCGACGGACACACTACTCACTTGCGCACACAACATCATTGACGACGAAAAGAAGATCCCCTACGACGTGATGTGGGTGGAAGTGTATGGTAAAAAGTTCGTCATCCGCCCGCTGTATTACAACCGAAACCTTGACCTCGCAGTTGTCGCAACACTGAAGCCGATGAATCTCAAAGAGACTCTTGGTTTGGCAACGAACAACGCATTCCTCGGCGACAGTATCACCATCGCCGGCTCTTTGCGCGGGACACCCGTCGAGGATTACAAGGGTAAGGTGACCGGCATCTATCACGAAGGAACTATCCGAACGTGCGCCGCGGTTCAGTTTGATCATGGTCTCTCAGGCTCGCCCGTTCTTAACGACACGAATCAAGTAGTCGGGATCGCCACCGCTGGCATTCCCAAAGATGGCGACCTGGACAAGACGCAAGGCCTGTTCGTTCCGGCGTCTATCGTCCGGGAGTTCATGCGCGAATACTTCCTGCAGGAAGACAAGAAGTTCATGGGTCGCAAGATTGTGGTCCTCAAGAATTACACGGAAGATCCGAAACGCGAAAGCAACGAAGGCGATAAGTAAAATAGTGGTGGGAGCCTCACAGGGGAAACCCCGTCAAGCTCATGAGAGGCCACACCCTAAACAGTTCGAAGCGCATGGAGCGGCGGGTGCTGAAAAAATAAGAATCGGTCATCGATCATGTGCGCGGACCAGTGCGCGCGGATGGGCTCTAAGTAGGCAATACCTGGTGCCGAGTCCGAAAAGTTGACGGGTCTATGCTCCATTAAAATTTTTGAGGACGTCATGTCGGAACAACTGAAGAAATACACGCCGACCGGAGCCGACCGGATCTTTATGAAGATCTGGAGGCTTGAGAAGGCAATAAAAGAACGGTTCGAAAAGCAGCAAAAGAAAATCATGGAGATGTGGAAGGAACTTCAAAAGCGATGCCCTCACAAAGGCATTCGTTACAACTACGATCCCTGCGGCGGAAGCGACTCATACTACTCTTGTGACACCTGTCGAGGGGAATGGAAGCACAAACCCGAGGGTTGCGAATGATTGTCGTGAAGATCGAGCTCTGGCCGCACGGACTGGAGTGTCACAAGAAAGAACTCGGAACCATGCACATCATCAACGATGGCACTGGGGATTTAAAGACCGGGAATTATCGCTGTGAGATCTACCGCTGGGGAAAGAACAAGGTTCTCTGGCGCAAGGGTTGGTTCGGTGGTTTCCGCCGACAGGTCGCCGGACCGTGGGATGCGCTACTGTTCGGGTTGATGGCGTGCATCCCCGATCGGTTCAAGAAGTTCGGCGCAAAGATCATTGGAAAGGATGAACTGAATGGACTCGGGTTCGGACAAAGTAGTGAGCCCCAAGACGTACCAGAAACTCAACCGCCCGCTGGGAAATGAAGCTGAGGCAACCGCGGCACTGTGCGCATTCTTTAAAGCTCTCTATTTCCTGCGTGTAAAGCACAAGATCGCAGACCTGAACGTGACGACGCGTGTGCTGGTGAAAGAAGAAGATAAAGAGAATCCCGTAGTTTCGAACATCCATATCGGTGACTCCCGCCAGGCTGCGCCGATGACAGCTTACGCGCACGGACACCACCGAAAGAAATCTGAGATCGATGAGGCCGATGCGTATGTGATCGGCCGGGAACACGCAGAGCAGGAGTTACTAGCCAAGGCAGAAAAAGAATGTCCCGGATCTTCACCGTCACCCTCACAAACGACAGTAGACAACTCCACGCCATGCTCGACAACATCGCCGAGTACGGACGCGGCTCAGTCCGATTCGGGTCCCACACCGCCCGCTCAATGACGAGCGGATACAACGAAGCGATTCAAGCTGTCAGCGAAAAGCATTGCATCCAACCAGACGATATTCTGGTTCTGATCCACCAAGACGCGCGGGTTTACTTCCAGCTTTCAAAGTTGAACGAATACTTCGACGCTCTCCCGAATGCCGGTGTGATTGGTTTCGTCGGCTGCGAGCGAATGAAATGCGACTCGCGCTGGTGGCTGGGCTCTCCGCTCGTGGGCGGACTGATCCAGAACGACTTCCCGCCCGAACATGGTCCGAACGTGATTCACCGCTGGGCTACGCAACCGCAGCCGGTCGACTCGGTTGATGGCTACTGCATGGTCGTGAAGTACTGGCGATTCCGGCAAGTCGGTGGGTTCGATGAACAGTTCAATCACTGGCACTGCTACGACGCGGACCTGTGCATGAAGATGCGCCAGGCTGGTCTTCAGAACTACGTGATCCCCGAAGTCACGAAGCATCTCTCAGGCGGATCTCTCGCCGATCCGTGGGCGCAAGAAAATCAAAAGTGGATTGAGAAATGGACCCCATACCTGAGCACGCGGTAAGGAAGTGCATGACGTGCGGAACAACGAGCGCGTCCCAGTGGGTAAAGACTGAATGCCGAGCATGCTACATGAAACATTACATGCGACGATACGGGCGACGACAGTCAACCGGAATAGTCCATCCCATGGAGCGGATCGGACCCACGCTGAAAGAGTGTTACGAAAACGCGATCGGACTTGAGGCGCGTCTTCGGTTCAGTCGGGTGTTGAGGGCTGTGTCGTGATCAAGATCCGGACGTGCACTGTGTGCAAGCGAACGCTCGCGATGAAATGCAAGCACATTTGCAACACGTGCGTGACAAAGCGGTCAACACTACGCCGGCCAAAGAAGAAGCTCTTGTGTGGACACTTCGATCGAGAGTACACAAACGGACGATGCGCGGCGTGCTACAGACGCGCCCGCAGAGCGGCACTCGGAATCGGCGACGACATCAATCGTGTTGATCCCGCCGAGTGCTATAGGAACGCCGTGACCGTCGAGGCGCGGCTGAGATTCAGGAAAATTTTGGAGCTCGCTTCATGAGACTGCACTTGGTTGTTGCGCGATACAAAGAAGATGTGAGCTGGATCGACAAGGTGGATCCGAACTGGATTCCATATGTCTACGAGAAGTCGGCGAACCTGACGCTGGCGCGGGGTATCAGCGAACCTCTGCCAAACGTTGGGCGAGAGGCGCATACCTACCTTCACCACATACTCGCGCACTGGGATAAGTTGCCCGACTTCGCCGCGTTCGTGCAGGGCGATCCTGTCTTTCATATGCCGGACGTCGTTCAGACAATCAACTACTACGGCTTATCCCCATTCGAGCCATTCTACCCGCTCGGTCACTACTGCGAGTGCGACTACAACGGCGCACCACAACACGGCGGGCTCCCGATCGGCTCCACCTGGGCAAACCTGACCGGCCAACACCGCGACCGATTCAAGTTCGTCGTTGGCGCTCAGTTCATTGTTTCACGCGAACGCATTCAAGCACGCTCACGGGATTTCTATGAGCGATGCCTCGCTCTGGTCGATAAGGATCGTGGTGCCACGGTCGGCGGCCACAACGACGGGCTCTCTTGGGGAGCGCACGTGATGGAGCGCTACTGGGAACACATCTTTTCGGAGTAACGAATGTTCCTGACACATCGCGTCATTAAAGATCTGGCCGGCAAGACAGACTACCTACTCCGCTGGTCGCTCTGGCTGCCACGCCAGTGGTCGGTGAAACTCCACAAGATCGTTCGCGCCGACTCTGATAGATGCGCCCACGATCATCCATGGAAAACTTTTATCCGCGTCATCTTATGGGGTGGATACACAGAAGTATGCGGGCCTGATAACAAAGAAGTCCAGCTCAAACCGTGGAGGCCGTGGGCGCCGTGGCGGATCTATGTTTGCGGACCAGACTTTAGGCACCGCATCACAAAACTCGCGAACGGAAAATGCAGTTGGACGCTGGCGATTTGCGGGCCAGCCGTCAAAGACTGGGGGTTCTTCACCAAGCAGGGCTTCATGCAGTGGCGGAAGTTCGTGGATGCTGCCATTGCAAAGCGCGTTCTATGGTGCGACGACGAGCGGAGAGTCTAATGAAACCTCGCGCCGTCATTGTCATCATCATCTGTCAAAACTGCGGGAAGCTCGGGCACTTTGCAATCGCATGCCCCGAACCGAAGAGGAAAACATGAGCGAAGCAATTCAATGGATGGGCGGGCTGCTCGTCGTTATTTGTCTGGGAATCATTTGCGTTGCGATGTTGATGGCTCTGGTCACCAAGATCTACACCGCACTCACCGACTGGGGTCTGGTGTGTGAGTACATCTGGTATCGCAAGCGGTTTAAGGCGTGGCTGAATGAACGCAAAGCAGCCCGCCAAAAGAAACTCGCGGACGTGAATTTAAACTAGGAGATTCAATCGTGGAAGGCACAAAGATCTACGGACAGAGCGACGACAATGTCTATTTCGAAGGAGATGTCCGCGCGCAGTATTCTCAGTACGGGACCGACGACAAAGACACCGGAATTCTGATAGTCTGTTCGGACGGCACGATCCTCGAAGCGAAGTACGGCAAGAACGACTCCGGGATCTGGGAGATCAAGCTCCGTCACAAAGGTTCGCTGTTCGACAAGATCGACCAGTGCACCGACGAGGAAGCCGATCCCTATTCGGACGTCGCGCACTTCAAGCCGGGATTGAAGTGGGCCTATGCGTGCAGTGCTGAGAACTGGGAGAAGGTCTCTTGATCCTCAAACCAACCGACATCCACCACGTCGATCCGTTTGACCGCTTCGAAGACGCGGATCTAAATCACGGGGATTTATTTCTTCGCGAGAAGGATCTCGACGGCTGGCATGGGAACGATCCGATCTTTGCCGAACTGATCGACCAATACAAACCAGAACTCATCATCGAAGTGGGCACGTGGAAAGGTCAGTCCGCGATCACAATGGCAAAAGAACTGCGCGATCGATACATGTACGATTCGAAGGTTGTTTGCGTGGACACCTGGCTTGGCGCGTTGGAGTTCTGGCAAAATCAGGACGACCCGCAGCGTTACAAATCGCTCCATCATTTCTACGGCTACCCCAGCGTGTACTTCCAATTCCTATCGAACTGCGTGCACGAGAACGTTACACGCCACATCATCCCATTCCCACAGACAAGCCTGATCGCCGCCCGCTGGTTCGCTTGGAAGGGTGCGCGCGCCGAGATGATCTACCTCGACGCGAGCCACGATTTTGAAGACGTCCTCGCCGACATGAAAGCGTACTGGCCTTTGGTCGCTCCGGGTGGGGTGATGTTCGGCGACGATTTCGATCACTGGAAAGACGTGCAAGACGCCGTGATTGATTTCACCGCAGAGAATAGTCTCGAATTGGACTCCCGCGGTTCGTTCTGGATGCTCAAAAAGGAGTGCGCGTAATGTCGCAGATTGCCATCGTTGTCCCGTCGTGCCGAGAAGAGAGCTTAAAAACATTCCTCGAAGCGTGGAAGGCACTGTTCTTCAAGCACGAAGTGACACTCTTCATCGTGAAAGACGGAGCCGAGCCGGTGGTGCAAGTTCGGACGTACTACCCCGACGAGTTCTGTGATAGTGGCCACCTCACATCGTGGGATATTCTGGGTCAAGACAAGGATCTGATCTTCAACAAGACGGATGCTTGCCGCAACCTGGGGTTCGCGCTGATCACTCAGTGTCACAAGCAGATCCGATATGTGATGTCGTTCGATGACGACGTTGCGCCGATCGATGGGACTGACCCCATCGCCGGCCACCTATCTGTACTGAAGCGAAGAGTCCCAATCAGTTGGATGAACACGGCTGGTCACGGCGAGCCATACATGCGCGGGTTTCCGTATGAAGTCCGCGAAGAGGCGCCGGTTCACTTCAGTCACGGCGTTTGGAATGGCGTCCCGGATCTTGACGCGGTCACCCAATTGCAACATCCGGAGTTGGTCGGGCTTTACAACGGACCGTTCTTTGCCGGTCCGATCCCGCGCGGTGTGCTTGCCCCGATCTGCGGGATGAATGTCGCATTCACGATTCAAGCCCTGCCGTTCGTGTACTACGCGCCGATGGGTCCAAGGGCGTTCGGACTCGGGCGTTGGGCGGACATCTTTATGGGAATAGAAGTTAAGCGCAACTTCGACCGGATTGGATGGGCGATGTTCACCGGAGATCCGGCATGCACGATCCATCACACACGGGCAAGCAACGTGTGGAAAAATCTTCAGCAAGAAGCCGAAGTGCTGAAGCTCAACGAGACGTACTGGAAGGGAGACGAATCCACGCATGTCAAATACTTCAAGCTCTACCGAGAATGCAGAGAACGCTGGAGACACCTCTGCGACAAAGCCCTCCACGGCACCCGTCTCGCGGCTTAGCCAGCAAGAGAAGCGAGACATCCTCAACGCGGCATGGGATCGCGTTTTCACGCGAACGGACACGATCCTGCTGGCGATCACGGGGTTGAAAGTGGTCGGGATCAAACACCCGGAGATGCACAAAAAGCTCGCCGCGGTAATGAAGGATCTCGAGGGAACCGGGATCGAAATTGTAAGGGACGCGTGATGATAATTAAAAGGATCATCTCTGTTCTGGATACCCGCCACGACAGCGCTAAGGCCTACCGCCTGGCGCTCGTCAGTCATCCGAACAATACGTTCTCTGTCATGCGGTTCATGGATGATCTGGACGAAACGATATTTGAACTGGGAAACGTGGCGGAAGATCGCGCATCCGCGTGGTTCAAGCGATACATCCAGAGTCACGAAAGTAGGGGCTGCGCTTGCATGGACGCCACCCCACAATCTGTGTAATACATTTGCAATTTGGAGGTAACACAGTATGATTACTACCATGGAGACGAAAGATAAAGCGCTCAGTCTGCGCCTCGATAACGACACGCGAGAACGTCTTCAGCGAATCGCCGACAAAAGTTACGGCGGTCGGATCTCTGTCGCAAGCCGCGCCATGCTGGAGTCGGGAATCAATTCCGCCGACAGCGGAGCGTCGCCTGTGAAATACGCGGGCACCAGTCAGGATATACAGAAGCTCGCGGATGTGTGGGATGCTTTGCCGGAAGACGTTAAGGCGAAGATCCGAAACCTCTCCGGTATTTAATGCGTAAAGCAGACCATGTCATTCTGGCTTCAAAAGAAGCTGGGGTGACCGCGGACCAAGCGGCCCGTGTGATCAACTCCTTTCTGAACTCGCTGATCGAAGACCTTGCCAACGGCGGGCGAGTCAGCATCAAACATTTTGGATCAATGCGCTGCTACGTTGCGCCAGCGTGCACCCGGATCCTTCAAGGCAAGACCGTCCATTGCGGCCCGTCGCCGCGACTGGCGTTTACGATGTCGGATAACATGAAAAAGAGGGCTGTAGAATGCGCGCTGAAGAAGCAATCAAACGCTACGAACGCGAGCTCCGAGTCACCCAAGGCTGCGCCGACAACACCGTCCGATCCTACCTCGGCGAGCTCGAGTCTTTCCGGAATTTCTTGGAGCTCCGAGGACGGCGACTCGTCTACGCCGAACGCGCCGACATCGTAGACTTCAAAGAGTCAATCGCAGGAAGTCGGATGGCGCGCGGTGTGGCTCAGGCAATGAAGAGCATCCGGAGTTTCTTCTCCTTCTGCTTGGATGCAAACATCATCTCCGCCAGTCCGGTGCCGCAGAACCTCAGGGTTCCGGTGAAGCATCAAGAGCCGACAGATGTTCCAACTGCAGCGCAGTTCCTTGAGATTCGCGCGAGAGTCCGTAAACCCCAAACAGACCCGCGTGCAGTGCCAGCCCTTACCCGCGAGGCTATCTTCGAGACCCTTGCCGGTAGTGGTTTGCGCATCGAAGCGCTGCTCACGCTGAAGCCGCGACACCTGAGACTCGGCGCGCGACCGCACATCATGGTCGAAGCCGAGACGATGTCGTGCAAGGGCAACGCGGCCGGCGAGGTTCCGATCACACACCACGCCGCCCAGGTCCTCGCATCTTACATCACGGCGAACCCGCGCGGATTTGACGACATCCTGTTCAATGTGTCTGCGTCCGTCATTCGAAAAATTCTGGGTGAAGTTGAACCGCAAGGGCTTAACCTGAAGCCTCATTCTCTCCGGCACTTCTACGGGAGCATGACGTACTTTAAGAATCTCGACGGCGGAAAGAACGACGTGGTCTGGGTGCGCGATGCCATGGGTCACGCCTCGATTTCAACCACGAACAACTACCTGAAGATGGCCCGCCGCGTCTGTCAGTCCGACGCCGAGTGGACGGCATGGACGACTGGTGTTGAGTTGGCTGTAAAGGAGATGCATGCATGAAGGCCAAAGAATTAGCAGTTCTGCTTATGAAGCATCCAGACTCAACAGTGGTCTTGTTGAGTGATGAAGGATACTCATCAATCACCCACATAGAAATTCCTACGCTGGCTGGTAACGACGGGGAGTCCTTTGTCGAAGTTTCTAGTGCCCCTCACCTTGAAAACTTTCCAGTATTCTTCAAGGAGATGCAAGCGTGAGCAACGAATCAACTCGCCCAGAGGTTGGACATAAGTGGTCTGGATATTGCAATATATGTCAGCAGTTTAGAGAGATGATTGTCGTGGATTACGGAAATGGTCAATGGGATACATACTGGGACGTGGTCTCTCGATGCTCAAAGTGCGACAACAAGCAGCAGAACAATTTTGAAGGAGATAGATAGGCGTGATCAAAACAATCGAGGCTCTGCTCCGTGGATACCTCGGCTTCCGCGTGAACGACGAATACTTTTCAACCTACGGCGCCGCGCGCGATCGGCGTGTGTGGCTCACGAATCAGGACAAGGATGTCTGCTTTCAGGGCAGGCACATTTTCAGAGGGTGGGTTTCGTTATATTTGAGGTGTTCGGTATGAATATTAAATCCCGCGTCCGATACCGGCGCTTCCGACTTCGTGGCGTCCGACAGGCAGCCAAGGGTAAATACACGGACGCTTATTATTATCGAACCGGACGATCGAAATTTCCATTTTAAGATGTTCGCGAAATTTGTTTCGTAAACATCGCAACGTGCAATCAACCCACAGGAGTTCCCAATAAAGGGTGACACATGGTCGCCAAGGTTTTGCTGTTTCTGCTCGTTCCAATGTCCTACCTCAATGCGTTCGATCTGAACCCCAACTACACCCCCGAGAGAGTCGACGTTTATATTGACAGGGCCGACATCAAAGCCAGTGGTTTGCGCCTTGGTAAGGTGGTCAGCGCCTTGCGAATGTCCGCCCGTCAGTGGAACAAGTATTCGAAGGTGAAGATTCGCATCGTCAAAAAGCCAGAGGATGCGAACTGCACGATCAAATCCTACATTGACGACGCGAACTACCTGGGCATGTTCTCTCCGGTCGAGATCGAGTCTGGAATCCTTCGGCGCTCGGAGATCTTGATCAACAGTGCGCGTCAGCAAAACCTACTGAGCGGTGTGATCCTGCACGAACTGGGGCATGTGCTCGGCATTCGACACTCGAACATCCCATCCGCGACGATGTTCCCCTATATAACAACCGATACTTTGCGACTTGATCAGGATGATATAGACGCGGTCAAGGAAAAATTTCAATAAAGCCGAGCGGTTTATTTGAGTGCTCACCCTCCTGAGTCGATGTTATCTCGCGAAGGAGGACGATTTGATGCGAGTTTACCTCAGTGGCCCCATGAGAGGCCTCGAAGATTTTAACTACAAGAAGTTCCATGCGCTTGCCGCGGAGCTCCGAAGTCAGGGACACGAAGTCTTCAATCCAGCCGAGACCTTCGGTGGCGACCAAACCAGAAAGCCCAAGGAGTATCTCCGGGTTGACGCGGAAGAACTATCCCGCGCACTTCCGGACGGCGAGAGTTACTACGAAGCACTCGTTGTGATGGATGGGTGGGAAAACTCAAAGGGCGTAGCCTTTGAAATGGCAGTGGCTACTGGCTACGAGATTCCCATCCTCGACGTCTACACATTCCAGAAGCTCAAGATCCCCGAGACAATTCTCCAAGAAGCACAGCGAATCGTCCACGGCGATCGCAATCAAGACTACGGCCATCCCTACCACGACTTCTCTCGCACGGCAAAGATTTGGTCTGCGATCCTTGGAGTCGAAGTGACTCCGCGCCAGGTCTCTCTCTGCCAGATTGGGGTCAAGATCTCCCGAGAATGCAACCGTCCCAAGCGAGACAACCGTGTCGACATCTGTGGCTACGCGGAAACGCTCGACATGGTTGACCAGTATGAAAAACAACTCGCGAGGGCGTCATGACAACGGGCGAAGAAATCGAAGAGGCACTCGGAACAAAGAAGACGCTGAAGGTCACCGAGGAAGAATCTCGGATCATCCAACACCTTCGCAAGCACGGCTACGTACCTCGGGATGGATCTGTAAAGAGCGAACGAGCGACCAAGGCTCTCAAGCTCGAGCTCAAGCAGACGAAGGAGCTTTACGAGGAAACACTCAAGGAGCTCGAAGTTGCTGAAGAGCGCTGCGGCATTGTTGAATCCATCACGAACCCGCGCGCGGCATTCCACTACAAGCTACCGAAAAAGAACAAGACCGCCCAGCTCGCCGCGATCATGGTCGCGTCCGACTGGCATCTCGAAGAGCGCGTAGATCCATCCACGGTTGGCGGGGCGAACCGATTCACTCCGGACATCGCTGCACGGCGCGTCGGAAAGTTCTTCAAGCGCGGCCTGTTTATGATCAACTGGGCGCGCACAGGGATGGAAGTCGACACGCTGATTCTGGCGTTGCTGGGGGACATGATCACGGGCTACATCCACGAAGAGTTGGTTGAAGACAACTACCTCTCCCCCACCCAAGCGCTCATTCGCGGATCTGAATTGATCTGCTCCGGAATCGACTTCCTTCTGGCCGAAGGGAAGTTCAAGAAGATCGTGATCCCGTGTTGCTACGGAAACCACGGTCGAACGACCATGAAGCCGCGCATCGGCACCGGATACAAGAACTCCTATGAGTGGCTGATGTACCAGCAACTCGCCGCGAAATATAAGAACGAGCCGCGACTTCAGTTCGTGATCGCGAACGGCTACCACGTTTGGGTTGACGTGTTCGGATTCCCGATCCGCTTCCACCACGGTGACGCCATCAAGTACGGCGGCGGAGTGGGCGGTCCTACGATCCCGATCATGAAGAAACTCTCGCGCTGGGATCGCAAGCGGCAAGCCTACCTGGACGTGTTCGGACACCTCCACGAATACATCGATCACAACCGCTTCGTGATGAACGGATCGCTCATTGGATACACAGCCTTTGGCGAGCGCATCGGTGGCGAATTCATGGTCCCGCAGCAAGCGCTCATCACGATCGACAGTCGATTCGGGAAGTCGCTGACGGCTCCCATTTACCTCGAAGACCCCAAGCAAGGGAGAAGCAAGGATGTCTCAGCTAAAAGCTAAAGATGAAATCCTTTCGATGTTCGGCAAGCGCCGAAAGACGGTCGGCGAAGGGATGACGGTCAAGGAGATCTGCGATAAGACCGGCCGGCCGCCAGCGTGGGTACGAACACGACTGGCCGATGGGATCAAGCAGGGACGCGTGAAGGTTGGCAGTCGGACAATGAAAACCATCACCGACATCTCGCGACCGACGCCGATCTATATTTTCGTAAAGGAGAAATAACGTGTCGGACAAAGACTGGGACTACGAATACGCCAAAGGCGAGGGCATCAAGGTAGGAATAGGTGGCGCTGTTATTTACGCGCTCGCCTTATTCATTCTCTTCTTCTGCAACAAGCTATATGGTCGCTTGATGCACTTCCTGTTCAAACTTTACCCGAAAGGCTGGTAGTTCATGGGTCTCAACAAAGTCATCATTCAGGGCAATCTAACCCGCGATCCGGAGACAAAATACACTCCGAGCGGGACGGCAATCTGCACTATCGGTATTGCCTCCAACAGGAAATTCACCACGAACGGAGAGGCTCGCGAAGAGGTTCTCTTTATGGACGTGGAGTTGTTCGGCAAAACCGCCGAGCTCGCACAGAAGCATCTCGCCAAAGGACAACAGTGCATCTTCGAAGGCCGATTGAAGATGGACGCGTGGGATGACAAGCAGACCGGCCAGAAGCGCACAAAGATCAAGATCAGCGGCGAGCAAATGCACTTCGTCGGCGGCGGGAAATCGAGTGGTGAAACCACGCAATCGCGGGGCAATACCACGCAACGATCGGCACCGCCGAAGACCCAACCGCAAACCCGCCAGGCTGCGCCCGCCAAGCGAGAGGACGCCGGCCCTGATGATGGTTTCGGAGGCGACGTTCAGGAAGAGAACATTCCCTTTTGAGTTGCAGGGGATGCCCGGGGCGCGGGTGCTGGAATTGCCCGCGCCTCAGTTGGTGGATGAAGCTCTACAGATTTTTGAAGGGACGGTTGTTTAAATGAGAAAAAGTGCGGCTGAGCGACGGACAATGAAGCTCGCTCGAAAAGCATACCTTCGGATTAAGTGCGACCCGAGAATAAAAGCCCAGAAGATTGCCGATGCGGCAGCCTTTGTGATGGATACGAGATTCGGCGGAGTGTAGTGGAAAATGATCGGATATTGCGATCGGTGCAAGCAACCGATCATTCCAAACGGATGCCGATGCACTGAACCGGTGCCGGGACCAAGTCATTTCGTTGAAGGAAAACCAGATGAGAAGTTTCACGATAGCGATGACAGCGTTCTTCGGGTTTGCCGCTGCGCTGGCGTCAATACTAACTCTTGTGCACCTAGCTCCGAACGTGGCGGGGATTCTACTGATCGCCTATCCGAGCATTAAGTTCACGCTATTCGTCGGTGACGTGGCTGACAATTTTACCAAGCGGCGTGGATGGAAAGCATGAACCAAGACATCGTCAATGGGATGTTCGAGTTTGGGGCCGCGATCATGCTGATGCTGAACGTGATCCGACTCCACAAAGACAAACAGATCAAGGGCGTCAGTCCATGGCCTGTGGTCTTTTTCACAGCCTGGGGATTCTGGAATCTCCACTACTACCCGTCGCTAAATCAGTTCTGGAGCACGATCGGCGGACTGTTTGTGGTCGCCGTGAACATGGTCTGGCTGTTTCAGGTCGCACTCTATTCGGAGGTTCCGCCCAATGGCATCGACCAAGAAAACTAAGAAGGCTGCGGTCTCAGTTCAGCGGCCAGCAGAATTCGCCCCGTCCGGCTGCATTCAATGCGACGGAACTGGTGAGATCTGCAACAACTGCGGCAAATACGTCAGTGCATGCCTATGCGAGGACGGTCCTTGTAACGCGGTCTGCTCGGCCTGTAACGGGAGTAAGAAATAATGAGTGGATGGATCGGCGTGGACTTCGACGGCACGCTTCGCAAAGACGAGAGCGACCAGCCCGTTGTCGAGATGGTCAGTCGAATTAAGGCGTGGCTCAAGCGCGGGATCGAAGTTCGGATCCTGACCGCTCGGGTTGCGATGGCGAACCCAGCCCTTCACCGCGCGCAGATGCGTAGCGAAGTTGAAGCGTGGTGTGAAAAGCACATCGGGATCGCCCTGCCGGTCACATCAGAGAAAGATTACCACATGAGGGAGCTCTGGGACGATCGAGCGATAACGGTAGAGAAAAACACTGGCCGGCCGCTCGCCGAGCCATCGAGAGGATTCTGGAGAATCTAATGCCAAGACTAACGACAACCCCGTGTACCAAATGCAAAGAACGTAGGCAATACAAGAACTACCTTTGCAGGAGATGTTTCGATGAAGAAATTCGCTGGCAGACCGATACCGCGAATATCGTGAATAACTACATTCATCCGCTCTCGGGCGGCGAATATAGCAGCGAGCTTGACGCCCTTCGCAAGTTCATCACCGACCGCCGAGACCGCCTAGCAAAGATTTACGATGGCGAGCGGAAAGCGCGCGCGGCGTAAGCGGAGAAAAACCCAAGGCGCCGGTGGGTAACAATAACCGCGTCAGTCCGAGGTTCTGAGGTTTCATGAGAGTCCGGTCCCACTTCTACCGGGAACTCCTCAAACCAACAGTTGATCGGATAGCTCGCCGCGGGCGAGATGGGGTTGTCCCGCTAGCAACCCCGAGTACGTCTCGCCCGCTGGCAGGGCTCCTTGAAAGGCCGTCATGGATCTCACCGAAATAACTTCCGAAACTGGTGTCGAGTCCGAGTCCGTTGCCGCTCTTCAGGCGTGGTTTAAGAAGTGGCCAGCGTCTATTCTGGCCGCCATCCGGAACGGACACGCGGACATTCAGTCTATCTCCCGCGAATCGAAACGCTCAGTCCTTTACATCCATCGCTCGCTCGAGATCCCGATCGAACAGGGCTTCGTGGATAAGATCCCGAACGAAAGCGTTGGGGTCGGGCAGCCGAAGATCCTGTTCAAGTGGACCGCGATCGCAGAAGAAACACTAAAGCTTGTGATCGAAAAGACCTACCAGAACGGCGCTATCAAACAGGCGTTCGGGTTCGCGCCGACGCCGCGCCGAACTGCAGTTATCCCGAAAGAAGAGGTCGATTTCTTCTGCCGCGAATACCCCGAGATCGTTCGACGGATTCTGTTTAGCTCGAGCCGCCAAGATCTAAACAAGATCATCGATATGCAAGGGTATATCATTCCGGATGCCTGTGAAATTATGGGTGCCGATCGATCCAAACTCCGCCGCCTCGTTGCTAAACTTGCTCCATGTGTGCGCCTTAGCCGGAACAAGATAATCATCCCCGCCAAGTTCCGAGCTATTAAATCGATAACGCTCATGAGTACTTCAAAATAAATAATAATTTCTCTTGCGATCATACATCGTTCAATTGTATGGTCTTGGCGTGATTTTTTGGAGTTCTTGCATGTTTAAAATACTCTCGGTGTTGTTTTTAATATCGTGCGCGTCTTCTTTTTCTCAAGAGACGACACCCGTAAAACAATCAGCTTCTAAGGCCTCTCCCCGCGTCTCGCAAAATTCAACATGGGAACCTCGTTACCTTAAATACCAGGCTTTAAAAATGACATGGATGTATCGCCGAGGCGGACTGTCTGAGGCAGAAAAGGAAGATTTGTACAACCAATATATTTTGGCATATCGAGAGTGGCGCGAATTTAAACTTCGTTAGTTTAAGTCTATTTCAAGAGTGTAATTGTTGTCTATTTCAAGGTAATTCGAGGAGGCAATGGCGTCTCCGGTATTCCACGCGGCATCGTTGGCCGCCCGAGCTATGATCTTAAACAACCCGTCGGCACATGCTACCACATCGGCGGCTGGTATTGAAACCGTAAAGGCACCGCTGGCCCCGGCCATACTACCGATAGAAGTCCCTATGGCGGTAAAGTCGCTTCCGGCTATTGGTTGGGTCTGGTTTGTGCAGTTGTAAAAAGTTATAGTCCCGGGAGACCCTATAAGGGTTCCCACATTTCCTTTTAATTCTACAGTGTTGATGAAACCCGCATCGTCCAACCACTCTGGAACGTAGAAGTACAAAACTGTCCGATAAAAATCACCAGTACCACCGTTTCCAGAACCAGTACGAACGATACCTATGCGGAGAATGGTTGTCGTGGCGGCAACGTAACTTCCGGTGCGGCCAAGGTTCTTACTTACACCGACCTCGCGTACTCGCGCTCGCTGGATGTTGGATGTGTTATACACCTGCTGCGTCAGATCCATCTTGCCCAGCAAATTGGTAGGTTCGAGCGCCTGGCGTACTTCTGCCAAGTCAACACCGCGCATGGGGAACGCGGATAACGAGATGTCGGTGGCGACGGGCGGCCCGTAAACCCATGTCCAAGCGGGAAGACCCCATTGTCTACGGATGTCGTCTACCTGCGCCCGCATGTAGGCCGGGGACGCCGTGCTAGAGCTGTTGTCTGCGATGTCGTAATGACTCACGCGCCGATCACCTGCAAGGAAGGCCGGTTGCAACACGGCCCCCATATTGCTCAGGCTATATGTGTCCATGAGCTGCTTTTGACGCTGAAGATAGGCGATTACTTGGTTCCAACCGGCACCCGCGTCTATTTGCCCCAAGGTGGGGAGGGCCGAGTATCCGCTGCTCCCCCGGTCCACGGGCCTATCATCCAAGAAGTCAGCGGGAGACCCACCGGCAAGCGGTATAGCCCCGGGTATATCGAAGCGAGCGTTTCCACTGGAACCAACGCACGGGTTCCATGCTGGGATAGAGATAGAGGGCATTTTATAGGTATCCTCCGGTCATGGCTCGGTACGTGTCGGCAGAGTGCAAGAAGAAGCCCATAGTGCCCCGGATGGTGCCGTTGGCCGCAATCACAAATCGGGGTTGACCAATCTTAGTCCACGCACCTGCGGAGTTCGATTTCCACACACCATTCTGAGAGGTCGTGCTTTGGTGGCGGAGTAGATAGAGGGCGTTGTTTGCAAAGCTCACGCTATCAATTGACAATGACCCACTCGGTGTGACGTTCGCCGTTGAGCTTGCCCGTACCACCATAATATCAGTTATTTGCTGATAAACGTCGTCACTCTGCAAGTACCACTGCGTCCCCGCTTGGTGGCCGTAGGAAACAACAACCAGTTCCGGCTGTCCAACCTTTGCCCATGCCGAGGATTTGACCGTGTAAACCCCATTCTCTGTTGCCGTGGTCTGATTTTTGACCAGAACTAAATCATCTGCAACCAATGTAATTCCGTCGATGGTTTGTAGTGTAGAGAGGGAACTAATATTTGCGTTAGAGGCCGCACGAACAATGACGGCGCCGCCCCCGCCGCCCCCGCCTATTCTGCAAGGGATTACTTTGACCGCGGTGTCCGGGTAATCGACCAGAGAGATGATCGAGCCAGATCCCTTCTTCAGGCACGTGTTCGCCTTGTCGTACTCGAGCGCATCGCCCGCTTCGACTGGACCAATCACGCGCGCCTGAACGATGCCGGCCGTCGCCACCGGAATAGCTTGACCGGAGAACGGAAGCACGGCCACGCCGAGCACGCGCTTGTCGCCGTCTTGAAGGTCTGCGCTGGCGACGATCTGGAACTTCCCGCTCGAGTCGAGTTCTCCGGCGATAGGTTGTCCTACCGCCGCCGTCTCGGTGGAGTTCGAAACGAGGACCCAGTTGTCTTTGTTGAACTGCGCCATGGCCTGTTTGACCATCATGTCGTGATTCGTGCGCTCATCCAACGGGCGGGAGTTTGCGAGCTTGATGGCCGCAGCAAGCTTGCCGCGCTCAATGTCGCGCTTCACGCGGTCGATCCGCTTGATTTCACGATCGGTGGCAATCTTGCGCCGTAGCTCGATCTGGGGCTCGTAGATTGGGGAAGCCTCGTCGTTGGCGAACGACACGTTTTCGGTCAGACCGTTCTCGCTCAGGCTGACCGATACGCGCTGGATCTCGCCAGTTGGAATGTGTCCCGCGATACCCCGGTACTCTGCCTCACCACTGATGATCTCGCGCGGGCGAGCAAGTAGGGAAATTGCAACGTCCTCCGCGACCCAGTTCGGTCGCTTCTCTCCGGGGTAGAAGTATTCAACGGCGCCGTCAGGATCCTTGGTCAAGACCCCTTCCCAGGGATCAGACTCAACCACGAAACTCTGATACAGTCCGCTCAACTTGGAAGTTCCTATGCGCTCGGAACTTCCGAAAAGCTTTCGATAATGGTAGCCGTAAATTGCGACGGTCATGTAACAGTTATCAGGCTCTACATCGAAGGCAGAGATCTTCAGGTCTTCCGCCGTGGCGCTCGGGTTTTCAGTGCGCGCCCGGGCCGCCGCCGTGTACTTGAAGCGCGACTCATCAAACACAACCTGGCCGGTGTCTTTGTAGACCTTATAGCCACTGTAGATCTTAACGTACTCGTCTGGCGATCGCAGACTCAGGCTATCCTCTTTGTTATCGAGGTTGTAGGGGTGTACGTAGCACACCGAATCAACCTTCGGATCGGTGACGAGGTGGTCGCAGATTGTGTTCTCTCGGACGCGCCGAGTGCCATCGATCTCGGCCTGAGCGAGAAGATTATCCATCCCGGCCAGTCGGTAGACCTTGTAGACGATCTTGTCGAGGTATTCGAGGATCGTCATGTCGTCGTACTTTCGCCCGTCGATGTGTCCCTCAGAGCCGAGGAATTCAGAGACGAGAGCAACGCGCGGGTCAAGGCCGCCGAGATCTTTTTGCAGCAAGACCCGATCCCACTTATACGCGCTCCACAAAGTATCCCAGTCGGGCTCGAGCGGAACGCCCGTGAATTCGATGACTGACTTGTCGCCGACGATCCAGACCCCGGTGTCCACGTCTGGCTGAACGCTTCGACCGATCCGGCGCCGGACCGCGAGCGCGCCGGTGGACCACTGGAAGTCTTCCAGTTCGGCCACACCGCGCACAGAGAATCGGAGCGTCTTCGAAAGACCGTCGAGGACCGTGAACTGAAGACCGAGTGACTCGCAGATGAAATCCAGTGCGGGGCCGATCTTGATTCCATCCATCCAGTCGATACCGAAAACGTTGTATCGGCTATCCTGCCAGCCCCGGTCCTTCGACTCGGCGTTGAGTATGCGATCGGCGCGCGTGGAGAATACGGGCGTGAAATCCTTCTGACTGCAGAGCCATTCAATAATCTCGACCGCATAGACGCGCCCGTCTTCAGGATCGAGTTCGCGAATGAAAGGGTTTTCGTCTGAGAATTCACTGTAGATCGAGCCGTTCGACTCATCGATCATATTGATCTTCGCGAACACGACGTTGCTGAACAACTCGTCGCGCCGGTCTACGCCGGAGATCTGGGAATACAACCCGCCCTCTTCGTCCACGCATTCCTGAACGTCGGTCACGATCCCGAAATAGTTGCTGCCGCTCAAAAGGAATTGCATGTAATGGCCGCGCTCAATCGCGGTCAGGTATGGCACGATGCAATCGAAGCCCTGTGGCGCGCTCCCGTGGGCCAGTGAATAGTTACAGGACTTGATGATCGAATTCCCGTTTCGGATCTGATTCGTCGGCATGTTAAACCTCTTCGTCTTTAATCAGAATCGTGCTCGGGTTCGGATGCTTGTTGAAAATCCGAGTGATCGTTGTGCCGGGGCCGCCGCCAGTCGGGGTCATTCCGCCAGTACAGGCCGTCTCGTTTGTGATCGTGACAAGCCGATCTCGCGAGACCCACTGAAAAACACCGGACGCAAAGTCGTAAGCGCCACCCACGCGCACCGCGACCGCGCTCATGAGAACTGAATTCGTGGTGATGAAGAGCTCGCCGCTTGAGACCAGCGACCGACCGCGGCGCCTTGCCGATGACATGACCGACTCCGCCAGCCGCGCGCGCCGGAGGAATACAGCCTTGCTTGAGCGTAAGGACATCACGTATGTGCTCATTAGACGGTCGACACCTCGCCGTTGGTGATGTAGCCGTGCCAGCCACATCCGTGCTCGACGCCCTTTTGGTCTTTCCACTTCACGCGAAGAATGGACGGCGTGAGCGTGAGGGTTTCGAGCGTATCTCCGACGCGCTCCCACGTAACGCGCGGGTCATAAGCAGGCTTTCCGTCGAGCGGATTTGTAAAGCAAACAAAACACGGACTATCGCAACCACACGGACAGTCGAAGCTCACGCCGACGCCGTGTCGCTCTTCTACCGGACTTCCATCGGCGTTCGAAACTCCGGGGCCACCAGCGCCCACGAATGATGCGTTGAGATCTGTGAGTTTCATTAGTTAAACGTGATGACTCCGTCGTGACTGTTGTGGTCTTCACCATCGACCGTAATGCGCGCGATCGCGGCCAGATTCAGCTTGTCTGCCAGGACAATCCCGGTTTGCTCGAGGTAAAAGATTCCGTTGCCGTCCGGAGAGGTTGAAACCTGATCGAAGATCGTGGTCCCGGCATCCATATCCTTGATGATGACGCGGCAACTTGTCGGCGTCGTGACGCGCTCGCCGTTCAGGTGGATCCACGCCGTGACGCTGAACGTGTCGGTCTCGGCGTTGTACTGGGCGCTCGAGAAGACTTCGTAGGTCTTTCCGGCTTCGAAGATCAGATTGCCGACCGTGTTCTCGGCGTAACCACTGGCGGTGTGTTCGAGGATGTCATCTACCACACGCGTCTTGATTGCGCCGGTCGCCACGAAGAGATCCGCACCACTGGCCGGCGTGATCAAAAGCTCGAACATGCCTTCTTCATTGAAGACCGAGCTGGGCATCATCAGCTTATAGAACCCGCGCCCGCGCTCAGACCAGTTCGTGGTCGAGGGGACGAACTGATTGAGACTCGAGTCGCTCAGTCGGGAGTAGCGAATATCGAGGATGCCATACGAGATCCCGGTGACCGGCGAAGTCCCGGCTGTATTCTGAAGGTACACCGGAATATGCGCGGCCTCGTTCAGGAATAGAACATCGGGAATAGAATTGACGTGCATGGTGACTCCTAAAGCGTGTGTTCGTCCAAAACTCGGAAGGCGACAACCTGCTCATTACAGACTGCCGCAAAGATTGCGTTTTTGGGAATGACGTCACCCACTGGGCCGGTGACGCGAAGTGTGATCTCGACGGGCTCTGGATCTCCGATCGGTAGGCAGTCGGCATCAACGGCCAGCGCCGACAGTGGTCCTTCCACCCCATCCGCATCAACCCCGCGCACCTTGCAAAAAACCGTCGCCCCGAATTCAAGGTTTGGGATCTTGCAATAAGTCCCCTCGATCGGCTTAAGGTTGGCCTTCTCAAACGTCCCGGTCGACTCGGTCGAAATGTAGACGTCGTAGTAATCGACAACGCCAATTGACGGAGCGTCCCAGCGCACTTCCATGGCGCCGGTGCCTTCGTTCCGTGTCATGGCGTTCGTCGGTTCGTTCACGTTAAACCTATGAGAAGACTGGGTTCCCGCCGTACACTCCGCCTGTCAGGGCCGGAATCGGGTAGAAGCGATTGACGCTCCACTCCACCCGCTTTCCATCAATATCTTCGGTAATGTTTCGCTGAGTCTCCACGGAACCGCTGGCAGAGGGGAATTGCGAGGCGATCTCGGCAGCCGCAGCCGTGCGCGCGTTGGCGATCGTGTCAGCCACAACCGATCCATTGGCCGTGATCTGGGCTCCCGCGCGTCCAATGCGCTGAATGACGGCATCATCAACAAATGGAATGTGGTGAATTGCAACGCGCTCTTGATTGACGATGCTTCGGGTGGACGTCATTTTCTTGACGCCGTCCACGCCTACGCCCTCGTCGTAGTCGAAGCCCAGGTTGTACGACAGTCGGCGATCGGTGACGTCAGGGTCGTAACTGGCCTTGTTTACGCGCACGCTCTGGACGAACGGTCCGTAGGTAAGAAGTCCATCCGACGCAAGCGCGGCGACGAGCGCATTCCACTCCGTAAAGTTTGCCGACACAGAACCCTTGTCGATGAACCCTTGCAGTGTGATACCAACCTTGGTTGAATCGCGTGAAGCGTATTCCGAGTTTCGATTGACGGTGTACTCGCGACCCATCGCCGGGATTGGGGAGAATGTGTAGGACCCATAACTGACCGTGATGGGGTTGTAGTGGGTATCTGTCAGCGGGAAGTAGTTCAGACGAATGGTGAATTCCGCTTCGTACTGATGCCAGTCTTCCGGGATCTCTACGGAAACTGGCTGGACGATCTCGTTGTTGATCCGGATCGAAGTGCCGTCGTGGATGTAGAGCGCCTGGCCCGCCTTAGCAAAGGCGGCCTGAAGCGCCCAGATTTTCGTCTGGACAGAGTTAAAGTCCACGCCGATCAGCTTGCCCTTGAGCGTGATCGAGCGTTCGATGTTTCCGTTTCCGAACGTGCTCGCGCCAAGTAATTTCTTATTGTCGCGAATTCCAATCTGAGGAACGGTCGCGAATGTGTAAGTCCCGTATTTAACGGTAGCTACCGACGTTGCCATTACCGACTCCTGACTGGCGCGTTCGACTTGATGGTTCGATCGACACGTTCAACGTTCGTGTTGATGACCTTTTGAATCTGCTGCGTGATCAGTACCGAGAGTCCATTTGTGATCCGCTCGAGAGGGACTTCAATCCCGTCCACGTTCACGCCGATATTCAGCGCCCCGGCAGGTGGCTGTGCGACGGCTTGCGCAGCCTCGGGAGGTTCGCCTCCCCGCGGTGCCGCTCCGTTGTTCTGGATGACGACGCGATCGGCCTGAATGAACCGATTTTCTTGGCCGAGGATCGCATCGACGGGCGCATTGATCTGGCTCGAGGCCTGTTTTCGGAACGCTTCGAAGCTGGGATCCACGAGCGGCGGACGTTCCTGTTTCAGGAAAGACTTGTTGTCGAATCCAAGGCGAAGGTCCGGCGTGAGTTGCTGGCCCGGGAAAAGGTTGTCGAAGCGCGACACGAGACCGCGCGTTCCCTGATCGAGGTTCAGGAATTGCTCTTGCGTGAAAGGCTTGCGCTCCCCGCTCTGGACGCGGCTCGCAAGAATGCGCGTCTTGAGCAATTCTTCGTCGGAAAGACCGGCCAGTTCTTTTCGCGTGCTGTCCAACTGTCGGCGCTGTTCTTCACCGATGCGCTGGATGGTGCGAAGCTGGGCCGTCGTCTTATCGACAACCCTATCCTGCAAACGCTCGCGCGCCTGAAGGAGTTGGTTTTCGATTTCCGCAGCGCGCGCAACGCGGCCGGCGCGGTCGCTCTGACTTTCGTTTTCCGGAGCTTGGCGCGCCTTTGTCAGTGCCGCATCCAACGCCGTGACCGTATCCTTCTCGGCCTTGATGCGCGCTTCCGCCTGACGAATATCCTTGGTCAGTTCAGGGCCATTGCCGACGCTCAGGTTCGTCAACTCGTCGCGAAGATTCAGACCGCGCTTGAATTCATTGGAGAAAATGTCCCGCGCTTTCTTGATCGAGTCGCGCAATCCTTCCAAGCTTCGGCGGGCGAGCAACTCATTGGCCTTGTCACCGAGCTTTTCAATCTGCTCTTCGATCTCATCGCGCTGTTCGACGGCGGCGACGGGGATCTTTTCCTTTCGATTCTCGAGCAAATGAAGCAACGTAATCGTCTGAGCAAGCTCTGCGTTGACCTTGTCTGCGGACTTCTCGGCAAGCTCTGTATCAATCAGGAACTTCAACTTGGTCTTTTTATCTAGCTCGGTCAGCTCTCTTTTGAATTCCTTCAGAGCCTCAAAATTTAGAGCGGCATCCTTATCCTGTTGCGGCTTGTCAATCTCTGCAAGCGATGCGTTGGTCTTTTCCCTAAGCTGATTGAGACGCTCCTCTGATGCAGCAATTGCGTCGTCTTTTTCCTTTAGATCTGCTTTTAAATCTGCCTGAACTCCCGGACCAAACGCGCCCTTCAACCCCGGGTTTTTTAAAATATTTTTTCTCTCGATCTTCAAACGGGTCAGCTTCTCGACTTCTTCGATTTGCTGACGAGCGTTTGTAAGCGCTTTATCTTCGAGTGCTTTTCGAAGCGCGCTGGTCTCTTGAATCTCTTTGCGCTTGAGACGCTCGACAATCGCGGTTACTTCAGCCGAATTCAATTCGGATGCGTTGGCGCGTTCAATTTCCTGCGTAGTCAGTCCGAACAGTTGGGTGATGTTCTGGTAAATCTGGCGCTTGGTGTCCAGGTTGGACTTCGAAATCGTGACTCCGCGCGACTCCTGATCCTCGATCACCTTCAGCGTGCGAGCGGCGTTCTCGGCAAAGCGGATGCTCTCCGCCGCCGCCTTGACCTGATTCTCTGCAGTCTTGACCTTTCCACCAGCCTTGATGTCTTGGTCGTTGATGCGGTCGTTCTGGGACGCTTCGGATTTACTACCGAGGAAGAAGGCGCCGGCCGTTGTTGCAACTGTCAGTGCCGTGAGCGCGATGCCGATAGGACTGGTCAATCCCGCCGCCGCGCGCGCAAGCAGACTGACGCCGGAAGCCGCGCCCGCCGCCGCGCCAGCCCCTAACGAAGCTGTCTGAGCTGCACGACCGACCGCGGCATAGCTCGCCGCCAGTGCTGCATTCGATGCGATCGTGCGCGGGTTCTGAGCGTTCGCTGTGGCTTGAACGGCAACAAACTGCAACGTGGCGTTGCTCGCATTCTTGATCGAAGTGGCCATTCCAAAGAACGAGAACGAGGCGGCAAGAACAGACTTCAGCACAACCCCGGCAATAACAGTTCCAAGCAATGTGAAAGCCACGCCGCCAGCGGTGCCAAATTCAGCGAACCCTCTCACGAGCGTGGTCAAGAAGCCGATGATCCCTTTCAGGGCGCTACCAAGTCCGCTCTGGCCGATGGTTACGGCAAGTTGTTCGAACGCGGCGAGCAACTGATTGACTTTGCTGCTCAGGGTTCCCAGCACCAACGCGTTTTCCTGCTCGGCCGATCCCGCCGACTGCAACTGGCGAATGACGGAACCTTGCACTTGGAAGTAGTTATCCAGCGCAGACTGCAGGATGTTTCTCTGTCGGGCTCCGGCGATGGACGTCGTGATCTCGGCCTTTTCAGCGTCGCTCAGAGTTTGGAACCTTGCCACCAGATCCGCGAGGACTTGGTCAATAGGTTTTAACTGGCCGCTTAGACCGGCGATCACGACGCCCGATCGCTGGAACACTTTCGCTTGTACGGATGTTTCACTCAGACGGGTGGAGATCGTCTTCAACGCGTTACCGATTTCGGCACCGGTTCGGCCGGTGGTCTGACCGACGATTGCAGTGATTGCAGACAACTGTTCAAACGTGCCGCCCGCTTCGCGGAACACGCCGCCCGTGCGGGAGATGGATTGCAGCAAGTCGTTGGTGGTAATACGCGTGGTGTTTTCCAACGTGTTCAGTTTGTTCAACAGGTCGGGAAGATCCCGGGCGCTGAGTTGAAACTGAGACATCGCCGACGCCAAGAGCTTGGCCGCTTCCGCCGCGCCGATCCCGGCGACGTTGGCCGCCAGCATGGACGTTCTGACGGCAAGCAGGGTTTCGTTGGCGCTCAGACCTAAGCGGGCAAAGACAACCGCTGCTTGTGCTGCTTCGTCGCCGCTCTGACCGAACGAGGATTTCAGGCGTAAGATTTCTTCGGTTACCAGTGAGGCCTTCTGGCGAATCTCATCCTGACTTGCACCAAAGCCGCGACCGACGCGCTCAAGGGCGATCGTGTCTTGTTCAGCCTGA
The DNA here is from genome assembly GCA_040400085.1 of Lysinibacter sp. GTDB lineage: Bacteria > Actinomycetota > Actinomycetes > Actinomycetales > Microbacteriaceae > HNR. Next base: position 48,024 of record JBBAQX010000010.1, on the reverse strand, counting down.
GCGAATACGCTGATACCGTTCCGGATTGCACCGAGCGTTCCAATCACGGCTCCGGTGGCGAGGGTCCAGAGAAGGACCTTGCCCGCTGCATTCTGGAAGCTGTCGCCCGACTTGCCGACTTCCTTATTCAGGTCGCGCTGAGTCAGGGACAGACGTCCGGTCTCTGCGTTGAGTTTTCCAATAATACGCCCGCGATCATCGAGCAATGTTGTGTCACGAACCAACCCGCCCGACTCGGTTACCCGAACGGGACCTTGGCGTGTCTGAACTCCGGGCTGAGAACGAACCTCTTCAAAAGACTTCCGATTGCGCGCGCGTACTTGATCCTCGCGATCGGCCTCGGCGCGAAGTGCGGATTGCGTCCGAATGGCCCGCTTCTCACGCGCTTCGTTCTCGCGCAGTCCGGATTCGTGTGCCGCGGCAAGTTGAGACTGGCGATTCTTTTCGCGAATGACGTCTTCTTTGGCGGCAGCCTCTCGAACCGCATCGTTCTGTTGCTGGCGCCGGCGTTCGCGACCGAAGTCTTCCCGGATGGCGGCCTCTTGCGCGGCGTCAATCTGGGCTGCGCGCGCCTTGTCGCGAATGACGTCTTCTTTTATTGCGGCGTCCCGCGCCTTGGCAAGCTGGGCTTCTGGGGTCTTCCGTAGGTCGATACCAACCGTGCTTGCGCCAGTTTCGCGGGTAAAGGACGCACTGACTCCGCCGCCTTCAAAGACAGAAGTCGTGCGCGTTTTTCCGTTGGCGAGAAGCTTTTGGTATTCTTTAACCTGTTCGGTCACCGCTCCGGCGCGTTTTTCCTGCACCAAGAGAGCGTCACTAAATCGCTTGAAGTCTGCTTCGCCGCTACGTGCTGCGCCACCGGCGGACTTGACCGCAGAAGCCATGCGACCAAGCTCGGTGTCCGCGCCATTGATTCCGGCAAACCCAATGCTGATCTTAAGTTTCGAGTTTAAATCTGTGACGCGCTTCTCGAGCGCGGTGAGCGCTGCGTTTGCTTGTGAAAATCCGGCCTGGTTGAAATCAGACCGGATTGAGAGAAGAATATCGCGACGAACTTCGGCCATCTATCAGACTCCTTGGAGTCCTATATCGAAATTTCAGTCGCCCTTATTTAAGGAACCGTAGAAGCTCTCTGTAAAATTCAGTTGTCCGTGTTGTCCCGGAGCTCCTTCAATGCCTGTTTGATCGCCCACATGACTTTCTGATCGTTCGTCCCGTTCTCCCACGCGTCCGGGATGGCCTTCAGGTACGTGAGCGCAACGGCCAGCTTGCGACGACGTTCGATCTCTTTCGCCGGGATTGGATCGGGCGCACGATCGGCGACCACGACTTCAGAACGCCCAGCCGCCTTTTCCGCCGCGTTCCATTTCAGGAATTCGGCGTAGTCGCGATTGTCCACCGCGATTGGAATTGAGGCGCCGTCCTTGGTGCGCTGGATACACATAACCTTGCCGGTCGCGCCGTCATGGATCACGATGTACTCAGCCGCGTTCAGGGCCGAGCAAAGAAACAGAATCGAGCAAAAAACAAAAGCCTTCATGGTGTTCTCCTTAGAGTTCGGAATCCCAAATGATTATCACGCTCGGACCGATCAAAAAATAGCCGGGATCTTGAAGTGTTCCGCTCCACGTTGTCGCCGTTACATCCATGTAGCCGATGCCGTTCTTTTGCCCAGATGGATAAAAGCCGGGCGAACCAGAATTTAAGGTCAAATATCCGCCTCCGTTGTTGAAAGCTATCTGGGTTCCAGTGGGCGTTGTCGATGCATATGCACTGATATTATTATAGCCAGTCACCGTCCCGCGCATGGGAACAGGGAACGCAACCCACTGCTCTAGCGTTGTTGCGGTAGCTTTGTATCCCATTCCTGGGGAAATATAATATCCATCCGCCCCATTTACCGCGTAGCAATAACGCTGTGCCAGTCGAAGTTCCTGCGCGTATGGCCGGAATTCAAACGGTGTAGGGCTTCCACCTTTTTCAAGTTGAACTTCATAAAGCCACACTTCGTTATTGATCGTATCAAACGAATTAACCTGACTTGAATTGCAGATTTTATTCGACGGTGTTGTTACGTTCTGCCAGACCGTCGAGGATGTTCTGAAATCGGTTCCAGCTAAGAGCGGGAACATGAGCTGAAGACCCGCACTCGTAGTAGTATTGATCGTCAGGCCCGTGGGCGGAGGCGGAAATGTTACGGTCTGATATGTCCAACTCGAAGATCCGGTGAACGTGCGATTGCAGAAATACGTTGCACCAACTATGTTCAAAGCAACACAGTAAGTCCCGGTCTTCGTTGCCTTATGCCAGAACGAAACCGTGATCGGCGTCGATCCGTCAAAAAGGTCTGCGCAGTTATAACCTTCAATGTATTGCGTAATTTGTCGCAATTCATTCGTTGCTACGGCTGATTCTGCGGCCGTCGCAACAACCTTCAGAGCGGAGCCATACCGATTCGTCGGAAGGCCAGTGGTCGAGAGCGAAAGCGTGGCCGTCGATCCCATGCTCCCAGCGGCTTCCATCTTCCAACGATCCGCAAGAGTATATCCAGACGTCCCGGCCGCAAAGGACGTATAGGTCGATGCCGTCCCGCGCTGCGAGATTTTGAAATCACCGTTGATGATCCGGTTCTTGATCGCCGCCGAAATATCCTGCGACGTGTAAACCGCCTGAGCTTTCGGCGCTCCGGTGTTGTAGATGATCGCGCCGGTCAGCGCGAAGATCGCGAGAACTAAACTGCTCAGAATTTTTTTCATGCGAGTCTCCTATTAAAGTTCGTTGTCTACAACCCAGCCACCGGCAATCGCGTAGTTCAGTCCGAACGTTGCGGTGAAGGTTAGAGCGATAGAAAGTGTTCGGTCGGTAGGCAGTGTTCCCGACTGACTCGAAACATCAGACCACGTACTGCCATTATAAAAAACAAGCCTATTCGCTGTCGCCGTCAGCGTTGATCGGTAAAGCGTAATGGTGGGTGACGTGTTTCTCTTTGGGACTAAAAGCGGAATCATCACCACGACGGAATTCGATGAATCACAGGTGCCGTGCCAAATACGAACAGTGTCCGCGCCGTCGCCGGGATATGTGGCCGGGCCGTTGCTCTTTTCGTAATAGCGCTGGCACATAGAAAGACACTGCTGAAAGTTGTTAAACTCGAATGGAGTGGCAGAAGTTCCCGGTTCGAGCTGAACGCCTGTCAAGTAGACAGTCGAAGTGCCGGAGCCCGCGCAAAAGCTCGTGTTGGTAGAAGTGGAAATTGAATTCGTGGACGTCCATGCACCCGTCGATCCCGGACTGCCGTAGGTTGTTCCAACGTGAAATGTGAAGTCCACAAGAAGACCTACGCTCGATGTTTTGTTCCATCCCGTTCCGCCAGTCGGAGCCGCAGTAACGGTAATCGTTTTATATTCCCAGCCCGTTCCGCTGATCGTGTATTGACCAATGTAGGATCGGCTCGCAGTACCATCGCGAATTCCGACTCCGTATGTCCCTGTGGCGCTACATTTAACCCAAAAGCTGATCGTGAATCCTGCGTTATATGCGTCGCCGATCAGGTCGGCGATGTTGTAGCCTTCAATCTTCTGCATGGCCGCGACGTATTCGCCAGCGTCCTTGTCCGAATCCTGTGTCGAAGAGAGCTTTAGTGAATTTTGGAACGCCTGATAAGGACGCCCCGCTGTCGTGAAATCAGATGCGGCCGGAACCGTCGAATCCTTCGACCATGTGAGCGTTCCTTCGTAGTTTTTCTCGATCATCCAGCGGTCAACCATGTACGTCTGGTCTGCAGGAGTCGCGCCAGATCCCGCACTTCGCTGAGAAATCAGCATATCGCCATTGATTATGCGATTGCGTCGAGCCAGCGTCGTCATGTTCGCGCTGGTCAGATTGCTATAGCCGACGCTCGCGCTCGGAATCGTGATCGTGCCGACAGAGCCGTCCGCGTTGTTGTAGACGATCTTCAGCGTGGTCGGAGTGAGCGACGAGCTTGCGGTGCACTTGATTGCAACGTTGTCAGTCGCGCCGTCCGTGACGAACGTGAACGTGACCGTCAGAGATCCGCTCGAAAGCTTCGTGGATTGAGTCTGCGATCCGTCCGTGCTAAAGGTATCGGCCTTGTTGTAGGCCATCCATTTGAACGTGCCACTGTTGCTCTGAACTTCGGTGCCATCGCTGCATGTGACTGTGTAGACCAGTGTGCCGCCCGCCGATGTCATCGTGGGGACGGTGTAGGACGTGACGGTCGTGGCCGTGTTGTGCGTGAGATTAACTTCAACGTTCGGATTGACGCCATCCGTCCAGGTAGGGAAGCCGCCCACGACGCTCAGGATTTGGTTGGTCGAACCAATCCCGACGCGTGCGTGCGCGTTGCCGTTGTGGGTGATCAAATCGCCAGACGTGTTTGCGGGCGAGATCGCTTCAAGTGATGGAGTCGCCAAGCGCCAGCGCGAGGACGTATTGTCGTAGAAGATCTGACACCCAGATCCCGGCCGGAGAATGAAGTTGTTCGAACCGATCAGGGTGAAGCGATTCGCGGCAGTACTGCCAGTATCTTCATGTCTCAACGTGATGTTGAACGATCCGATATTGAAGAGCTGGTACGTGCGACCGGATGCCGCGACGATCCCGGAGATCGTGCGGGATGTGTCGGAGGTAAGTCGCATGATGTAGGCGGTCGCATAGCCTGTCGGCGCGTAATCGTTCTGGGTCGAAGTAATCTGGGCAGGGGAAATGACGCCCGTGTTCTGAATGCTCCCGGAGTGTGTTACAGTAGAGCTAAGTGTCGCGCTTGAAACGGTCGGCGAGGTTCCGAAGACCGCAGAGCCAGAGCCAGTTTCGTCCGAAAGAATGCTCGCCAGTTCCGCCGAGGTTGTCGCGGCGAAATCACTGAGTTTGTCAGTGCTCTGTGCAACGCGAGAATCGGTGCCGTTCAGGTATCCCCAGATTCGATGATCGTCTTTTATGTAGAGTTGCGAGTAGCCTGGAGAAGGACTCGTCGTCGGCGTGGAGATTTCTAAGAAGTTGAGTTCCTTCTGAAACGAATGAGAGCCCAACCATGTCACAGCGCTATCGTTCGCCTTGACATAAGTTCCGGTATCAACACTGAGCGTCCCGTCTCCGCCGCTCGTTTTTAAGAAACCATTCGACGTCAGGTTTGCGAGCTTCGCGATCGTGGGTGTTGTGATGGTCGGAGATGTTCCAAGCACAAACGCGCCGGTTCCGGTCTCGTCAGATAAGACGCCAGCAAGCTGGGCCGACGTGGTGGATGCGAATGCACTGAGGTTGTTCGAGGTAAACGCGACAGTGCCACCGCCGCCAAATGCGACCGAGCTACTATCGGTTCCGGTAAAGGTCAGAGTGTTGGATGCAGTAAGCGTCTTGCCGTTGGCAATAGTCAGAGTGGCGGATGTGGCCGGAGCCGTGATTGTGACTTTGTTAACAGTGGTGGCAGTGGCCGCGCCCAATGTCGGAGTGACCAGCGTGGGAGAGGTTGCAAATACCGCGGCGCCGGATCCTGTTTCATCAGACAGCCCGCTTGCAAGCTGGGCGGAAGTTGTAGGTGCTCCGCCATTCGCGTTCGGAAGGACTCCGGTAACTTCAGCCGATGCGAGATTGATCGCGCCTGTTTCGACTGTAGTGAGGTTTAGTTTTAAGGGTCCGGTTGTTAGGCCCGGAAACCGGATGGATCCGCCCGCTTTTCCGATGTCAACGAAGCTGCCCCGAGTGCCGCCAATTACGATATTACCTTCACCGAATCCACCGGCGCCCGGACCGCCACCATCGATGTATACCACGCCACCGGCAGCACTACTTCCCCCTGTTCCGCCAGAAACAACAACGTCACCGCCCGACGTGCTCGCGCCGGTCTTGCCGACGATTCCAAGCGAGCTATCGGAGCCCGTAATTCCTGCGGCGGTTGCGTTTCCGATTTCAGGAGTGACGAGTGTTGGTGTGTTCGCGAGAACGAACGCGCCAGTCCCGGTTTCATCACTGAGAACGCCAGCGAGTTGTGCGGATGTTGTCGAGGCAAATACAGAAAGATTGTTCAGGGTATAGGCGACAGTTCCGCCGCCACCGAACGCAACACTGGACGCATCTGCACCCGTAAACGTTAATGTGTTTGAAGCGGTGAGCGTCTTGCTGTTCGCGATCGTGAGAGTGCCAGTGCTGGATGTGACCGTCAGTCCGTTGAGCGATGTTGCCAATGCAGCGCCGAGCGTGGGTGTAACGAGCGTGGGTGAAGTGGCGAGGACTACCGAGCCCGAACCAGTTGTTCCATTACTCAGGTCTGAAGCCGCAAGCTGACCAACTGTAAAGGCGGCCCCAACCGAGACCTGCTTTACGACTTGAGAAGCGCCACCGGTCGCAGAGAGGTTTGCGCCACTCCCGCCGCGCGCGACACCGACAGTTCCGCTTGCGATCGAAGTTCCATTCAGGTTTGTGAGGTTCGCGCCACTCACTGCTGGCAACGTGGCGGGGAAGCGCGCATCCGGAAGAGTTCCAGAGCTAAGGTCGGAAGCCGATCGCGTTGTCAGATCTGCCAGAGACGATCCGGTCTTGCTGATCTTGGACCAATCAATCGCGGCGGATGTGTTGATGTGTGCGTTAAGAATCCCGCCGCTTGCAATGCCGAGCTCGTTACTCCCAGCACCCAGTGTTTTTGAAAGTGTTCCGTTCGCATCCAAGCGAAGATCGACTGTGCCGGTCCCGGTGATTGTTCCACCAGAGAGGCCGTTGCCGGTCGCCACGCTCGTTACCGCGGTCGTCAGGTAGGTGTTCGTGTCAACGGATAGCGTTCCATTTCCGCTACCAGACTTGACGAATCCATTGGTCGTGAGGTTGGAAAGACGGGTGATGTTTTGCGTGGTGTCTACCGAGATTGAGTTTCCGGTTCGCGTCACACCACCAGTGAACGTCAGCGGAAGTTCGTAGTCCGTTCCTGAAACTGCAATCGTCGGTATGCCCGTTGTGGTGGTGTTCTTGAGGATCCCAGTAGCAAGCGAGCCCAGCGCGAATTCGTTCGACAGGGTTCCATTGGACGTCGAGGTGATGTATGTGGCGTTGGTTGGGGCGCCAGTGGCCGCCACGTCCGCCCAGACTGGCACGGTCGCGTTCATGGTTAGAACCTGGCCGGAAGTCCCCTTCCCCAGTCGGACGTTATTGATTCCGTCGAAATAGATTAGATCGCCCTGAGTGGTTAATGGTGAAAGCGCATCGAATGCCGCGAGCTTGGTAATCTGTCCAGTTCCGCCGTGATCCAGCCCAAGTATTCCACTCGAGACATTGGACGCATTCAGCGCAGTCAGGTTTGCTCCGGAGACAGCCGGAAGTGTTGCGGGGAAGCGAGCATCTGGAAGTGTGCCGGATGAGAGATCGCTGGCCGATCGCGTATCCAAGTCTGCGAGCGTGGATCCGGTCTTTGAGATCTTAGTCCAGCCGATCCCGGCACCGGCCGCGACCTGCGTGTTTGTGATTCCGCCTGTTGCAACGCCCAGTTCGTTCGACCCAACACCCAGCGTCTTGGACAGGGTTCCATTGGCGTCAAGCCGGAGATCGATGGTCCCGCTCGTGGTGATACTTCCGCCGCTCAATCCGTTTCCGGTGTCAATGCTCGTGACGGTTCCGGCCCCAGCGCCAAGTTCTGTTTCAACTCCGGCGCTGTTGAGGACGTAGATCTTCCCGTTGGATTTGATGTACGTCTTAAAGTATCCCGCTGCAGGATTCGCCGGAGTCGCCACGGCTTTCCAGATCTGCGCCAGGTCGAAGGTATGCGTTCCAGTCCATGTGTAGTTTGCGGTCGCGTCTACGGCCGGTGTCGGGTCTGCCCACTTCAAACCGAGCGTCAACGAACTGTCGGCGGTGAGGATCTTGCCGTTTGCTCCGGCGTCGATCTTCATCCAGTTGGTGCCGTCACCGATCCAGAGAGATCCCTTTGTGGGGGTGGCGGGCGCATTGCTCGCGGGAATGCCGTCTTCGCGATAATCGCTGGGAGTTCCGGCAAACAATCCAAGGCTGAGAATTGCCCCAATAAAAAGCGCTGCAACTTTCTTCATCATGGTCTCCTTACGACAACGTCCCGCTTACAAAAAACCGCCCCTTGTAATTCCCGCCCGATACCGCGCCCGGGATCTTGACCGCCACGCGCAGGTAGTCGGCGACGGGGTCACCAGAAAGGAAAGACTGGTATGGCTGACGGCGGCGAATTGCGACGAGATTGTTTGTGCGACGATCGGTCAGGTATTTCCCGGGGTCCGAGATCAATCCAACTTCAATGGTGGGCTGAAGAGTTACGGAGTAGAACGGATCCTGAACGTCGCAGATGACATCGATCCAATTTATAAAGAAGAGCTTTCCAGTCGGGATCGTGAAGACTTGGTTTCCAACCGCGAGGAAGTCCAGAACGTTAGATGTGAAGTTGTGTGGGTACACGCCATCCGCCAGGTTCCCAGCGTTTGAGGCCGGTGTCAGGGTTGTGCCTGAGATCGTTCCGAAAACGATGGTCGTTCGAAACGTAACGATGCGCTGCGAGACCTGAAGCTCTTGACTCGAGTCGAGCGGGATCTTCGTCGCTTCTTTGACCGCGGTAACCTTGAGCCCGAGCAAGGCGAATTCCTCTGCTGCCCCGTGCAGCAAGACAGCAAGAAGGTCTGTGGCGTTGTCGTTGTCGCCCCAGCGCCGGTCGCGATCGCTGGTGAAAACCAGAAAGCGAATGGGATGGTCGGCAATCTTGGTGAATCCGTTCTTGCTGTACTTGCTGTCACGAACATTGCCTTCAAAGAAATCCACGACAATGGTCGTCTTTGAAAGCGAGCCGATTTGTGGTCGCTCGAAAATCACGTCGCAATCCGGAAACGAGACCGAGCTCCCGCCGAAGGTGTGGGCGTTTCCGTCGAAGTAACGATTCAACATCGTTTTTATCGCGGTCTTAAAATCAAACTGGAATGTCTCTGCATTCATGAGCCCAGCACTCCGTCAATCCGAGCCATCAATATCGGCGGAATGAACTCACCAAACGTAGCCATCCACACCGTAAGAAAATCGCGCGGGATCGTGTCCGGTGCGGTTTCCTGAAGCCAGCTTTGACCGGCAAATTCAGGGAGCATGAAGCGGGCGTAAGACACGCCGCGCGTGCCTTTGGCTTCGGTTTCTGGGGTGAGTTCAATTACGATGCCAGCGGCGGGCGGTGATTCTGAAAGCGATACCGCGCCGACTCCGTTCAATAGTTCGAATGTTCGGCGATATTCTTTCGGGTCGTAGGCGGCGTAGACGACAATCTCAACGTCTTGCTTAGCACGCGCTTCCATACCCGCCAATGCGGGAGCGGAAACAAGAACGTCTTTTAAGGACGTCTCGATTCCGCCTGAAACTTTTTCGAGCCAACGCTGGGTCTCTTTTATTCCACTCGCGGTGATTCCCATTTACCTCTTGGGTCTGCAATAAATTTCCGTCACGAAACTATTCCCGGACGCATTCAGAATGTCTTGCGACCAAGAGGCATTGGGCGGCTTCAACTCCGGAACGAAGTCGCCAAAGCCCGGAATGGAGAACCACAACCCCGGCCGGCCAGAAAGCACCACGCCGGGGAGGAACAACAGAACCATGTCGCCAGTGGAGAGGTCTGTCACGCGCTGGTGCTGAACCTGGCGGACGCTGACGTTGTGGTTTGAAACAGGCGATGCGTGGGTGCGGATTACCTCGCTCAACTCCACGGTCGTGGCGGGCTTTCCATAGATATCGACTGCACCGTCACCGGAAGCCCAGTGGACGGTGCAGTCGCAACCATCGGGACCATTGACGAGGGCACAAATGTCCTGCTGGATGACGCCGATTTCGTGAGGAAGAAGCATACCAAACATTACCGATCTCCCTTGTCCTTCTTTGACGCCTCTTCTGCTCTGTCGTAGTGGTAGGACTCAACCTGTCGGCTTACCCAACTGAACGCCATCATCTCGGCCTTTTCCTCGGGCTCCTTGGAGTCGAAACCCCAAGGAGTCAATCCCCAGAACAATGCCGATTCAAGCTCTAAGTATCTCCATCCAAGGCTCGGTGTCGGGTACGGTCGCTTCTTTGGGCTAAAACCCTCGATCTCTGGCGGGGTTAAAGCCCTTACATAAAATCCGTGCGATCCCTGTAGCTCATCACATCAAGCTGCAGGAAGCCCACGAGTTCGTTGATCTCGCCGGACGGACGATCGCCAACCCACTGGACCTTTTCAGCCATGCTTTCGCCGGGGATCTTGAAGCCCAAGCATTCATCCAGCCACAGAACGCGCCGAGCTTGCGCGAGTTCTTCGCAGCGCTGGACGTACTTCGGATTCTTTGGGTTCGGGATTGGGGTGGCCTTTGTGTCGGGCTTACCCATGACGCCGATCGGGAACTCGGTCGGTGCCGGACCGGGGTTTGTCGAGGTCTCGATTTCCTTGACCCGCGTCCCCTTGATCCCGGTGACGTTGAAGTTGTACTCCACGTTGCCGCGCTTGAAGGTGTAGATGGACGGTGCGCGACTGGCTTTGATCCAGTCTTCCGGCTTGTTGATCTTCACGGCCAGACAGGACTCGTCGCGCTTCTTGCCCGAGCCGAACCCGGAAACACCCATGATCTGGCCGTAGAGATTCTTCATGTCTCCGCCGCGCCACAGATTGTCTTCGGCCCACTTCGACTTTTCGTTGATGTCGTCGCCGGGAATCGTGTTCCAGCAAAGGTCGATTGTTGCAACCATGCGACGGAAGCGCATTTCCGCGCACGCGTCGAGATACTTTTGATCTTCGTAATCCCGGATCACGGCGCGACCGCGCTTAACTTCTGGCGGATCGGGGATCGGGTAGGATTTGACGATGTGCTGATCTTCGGTGTAGCTCAGCGCGCGAACGTCGAATTTAAATTCGCCTTCGACCGAATTGATCGAGATCTCTGTCTTGACGTCTTTCGCAGCCAACCACTTTGAAGGTTCGTCAACGGTGATGATTTCCGGTTTCTCTTCGTCCATTTTATGCCAACCTCTCCGCACGGAAAACGAGTTCAGTGGTGAGAACTTCGTTGTCGCGTGATTTCCAGTCCGGCCCTTCGATAGGAGTACAACCCCGATAATCAAAGGGGTCGTTCTCTTCTGGGGCTATGCCGCTGTAGTGTGGATTTACAAGGTCCATCAATACGCGGAACTTCTTCGTACCATCCAAGAAAGGCGTTACCTGACTCGCCTTTTTCCAGAACAACGCTCCAATCCTTACTTCGTGACCAATGACGAAACTTTTTGTCTCTTCGAAGGCAACGCCTGGCTGACGCTGGGTGATATTCACGCGCACCGGCTTCGCAGAGAGATCCTGAGCAAACAACTCCTCGTAGAGCGCGGGCTCAACAATGTTGCCACTGGCGTCCTCTTCATAGACGCTCATCGTACATTCGTGTGAGATCCAGACTTCGCGGGACATTAAAAGATTCCGAGGAACTTCATGATCCCTGCGGCGCTGGCGCCACCCACCGCGGTTGCTCCTGCGATGTAGGCCGCAACAAGGCGACGTTCGATGTATTTCGACGGGAGCGTCTTGATCTCCTCGTCAAGTACTTTGATCTTCTCAAGGAGCTCGGCCTTCACTTCGTTCGTGCGGGTCTTCTGCTCCTTCATCTCCTCTGTTCCGTTCTGAAGGCGCAAATCAATCTGTCCGCGCCAGATCTCCAGAAGGTGCTGCTGGTTGGAGATGCCTTGAACGGAGTTTTTCAAATCTGTCACAAGAGACAGAAGGTTGTCGAGTTTGTTATTAAAGATCGACATCTCTGTCTCCTGATGAAAAGCGTGATGGGGTTTATCTTCTTCGTCCACGTTTAAGACCTCCGGAAAAGGCGGGGCTGGATACGGCCAGCCCCGCCTAAACTCTTCGTTAGCTGAACATGAAGAGCCGACCGTAGGTTCCTTCGCCCTTGCACTGACATTCGCCGTCGTCAGCGGAAGGGGATTCCCGGGTGATTCCGAGTCGACAGGTGTCGATGTAGATGACTTCCGTCGCCGACGCCTGACCATCGTCCTTGAAGTCCTGACGGATCGTCACGTCGCGGTTGTTGATGCGCGCCAGGCCCTCGAGGTTGTTCGTGTAGAACGCGCTCAAGGACAGCGTGCGCTCGCCGCGAACGCGCTTGTTGTGGTCCAGATCGTACTTGCGGTAGATCGGCTTGACTTCCTTGCCGACGTTGGTCGTGAGACCTTGGTCGAAGCCGATTTCGACGTCGTTCGCTTCCGGGGGCAGAACACACAGTTCGAACCCGTCGCCGAACACGCCGCCGCTGATCGTGACGCTGGTGATGGTCTTGAAGCGCTTGCCATCCACAGTCGGAACGACGTTGAAGGACTGGCCTTCAGCGACGCCGGCCGGAATGGTAACCTGACCAGTGACCGCAGCGGAGGACTGGTCCGTACCGACGATCGTGACGCCGATGTTGGTCGTGGACTTTACGCCGCTAGTGCAGCGCAGGACCAGGTTTTCACCGGACGTCGGCAACGTGTAGTCCGGATCGGCGGTGTAATCGCCGGATCCCGCCGCCGTGACTTCGAACTTACCCACATCCGAGATCAAGCCCAGATTGTAGGAAATGACAGACTCCAGTTGAATCTTTACAACCGAAGTCGAATGGCCGTTCAACGTGATCATTCGAGGATTTCCTTATTTCAGATTCTTCTTAGCGGTCACCAGAACTGCGCGCGCTTCTTCAATTCGTGAGACCGCGCGCATAAAAGGACCCTTCACAAGCCGATCGAGCATCTTCGGATCCGGCTTCCCATCTTTCATCAATTCGTCTAAGGTGTTTAGCACCTGAAACTTAAGGATGTTTGTCTGGGTTCCGATTGTCTGAAGCGCTTGATCTTCACTCACGAATCAAATCTCCTAGTCAGGAAATCGGCTAAGTTTGACGACTGCATCCAGTGAACCGCGAAGGAACAAATCCCACTCGGTTTCAGATGCACATGTCACTTCGCCATCCGTGACCTGGCGCAACAATTCTTTCAGGTATCCGAGATGCGCGTTGTTTCCGTTTTCTCGGGTCACAGAAAGAACCTTTGTGCGGTACGAGAACGCGCCGGAGCTTGGGGAGAGTAGGCAAATTGCGGCTTTGATCGAGATCCGCATCTTGTCCGCTTTTTCCGTCACATCCGGTTCGATGTAGTGACCGCCCGTTACGTCTTCGGCGCCTTCGCTGAACGCCACGTCTTGCAATAGAGCCAGCGAGATTCCGAAGTCGAGTTGATTCGAGGAGTAGCTCGGAATGAGAGCGACGTCGCCCAGCAACGTTCTCACGGTCTTGTAGAGCTCGTTGAAGTGCGACATTGCTTTTCCTCCGGTGATCTAAGCCCCTCCCCGCTTTGGGGGAGGGGCCTTCTTTCTTCGGTTGGGTTACAGCTTGATCTTCAGCATGCGGTACTGCCACGATTCCGGCGCGCAGAACGAGTGAACCTTTTCAAGGCTCATCGAACCCTTGTTCTTCTTCCGGTTTTCTTCCCGGTAGACGTTCGCCATTCCGGGCTTGTTCCAGTACCAGCCGATCGGCTTGTTCGTCGCGACGTAGGCCGTGCCGCTGGCGATCGTGTTGCGGGTGCGGATCACGAACTTGTACCCGAACATCGATTCCAGCTTGCCCGAGCGGTAGATCTCCGTCCGGACTTCGGTCGGGACCGTCTTCTGCGGATCCTGAACCGCGCCCGACAGATTGAAGCCCGCGACCAGGTCGCAGAAGTCCCAGAGGTCGCGCTTGTTGACCGAGGACATATCGATCACGCGAATCTGCAACTGCTGGCCGTCCAGTTCCACGTCGGAGGTGAAGCGCTCCATGTGGTCGAGGATGGTCTTGAACTTCTCGACCGTCCACTTGCCTTCCTTGCCCGATTCCGAGCTGTTCAGGTCGTAGTAGTTCTTGTCGGGAATGTTCGCCGACGAGATGCTGCGGTGGAGGTTCAGCTTCGCCCGGAGACCCGAGGCGCTGGTGTTGGCATCGACAACGGCGCGCGCCAGCGCGTCGATCGACAGGTTGGATTCATACGTCAATTCCTGCGAAACCTGATCGAGGTGACTGACGTTGCCGACCTGCAGGTCGTTCAACTGGTACTCCACTTCCTCGCTGGAGAACCGTTCCAGCAAGTATTGCGCGTGGGTCTTGCGTTCGACCTTCTGGCGCTTGACGGTGCCGCCCGATTCGCCGACGTACAGGCACTTGACCTGACCATCGCGCTTGTCGGTCATCACGATCGGCCATTCGTTGTCGGCCAGCGGCGTGTCTTGGAAGTACGCCATCGCCCACATGTGAGCCAAGGCGTCGGTCTCGACCTTGAACAGGACCGCGGCGGCCACTTCGTCGTTCATGACCTTGCCCGAAGTGTTCGAGGCGATGGCTTCGCGCAAAGACTGCTCGCGCTCTTCCTTCGAAACGCCCTTGGTTTCTTCTTCGTAGGACGCGATCGCGTCTACGATCCGCTGCGGACTCTGGTGAAGACAGCTCACCATTTCCCGCAAGTCGTTTGCATTTTCAGCTTTCAACATCTTTATACTTGCCTCCGGCAGGAAAACCTTGGCCCGAGGCGCCATCAAGGGCGCCCCGAGCTTGGATCATTGGGGATTACTTCTTCCCGCGACCCTGAGTGATGCGGACCTTGATGCGGATGTTCGAGGCATCGGCAACCGGCGTGAGCTGACTGATCAGCTTGCCGTTGATCACGTCGCCGGTCTGCGCCACGCGCCAGCGACCGCCCTGCAGCGAAAGCTCTGTGCCCGCCGCAGTCGAGCCGCTGATCGCGCCGGTGCCGGACGTCACCAGATGGCCGACGCTCGAGGCGTTATAGGCCTTGCTGGGTTCGCCTTCGACTTCGATCACGTCGCCGTCATTGGCCTGAACCAGCGTGACCTTCTGGCCGATCTTGGCCGGGAGATCCTGGTAGCCGAGCGTCATGTTTTCGAAGCTCGGGCCGGTATCCGTTACCTTCTTGGCAAGGAAGCCCTGAAGTCCTTCGGCAACGCCAGCAACTTCACTGTGCGTGTCGCCGTAAGTCGTGCTGCGCTGCATCGCCGTGCCGCGCTCCAGCGTGGTGAAGGTGCCGGTCGGCGTCAGTTCGCCGATGTGGTGGCCTTCCCCGTGGATGATCTGGAAATAATCAGTCCCAAACATTGATCAATTTCTCCTAAAAGTTTCCCGAGAAATTCCTGTTTCGATTACAGGAACTTGCGCTTCTTCGCGTCTTCAGTCTTGCCGGAGCCGCCGAGCGGGTTCAGCTTCTTGCCTTTGTTGTCGGAGGCCGTCGCGTCGGTCTTGGTGGACTCCTTGGACTGCGAGACCAGCGCGCTCAGAAGAAGCTTGAACGTCTTATCGCCTTCTTCCGTGGCGGGCATCGAGGCAACGGTCTCCTCGAGGGTCTTGTTGTCGGCCATCGCCAGCTTCGGGTTCACCTTCGCTTCGGTGATTTCCTTCATGCGGGCCGCCGTCGCGTCGGCTTGTTTCTTGGCTTCCGCCGCCTTCGCTTCGTGAGCCTTGTTGACTTCGTCCGCGCCGACCTTCTTCGCGTCCGCAACCGCCGCTTCATAGGTGGCCTTGGTGAAGTATTCGCCGGCCTTAACGCGCGCCGCGATGACTTCCTCGACCTGCGTGGCGATCGACTGATTCGCGGTTGCCTTCTCAATTTCCGCCGCTTGAGCGAGGAACTTGGCCGACATCGCCGCATCTTTCTCCTTCAGGGCAGCCGCACATTCCTGAAGGAACTTGATCAACTCTTTCATTGATCTTTACTCCCAAATGGCAGGAACGACCTGCCGACCCAACTAGCGCTTTTGCGCCAGCTTTATTGCTTCAGCCGGGACAACCGACATTGAAGCCGACGCATCAGCCGAAACGGGGCCGATGCGAATCTTATGGAAATGTTCTGTCCATGTACCCAACTTGGAGTCGTAAAGAGAGATCGCGGACGTGATGCCTTCCAGAATCCCGCTCTTGGGATCGAAGCTAATCAACCGCAGGTAGTGCGAGTGATTCTGGTTGGTCAGAATGGAAAGGTCGTATGCGATCTCGTGAGTGTGGCCGTCCTCGGCCGGCGCGGTCTGGCCGATCGAGATCCCGGATTTCTCCTGAACGCTCCGATGCGTGGAGACCGCCTCCATCCAATCACTCTGATTCTTCCAGCCGGTGTTGATGAACAGCTTGGGGTCGGACGCGGCCATCTCGTGCACGATCGCGCCCTTGTCGGCGGGCCAGCGCGTCAGCGCTCCGCCAGTGAAGAGGACGTGACCGTCTTCCCCGCCCATGGCGAGCGACATCTTTTTTCCGTTCCACTTATCGACGCTGTTCTTTTTGACCAGGTCCTTCATTTCATCCGAGGCGGTCGAGAACTTGTAGAAGGTCTTTCCGTCGTGAAGCGCGGATTCGTTGATGTCAAACTCGCACTCCATGGATGTGCGCCAAGGGTTCGACTTGCTGCCGATGTCCTCGAGCGCAGATTCGACACCCGCCGCCTTGCGCCAAATCGCCATGAGAACCTTCATGGGAACTTTCTCGCCGGCGCTTGCCAGTTCGATCGCCTTTTCCTTTTCAGGGAATTCGACCGCGGCAATCGCGCCGACGATTTCATCTTGCTCTGCGCCGTAGTATTCGAGGCGGTGTTCGAAGTCGCACATCTGCATGTGAGCGGAGCCCGCGCTATTGGCGAGCGTGGCCGCAGTGAACGACCGGTCTTTGGAGTTCGTCACCGGAAGCGGGTGGCAAAGACTTGCCACGACATAGGCTAGCTTGCGGTTTGGCTTCCAGACCTTTCCGGCAAACTCAACCTGCTTCTCGACAACGGAAGCGATAGACTCTTCGAAGTTGCCCCATTCCTTGATCACTTTCACTTATTCACCCCTTGACGGTCGACGTCGGCTGGCTGGCGCTGCTTTCGGCTTGCCCTGATCCGGGCGACCCGGTTTTGAATCTTCACTCAAGAGCCCTTGTCGCGGCTCGAACGTTGGAACCCAGATTTTCTTTTCCTTGAGATCCTGTTCCTTGCGGGACGGGATCATGTCATTCCACATTCCTAATCGACCAAGGAAGGTGCGGTTGTCGATCAAACCGCGATCCCACGCTGCCGTGGATTCATCGAGGACTTGCTTGGGATCTTTGAGGATCTGTTCGTTCCAGATGGTCTTTGCGATCGTCTTGCTCGGGAGACCGAGATGTTCAATGATCGATGGGTGGGTAAAAAACTCTTCAACCATCTCGCCGATGTCTTCGCGCATGCGTTGGCCCTGCGCAAAGAAAGCCTGAACACCGATATGACCTTGGCTGTATCCGTCGCTCCCGCTTCCAACCATCAACACCGAGGGAACTCCACCCCAGCGATGGATGCGCTCTTCGACCTTTTCGTACTTCATTGGGTCGAAAACCTTGGGATCCGGGTGCGTGTATTCGACCTTCACCGTGTGGTTCGTGTAAAGCCGCATGACCTGGCCGAGCTTCTTGAATTGGCTCTGAAGCGCTTCGATCTCGCCCTTGGTCGGATAAAGCTCTTTGAGGTTCGCCAGCTTTCCATTCGGAGGCGACTCGCCAGACTTTACGTGTTCGATCATGCGCTTGGTGAAGTACGCAACAGCCCAGTCGCCAGAAGTCAGGGTCTCGCGAAGAAGGACATCCGGGAAAATGGCAAACATGCTCGGGCGCGCCAAGCCTGTGAAACGGCGGTTCTTGGTGCGGACAACCCAGTATTCCCCGTCGTCGTTACTGAGTTGGACGTAGCGCTCGCCCTTCTGGACGGCGCGAACGAACTTCTCGGGGAACTTGTCGAGAGTCTTTTTAATGCCGCTAGTGGAAATTAGGTTTCTGATTGCAACAATGGTCGAATGATCCATCTCGACCTTAAGAACTTCCACGCCCAGAGTGTTATTGAAATCCGCCCGACTTGGATCCAGCGTCATGACATAGCCGAGGTTCTCGCCATCAACCTTCCACGTCAGAATACAGTTGTCCGTAGCCGCGTGATCGCCGATCAACTCCTGAATAATCTTCTTCAACTTGTTGTCGTGAATGAACTTATCCACGCGATCGTTCAGGGATTTCTTGTAATTGTCGTTGCCGGTTTCAATCTGGACGTCGAAGCCGGCCGAATAGAAATTAACCTTAGTCTCAACGATCGACTGAATCAGGTCGCATTCGCCACGGGAATACTCGCGCGCGAGGCGGATCTGATCTTTCAGACCTGCGGGACAGAAGAGGCTGAGGATTTCCTTGAGCTGACCGCCACTGGTTTTCACCAGATAGTCGATATTCGAGGCGCGCTCGTCGGAGAGGCAGCCAGCGTAAGGTTCTTTTTCGGTCGAGAGGTTCGACTTTTTGGAGTTTTTTTGCTTCGTCTTAATTCAGAATCCCAATCAAAAGGAATTACCAAGGACCTTCTGATGATCGTCTAATTATTCGAAATGTTCAGAAAACCGCTCAGGCGTCTTCTGAAACGCAAACAAAATCAGTCTCTTTTTGAGTTTGCTCTTTAATTCTGTGTCGTTCGCGGATCATCCACGACGCGAAATAGGAGTAGAGAACGGCGTAGCCGGAGTCTTTCTTAGATGTGCTCTTGAATTCATACATCCCATACTTGTCAACTTTCGGGGTTTGCCCGTCAGCCGACAGCACTCGATCGACATGAATCAGTTGGAATAGCGCGAGATCCATCTCCGCCTGGGCGGACTCCCGGGGTGAGAGTCCGGGCTGAGCGTGCAGCCATTCGCGCATCTTATCCGGGGTGTCGAACGAATTTACACCATTGGGCCACCCGCTCCACGGCTTTGGCGTCTGGATCCTTTGAGGCTCGGCCTCGAACGCACCGCGCAAGAGCTCATGCGCTTTGTTCACCAATACGCTTTCGCCGGCGAGAACTTGACCGGTGTCTTTGATCATGGTGTCGCCACGACTGAAGAGGCAAAGGATCTGATTGCCGACGCCCTGCATCTGTTCGTCGTCAGCCGTAATGATCGGGGTAACGCTGAACTTCTGGCCGTCGCCGATGTCCTGCGTGGCATTGCGGAGCTCGTCGCGGATCGACAGTCCGCCGCCGCCCAAGTCCATCACCATCAGTTGGAAGTTAAAAGCGTCGTGATCGC
This sequence comes from Lysinibacter sp., assembly GCA_040400085.1. GTDB lineage: Bacteria > Actinomycetota > Actinomycetes > Actinomycetales > Microbacteriaceae > HNR. The sequence goes on along the minus strand of JBBAQX010000010.1, from coordinate 28,940 downwards.
GGTGAATCACCGCAGACATCTGTTCGGCAGTCAACCCGTTAAAGCGTGTAACTTTACAAAGTTGAGTGGCGTAGTCGCACAGCCGGAAACGACAGACTGCCGTGGCAAAATCGTCGCTCGCCTTGCGGCCTCCGAGCGCCTTGGTGCGCCCGATACCGCCTTGCGATCCGTCGATCCCGAGTACGTAGTTCCATTCTGTCGGATCCATTAGGCGGCCCTCGCAAGCAGAATCGGACACGCTTCGGTTCGTGAGTCCATAATGTCTCGGTAGGAGTAATACCCCTGACTGTCACGCACCCATCGCCCGTAGATTTCCTGTTGCACCAGGTCGCGCGGAAGAGACTTCTCGAGCAACTTAATGCCGTCCATTTCAATCAGGTGGTGGTACTTCTCGAGGATGTGTGTGTAGTTCCACGACTGAACCTCGTAGAGTCGATCGCCCCTTCCGACTGACTCTGAAAACTCAACGACTGTTTTATATGCTGGGTGCCACTGGTATCGCGCAGTTCCGCAGAAGTAAAAGTGTCGCCCAAACACTGGATCGTTTGGATTGTATTTTTCGTTTACGGGTCGGCGAACGCGCGTGAATACGTTTTTCCAATACGCTTCATAGCTGGGGTACTTTGTGAATTCGTCAAAGTAACCGTCGTTCCAATCTTCGGACGCAACGCGCGCGGCGTCACGCATGAAGTCAGGCGGGATGGTTCGGATCTTGGACGAGTTTTTAAATCGGGCTTGCCAGAACATATTGCCGTGAATGATGTCCGGCTCACCGCCATCGGCGTCACAGATCTGGCTCCGGAACAAAGGTGACTTCGCGGCCCAGCGGTCGAAGTAATCGAAAATCAACTGGCCTTGGTTGAAGGTCTTACTGATGATCCCGGCAACACGATCTTCCATTAGCATCGCGCGAAGTGCCGCGACAATCGCAATGGACAACGATTTCCCGGTTCCGAACCCGGAGTTATCCATCATAAACTTGGACGTCCACATCCCCCAGATGCGCGCTTCGAGGTGCGCCGGAATGGTGTACCCGAGCAACACCTTTGCCCCGAGGATTGGATCCTGAAGACAGTCCTCTGTCATCATCGCCGTTATGCGTGTGTCAGCCATTTTCAGATTCCGATTCAATGCTTTCGATCGCGGCGTCTCGATCCTCGTCTGAGACCATGGACTCGGTTCGATACTTCATGACATCCTTGCCGTCCGCCCGGAGTAATTCCTTTGCCTCTTCGCTCGGCTCGCCGATGCGCTGGCCGCGCGCTTTGCGCTCCCGGATCTCCTTGGCGTAGCGAAGGTGCACGTCGGAAAGCGTTTCATCTTTCTTGACGTTCTGCATCGTGTCTTTTGGAAGCGCACCGATCGCCTCGAGCGCGGCAGTGTGGCGCTTCATGATCGAGGCACGAACCTTGTCCTGCTTCAAGAGCCATTGCGAGTTTTCGTCTGTGGCCTTGCCGACCCACTTCTCGCGCTCCTTTTCAACAGCCTTGTCGTGCCGCTGCATTTCGATGTCAGTGAGAATGATTTCGTTTACGAACGCACGAACGGACGGATGCTTTTCAAGCATGCCGAGGTAGCCATCCATCAACTCGAGAATGTAGGCTTGTTCGTAGGGTAAGAATGACGATCGCGCGCGTCCCAGAAGGTGTTCGGATTCCTCCGGATCTTCGGGCGGCTTCAACTCCCCGGGCGTAACCGGCGCATCGATCTTCGGGGCATTTGGCGGACGCCCGCGACCGCGCTTTAGCTGTGGCGCTACGTCCTCTTTAAATGGATTCTCCGGGCGTTCGTCAGACATTTCGATCTCCGAATTTTCGCTTCAATTCCGCATCGTCCTCGTCGGACTGGGGTAACCATATCTGCATGACGGTCTTTGGATCCCCAATCACCTGATCGTGGTAGACGCGCTGAAGCCACAGAACGTGATCAGTCACGCACCACCCTGCCCACTGAAGTCCATCCCAGAGGGGCTTGCATCCGCCGTAGTAGTTGTCTGCGTCGAGTCGGCGCGGCCGGCGAGAGTAAATCTCCGCCACCACCAGGCGCTTTTGCGGCCACTTCGAGCGAAGCTCAGTGACGATCTTGTGCTTCACATCCTTGGTAAATTTATTTCCAAGGTAGGCTTTTTTGTAAGGGCCTTCGCCAATTCTGTGGAGGATCGCATCGCGATACTCCAGCATGATCTTTGGCTTCCGAAATTTATTCGTTCTATCCCACTCGTTTTGCGACGGCGTGGCTAGATCAAATTCAAGCGTGTAAGTTTTCATCGAGTGCGGCGATCATTGCTATTGGGTGACCAACCATTTCGACTTTTCCAGTCTCAAGGTCAACCCTGAATCCTGCGGGTACGACGGTGCCGGAGCGAAGCTTGTACTGAATGATCACACCGTCGTGCGTCATCTTCGTGTCGTCGTCTTCGGCGAACCAAGCTTGCCGAACGACGCGCCGAGAGATGAATTCTTGCCGACACCGAATCATGTAGCGATTTCCGTCGGCGCAGAAATAGCCATCTGTTTCCCCGACAATACAAGGGATTGTTTCCTTCTCCCGCAACAGGGCGAAGGATGAAATAACGTCGTTCTCGAGAAGCGGGTTTCCCCATCCGCTTCCTATCACGTCGAGACCGCCTTTAAGCACAGCGTGCCAGCGCAGGTTCATTCGCCATCACCTCGTTCATGTGCTTTGAAATTTCAGCCTGGCATTCAGGCCGCAAAATCTTTCCGTCACACAGAGTCGCCAGCGCGTTTTCGTAACTGCGAACAATGGACGGTGTTGTGTATTTTTCGTGGAGGACCTTCAGACCTTCGGAGGCCATCTCCTGACGACGCTCTGGGGAGTCAATCAGTTCTCGGAGGGTCATCACCCACGCGCCGCAATCGTTTTCGTGGATCAAAAACCCATTCTTGCGGTTCGTGATCGCGCGCGCGTAAGGTGCAATGTCGGTCGCGACGATCGGAAGTCCCATTGCCCACGACTCCAGAACCTTAATCTCGGACTTGGATTCGTTGAACGGGTGTGAGGCCAGAGGTGCAATGCAGATGTCGGCGTTCATGCTGGCGAGGTGCGCCGGCCACTGAATCACGGGGACACCGGGAATCAGCTTCATGTTCTTTTCGTATTCGGGCTGAATACCGAGAGAGATCTTTCCGGCGTGATTGTAGCCGCAGGTAAATTCGCTGGGCGCGTAGGCGACCCAGATAAACTCCACCTTTGATCCGTAGATCTTGATGATCCGCTTGATTGCCGGAACGACGGTTTTCAAATCGTCCTCGTGCGTGTTGGATCCCGCCCAGAGAATTCGAACTTTGTCGGACTTTTCAGTTCGAACCTTCATCGGCCAAAGGTTCTCGTTGATCCCGTTCAGACAAACCTGTGTGACTTCCGGGCGATCGAGCGCCTCGCGAAGCTGAGGTGTGGAGCAAATAATCCCGGTCGAAGTCTTGATGAATTCTTCCCTGAAAAGACTCGCCAATGGGCTCCTGCCTTTGGCTGGGTTCCAGTCCGGAAGCTGTGACATGAGATCATCGCATTCGTAAATGACCACTTTGCCCGCGCGCTGCAAGTTTCTCAGGGTTGCAATCGTGAGCGGATGGCTGACGCGCGGTGCAATAATGACGTCGTAGTTCTGGCCGAGAGGGAAGCTCAACCAGTCGCTCTCTTCGGCCTGAATCCACGGGTGATTTCCCAGCGCCCGAACAGGTTGCATGACGCGGTAGAAACCGCACCCGCCAGAATCCATCCGCAGGAAGTACACCCGGAGCTTATTCGGGGGAATCTTGCACTCGCTGGACGCAATTCGCATCGCAGAGTGCATGACTCGAATTGTATCCTCTGTATTGAATGGTTGACGGACGCCGCGGAGATCCAGCTCTTCCTTCTGAACGCGTGCGCGAACCCTATCGTAAATCGCGTATGCTTCCTCGGTTACGATGTACTCCTGACCGCAACTCCGAATCAACCATCGACCTTCCAGATCCTTGTCTACGCACGCCCCGCACAACAGTCGAAAGGCGTGAAAGAACGCGCGCTTCTCGATCTCAGAACGCATCAGGCTTGTTTCATCAACAGCCGCAGAAATACAGACAGCCTCGGGATCATCAGCTTTCACGCTTCACTCTCCATTCCATTCCCACCAACGTTGATCAGTGCGTAAATGTCCGGTCGATCCTGTTCCAACTTCTTCATCGCTCGCCCAAACTTTGGCGTGGCAACAATACGGTCATCGTTATGTTTCGATGCCAAGCTGTATCGATTCAGTAAGGAAACGACGTCGCTTGCAAAGTCGCTCGAGCAATCTCCTAATGTTGCCAATTCCTGAGCCCTGAAAGCCTGTCCGCGACCTATCGCAGAAAGGATCTTCGCGAGAGAGACACCTTCGGTTTTTCGAGCCAGTCTCTTTTCCAATTCCTTTAGAATCAGCGGGAAGTCATCCAGTCCAGTCCTTCGTCTTGCTACTGCTGAGTAGTTGTCCAGAGAGCAATCGCGACTCGAATACAACCTGGTCAGAAAAACAACCGCCGACTCAGCATGCTTCGGAAGCACAACCACAGTTCCGAAGTCATCAGAGGAGACATCCAGACAGGCCCATGCTGCGGCAATGCGCGCGACGGTTTTTCGCACATCGCTTGGGCATATCAGAGGGATGTCTGTGCACTGTCCGAATTTTCTCGAGAGCTCTTTTGCGGATTCTAGAATTCGATCGGTGGTGTCGTTGTGGAACACAACCTGATCACTCTTGCGCGTCCATGCCCATAACACCAGTTGTCGTAATTCATCTGGCTCTATTTCGGCCACGGAGTTGGGGGTGTGGCGCCGGTTGAACTCAGAGAGTTTGTCGGTCGCTCGAATAAACGCCGCGCAGTCCACGCGCCGAATAAACATCGGGAGAAATAGATCGCGTATCGATTCGCAGCCATGAAGGTAAGAGGAAAGCGTCCGACCTTCAGGCGGGTTACAGAGCATCAACAGTCTGGTCTTTGTCTCGTAGCTACCGCGGGCGACCGCCTCGACAACCATAGTCCCGGCGTCCATAGCCACCGCAATAGAGTCGATCTCCCCGTTCGCCATCTTCTGCGCCTCTTCAACGCAGAGAATCTTTCGGGAGTTGCGGGGGTATATTCCAGCCTGGCAGACCCACTTTGCGCGATTCTGGATGATCGAATAGGCGAGACCTGTGCGCTTTCCTGTTGAGCACTGGAAGATGTCGCCAACGCCGATCATGGCGGAGACCATCTCGAAGACCTTTGATTTGCCCACGCCGCTATCGCCCACGATCACGGAATTGATCCAGCCGCGAATCAGTTCACCGTTGAAATCTATCTGTAGTGGAGAGCAATAGGTCAGGAGCACCATCAGTAGAATTTCATCCTGACCAAAGATGCGGGTTCTGTGCTTGGTCAGGTCTTTAACGATCGCTTCCCAGCCGAGCTTTTTCATTTTCTCCAGAGCCGGTCGGGAGTTTTCGATGTTGTAGGATTCGTGACACTCCTCGATCGGCGTCAGTGATTCGACCAGCATAGTCCGGTGACTGGTCTTCGGGTTTGTTCGAACCCAGCCGATCGCGGTATAGCCGCGCGGCTCGAGGGGTTTCGGTTCACCGTCTGGAATTCTAATGTAGATAGTTCTCTCTGCGGCGGGGAGATCTGCACGCTCTTCGCTGGACGCGCGATCTACAATTCTCGGGCGATAGCCCATCGCAATGACTTCTCGGAAGGTGTATTTTTTGAGAGTCTCAACCCCGGGTTTCTTGTTGAATGGGCAGCAAATCCGCTGTTGAACGTGCTCGCGCTCCCACTCACTCGCATTGCACGAAGCGATGTGTTCGGCGCGACCTGGGCCGATCTCGAACGTCTTGCCGACACAATGCTCACATCGGCCGGCATTGATCTCGTTGCAGTGCGAGACGCGGAATGCTCCGACAGAATCATAGACGACGCTGGTCTCTCCGGTGATTGAGATCGGAACCTCAACGCGCTTGTCTACATTCGCAGGGTCATCGATCTCTGCGAACGAGTGAAGCTTTTTAGCCTCAACAATAGGCTCGCTCCTGTTTGGAGCCACCCACGTTGGCGTCTGCTGGATCAGGTTTTCGAACTGAGTCCACCCGCCCGACTGTCGCATCCAATCACAAAAAGTCCGGTCTTCATCAAACCCAGAGAGTGGAAGGGTAATAAGTTTCAGGCTCTTGATCGACCCCGACTCAACGTCGTGGTTCAGCCTGGGGGCGATAACATTCTGGGCGTAGGCGCTGGCCTCTTTCGTTGCTGTCATGCAAATGACAACGTGCTTTCCCGCGAAGTGTTTGTTCCACTCCCGCTTGTAGTTCAATCCGGTCAGGGAGAGCGCGGTTACTTCCCGGCGCTTGCGCTCCTGAAGAATAAGAAGCCGATCAAATTCGAACTCACAGAGAACGATAACATCGGCCTCTGGTGTGATCCCATGGATCCCGAACAGTTTTGGCGTTCGATCGATGTCGGATCGTTTCCCGAACTTCGCCCACTGCGACTTGAGGTTCTTCCCGATAAATCGCAGCGAACGAATAGATCCATCCGCGTCCGGGATTGGAAGCACCCACCCGCCCTGATCGTCCATGATTCCGCGCTTCACGTAGCCGATGCCGTGGAACTCGGCAAAGTCTCCGCGAATTCCAGTCAGAGCCTTGAGCTCGCCGTGGCGGAGTGCCATGAAGTTCATCTTGCAGTTGTTTAAAAACCGCTGGACTTCGTCCTGATTCACGGCGTTGAATTCGTCGGATAGCCCGCAAAACTTGGAGAGTATTTCAAGGCACCGAACATTCTCGCTTCCGTCGTCCGGAATTTCGTGGTAGCGCTTAAGGAAGCCGTAAATGCCGAATTTCTCTGAAGGGTTTTCATCAAAGAACCAGTCGCCGGTGTTTAGGCGGATCGTGATGGTCTTTTCGGAGAATGGACTCGCCGCCTTAAAGCAACCTTCGTCGTCTATGTCGGTGAGAATTTTACATCCCGAATCGGCGTAGAACTTACGAAAGTCGATTCGTTCGATGACCAGATTATGGATCTTGTTGTATGGATTAGACATGGCGTTCCCTTATGAAACTTTTTTAAGACGACGACTCATTTTGGGTATTTTCTTTCGAAGTTGATCTGGTCTTGTGCCCTCCAACCTTTGTGTTCAAAGCCGTTTTTTAGGGCCTTAATCGAAACTGATTCCCAATGATGTATTAGGCAAGATCGTACTTCCCATGGAATCAGGCCGGCATCACGCAGTCGGCGATGATAATCAGTGTCCTGCCACCACAGCGTAAACTGCTCGTCAAAGATCCCGATCTTCTCGACCGTTTCTCTGGAGAGGAAAAAGGACCATCCCGCAAACCCTCCGGTGTTGACTAAGATTTGCCCTCCGATATTGATTCTTTCGTCCACTAGGGCTTCGAAATTTTCTGGCTTAGGTCCGCCCTGAATACTCAGCGGGAATGCGCATCCATGGGCGAGTGCGACTTCGGCTGTTCTTTCTATCGCGCGCCGACCATAAACCACGTCCGAGTTACTGATACAGACCACATCGGCACCCCAAGCCATGGCTTTCTTAAGACCTATATTCCATGGCACGGTAACACCTTTTCCCTCTCCGATGTTTTCGTATTGGATCGTGGAAGGAGAAGGGGCGCATGGGCGCAAAGAGTCTAGGGCTTGCTCGACTGGATCTGTCGAGCCGCCATCTACAACAGTCAGCAAGAGCTCATGTTCTTTAGGGAATGTGTCGAAGATCGACTGAACAGTCTCTGTGAAGTAATTAACCTGATTCAGAACTGGAATGACAATGGCAATTTTCACGCTTGTTTCCCCATCAAAGATGCGATCGCGATGACGCACTCGGCCTTAACAGCATCGTTCCGAGACAACTCGTGAACGGCGTCGATCAGTTGAATGTCTTTTTCGTTCCCGATTTGCCCCAGGCGCCGCGTCCATTCGAGCAACAGGGCATCATTGAAGTTCTGTGCAGAAATCTCACGCGCGATACACCCTCGATAATGATTGAGGTAGTCCCCGCTCGAAATCCAGTCCTCCATGCACTTATTAGTCCAGCCGTGATAGCCAAACACGCGCTTCCACATCGGATAGTCGGGGTAGCGTTCGGAATTGTCGGCGTGATGGACGCGGATGGCTGGGTAATGCGCAATGAATTTTCCTTCAGAGCGCGCAGCGCTGGCGAAGAAAACCTCTTCGCCGCCGTATAACCGATCCTCGGCAATTACTTTTCCACCGGCTGCGCGGTACGCCCCGACCTGCATCTTGCCCCAGCGAATCACGTCGTGGCGGCGGAAGCCGACGAACGAGAAGCCGACCACGCCATTCTTGGCGACTTCGAGTTTATATTGGCTGTGCGGTCCGTGCATTTCGAAGACATATTGATTGGCCTGTTTTGCATTGATGTCTGCACTTACATAGGCCAGATTCGGGACATCCATCAGGACATTTTCGCCGAGGATAGACCATGCCCGCGTGAGGATTTCAGTGTCGTCGTCAAGCTTCCAAACGATGTCGCCCTGCGATCGGTCGAAGCCGTAGTTCCATCCGTTGTGACACCCAAGGTTCTTTTCGGGGGTGAAAACGTGGACGTTGCTTTGGCGAAGAGAGTAAATGTAATCGCGGGACTTAGGGTCGGGGGAATGGTTGTCAACGAGGATGAGCTCGTTTTCCTTCGGCAAGGTAGCAAGAACCGACTCAACGGTTCGCTTGACGAGCGGCAGTGTATTGTAGATGCAAGCGATAACTGAGTGACGCATATGTCGGTTCCTTTCAAAAGCGGGCCGCGACCAAAGCTGGAAAGCTCATCGTCGCGACCCGCGATTGACTGAAGGAAACCGCTCTTACGCGGCTTGTTTTCCGTTTTCCTCGCCGCTCTTGAAGTCTGGCTGCTGATCCAGCTCCTTGATAAACGGCTGGATTTCCATGACCAAGTCGCCGTCTCCGAGGACCGTGCCGCCCCATGCCCAGGTCGGCGTGTCGAAGGCGCCCGAGATCTTCAGGAGCATCTTGCGCTTTGCGTCTTCGAAGTAGAACTTCTTTACCTCGACCTTGACCGGGGCCGCTTCTCCGTAGCCGCGCGTCAGAACGACTTGGCCTGTGATCGGTGAGATCATTCGCAACGAGGCTTCAAACTCGTAGTAGGTCTCGGTCTTGACGATCGCAAGCGACTCGCCATCTCCGGGCGTGCCCATAACGATCTGAACGTTGGTCGGCATCTGACGGAAAATTTCATCTGTCAGTGTGCATTCGGCTTCGATAATCACACACGGAATGATACTGGTCTTGGAGATTTTCATCGCCTTACCAGTGAACTTCTTGATCATCGTGTTAATACGACGCCTGTCTTCGAAAAATCGCATCCTCTCTCCAATCCCGGCCTTACGAGGCCTGTTCCAGTTCCGCCTTACGCCAGCCCCATCTTGGAGACTGTTGCGTTTTGATCACGCCCTTCGATTCCTCTTCGAGGGCTTCTTTCTTAGTTTTGTACCCGAGCTGCTTTGCGCAAGCTTTTACAACGTCATCGAACGTTGTGACGCCGGGATCCATCGAAATAATCAGGCCGCGCATTGCAGCTCTCTGTCCATCGTCAAGCTTGATGGATGGGTTTGCGCGCAGGAAGACTTCGAGGATCTTGGCCGCGTCCATCAGCCGGCGCTCTTCTCCGACGTTGAAACCGAGCGTCTTCTGATCCACACGGATAAGACCGGAATTCTTTGCGTGCTCTTTGAGAATCACCTCAAGCTCTTTCATGCGACTCTCGACAACGGCAAGATCACGCGCGAGTTCGACGGGTGAAGTGTTTTCGGATGGACTATTGGAAACGATTTGCGCCAGGCGCTCCGAGAAGGCCTTGCACTGCGTTGACCAGTTACAGTTGATACAGCCAGACCCAACGCGCGCCGTTCCGTCGCTCAAATCCGCAGACTTTAGATAGAACTTGAGTCTGTTTTTCCGCTTTTGTAACTCGGCAACATCCTCGTCATCGCACAGCAAGAACGTCTTCTCGTAGGTCTGATTGAAGCGCGTTGCAATGATCTGGATGCGCAACGCGTCCGCCTCCGGGAAAATCAGAGGCAAAACGGTCAAGTAGGCGTCCATTTGAATGGACTCGAGCTCGTCAGCTTTGACCGCCCAGCCTGTCTTATAGTCTTGTGCAACGGCCAGCATGAGTTCGCCGCGGTCTTCTTCGATCTGCATACAACCCACGGCGTCGAATATCAGGCGAAGCTTTCGCTGGTCCGAATCCCACGCAACAGGCTGCCATTGTGCATCGAAGGCAACTCCATGCTCGAAACTAAACCCCTCTGGGAATTCGTGGTAGATCACGAACTCTTTCGCCATTTCGTAGGCCAAGTTGACGCGGTCCGGCGCAATCCGCTTTGTCAGCGTCAAGGCCATGGCTTCCATCGCGGCGTGAGGAGATAGGCCCTTGGAGCGCTGAAGTCCGGCCTGATGCACGATCGCGTGGAAGGCGATTCCAACCTCGGCCATGTAAGGGCCTTCGACTTCCCATTCGTGTTGAGCGAGAAGGGATTCCTTCTTCTGATTCAGGTAGTGCTCGAGAGCGGCTGGGCAGTTCTCGGTGAAGACCCGTAGGCTTGTCGGGGAATAGCTTCTCATTAGGCGGCTTCCTTTTTAACTTCGGCGTCGAGTCGCTTTGCGGCGATCTCGCAGTATTCTTCGGAGACTTCAATTCCAATCGACCGAAGTCCGAGATTGCGCGCATTAAATAGCGTTGATCCACTTCCGCAGAATGGATCCAAGACAGTCCCGCCTGGCGGGACGCTGAATTCAAGTAATGGCAGGATTATTCCGTCCGGCTTTTGCGTTGGATGCAGGGCGCTACCGTGACAGCTTCGGCAGTAAATTACAGACCGCTGCATGCGCGGTCCGCCGTCTTGTGATTCGTATGAAGATTCGCCGATTTCACCCCACTGTGGCGGGCGAGTCTTTCGGCGCACAGTCTTTTTTGTTGCATCGTTTGTGAAGACCGTTTTCTTGTAAAGATCTTTCCACTGACCGCGATAGAAGTGGACGGCCATCTCGTGGACGCGGCGGAACCGATCGTTGAAACAATTCGTGCCGTTGTGCTTCTCCCAAATAATATCTTGTGCCAGAGTCCAACTTGAAAACTCCAGACTTCGCTCCAAGAACATCCGGAACGAACCAAAACACCACAGGTTATTAGAGAGCGAAGTGCATAGGCTCGGCCAGAGATCGGGCCATCGATCCCACTTAAGACTTGTTTCTGCGTATGGTGGATCCGCAACGATCGCATCCACCGGAGATAGAGAGGGGAATACGTCGCGGCAATCCGCGTTGTATATCGTGACTCCGTTTTTATCGTAGTACGGAATCATTGATCAATCTCTCTGACGTTCGCGGGGCGATAGTTTGGATTGAGGGCGACTTCAGACGCCACTTCCATATCCTCCTCGCTCGCGCCATCCGGAAGGGCTGGAAGCTCTCCGCCAGCCAGAACCGGCCGGTACGGAGTTCGCTGTTGAAGGACGTGGATCTTTCCCATCCAGTCCATGATGTCGCCATCGATACTGAAAGAGATCTCCGGGAACTTCCGCGCGCCCTGAACGCGCTCTTTCAGGTTCATCGTAAACTGCAGATTGAAGACGGGGAACTCGCCCTGCTTGTATCCCATGGGCTCAGCAATCTTAAAGATCTGAGCGAACATACCTTGAATGTTTGCCGTGTTGTTCCAGCTCTTCGAGTCCAACTGAAACAGGACCTTTGGCATCGGACCCGGGCGGCCGTCTGGCAGGTCCGGCCAATTGAATTGCGCCCAGACCTTCAAATTTGGCTTGCAATGCGGCGTATCGCGCTTGAAGCCAAATTTGGGCTGCTGAAACTCGCAGTTCTCTCCGGGGCAAGGGATCTTCCTGAACTTCTGTTCATCTGAATCCCAGCGCTCAGCCGTGTGTGCATCGCCGCGACACCACCAACCCGAGATCTTTTCTTTTTCGTTGTTGGGAGATTGAAAAGCGCCAAGGTAATTCTGCCAGGCGTCCTTTTCGGACCACGCAACGAATCGCGCGCGGAGCGTGCGCGCGTGTACGGGCGCGCACTGGTTGAACGCTGCGAACTGTGGGTGCAGTTCGCGCGCCGGTGCCTTCTTTGTTCCGCGCTGAACCGTTGTCGTGGTGACCGACTGCAGCACATTAAAGGCGTATTCCGCTCCTTCCGGGATCCCCGTGAAAGGTCGGACGAATCGCCACTTACCTTCCTCTGGGGTCCCGGGGAGTCCCGGCGCGCGGCGCGCGACTTCGACAACTGCGGCGATCGGCTGGCGCTTGTGTACTTCGCCAACGCCACGGAATTCAGTTCGTTCGCTCAACGGGTTTGACCTTTGATTGGAAATCCTTACGGGCGGCGGGTCGCTTGAATCGACCAGCCAAGAATACAAACGTGACGTCCGATCACTTCGTCCTTGAAATAGATCTTCCCGATTTGAGGGTAGACCTTGCGTGATTCGGGGATGTCTTCGCCGATATAACTCAGGCGAAACTCCACGCCGAAAATACTAAATCTCATTCCTGCCACGACTCCCCGGCCAACTCGCGGACCTTTTCAACAACCTGCGAGATTTCGAACTTGCTTCGGACATCAAATCCGAGGTGGTAGTAAAGACTTCGAATGGCTTTTTCCCAACGCTCTGGGTCGCTCGGATCGTGCGCTTTCATCATTCGCTGGAAATGATGGAACATCTGTGCCCCGCGCATTTGCTCGGGCGTGAGGCGCAGATGTTGCGCGGCGAACTTCTCGAACAACTGGATCTCGTTGTCGACGGTTTCCATTAAAGCGAGACCTCTTTGCGGCCATTCGAGAGTCGCTTCAGGCCGAATCCCGGGATAAATTCTTCCCAAGTCTTGGACCATGGACCGCGAATGGAGATAACCTTTGTAGTCCCGTCGCTGTCAACCTTGTGAAAGGTGCTGCGACGAGTCAGGATTGGAAACACAGAAGGCTTGTGAATTTCCACTGAGCCATCCAGGTGTTGTTCTCGCAAAGAGCCAGAGACAACCCATGACAGGCAGTTGAAGGCGTGGCTGTGGTAAGCCTCTCTACTCCTGCCTTCGAACCTGAGAAAGACGATGGAGAAGAGACTTTTTATCTCCAGCATAAAGAACCCGAATACTGTCGATTCTTCGCCACCGTCTTTTCCGAAGTTGAGGATTTTCATTAGAACTTTTTCACCTCTTTAAGCTTCACGTCTTCGGCGGTCTCGATCCCGAGCGCCTTCATCTGCTTATTGACGAGTTCCTGAGCCTCTTTGTTGTGTGTCTGGACGATCGCGCGCCAGGCATTCTTTTGCAGCATGATCTTTTTCATGGCGCTGCGGCCATCGGCGGCGAACTTATTCAGGACGAGAGCCTGATCGAGCGTGAGGCCGGAGAGTAAATCGTTCGCCTCTTTCGAGTCGACGCCAGACATCACATCAACCAGTGCCTTTTCTTGTGTGGTGAACTGGATCGGCGGCGGCTCTTCGTATTTCTGCCACTGCGCGTAGCCATATTCCTTCGGTCCACATCCGGCCAGAAAGAGAAGGCTAATTCCAATCAGACATGACAACGTTTTCATCTGTCAACGCTTTCTTCATAGCCTCGTCAACGATCGACTTGGCACCAATACCTTGGACCTGACTCTTGATGTACTGCTCTGTCCGGTCCTTTTCGATCGCGGTCTTCAGCGCGTTTTCTCGCTCGATCCATCCGAAGAGCGAATCCATCAATCCGCCGAAGATGCCCGCGAAGATTGTCTTAAGAAACGACATGGAGCGGTCTCCTTGTGAAATCCCGGGCGGTTTTTAATCGCCCGGGATTATCGACTTACTGCGCCGGTGTAGCGGCGGGTGTTTCGGTAGCCGCATTCACAACCACGCCCGGATCTTTCTTGAGCTTGTTGACGACCTGCTGGACCAGCGAGTTCAGGAGTGGGGCGCCAGCTTCCTTAAGGAATACCAGACCCGGACCTTTTGCCACGGCCATCGCTTTGTTAATGGCGAGCTCGCGCGCGTATTTCTTTTCTTCCTCGGTCAGAACACCGTCCGCGCTGGCGTCTTTGCGGGCCTTGACGTAGCTCTCGTAGGTATCCACAACACCGGCGTGAATCGCTTCCACCGCATCGCGGGCCGCCTGGTTGTTCTCAATCAGGTTCTTGAGCCACTGCACCTGCTTGATGAAGTAGAAGGCCGCGCCGATCGCCGCGCCACCGACCGCCAGAATCGCCACCCAGACTGCGGGGTTCTGCCAGAAAGCACTCACCGCATCACCGGCCGCCGCGTCCGCACCCATCACCATCGTGGAGCACAAGGCCAAAACCAACATCAGCGGGGCCAGCGCCTTATTCCAGATGAACTTCGACATACTAAAATCCTCCCATGACTACAGAATCTCGAACTGCAATTCGCGGGATAATCCCCTTCTCGCGCTCACAATCGCGACTACGAATCGCGCAACGGAGAGTTAATCGACCTTTGTTTTTTGAGTCTGTAGAAAACCGCTCGCGATTTTGAAAAAAGTATTTTTTGGAATTTACTTATTAACCGTCGAATAAAATTCGATTTCATTTTATGAAGCCGCCAAAAGTACACGACTCCATAAAATGCCCAAAGTGCGGAAGAAGGGGCGTTGTTGCGAGTATCTGGCCGAACGGAAATGCGCTGATAAATCACGCATTTAAAATCGGCATGGTAAAATCTTCAGCTACCGGAGCGCTGATACCTTGTGAGCTTTCAGAGCACTGCAAGGTTTCGGTTCCGAGCTTTGCCGCTTGAACGTCAATATCCAATTCCAGCTCTTCCCGAGTATAAATACACCTGTTGTCTCCAAAATCGATGTCGTATTGATTGTTCACGTAAACCTTAGAGACAATACCTTTTTGCCCGTACCGAATTCTGTTTAATCTGCGAACGGTCAGAGCTGAAACCACATCACCCTCTTCAAGTTGCTGTTTCATGGCGATTCCTTTTTTTGGTGGAGATGCCGGGAATCGAACCCGGGTGTCGAATAATTTTAGAAAAAGCCTCTACGCGCGTAGCTGAGATTTTATTTATTCCGCTCGCATGAGTCGCCTCTTCAGCGGGCTACCCAATGCGTACTCGGTTCCGGTCCTTCTCTGCCGCGACCGGCGTGGCTTTGCCTAACTTGGGTTAAACTGGGCTTAGGCAGCCAGCGCGACAGGAGCGCAGATCTTCTTTGCGCTGAAGTCGACACCGCGGATGACATTGTCATTCTTGGCGTTTGGTGTTTGCTCTCTATTTTACGAGCGACAGAGCGTTCTCGGCGCGCAGCCTAATCCTCCATTTTTCGATCGAGACCATTTCATCCCCAAATGCGAGACCACTGCGCAGAGGGCTGATCCTGTCCGTGTAAACTTTGAGAGAACCGCCTAAAGGTTTTCCACCAACTTAGGCGGCTCGTTCCTCACCGGCCGGGGCCGTGGCTTCCTCTGCCAACGAAGAAGTGTTTAATCTGGCTTCCAGCTCATCGAGATTACTGATCCAAGACTTGAGAGAATCCGCTTCGTTTTGAATAATTAATTTTTCATGTTCCAAACGATCGCGCAAATTGCGACGTTTTTCGGGGTCTTTAAGTAATCCCATGAATCTGCTAATATTTCCGAGATTCCAACTGCCAGAGTCTACGCGTATTCCGGACTTTATTTCGAAGTCCCGCACCTTCGCGGCGTATTCGTCCAGTGCTTTCTTGAATCGCTCTCCGGCCTCTTCGCCGTCCTTTCGCCCGCGTTGGTATTCCTTCATGTCGAAGGCTTGGCGCTGCTCTTTTGGAACGAGTTGTTCCATGGATCTGCGGAATAATCCGGCGAGAAATGCGCGCGTGATGGGCTGGGATTCGAGCTTTGGCGCATCGACTTCAACTACCAGCTTGTCGCCGCGCGGGACCATCAGACCCCACGTTGGCGGTAGCTCGCCTGGCTGGACTATCTTCTTGTCTCCGACCACGATCCACCACCGATCGCAGAACTTGCAAATCGCTTCCGCCTTCCCGGGTTCCTTAAGCTCTTTAATCCAGTCGGCGCGAGAGGATTTAACTTCAAATCCCTGAAGATCCAGACCGCGCGACGGCCAAAGACTCATAGCTATAGCGTCTGCAGACCGGGACTTTGCCGCGCCTGTACCATTGGGCACTTCGACCAGAAAAGCCCAGTCGCCTCCGGCGTAGCGCTCGCGGAGAGCGATCATTATCTCGTGTGTGTTCATGCCGCCTCTTTCTTCGTCGGTGGGGGTAAAACACCCCGCTCTTGAAACCTGAACGTCTCTGGGTTGAACCACATCGCAATGTGGTATCCCGCTCCAAAAGAATTTCTGGCTTTGAGAACTCTCACCACGCGATTCCATGTGGCGTCAATCATCCCAGTTGAAACCTTTACCTGTCCTTGTTTTGGTGATTCGAGATGATCGATCCAGATAATGCACTGAGAGAATCGCCTGTATGCAGTCCCGCCCGCGATCTCGTTCATAGTTCCTTTGCCCGACTTCGTTCCGTTCTTGGGGTGTGAGACGAGTAGGATTCTGGCTTTAAAATCGCGCGCGATTCGTTTTACTGACGTCAGGAATTTAAGGTCAGCAACCCACTGTTTATCGCCCGCATCCATCGCCGTGATCGGGTCGATCGCGATCAACTTACATCCGGCCTGAGCGCGCGCACGAACCCATTCAATCAGAGCGTCGGGTTTAATTTCGCCAGTTTCGAAGCTATAAATACACCGCCCAAACATCGTCATGAATTCGGTGTTTTCGAATCCAATTCGACGCGCCTCCTCGGGGTTCGCTTTACACCATTCGTCGTCGGTGTATTTCCCGCAACCTGCGCGCTGGGCGACGGCGCGGCGGACAAAGTACGCGCGATCCTCTTCGAGCATCAATCCGGCGACGGACTCGCCCTTATCAAATGCGTGCGCGAGGATTTGAAGCGTTCCGTATGTTTTCGCAGCACCTTCGGTTCCACAGATCACACTCACCGTTCCCGGGAGCAACATCTTAGTGGCTCGCCCAATGAGATCCCACGGGAGTGGTATTGGATAGCGAAGCCCAGCGATCGCGTCCTCGACCTGCGAGATCACTTCACCAGCAACACCCAGAGAGTCCGAATCGAGCAACACAGCTTGAATGGCGAGGGTAATCCCTTCGCGATCCGAAGTTCCTTCCGAGAGTCGCTGGAGTCGCTGGATATAATCAAAGACATCGCCTTTGTCTGGGAGATCGAGATCTTCAACGCGCACCCAGTAAATATCGCAGGGTGGATCGAGCTTCTGAAGCTCGGCGGCGACTTCCTTCATGTGCTCTTCGCCGGTGCGCAGTCCGGCTTTTGGGTTCGGCCGGCCGTCTTTATCCAGAGGTGGATTCTTCGGATCCCAGTCCCACCACAGATAAACGCGCTTTCCAGCCAGCGGGGTCCAGTCTGTCAAGGCGACCTTACCCGCTCCGGCGCCACCGGGATTCGTAGTGGCTGTTATTCCGTAGTCCTGTAGCGCCTTCACGCACTTCTCACCTTCAACGACAACAACCTCGTTTGACATGGCGATTCTAATGCGATTGAAAAGCGGAAGTTTTCCATCTGGGGCGGACATCGCGAAGCCGCCATCCAGAACCGAGGCCTGGCGGAATGTTTTCTTCCCGTTCGGGCGCATCAGTTTGAAGACGATCAGGTCTGGCTTTCTGGTTTCCGGGTTGGTGTACACGTACTCGTCGCAGATTTTACCACCGTCTTCACCATCAGAGAACTCCACGACGCGGCGCAGATCTTCAATTGTCTTGTAGATTTTCTTTTCTTTTTTGGGCGCGGCGGCGGGCGATTGCATTTTGCGTTTTCCACTGCTGAAATCTGCGAGAACCTCATCCACGTCCTTGCCGGTGGATTTTGCGATGACGTCGAAAACATCCCCACCGAAGCCACACCCGGATTGAACGGCTTGGCACTTAAACGCAACCGTGCCGTCGTCCCGCGTGTAGATCCCTGACGACGGGTTCTTGTCGTCGTGGAACGGACACGAGATCTTTCGACCGTCTCGCGACAACTGCGCCCCGGCATTCCGAAGCTCTTGGATTAGCCATTCGCGATCCCGTTTTGCGCGATCGAGCTCTTGGCGATCCATCATGAATTATCACCCCACATTTCAGGCGGAGCTAAATCCGGATCCTTTGGCACATCAAAGCCTTCCGGATTTCCGAATGATCCAAGCGGGTCCTTGTTCGGGGATGGTTTCGATGTGCGCGATTCGTCAGTCCAACGATCGTTGTTAAACCAAGTTGCTGGGTGGGCGTAAATTGTTCTATTTCTCGTACAGTCCTCGATGTATTTTTTAATCCCTGCTTCGAGCGTTTCAAAAGATGCTCTTTTCAAGGCTTTACCTATGGAGATTAGGGCGTCCTTGCGGCCTTCTTTTCGCGGGTACATCGCATAAAGCTTCGCTGATAACTCAGGAATATTTAGCTTTGGTATGTCGTGCTCGAAAAGCACAGGCTCCTTATTTTCATCTTCATATTCATATTCAGAGGTTACTTGAGTTTTACTTGAGGCATTACTTGCCCTCGACTTTCCGCCCTTCGAGCCGTTCTTGGCTCTCTCTGCACGCTCTCTGGCGTCATCAACCATTCGCTTTGAATAGATGGTTCCATCTGGAGTTCGACGAGGAACACTTACGGCATCTAGCTCAGCAAGAAGAGAGACGTATTGCTCCACGGGAATGCCGCATCGAGATGCGACGTTGCCGGGAGGAATAGGCGTACCGTTCTTGGAAAGATAACCATAGCGGTCCGAATCGTGCATGATGAACATCATTCGAAGCCAAAGGCCTTGAGCCGCAAGAGAGCAACCTGCGACATCGTCGCGAAGCCAGTCACCTGGGTAAATGTAAATACATGGAAGACTCATATAATTGGCTCCGATTCGTGAGCGGTGTTGATTAATTTTTCAACCGCAGAGCCATTGAGTTTTTTATCTTTTAGCTTAAAAAATTCCTTCTCAGCCCGCCACATCGCATGTCGAAACTCCTTCCTTAACTGAGCTCCAACAAGCAGAACTCCTAATAATTGCTCGCAATTCTGAGGCTCAAACTTAAACCCCTCGTCTCTCTCCATCAGAAGACCCGCCGCAAACCCCATAACCAAATCATCCTGATCGGTTAAGGCGATCTGACGTCGTAGATTTTTACGCATCTCATCAGCTTCCTCGTGACACGTCTTACACAGCGTCACGAGGCTGTTGAGTGGATAATCCCACGGCTCTATCCCATACTCGTAATATTTATGATGCACAAACAGTGTGCTCTTGGAATTACCACAAGTAGCACATTCAAATTCGTCTCGTTCAAATATCTTGAGACGGACTTTCTGCCAACGAGGGTCTTTAAGTTTTTCCGAGTATTTCATGATTGAGATTTATTCTGGCTGAATTAACGACACCGGGGGCCAGTAGATCGCCTTGATTTCGCGATCACCTACAAGAACTTCGATCAGGTATGAATCGTGATCGCGCGGCTGCATGGTGGCAATCAGGCCGAGCGCTTTAACGTTTCGCTTTCGAACATCTTCCCAATCGACGTGCTTGTGCGGGCTTACGCCCTTGGGGACGACTGCGATCACGTGGCCGGCGAAGGATTTACCCTTCTTCTCCCACTTCACGCGATCGTTTTTCTTGAAGGCAAGTTCTGTGGTAGGCATTACTTCCCTCCGAGACGGTAGTCGCCCGGGAACTCTTCTTTCAGGATCGCGTCCAGCTCTTCGGCGGGAAGCGCCTTAAACTCCTGCAGGACGCCGTTGATCCACCGCGGCGTGACATCGGCGGCGTTCGCGAAGCCCAGTCGGTAATAGATAAACCAACCGAGTACAAAATTGACAATGTCGGCCCCCTTCAACTCTTCAAGGGCTTGCCAGAATTGAATCTCTGGCTGAGTTGCCGGCCGCGTCGTTCCATTCGGAAGCACGATCTCGGCAACTCCGTCCTTTGTCTGGACTTTGAAGTCAATTTTCATCTGAGCCTTTCCATTTTTGGCTTTTGCTGTGCTCGCGACGAATCCGCGTCATCATGTCTTCGATGTGGTTTGTCAGACCGCACAACAGGTGGTAGTGACCTTTTACCTTCTTGTGGTAGGTCTCTTGGCCGTCGTTCCGGAGTAGACAGACGATCATTCCCAGGCTGCGTTTCTCGAGCTCGAGAAGGAGCTCTTCGACCGTAGCCGTATTCAGGTCGCGGCCACCGATCACGACAGTCGGGTTCATGGAGATGTAAATCCCGGACAGCTCTTCGATATTCTTGGCCGCGTTCAGCATTCCCTCGACATTGCCGTTCGCGCGCGCGAGTTCGAAGACGTGCATGTATTGAGTGGCGATCCCAAGTTGACTCCACTTGGGATCGAATACTTTTTTCTTGGTGCTGGGTTTTTTGTTCACGGTGAGTCTCCCGTAAGATTTCCGATTTTTAGGACCACTTTGCGGGTTTCAATTCTTCCTGAAACGCGGGGTTATCCTTAACGTCGGCTACTTCACACCCCTGCCGCAGTAATTCTCGACCGATTTCTGCAGTGCATCCCTTATGGTCGGGTGGCTTGATCAGCTTCCCGTTGACGAACTTATGACCGGGTAGGAATTTCTTATCATTGTCGTCATGCACGATCGAGAGAAGCGGCTGAAGTGAGATTCCGAACGCTTCCGCGGCGCCGTCCTTAACCACATCCACATCGCAAAGACCATCGGCGACTTCAACGATATTCACAGGAAGAACCGGCTTGAATTCAATGTCTTTGATTTTCAAGGCAGTGAATGCGTCCGGGAGATCCAGTTGGATGCCCATCGCCTCGATCGTCTCGAGGGTTTCCTCAAGCAGCAGTTTTGCGCGAAGCACTCTTGTTTCTGGCGCGGGTATGCTTGGACTTAGAGCGCACCCTTGCATGTCGCTTCGCATTCGCAGCATGAACGCCTGAACTCGCAATTGGTTTTTCGATTTCGATGCCTGATTCATCCAGTGCTCCTTTAAGGTAAAGTGAAAGTGCGTTGCAGATTACGAAGTACAGTTCCTCGTAAGGTGAGACAGATACTCGCCCGCTCGATCGACCTGGTGGGATCGGCGTTAAGTAACCCTTCCGTCGCAATTCACTCAGCGATAGAAGGTCAAGCTCAGATGGAAACGGGGCGTCTGTGGGCATCG
The DNA here is from genome assembly GCA_040400085.1 of Lysinibacter sp. Classification (GTDB taxonomy): domain Bacteria; phylum Actinomycetota; class Actinomycetes; order Actinomycetales; family Microbacteriaceae; genus HNR. The sequence goes on along the minus strand of JBBAQX010000010.1, from coordinate 7,753 downwards.
TGTCTGTAATCTCTCAAGACCTGATCCACGGTGGACTGAAGCCACGGCGACAACTCGACGCCGGCGACGTCCGCGCGAACCACAACCTGATCGAGGGCCTCGAGGAGGTTTTTCGGTAGCGGCTGGTTTGGGTTTTTCGTGACGAAGTTATGAATCAGATCGTACATGGCGGCGGCTCCTTCTTACCAACAAACCAGTGCTGCGCCGGTGGCGATAGATGCAAACGCGAAGACCCAGAAGTTCAGGACGGCTTCCTCGTCCCAGGCAAACGCGTATTTCCATCGTGACACGTGCGCGATATTCGCAATCCCGATGACTGCGACGGTAAAGATGACCAGTGCTATGAACTTGGCGATTGGTGGCATCAGATTACAAGGTGCAGTTTACGCTGCGGTCCTTCTCCATTTTTCTCGATCGCCGCGGAGACGACAGGGCGCGTGTATTCGTTAGCCCCGCACACCAGAGTTACGAGTTCGAACTCGGACGTGACGACGAACTTTCGCCCGCTTTGAAGTTCCTTTTCCGTCTCCGGTGGAATGTGTATTTTGATCAACTGCGTTGCCTCCAGCGATCGCGGCCTCCCGAAGAGCGATCGAGCGATTTAAGTACCACTGCGCTTTCTTCAGGTCTTCGAGAATCCCGGCGTCTCCCGTGTGTTTGCGGCCGGCGCGTGAGAGATACTTCACCGCGTTCCCGATTTTGAAATCAAGCTCGAAGAGCTCGATGAACTCCATGACGGCGGTGCCCTTGTAATGGGCGACATTATTGATGCTCTCAGGCATGCCAAAGAACCCCCAGGTAAACACCGGCCGCGAGAGCAGCGATCAACACCACCGTCAACACAACTCTTGTGGCCTCAGCTAAGAAAACGATGGACTTCAGTTCGTCCTCGTCACACTCGAAAATGACTCGCCGCTTCATGCGCTGGCGGCCTCTGGAAGGATCTGCGTCACGTTCGCGAAGGGTGAATCCTTGACGAACTGCAGATTACGCACGCCCTGCCGGAATTCGGTCCGGGTGATGTGTCCATGGTGCGTGCGAATGCTCTTATGGAAGGCGTGAGTTGCTTGCGCCTGAGTGTTCAAGTTCCTCTGGCGCCACTTCAACGCCTTCTGTTTGGTCTTGGATTGCGGCATCTTCGATTTTGCGCTCACGGATTTTCCTCCGAAAAAAAACGCCCCTTATTGGGCGTTCGGTTCCTGCGGTTCGCTGGGCAGATTGGTGCCGTCAACGATGTGGATGGCTTCCGGGCTGTTGTCCTCAACCCGCTCGATCCAGACCTGCATGTCGTACTTCTGGGCGATCTCAGCCACGAGCTTGATCGAATTTGAGTCGAGCAAACTGCCGTGCTTGATGAAGGCGACTTTCAGGCGGGGGTTGCTGGCGGCGGCCAGCGCTACGCCGACGCGGATCTGCTCGGCTGTCGAGCATTGCGACAGAGGGTTACCGTTGAAGTTCACCACGCCCTGATCGTTGATCACCAGACCTTCGACGGGGAACTTAATGGACTTCAGGGCGGCCTCACGCTTTTGAATCAAGGCCTTGAGTTCGTTCGTGTCCCGCTCGGCCTTGGCCTTCAGTTCAGACAGCGCCGTTACATTCTCCATCTGCGCCTTGTACTTGCGGACGCGCTCGTTGGTTTCCTCGGCGGCGGCCAGGCTCTCGGAGAGTTCCTTGATCTTGGCGGAGTGATCCGTCTTGTCGATCTTCGCGCGGTTGGACTCGATGAACTTTTCGATCTCGGCCTTGCGATTCTTGGCGTCGACGAGTTGAGCTTCGAGGGTCTGGATCGTGTTGTTGGTACTGGCTAGTTTTTGCTCGGCGACCTTGATGGAATTCTCGGCCTTGGACTGGGCGTCCTGTTGCATGCGGACGTCGGAGATCTCTTTCGTGAGGGCCGCGATCGATACCAACTGCTCTTCGGGTCCGATGTACTGGAAGGTCCCGATCTTGGCCTCGAGCCGCTCGATGTCGCGGTTGATGTCACGGCGCCGGATCTGCACTTCGTTCTGGGCCGCCTTGTTCTGCTCGAGATCCAACTCGGTCGGGCAGATCTTCAGGAGCAACTTGGCTTGCTCTTTGGATTCCATCTGCGCGAACTCGATCGGGTCGAAGCCGATCGTGTTGATCATCGCGTCCAGAATTTCCTGCGGCCGGCGATGGATTGCGGCGTCTTCCCGGTTGGTGACTTCAAGGAAGTTTCCGCCGCCCGCTTGGAATCGGCGCTTCACGACAAAATCTTCGGTGGTGAGGACAACGCTACCGCGGTCGGCTCCCTCGCGGATGGGCTTTTCAATGAAGGCCTCTTTGCCGCGCAGTGCCATGATGATGGCTTCGAGGACAGAGGATTTACCCTGGCCGTTTGCGCCGGTGAGGACCACGTTGCCGGTGGGGTTCTTCAGGTCGATCTTGACAACGGATATGCGCTTCACGTTCTCGGCGCTGAGGGCAAGGATATGCTGGGGTTTGGTGGACATGGACGCCTTTCTAGTGCTTCTGCTCGTGCAGGTTGAAATGCTCCTGCGCGCGCTTCTTACCGATCACGTCGAGAACGACATCGTCCCCGAGGAGTTTTAAAATGTGCCGGATCTCACAATGCGCAATCTTGGGTTCAGAGAGTTCGACCATCATCTCGTGACTGTCGACGGTCCGAACTTGGAAGCTGCCGCAGCGAACGCGAATCACGACTCGGCCTCCACTTCCACCGTTGCCGTCAACGCCATTTCATCGAGCGCTTGGGTCGGCTCAAGGGACAGCAACACCGGCGTCCGAGTGGACGGCGTGATAAGCAGTCCGGCTTTTTCGACCACGTACTTCGCGCACGCCAGTGCGATCTCTTGTTCTGTCAGTTTGAATTTTCGGATCTCTTTCACGTGACACTCCTGAATCTTGAATTTTGAAGTGCAGGGGTGACCCCCTTCTCACCCCCGCACAACCGCTCGCACACGCGAGCGGTTCGAAAATTTTTAGAACGGTGGCTGTCCAACGCCGCGCGGACGGAAGCTTTTCGGATCGGGCTTGACGACACCCGTGTGATCGTGGTCTTCGGTGGGCAGAAGGCCCTTCACGAGCGACGTCACTTTCACGCTCGCGAGGGGAACTTCGTGGATGCTGACGGCTTGAAGGACGGCGAACTTTTTTCCCGGATGAATCCGAGCCAAACGATCCGCTTCGGTGTCGGCTGACTTCTCGTCGGGGTGACGGTAGTGCCGCTGATCGTCGTCTACATTCACTACGATAAAACCAATCATGGAGGTCTCCTTTGAGGCCACTCCATGCCCACCGCTCTGCGCTAAAAAGAGTGCACGTTTCAGTTCCGTTTTGTCACGGTTCTGTTTCACTCTGTTTGATGCGGAGTTGGTGCTAAGTCCTGTAGATACGCTGGACTTGTGAGGGAATTGACGCGGATTGGGGTGGACTGTTTTGGAGTGTGTAAACTCTGTTACAGAGCTAGGTTGCGGGTTCGATTCCCGCCGCCTCCACCAATCTTCCGTCCCTGCTTTCGCAGGGGCGTTTTCACAGGCCACTGCAGAGCCAACCGCTTCGGTAAGCTCCACGAGGCGATCCTCGCGGGTCTTTGCGTAGCGGTCGAGCGTCATCGTGGACGTACTGTGACGAGCCAAGGTCTGTGCTTCCTTCACGGTCGCGCCGGCTTCGACCACCAAGGTCGTATACGCTACGCGACAAGCATGGAAATCAATCTTGCCTGTTCCATCATCGTCGGGATTGATTCCGGCCTTGAGCAAATCTTTTTTTAAATCGCGCGCGGCGTGGGATGCGACGTAGAGAAGCGGGTTCAAGGGTATGCCCGCCTTGATTTTGTGATGGGCTTGAACTTTCTCGTATTCTTTTTTCGCGACACCGTTCTCAACCATCACCGCCAACATCTGCACCAAATTCATGGGCAGGGGTTGGAAGCCAGGTTTGCGGTTTTTGGTCCAGCGCTTGTCGAGGTGAAGGCCGCCGCGGTCGACGTCGAGATGCTTTGCGTCAAGTTGGCGGAGTTCACCGGCGCGGAGACCGGACAGGAAGGCGACCTCATACGACGCACGGCGATGTGGGGCGCACGTCGCCAGTAATTGGCGGATCTCGTCCAGTGTCATCGCGCGTCGCGTCTTTAAAGGTGACACATCCAATTTACTCAAGCGCTTCAACGGATCGGTCGATAAGTATTCCATTTTTTCGAGCCAGTTGCAGAAGCTCGTGATGGACTCCGCGTAATTGGCGACGGTCTTGGGTGCGCGGCCCAAGGGTCGGGCGCCGTCGCCGAAGTCGATCCCGGACCGGAGTTGGACGAGGATTCGTTCGACTTTGCTGAGGCACCCATTCAGGTCAGCGACCTTGACCAGTGCGAGTTGCTGGACCCAGAAGGCGAGGTGCGCGGCCTTACAGCGGTAGACGGTGGCACCCCACGGTGTCCCGCGTCGGCCCCCGGCGACCTTCCCCCAGGCAAGGTACTCGTTGACGAAGTTCAGGATCGGCGATCGGCTGGACTCGAGGGGAAGCGACGAGGCGAGACCTAAACGCGCCGGCCGCTCGCGGTCTTCGAATTCGTCCGCCATCGTGCGGGTTTGGGTTTTACTGCGGGTCCCGGTGAAGAATACTTTCTTGCCTTTTGCGTTGATGTACCAGCCTTCGTATTTCTTACTGGTCTTGTCTGGTTGGTTGCGTACTCCCGACATGATTTCCTCCGTGCACGTGCCGATCCAGTTGTGGAATCACGCTTCGGAACAACCATTCCGTCTTGGTCCCGCGGCGCGCGATCCGTTGGGTTTCCAGCCATTGGATACCCTTGAGAAGATAGATGAGTGCCAGAATCACCAACCCCATGCCGGTTATAGCGAAGAGGAAGCGACCCCAGAAATACCACCGCGTTCGACCCAGTATGATCATGACACCCTCACAAACACAGCCTTCCGTGCGTCCTTCTCTAACTTGGATAGATGATCGCGGATCATGCGCGTCGTCCAAGCGTTTTTTCCCATCATTCGGAATGGCGGCGGCAACTCCTGCCGCACAACCGCCCGCTTCACCGACATACGACACTTGCCGAACATGCGTGCCAGCTCAGGCTCAAAGATCACAGCGTCATCCGGCAAGTTGCAGAAAGCATCGACCACGTTGCTCATATTTCCCCCTGCTGAGTTAAACCCTCCATTTTATTGACGGCATGGGGCATAATACCTCACACATATGGACTATCACAATAGTTTTCATATCATTATGTGTAAAATCTTCCCATAGGCAAGAATAGGCCTTTGTACCTTAAACCGAACATCAGAAACCTCAAAACTGGACATCACCCTCCCCCCCTCAATGATTTATTTTATTTTCCCTATTTATCTGTGACAAAAAATGGCATTTAATTCACTTCACTACTACTTACTTACTACCACTACAGAGAGATATAGGCGACGGTAGGAGCCTTTCATCGAACCGTATTTACAGACTGAAAACCTCCCGGTCAAACACGCACCCCGGACCGCATTTTTACCTATGGCATTCGTCCAAAGTCGGTTGAAAAAAGTACCCGGTTTTTTCCACCCCTCCTTATTACACCCCCGTCTATTGACACCCCCCACCCGCATGGACCCATTTTTTGGACTGTGCAAATTTTTTGGACGGAAGAGACTGAGGTCCTCCCTGGGGTCTTGGCCGATTCCATAGGCCTTTTGGGAAATCACACCCCTATAAGTCTTTTGACATCAAGGCTTTATATAGATCGTGCTGATACTCTATAGTATCTACACGATGTAGTTCTAGTTATCAGATAGACAAATAAAAAAAATCCGGTCTCATTTATAAATAATAGTGTTACCAAACGGTAACACAAAAATGCGTATTATGCATACTTTATACACGAGTATACACTTGTGCTAAGGTCATATCTCTCAACACTTTACACAATCCATTCTCTCTTGACTCTCCTGCCTTATCTCTGTAAACCTATGCTATGCATCCTATTGCAAGAGTGTTACCATAAGGTATCACTGTGACCTTAAGTATCCATCATGCAAGGCGTGCATACTGACTGTTACCATTCGGTAACACATCTCTTTTAGTTTTGAGTATAAACTGCTTATAATGTGTTCATTCACATAGAGTTACAGGATTCACACTTCATCTGTTCAATATCCAACACTACACACTTTCATATAAATCTTTATATGGTACAGGTTAATGGATTGTCAGTTTAAACGACTATTGATAATTAACCAGTATGATCAAAGTATGTGCTGGCTTTTATACAATGATAACAATTCTCAAATACAGATGTTTCACAATTGTAATTATATAAAGCTTAGATCGATATACCTTTAGACGATCTAAATTCTATTTGTATTACATTTGTGTTTCACTGGCATCACCCTTGCAATATGTCCATTGTCGCTCGACATTGTGTTGAGCATAGATCGAAAGGGAAAGCAAGATGCTCAAGACCCTGATAGCGCTCATAGTGCTCGCAGTGATACCACTCTCAGCACTGTACGCCCTTGCTATCAGTTTGGGCCTCTAAAGCTTCCCAGTGCGCAATTGTGCGCAAGAAAGGCAGTGCCATGAGTGTAACCCTTCAGAGTATCGCATCCGGTCTTTCCGCCTTGACGGTGGAAACGCGCAAGAGTCTCGAAAAGGTCGGCAAGGCTATCCTTGCTTACGGCAAGGAAAAGGGTCTTGAAAAGGACGCGGACATCTGCGCGAAGGTTGTCACGGACGGACAGACCGAAAAGCTTCTCATCGATGGTAACCTTGTCAAGAATGCCGTGCAGTGTGTCCGCCAAGGCGAGCGGGCGAACAAGGTCGGCATCTATGCGACGTGGAGCAACGCGCAGACTGCCAAGGGTGCACGGGCGATTTTGTGGTGCGGCGAATCGGACAAGGTTACGCCCAAGCCGACTAGTGAAGAGCAAGCGATTGAGATTTACACGCGCTTGAATCCCAAGGGCGAATCCAAAACGGAATTGGAAAAGGCAATCGCGATTGCGGCAGACCTTCCCAGTGTCGAATTGGACGCGCTTCTGTACTCGGTGCAATCCCTCTTGATTGCTCGCAAGGCCAAGGCGGAAAAGACTGCCAGCAAACAGAAGCAAGCCTAAAAACGCGCTTCCCTGCGCGAAGAGCCCGACTATCCGAAAGGACGTCGGGCTTTTCGCATTGTGAAGCGACTAGAACTACTGCGGGGCATCGGGTCTCGCAAGGCGATACGCTCTTTAAAAATTGAATAGTCTGCCTTGTTTCCTCTTGCGAACGGTTGTTACGTCGCTTGGGATTACAATTTTCAGCGCTTCGCTTGTCTACGGGGTTTCAGACCGATTCGAGCGAATGCGGCAGTAGCAAAAATGCTACTCGCTTGGGTTTTTCTCTTGGTTGTCCGTTAGGCCTTTCGGTCTATGTCGGCAAGGGTAATGAATCCGATGCGTCGGAAGAAAATTGCGAGTCTCAATCGATACGACGATCTACTAGCGCTAGTGAATCAAGGTGATTATGGTTTCAGGAGTAAGATACGTAGTAGTATCGGCCAAGACCTTGGGAAAGACACTTAAGGCGCGCGCGATTGAATGCCTCAATCGGGAAAGCCCAAACAATGCGTTTGGGACGCGTCCTAACGGTGTTTCTTGTGTGTTGTGTGTGATACGACACTTTCGCCGATTGCGTTAAATCTGATGCCTTTAAACCCCGTGACGTATGTCACTGCCAAAAGACTAAATAACCCTACGCAAAGCGATGGATTGACTTTTTAAGTCACTCCTGCAAC
>JBBAQX010000009.1:0-92977 GCA_040400085.1 Lysinibacter sp. | reverse complement strand
TAAGCTGCTGTTGGCAGCGTAATGGTTGCGTTGCATCGACCACTAGAAACTGCCCGGTTTGCGGAGACTGTGAAGCCTATCGTTACACTTGTGGCATGGACGCGCCACCTGTTCCTCGTAGTACCAACCATCCTTCGTGAAACGTTCCTGCACCCGTCCGGTGAGTGCGATACCCCATCGTTGCTGTGCGATCTCAGCTACCGTACCTGTGTCCATATATTGCGTCTTTACCTGTCAGTCGCGTCCCAACATAGGCCCCAGCCTTGAGTGGGAGGCTCAAAGCGCCATTGCCGATGGCTGCAGAATGCTGTTCTCCATCACGCATAGACTCCAGCTTAACGGAAGCTTTTGGTCAAAGAACATCAGCATCGCCTAGCTTTTGAGAGAAAGGCTGTTCTCGTGTAGGAAGCTTGTGCAGAAGCTAAGAACAGGCCTGGAGTACATTAGCAAAATGGAGGTGGCACATTAGTAATAGATTTTGCCAATCTCGGCTAGTCAGTGCAGGCTAAGCTGTCTATTATTGGTTTAGGCTTGTGGGTACTTTTGAACATAACGGCGTACTCCTGTGCGCAGCGCATCACCGGACGATTGACCACAGTGGGTGGGAGATCACCATGCCGGGCGGTGTGCCCCACCTCACACCACCACGCTGGATAGACCCGGACCAGAAAACACACCGCCATATCAACCACCGCCACATCAACCACCGAAACTGACACGCGATTAATCTGACGTTTCTGTTTTTATGTGAGCAATAACTAAATCGCAACCAATAAGCAACTATACGGAGCCATAAGCAACCATGCTCCGCTTGGGCTCACGATGCTGCACCGCTAATCACTGTGCGCGGCCAGGATCAGCAGGCTGGTATGAACTCCATCGCTGAGCGCAGAATCCCCATCAGTAAATCCTTAATTCTGAGCTTCCTACGCCTAAAATTTCTTGAGACAATCTGCAAATGACTTCGCGATATTTTTATCCCCGCATCGCGGCCGGTCGTCGGCACTCGGTGGGTGTCGCCCCGAACGGATCGGTGCTGACTGCTGGTATTTTGGCAGAGGCGGAGCTCCGTGTCGAGAACTGGCAGAGCGTCATCTCGGTAGCGGCCGGAAACGTGCACAACGCTTCGAATACTGGGCGCTCTCACACCGTTGGGTTCCGAGAAAATGGCACAGTACTTGCTACCGGCTGGAACGACGCGGGACAATGCGATGTCGCAGGCTGGACAGACGTCGTGATCATCGCCGCCGGTTGGCTCCGCACACTTGCAATCGTCGCTGACGGAACGGCTCGTGCTGCAGGTCGACAGAACGAGGGAGCGAACAACATCGATGGATGGTGCGAGCTAGTGGCAATTGCCGCTGGAGACTGGCATTCCGTCGGCCTTCGGGCGGATTGCTCAGTCGTAGCGGCTGGGAACAACCGTAAGGGGCAATGCGAAGTAGCCGAATGGAGCAACCTGCAGGCAATCGCCGCGGGATATCTGCACACGGTCGCTCTGGCAAGAGACGGAAGCGTCGTTGCCGCCGGAGATCGTGCATCCGGGGTTGACGAAGTATCTCAGTGGCGTGACGTGACCACGATATCCGCAGGCAGCTACCACAGGGTCGCGGTTATCGCCGGAGGCTTTGCAATTGCGGCTGGCGACAATAGTCGCGGGCAATGCGACACTGCGGGCTGGCGGGTCGCAGTAACCAGCTAGCTCAACAGCTCGCGAATGTCGTTCTCGTTCAGCGCCGAGCTGAAGAGGGCCTCGTCATCGATGACAGCGTCGAAAAGCGCCGCCTTTCTCTCCTTCAGTTTCATCACCTTTTCTTCAATGGTATCCGCGGCAATGAGACGATAAATCATGACATTTTTGTCCTGACCGATCCGATGAGTTCGATCAATCGCCTGTTGTTCGCTAGCGGGGTTCCACCAGGGATCCAGCAGGAATACATAGTCAGCTTCCGTGAGGTTGAGACCGAACCCGCCTGCCTTCAGACTGATCAGAAAAACCGGTGCCTGACCATCCTTAAAGTTAGTGATCACCGCATCCCGTTTGAGGGTGCTGCCATCGAGATAACAATACGGGATGCCCTCGGCATCCAATCTGGCAGCCACGTTCCGTAAATAAGAAGTGAACTGGCTAAACACGAGCGCCCTATGCCCCTCAGCCACGACATCGTCGAGTTGCTCCACCAACGCTTCCATCTTGCTGGAGGGAATCCCCTCGTATTCCTCACCCAAGAGCGACGCATCAAGCGACAGCATACGGAGAAGGGTGAGCGACCGAAAAACGATAAAGCGATGGCGGTCGAGATCCTCGAGAAGGCCGAAAAGCTTTTGCCTCTCCCTCTGCAAAAAAAGATCGTACAGAGCCCGATGCTCCGGACACAGCTCGATCAGTAACGTCTGTTCCTGCTTTACCGGTAGCTCCGGAGCGACGGTCTCCTTCGTACGACGCAGCATAAAAGGGCGAACCCTCCTGCGCAGTTTTGCGAGCTGCTCCGCACGAATGCTGGCCTCAGCGGCAGGTGCCTTTCCCGCTCCGCGACCGCGTGAGATTCCGGCGGCGACGGCCTCGATCGGACGAACATACTCTTCCGCGAATCGTCTCGCAGAGGCGAAGAGACCTGGCGCCGTAATGGCACACAGCGCGTGCAATTCCCTCAGCGAGTTTTCCATCGGAGTTCCGGTGACAGCCAGCTTAAAGGAGGTCTCCAAGTCGAGGGCACATTCGTGGACGCGTGACGTCGCGTTCTTCACGAATTGGGCCTCGTCTAAAATCAACCCGGCCCATCCCGTTCCCTGAGCAACGGCTTGATACGCCTCAAAGTTGAGACGGAAGAGAGCATAACTCGTGACGATAACGTCGGCCTCGGAAGAGGCATCCGCTATTGAGGTCATGCTTTTTGTTTCTGTAGCAGTGATCGTACTCACCACGAGACCCGGGGTGAACCGTTTTGCCTCCGCAGCCCAATTCGATACGACGGATGTGGGCGCCACGACGAGGAAGGGGCTCCTTTTCCCGTTGCCGAGGGGTGTCAGTTTCCCCTCAGCGACATGCTGAATGAGCGCCAAACATTGAATCGTCTTGCCCAGGCCCATATCGTCGGCGAGGATCCCGCCGAGCTGTTGACGCCACAGGAACGTGAGCCACGCGAATCCTTCCTGTTGATAGGGTCGAAGCTGGGCACGTAAACCGGCAGGCGGGTGGATCGCGCGGGGCGAATCCTCCCCAACATCTGCGAGGAGTGTCCGCCATTCCTGCGCGGGAATCGACTCATCGGCCAGATCCTCTAAGTCAGCCCAGAGGCTCACCTGGCGTCGGTTGATCAGCGGACGAGACTCCCACTCCGCCAGGTTCTTAGCCTCCTCAATGAGAGCAGCGAGCGGCACAAACGCCGGGTGGCTCAGCGTCATATAGCTCCCATCAACAAGGAGGAGCCGCCGCTGCCCGGCAGCGAGCGCCTTGAATAGGGGAGCGAACGGGATGTCATAACCGTCCACCGTGACGATGATCCCCAGGTCAAACCAGTCATGTTTCTCCGTAGGAACCGTCGTGACGGTGAGCAGGGGAGTGCCGGTTAGCTCTCGGAAATCGGGCTGTGTGCCAACGGTGTTGACCCGTACCCCCGGAAGATCTCTCAACAATGGCATCGCTCGCACCACGAATTCCGCCGCATCAAGACCGCTCAGCATCACGTGTGTTGGGAGGCTCCCCGAAACAAGTCCTTCCGGAGCGATGTCTTCCGGAGCAATGCCTTCCGGTAGCAGCCCAGCAGGCACCAGGCTTGCGACACTCGGCACGTCTAGCGGGCCGTGACCAGCATGTTCCCAACCCAGGGATAGACGCAGGGAATGGGCCGGGCCGTGCTCGGCTGTGATAACCAGGACAGGTGGCGGCGGCGGGGGTAACGTGACCGATGCATCCGAGCTATCGATATCAACCCGCATCCGTAGGGCCGGGAGAAAATTACGGACGAACTCGTCGAGGTCATCGTCAGGAACGGTGAGGGCAGCGGGTTCGGGACGAACCGGGTCGAGCATCGCCGTGTGATCTGCTGTCAACTGCTCGGCAACGGGGGCCAGCGTATACGTGTGAGGCTTGGAGAGATCGTACGAGTAAATTCCGTGGGTGCCAATCGGACGTGCACTTTCGACGGGAACGGCAACGTCGTCGAAGGTGAGACGGGGGGCTATCCTGACGCCTGCGCTCGTTTGTGTTGCGTCGAGTCGCAGAGTTGCCTGCGAGGGCTGGATAACCCGCACCGCGGCTTTCGATCCCACGAGCTGGATGTTGAGGGAGCGTGCCTGGTCGAGGAATTGCCACAGCATGGGGTTAGCGAATTCATCTAGGAATACCCAATCGGAATCGTTTCCGGCCACGATGGGCATCCCCGCCCGATGCATCGCCACGAATTGGCAGAACCAGCGATGCTGCCCCGGGTCCAAATGATATCGATTCAGCATATGCGGGATATTTGACCAGGTGATGTTACCCCTGGCCCAGCCGAGGTCTGTGCGCGCAACGGGGCGAACGCCCAGCCGATAGTCGCCGCTGCCCGTGCTTCCTGTCCGTGTTGCCGCCCGGGATGTTGGCCCGTTCCAACTGAACGTTGTTCGGGGGATCAGCTCGCGTAGCTCGAATTGCAGGGCTAGCGGGGTATGGGGCTTGCCCGAGTCGGCAATCGTTGCTGCGCCGGGGGTTTCGCCGGGCTCTCCGCTACTTTCTGAGGTTTCGGCTCCCGATCCGAGGTAGCCACTCAGCGAGCTTCTCCAATCGCGACGGGCGAAGCCTTCCTGGCTGTGGCGCGGTTGCATCTGTATCTCGTGTGTTCCGTTTATTGTCTATCGGTTTTGTGTCGGAAATAACGTTATGTCGGACATGCCGTAAACCTCGTGAGCTACAGTGGTGCTGCAGCCGGGTGAGCGGCTGCAGCACCACTGCGCCGCTCGTGATGCCCGTCACCGGACGGGCGTCGGGCGTCTTATCCGCTCTTGCGGCGGAATTCCCGCTGATGTCCTGCTGGGCCGTGAGTCTGCCCGACCCTGCCCCCGTTATCGCGGTTATCCCCGCTGGTGTTGCGTGCTTGATTTTTCTTGCGGTCAAGGGCCTCGCGAAACTTTCGCTTGGTCTCTTCCGCTGCCGCCTGATCGGCGTCGTTTTCGGAACTCATCGTGTACTTCCTGACTGATATCGAGTGATCAGCTCGTCGCAAAATCTCTGCGGTTAGAACCAGTCTAACCAGTGAATCCCGTACGTCCCTGAATCACGAGGTCCACGCGCTCCTCAAAATATCGCGCAAACGCGGGTGCCTCGTCCCAGGCCACGCCTGGACGCCAGCTGACACGGGCCTCTCCATCCCTGATCAGCAGGGGACTTTGTGCTGGCAGGTGGGACCCAATAGACAGGTTCAGTTCTGTCGCGGCAAAGTTAATTGTCTGTCCGCGCACAAATGGTCCGGCAAATGCCGCTGCCCGATAGGCCCTGCGTTGCTCTTGTGAGATCGATTGGTAGCCGGGATGCCCCGGATCAACTGCCCGGGTAGTCTCGCCAACGGCCCACAGAGATCCCTCCTCAGAGAGTAAGAAAACCCCGAGCCGCCAGACCCGTCCGAGTGGCTCGAATCGGGCCTTTCGTCTCACTAATCGGACGCGTTTCGCCGGTACGTATTCTGCTAGTTCTTCCAGTGATTTCGAGGCTTTACGGAGGCGTGACATCGCGGTATTGATGCTCTCATCGAGTTTTGATTTGAGGGTTGCGTCTAACACTGAAATGGGTTTCTCTTCTCGTGCTGAATCGTCCACCGGGCCAGTTTATCGGTCTTGCTCCCCCGGTTATTTCTGTCCGATTGGGATGTGTAAATAAACATTCTCTATTCTATTGTGTGTGATTATTTTGAGATCATGATAAATATTTTGCCCTCAATCCGCACTGTTGTGTTTTGTAAAACTCCAGAATAGGGTTTTGGTAATTCCGGAATATTAATTGCTATAAAGGATCGGGTCGCAGCGGTCCTGGAAGGCTCCATTCAATTCGTTTCGAAGGGGAAATAAAATGAAGATTAATCGGAAAACAAGCCTGAAGATCGCAGCACTCGGTTTTGGTGTCGCTGGGATCGCGGGAATAGCAATCTCGAGCGCTGCCAGCCTAAGCCTGGGAACCGGTGCACTTGGCGCGGGTAACGTTGTCGTCGCTAGCTGCCAGCCCGGGGCAACGCCCATAACGGTTGGTTTCACAAATACTTATGCCGCGGCCACTCCCGGTTACACGGTGTCGGCGGTGAGGTTGGGCGCGGTTGATGCGGCCTGCGTCGGGCAGCAGGTGAAGGTCACCCTGTCGGGAGCCGCAGGTGCCTCTCTGGTTGAGGCAACGGGTACCGTAGCCGCTGCCGGGGTAGTGACGATCAACGTTCCAGGAACTATTGCCGCTAGCGGTGTTACCGGAACTGCCGTCTCTATTTACAATTGAAAGTTCGCTACTTGCCACGAGGATGTCTTTGATCGCGAGGACGACGAGGGATGCGGCTAGCAATGTCAGCATCATCGTGGCGGTTGGTAAAGCGGGCGCGGTCGTCCAATCTGGGCGGCCGCCCCTAGCGAACCTGTCGTGAGTCACAAGTGGGCCACCGTGTTTCGAAGGAGAAACAACATGAAGATCAATAAAAAAATCGGTCTAAAAATTGCAGCACTCGGATTTGGGGTTACCGGGATCGCGGGTATCGCAATCTCAAGCGCGGCCAGTCTCAGTATGGGAACGGGTGCGCTCGGTGCCGGTAACGTAGCTGTCGCAAGCTGCCAACCCTCTGGAACCCCAATTCCGGTTACCTATACAACTACATACGTTGCAGCCAGCTCTTCGTATACCGTGTCCGCGATAAAACTGGGGGCGGTTAACGCCGCCTGCATCGGGCAACAGGTAAAGGCGACTCTGTCCGGGGCATCGAACGCATCGATTGCGGAGGTTACCGGTACGGTTACAGCCGCAGGAACACTCACGATTGCTGTTCCAGGCTCTATCGCTGCCAATAGTGTAACTGGAACTGCTGTGGCAATTTACAACTAACAATTTGCAACTAACAATGCTGTTTCAGCCTCCGGAACGAGGTCCTGTCTTCCTCCGGAGGCCCGAAAAGGAGCAGGGCGGTGAGTATCATGAAGAACAATCTAAAAGGTATTAGTAAAAAGCATCCTCGGTTCTTCTCTTCGGCCTCTCTGCTCGTCGGGATTGCCGTTTTGCTGGGAATCGGTTATGTGGTGTGGCCATCAAGCCTAGGTGGCTGCACCACGACAACGATTGTCAGCGGAAACTCTATGCAGCCTATCTATAGCCCCGGAGATTTTCTTATCTCCAGGTGTGCTTCACCCCACATCGGGGATGTCGCCGTCTACCAACCTCCAGGGATTCCTGGGCAGAGGCTGGTCAGCCATCGAATCGTCGATGCGAACGACGACGGAACCTGGGTCCTGCTTGGCGATAATAACGACCAGATTGATCCCTGGCGTGTGAGCGACTCGGATATTCGGGGAATCGTGGTAGTGCACATACCGTTACTCGGGCGGATTATCTCGTCTCCGTTTATCTGGCTGTCTATGCTGGTCCTGGCGGCGGCACTCTACCTCTGGAGAGAATCTGCATCGTCCCCGTCGCCCTCGCCGGAACCAGGGTCGTTGCCATCATCGTCAGGTGAGGATGCTCCCCCAGCAGAGACCGACCTCTCCGCGTTACCGGACAACCAATACGGTCTGCGGGGGTGATCGTGAGATGCGTATCCTGAAATATGGGATGATCGTGCTTGTTGTTTTGTGCTTAGGATCGGTATCTCTGTCTTCTGCCTCGCAGCTTTCGCTCGGAGCCGCTCGAAGCTACGTGTTCAGGGCGGCACCAAAATGCACGACCTCGATTATTCAGATCGAACCCCTCACCGATCAGGACCCAAACTCGATCATCGGTGTGCGCCTGAATAGGGTGCCTGATTCCTGCCGCAAACTGGCATATGAGATTACCGTCTATTCTCAAAACGGTACAAAGCGTTACACGGCGAACGGAACGATCGCGGATACAACCGATACGATCATCCCAATAAGCCCAGCCCTGGCGAGACCGCTCGTCGCGGGGGCAGTCTTAACGATCGATACGCGAGGCATCCTGACCAAATGGAACGAGTGACGTGACTCAGGGCGACAGATGACCGAGCTTATCCGGATTTCGCATCACAAAAATTTCGTGGATGATACCGTGGTCGTCTACGTCGAATTGGAACGTCGTGATCGAACCGTCCGTGAGGTGGGCGACCACGGCATCCGCTCCATTGAGAGACTGGATTTCGTAGGAATAGTTATCCGCATTTTTTGAGATGATGCCTATCAAAAGCGCCATCACATTCGCGGAGCCAAGGACGGGCCTCCGCGCAGCCGTGACCTTGCCGCCCCCATCGCTGATGAGCGTGATGTCAGGGGAGAGAAGCGCCATGAGCGCACCGATGTCCCCAGCATGGGCGGCCGAAACAAAGAGGTCCACCGCCTGGCGATGCCGCCCAGGTTCGACGGCATTGCGGTGCCGACGCTGCCGCACCTGATCCCGCGCCCGATGAACCAGCTGGCGGGCGGCTGCCTGCGTAACGCCGAGAGAAGTGGCTACCTCGTCATAGCCAAAATCAAAAACGTCGTGCAAAATAAATGCCGCCCGCTGATTCTCCGTGAGAGATTGAAGAACTACGAGCATCGCTATAGAGATCGCTTCCGCTCGCTCGCTCGCCTGCTCGGGGTTGGTGCTATCGGAGTTCTCTGAGGTGCTTGGTGAGCCCGGTCCGAGGCCATCTCCGAGGCCATCTCCGGGGAGCGGCTCCGGCAGCCACTCCCCGGGATACTGCTCGCGGCGCCTGTGGGCAGAACGCAACAGATCGAGAGCGCGATGCGTTGCCATCATGGCGAGATACGCGCGCGGATTGTCGATATCGGTGTCAGTATCGTGCCAGCTGAGGAAAACCTCCTGGCTGATATCCTCCGCATCGGCAACCGAACCAGTCAGATCGTAGGCAATGGTGAAGACCAACCCACGGTGCTCACGGAACAGATCTTCCTTCTCGTTCGGGTTCATCGAGCCATTATCTCAGGGCCGGTGCCGTGGGGAAGACAGCAGATTTTTGCGGGCCCGCCGGCCAGCTATATGAGCCGCCCTTGCGTGACTCGCCCAGAGGCCATGCGACCGTCTGCGTGCAGATCCACTCCTTGACCCACGCGCCGAGGGCGCCGCTGAGCACCAGGATTTTGGGGGCATCGTTGCTTCTGACGAATTGGACTACCCCGCGGCGCCTACCCAGACTGATGCACTGGAAGACGTAGCCCGCAGAGTGCGCGTGGGCGCTCAGATTGTTGATAGATCGCAGGATCTCGTCCGCCGCGTGTGCCCCCATCGGCAGAGCGGTCACGCAGCCCGGGCGCATAAATTCGTAGCCGGGATCCACCACCCGTGCGGCGTCTCCCGCCCCGAAAATATTCGAGACGTTCGTGGGGCTGCCCATCAGGCGGAGCGAGGCATCCACCAGTAATCGATTACTGTCGTCTACTGGGAGGCCGCTGTCGCGCGCCAATGTGGGTATCTGGAATCCGGTGCAGTTCACAGTCAGATCGGCCGATTGCCGGGGGATTGCGGTCTCGTTTTCGATGCTCTCGTGAGTCGCGACGCCCAACCTGTGCAGCGATTTCAGGAGTCGGTTACGGGCCTGTACCGAGACGCTCGGCGCGATGCGTCCCCTGGTGACCAGGCGAACCTCAAGAGACGGATGCTGAGCTGCGATCTCGGCGGACGTCTCGATCCCGGTCAGCCCGCCCCCGACAACCTCGACGATCCTTGTGGTGCCAGCACGTAGAGCGGCTATCTCTGTGCGCACGCGTTCGGCGCCCTCTAACGTCCCTGTTGACAGCTCGTCGTCCCGCGCGTTGCCGCTGCCAACGGCGTACACCAGATAGTCATAGGAGAACTGTTGCGTCTCGGAATCTTCACCCTCGTAGTTCGCGAGCGAGGCATCCGGGTCAATCGAGAGTACCCGCGACACGATGACTTTGACGTCTGGATGAAGCATAGATGTGAGTGATCGGCTAACGCTCGCGGCCGACCCTGCCGCGAGTTCGTGTAGGCGGATACGTTCCACGAAATCGGGGCTCTGCGTGATCATCGTGACACGTGTCTTTTTCTTACCGCCGGAGGCGTTGCCTGGCGCTGCCGCCAGCCGATTCGCCGCCATGACTCCCGCGTAGCCGCCGCCAATTACCAGAACCGTGTGCATTGTCTTTACCCGTGTTTCGCTTCTATGTGTTTTCGGCGTATCTCGCCTCACACATACGACGGGGTAGCGTTCCTGTTTGTGACATAAATGAATTAATTAGTGGGCTGGATATGGGTATCCCGTAACATAACTAGTCAGCCAGCTAGCCTGGACATATGACTTACTCAGGTGTTGAGACGGTTGCGATCCCGGCGGGTCGGATCACGATGAAGGATGCCAGGACAGGTTCTGTCCGTGACGTTGCGCTGCTCCCCTTCGAGCTGGCACGGACCACGGTAACCCAATCTGACGGTGTTCCCCTCCACCCGGTGACGTGGTGTGACGCGATTCGATGGTGCAACACCGCGTCGCTCGAGGCAGGGCTTTCTGAGGCTTACACGTTCGGTGACGGGCTTGGGTCGCAGGTCACCTGGGATCCGGGTGCTAACGGATTCCGGCTGCCGACTGAGGCAGAGTGGGAATGGGCGTGCCGGGCTGGTTCGGACGCTCCGACCTATGGGTCGCTACCTGAGATCGCGTGGACCGCGGGCGATGCCGTCGATGGGCCTCAGGTTGTGGGACTGAAGCAGCAGAACGCGTACGGCCTGTTCGACACGCTCGGTAATGTGTGGGAGTGGTGCTGGGACTACGCGGATACCGCACGGTACGGGGACTATCGCACGTTGCGGGGCGGCGGCTGGGCCGATCGGGAATGGAGCTGCCGAGCATCCGTTCGTCGAGGGAGTGCGCCGGATGCTGTTCTCGAGGATGTCGGGTTTCGCGTGGCGAGGGGAGTCGTCGGGGGACCCGGCGTGTGCGAGGCCCAGGGGTGGTCCGACGCAGCTGATAGGCAACGTGCAGCAATCACCGGGCCGAGGCCGGTCGGCTGGACGCCGCTGCGTTGGGAATAATGGGCGCTGAAGCCGACCACCCCGCCGCGCGTAGGGCGTGCTCGATATTTGCCCGAGTCTCGTTGAAGTCTGTAAAGACGCCATCGTAGAGCACCCGAATGACCTGCCAGCCAGCCTTCGTGAACTGCCAGAGTCGCTTGACGTCCTTCCTGTACTGTTCAAGGTCTGTGCGATGCTGGTCTCCGTCGTACTCGACAATCACTCGAAACTCCGGATAGACCAGGTCGGCGCGGCCGATGAACGTGCCCGAAGCATCCGTAATTTCTCTGTTGAGTTCGGGTTCAGGCAGGCCAGAATCAATAATCTTGAGCCGCAAAAGCGATTCCATCCGTGACTCGCTGCCCATGCGGACCAGCGGCAGCGCCTTCTTGAGTCGTTGTTTGCCCTTTCCGCGAAAGTTGTGGACGCGGGCGGCTAACTCCTCAATCGTCGCGAACGGCCGTGATCTGTCGATGGGGGATGCCGCAATCACCGGTACCTGAATCAGATAGTCGCCCGCCGCCACCAGATCAGGGATGCTCAGGAGAGGAACCTTCCGGCCGTTGTGAACCTGGGTGAGCGACGCTAGCGCGAGCCACGTGTCGACGGGGCCCGAGACCCGCAAACCCCGGTGCAACATCGGCGTCATCTGGACGGGCTGCGCTCTGTGCCCGACGATGCCTGCGCCGCGTGGGCGATTCTGGGGAGCAAGGCTTGATACGTGCAGAATCGGTCTGCCCTCGGTGGTTTTTTCATTGCTTACCTGGAGAGGAAGAGGGATTCCCCAAATTATGGCGGCAGTTTGGTGGCTAAAAAACCTACCCTGCGCCAGCATCGGGCCGTAACCTCGGCAGTATCTGAAAATGAGTTTTTCACGGTAGATATAGCGATTCTCTAATACGGGTTGGTGCTCTTTGGGAGTTCGCACGCCGTGGAAGGGGCGTTCAAGGTCGGAGTCATCGATTCGCCACCTGCTGATCCCCTTGCTGACAGCTTCCCCTACAGAAAAGGCCCGTTCGCGAAGGTCGTATGGAAGTTGCTCATCCCGTGCTCTCATCCCAACAGAGTGCCAAGCTATTCCCAAGTCATGCGAAAAATTGTTTACATCTGTGAGCGCTCCGAGCTGTCCCCGGAGATCAATCCCGGCACAGAACCTCAATCAGTAGGCCACAAATGACGCGATTTAGGCGGAAAATAGTGTCATTTGTGGCCACCTGATTAGCGTTTGCGGGAATGCGGAGGAAAGTTCAGGCGCAGGGCTGTGGAGGAGGATGCGCGGGATGCGCGGGGAGGGAGGCCAGGCAGTGCGGGAGGGGCGCAGTGTGGGAGGGGCGCGTCGCGAGAGGCGCGGCGCGTATCACGAGAGGATGCCGCGGGTCCCGAACCAGCGGCAAGAAAAGTTGGTGCCCCCTGCTGGATTCGAACCAGCGGCCTTCTGCTCCGGAGGCAGACGCTCTATCCCCTGAGCTAAGGGGGCTCAGAACCTGAACCAGATTAGCACTGCTCGACCCAAAACGCCGCATCGGGCGCGCGGCCCGTCAGAAACGCCCGAAACCAACCGGTAGAATTGCGGGTGTGACACCTGAACAGCTATCAGCATCCATTCTCGACATCGTCAACGGCATCCTCGCGCAGCGCACAGAGCATCAGCGCAGCGATGCCAGCGAGGCCAGCGCCGAGCGCATCACCGCATCGATCGACGACGTAGCGGTCGAGCGACCCCGAAACCGCGAACACGGCGACTGGGCGTCAAACGCCGCTATGAAGTTTGCCAAGCGCATCGGAGCGAATCCGCGCGAACTCGCGACCGAAATTGCGGATGCCCTGCGCAGCACGGAGGGCGTATCCGAGGTCGATGTGGCTGGCCCCGGCTTCATCAACATCCGTCTCGAGGCGGGCGCTGCCGGTCAGATCATCAAGCAGATCGTCGACGAGGGGGCCGCATACGGGCGTAACGACTCGCTCAGCGGGTTGAGCGTCAACATGGAGTTCGTCTCGGCAAACCCGACGGGCCCCCTGCACTTGGGCCACACCCGCTGGGCAGCGCTGGGCGACTCGATCGCGCGCGTGCTGCGCGCCGCCGGCGCTGACGTTACCGCCGAGTATTACATCAACGATGCTGGCGCGCAGATGGATAAGTTTGGCTATTCTGTCCTCGCGGCGGCCAAGGGTGAACCCACTCCCGAGGGCGGATACCCGGGGGAGTACATCGCGGAGCTCGCCAAGCGGGTTCTCGATGAGGCCCCCACAGTTCTCCAGCTTCCCGAGGCGGAGGCGCTCGCCGAGATCCGCGAGCGTGCTTATCAGCTGCAGATCGCGGAGATCAAGCAGTCTCTCGAAAACTTCCGAGTGCACTTCGACGTGTTCTTCTCGGAGCGCAGCCTGCACGAGACGGATCCGGAGACGGGGCAGAGCCTGATCGAGGCATCCGTCGATCGATTGCGCGCGCAGGGCCATGTCTTCGAGGAAGACGGCGCCGTCTGGGTACGCACCACCGATTTTACGGATGACAAAGACCGCGTAATTACCCGCGGCAACGGCATCTACACCTACTTCGCCGCTGATGCGGCCTACTACCTGAGCAAGAAGGACCGTGGTTTTACCGAGAAGATTTACCTGCTCGGCGCGGACCACCACGGCTATGTGAACCGTCTCAAGGCGATTGCGGGTGCGGCGGGAGAGAATCCCGAGACAAATATCAAGGTGATGATTGGTCAGCTTGTGGATCTCAACGGGGCGAAGCTGTCTAAGCGCGCCGGGAACATCATCGAGCTGGACGACTTGCTCGAGTGGCTCGGTGCCGATGCCCTGAGGTACTGGCTGGCCCGGTATCCCGCGGATTCTCCGCTGTCACTCGATGGAGAGAAGCTGCGCAGCCGCTCCAACGATAACCCCGTCTTCTACGTGCAATACGCGCACGCCCGCACCAGCGCAGTCGCCCGTAATGCGGCAGCAGCGGGTGTGGACACGTCAAGTTTCAACCCGGAACTGCTCACCCACGCGACCGAGGGCGAGCTCATCGGAGCACTTCTGGAATATCCTCGTATCGTTGCACACTCTGCGGAGTTACGCGAGCCGCATCGCATCGCCCGTTATCTCGAGGACCTGGCCGGCCAATATCATCGCTGGTATGACGCCTGCCGGGTGACTCCGCTCGGCGATGAGGAAGTCACCGCCGTGCATCGGACGCGCTTGTGGCTGAACAACTCGGTTGGCGTCGTCATCCGCAACGGGCTGGATCTGTTGGGCGTTGAGGCGCCGGAGCGTATGTAACTCTGGTTTCGCAGGCGGTCGATACTAAGAAAAACGGTGATGTTGTGCACACACATTGGCGCTCTCCGGTAGTTTAGAGAGGTCAGTGTCCCAACGAACGGAACATCTCTTATGAATCAGACCGTGAAGCGTCTGCTGATCTCTCTTGGCGTTTTGGCGATACTCGGTGGCCTCCTCGCGGGAGCCGTGGCGGTTATTGACCCGTGGGTTCGTGATCGAGTGGAGGATGCCGTTGCCCAGGAATTCGCGTCCCGGATCGGCGCGGAGAACACCGGCCAGGTCACGGTGACCACCGGGGGCTTCATGATGATTCCTCAGGCGGTGGGAGGCAAACTTGACGAGGTTACTATCTCAGCGGAGGATGCCGGGTTTGGGACGAGCAAGGGTTCCCTGCGGATGAATATCAAGGGCTTGCCGATTAACCCGGACTTACCGTTCACGAGTGGAACAATGTCCGTCGCCATGGACGGAGCGAAGTTAGCAAACTCGATTGTGAACTCGGGGGCTGCCCCCATCGATGGTGCCGTTCTTGAGGAGGGGCTTCTCCACGCCACGAAGGTCTATTCTGTTTTTGGGTTTGACGTGACCGTTGACGTGTGGTTTTCGGTGGCCGCCCAGGACAACAATGTGACGCTGACGCCTGTGCGAGTTGCCGTTGATGGTGCCGATATCTCGGTGGAGGATGCCGTGGCCAAATACGGTGATATTGCTTCCGCTGCGCTTGCCCCGCAAACTCTCTGCGTTGCGCAATTCTTTCCGAAGGGTCTCACCCTGACCTCTTTGGAGACGGGTGAGAATAGCTACACCTTCAACTTCACGATGGCGCCCACGTTTATCTCTGACCCAACGCAGCGAGAAGACGGCGTTTGCGGTTAGGGCATTGACTGGCTAGCTTTCTGCGCGTCGTGTCCGGGGTACGCGCCGCCAGCTCGCCACAGCATCGCGCCGAGCGAGAGTGCGGCCACGGCAACCAGCGAGAACAGCGTGTAGTTGATGAGCGCGGTGAGCCCGCCATCTCCGCTAGCTCCCGATGTCGACACGATGAACGTCGCGAAGATATATGGCGCTCCGGTGACCGCGCCGAAAACGCTGACGAGGAGAACGACCACCGCGAGTATGCGCCGCCAGACAGTTGCGTTCCTGGCAGGATAGGCCCGGGTGAGAGCTTCTTTTCGTAGGTTTCGTGCCAGCATAAACAGCCCAACAGAGAGCGCGCCGGTGCCGAGTATGGCGATGATGAATGTGACGATTCCTGGGGTTCCCGCCTCCGCAAAGGTGTAGGCCATGACCAGCACGATTGTGTAAAACAAAAAATACCAGGCCGAGATCGTCGCCGATACGCTCAACGGCGTGGTCGCGGTTGGGGGCAGATCAGGTGTCTTCACGAGGTTAACGCTACCAGCCTTGTTCGCGTTGACGATGGCCCCGATAGGAGCGCCTAAACTCTCATTAAATGGGTGACGCCTCGCCCTAACATTCCGCAGAATGCGCGGCTCACCTGTAGGATGTTCGGGTGTCTGAACGTGATATCAATCTTGTGAGTTCGAAGATTTTTTCTAGAAATACGACCCGCGATAGTGACGGGGTTGCCACGGTAGCTGGCGTGCGCGTCACCGACCTCGCCCAGCAATACGGCACCCCTGTTTTTGTGGTCGATGAGGCGGATGTTCGTGAGAGGGCGCGCGAGATTCGTGAGGCCTTCGAATCGGCTTTTGCCCGTATCGGAGCCACGGCCAAAACGTATTACGCTGGCAAAGCGTTCCTGTGCACCGAGGTTGCTCGCTGGGCGGTCGACGCCGGGATGGGCGTCGATGTGTGCAGCGGGGGAGAGCTAGCTGTCGCGCTCGCCGCCGAGGTTCCCCCGGCGAAGATTGGCCTGCACGGAAACAATAAGTCCGTCGCCGAGATCGCGATGGCTGTTGACGCGGGCGTCGGCAGCATTGTGATCGACAGCATCATTGAAATTGAGCGGGTCGCCGCGGCCGCGTCCAACGCCGGTGTCGTCCAGAACGTTCGGTTACGGGTCAACAGCGGTGTTCACGCGAGCACCCACGATTTCCTGGCGACCTCACATGAGGATCAAAAGTTTGGTCTTCCAATGACGGATGCTCCTGCCGCCGTCGCCCAGATCCGCAGCCATTCCAGCCTCAACTTCCTCGGCCTGCACTGCCACATCGGATCGCAAATCTTTGCGTCGGACGGTTTCGCGGAGTCCGCGGCCCGCCTCCTGAGCGTTCATAAGCAACTTCTCGAGGACGGACCGGTTCCCGAGCTGAACCTCGGCGGGGGGTTCGGCATCGCCTATGTTGAGAGCGACGACCCTCCCGTAATCGATGACCTCGCCAACCAGATCGCGGATACCGTTCGCGACACAGTCGTCGAGCTCGGCATCCCGATGCCCGTTGTGTCGTTCGAGCCTGGCCGTGCCGTGGTTGGCCCATCGACGCTCACGCTGTACACCGTGGGAACTATAAAGCCGGTTGCGCTCTCCGACGGTGGAACCCGAACCTATGTCAGCGTCGACGGTGGCATGAGCGATAACGCTCGCCCGGCCCTGTATAACGCCGATTACTCGGTGAGCCTCGCGAATCGCGAATCGGATGCCGATCCCATGTTGATCCGTCTCGCCGGTAAGCATTGCGAAAGCGGTGACATCCTCGTGTACAAGGATTATCTTCCGTCGGATATCGCTCCGGATGATCTCGTGGCGGTCCCAGCTACGGGGGCGTATTGCTGGTCACTGTCGAGTAACTATAACTATCTGGGAAGGCCTCCGGTGGTAGCGGTCAAGAACGGCGTTTCACGGATGATCGTTCGCGGCGAGGGACTTGCCGAGATTTTGTCTCGCGATTGCGGGATCACTAATTTTTCACACAAGGAGACACATGATCGAGTATAGAAATCTGCGAGTCGCGCTCTTGGGAGCGGGTTCCGTGGGATCGCAGACGGCCCGTCTGCTCCTTGAGCACGCGGATGAGCTGGCCTCGCGTGTCGGTGCACGCCTCGAGCTGGCGGGGATTGCGGTGCGCAATCTCGATGGGAAGCGCGATGTAGAGCTGCCCGCAGAACTGTATACGACCGACGCGGAGGCGTTGATTACGAGTTCTGACATCGTGATCGAGCTCATGGGTGGGATCGAGCCTGCTCGCAGCTACATCATCCAGGCCCTGACGTCCGGGGCGGATGTGATTACGGCGAACAAGGCGCTCCTCGCGGAGCACGGAGACGAACTCTTCGAGATCGCCGATCAGGTCGGAGCCCAGTTGTATTACGAGGCCTCCGTTGCGGCGGCGATCCCGATCTTGCGCCCCCTGCGCGACAGCCTTGCTGGGGACCGCATCAATCGGGTGATGGGCATCGTCAACGGCAGCACGAATTACATCCTTGATCGGATGGACCGCTTCGGCGATAGCGCTGAGGATGCCGCGAAGGTAGCACTAGAGCTTGGTTTCCTCGAGGCTGACCCGACCCTTGACGTTGAGGGCTACGATGCTGCTCAGAAGGTGACAATCCTTGCGAGCCTCGCCTTCCACACCTCTGTTCCTGTGAACCAGGTACATCGTGAGGGGATCACCTCGGTCACTCTTGATCAGGTGCGCGCGGCCCGCGAGGCCGGTTACGTGATCAAACTGCTGGCTATTGCTGAGCGTCTCGCTGACCCCGAGACGGGAGTCGAATCGGTGTCAGCGCGAGTGTATCCGGCCTTGATTAGCCGCGAGCATCCTCTTGCGACCGTCTATGAGGGAAAGAATGCCGTGTTCGTTGAGGCTGAGGCTGCCGGAAGCCTGATGTTCTATGGCGCCGGAGCAGGAGGCGTCGAGACCGCGTCAGCTGTGCTTGGCGACGTCGTGTCCGCGGCGCGCAGGCATGTTGCTGGCGGCCCGGGTGTCGCTCAGAAAGCGCATGCGAATCTGCCCGTTGTGCCGGTGGGTGCGATCGAGACTCGTTACCAATTTACCCTTGAGGTCAGCGACGAACCGGGCGTGTTGGCCCGGGTAGCAAGTGTGCTCGCCACCCACGGGGTATCGGTGGAAACTGTGGTCCAATCGGCGTCGATAGGCGAAGAGGATGCTCGCACCGCTACTCTTGTCATTGGGACTCACACTGCTCGGGATTCAGCCCTGTCTTCTACCGTGAAGGAATTGGCAACTCTCGGTGTTGTTACCGCGGTGAAAAGTGTTTTGCGAATTGAAGGAATCTAATGGCCAACCTTTGGCGCGGTGTCATCCGCGAATATGGCGACCGTTTGAATGTGACCGAGGCAACTCCCGTTGTCACTCTGGGCGAGGGCGGAACGCCGCTTATTCCCGCACCGGCGCTTTCCGCGCGCACAGGAGCGAAGGTTTTCGTGAAGTGCGAGGGGATGAACCCCACCGGGTCGTTCAAGGACCGCGGCATGACAACAGCCATTTCCAAGGCCGTCGAACACGGGGCTAAGGCCGTTATCTGCGCTTCGACAGGAAATACCTCGGCCTCCGCCGCGGCATACGCGACCCACGCCGGGATCACAGCTGCTGTGCTTGTTCCCGAGGGAAAGATTGCGATGGGCAAGCTCAGCCAGGCAATCGCCCACAACGCGACTCTGCTTCAGGTCCAGGGAAACTTCGATGACTGCCTCGACATCGCGCGCGAGCTCTCGGCGAACTACCCCGTGCACCTCGTGAACTCGGTGAATCCCGACCGCATTGATGGGCAGAAGACCGGTGCGTTTGAGATTGTAGAACAGCTGGGATATGCCCCAGATTTTCACTTCATCCCCGTCGGCAATGCTGGAAACTACACGGCTTACCATCGTGGATATCGCGAATATGCGGATGCCGGACTCGCTAATATCGTCCCCCGCATGTTTGGCTTCCAGGCAGAGAGAAGTGCCCCGATCGTTCTGGGGCACCCCGTCAAGCAGCCCGAGACCATCGCTAGCGCCATCCGCATCGGAAACCCTGCCTCCTGGGAGTTTGCGCTCGCCGCCCGCGATGACAGCAACGGCTACTTTGGCGCAATCAGCGACGCTAAGATCCTCGAGGCGCACCGCATCCTGTCGGCCGAGGTCGGCGTATTTGTGGAACCGGCATCCGCTATCGGAGTTGCGGGCCTGCTTGAGCGCGCAGCGTCGGGTGAGATCCCTGCCGGCTCGACCGTGACGATAACGGTTACCGGTCACGGTCTGAAGGACCCGCACTGGGCCCTCCGCGGAGAAGATGGCAATGATGTTCAGCCAACCGTTGTGCCCGTTGACGTTGCCGAGGTGGCAAGCGTGCTGGGTCTGGCGAAGGGTGCAGAGTGAACTTGAACGGACGGGCCGTCCGCGTTCGCGTTCCTGCGACGACGGCAAATCTTGGGCCAGGCTTCGATACCCTTGGACTCGCTCTTGCACTCTACGACGAGCTTGAGGTCACGGTTCGTGACGAGCCCGGTGCGACGGTTGAAGTCCACGGGGTGGGAGAGGGAGAAGTCCCCACCGACGAGAGCAATCTGGTCGTGCGCTCTATTGCTTACACTTTTGAACGGATGGGCCAGCCGCTTCCCGGACTGAACGTTGTCGCCCGAAACGAGATCCCTCACGGGCGTGGCCTGGGTTCTTCCGGAACGGCGATCGTCTCGGGTATCATGGCCGCGCGGGGGTTGCTTGAGGGCATTGTCGACATCGATCACGACACTCTTCTTGCAATCGCGACAGAGCAGGAAGGGCATCCTGATAACGTTGCTCCGGCTCTCTTCGGTGGTCTCACCATCGCTTGGACGGGTGTTGGGGGACCAAAACATAAGAAGCTCAACGTACATCGGGGCGTTTCGCCCCTGGTTCTCGTGCCCGAGTTTACGCTGTCTACGAAGGTCGCACGTAGTTTGCAACCGCAGACGGTTCCGCACGAGGATGCTGTGTTCAACGTCTCGCGCTCGGCCTTGCTCGTCGCGGCGCTGACTCAGAGTCCCGAACTGCTTTTTGAATCGACGGAAGACCGCCTGCATCAAAATTACAGGGGAGAGGCGATGCCTCAGACCCGTGACCTGATCGCTGCCCTGCGAGAGGCGGGTTACCCGGCTGTCGTGTCCGGAGCCGGGCCCTCGATACTTGTACTCTGTAGTGATCCCGCACTACGCGCTTCGGCGACAGAGCTCGCTGAGGGTGTGTCCGAAACGCCCTGGAGATCATTACCGCTGGCGGTTGACTTCAAAGGTGCTACAGTAGTTTCTGTACCCTAACGGTCCTGGGCGCTCATGCGCTGCCAGGGTCAGGCTACGAATTACCCTCAACCGGCTCGATAAGATGTCCGGCTGATCCCATGCACACTGGAATGGATGCCGTGCATTTGTACGTTGAGATCCTCAAGATCGCAACGCATTTTTACACCGAGCGAGATTCCACAGTGTGTGGCGGCCCCTGAATAGAACGGCATCATCCGAGCAGTTTCTGCGCTCGGAGCGCTGGGAGATAGCGGCCCGCCACCATAATCCTAGGAAGGAACATATCGTGGAGAACAACTCCGACGGTTCTGTAACCAACGGCTCAGCAGCCGATAACGCTAACACTGCCCCTGCAACTGCGGAGGTGCCCAAGAAGCGCGCGCCCCGTCGTGCTTCCACCGCCACGGCTGCGGCAAAGGCTGCCGCTGCCGTTGAGCCCTCTTCCGCGGCTCCTGCAGAGAGCGCTGCGGATGCTTCAGAAGCTGCGCCAAAGAAGAAGGCAGCCACCCGATCAACTCGAACCCGTGCGGTTGTAGCAGAAGCTGCTGCAACGGCTTCTACCTCCCCGGCCGAAGGGGCCTCAGCGGATGCCTCCTCAGCCGATAAGACTGTTGCGCCCGCGGCAGCAGAGGATGCCCCTGCCGCGCCCAAGAAGCGCGTGAGCCGCGCCAAGAAGGTAGCCGCTGCGGATGCTGAGAGCGTTACCTCTGCCGTGTCGGAGGCCCCAGCGTCTGCAGCCCCAGCGTCTGCGTCCGCAGCCCCAGCGTCTGCGTCCGCAGCCGCTGATGAGGCTCCCGCCGTAAAGCGTGCGACTCGAGCTACTCGCACCTCATCGAAGACCGCAGCGGCGAAGGCAGCTGCAGATGCGCCCGCCGACGGTGGATCTGTCGACGGTGGATCTGCCGCAGCCTCCGATTCGGCGCCTGCCGCAGCCGCGGCACCATCTGATGCGCCTGCAGACTCGTCAACCGGGGCACCTGCCGAGGAGAAGAAGGCGACTCGCGCAAAGCGTGGCCGCAAGAGTGCTGAGGCTGCACCCGCGAACGAAACCGAGAATGTGCCTGCGGAAGGGACATCCGTTAGCGATTCCTCTCAGGCGGCTGTGGCGCAGCACTCTCCGTCTGATGCAGAACAGGCCAAGGTTGAATCCGTCAGGACGGTATCGACTAACCCGCGCGGCCCGCGTGGCTCGCGGAGTCGTAACAAGAACAATAATTCGGATGCCAAGGGTTCAGATGCGCAGTCAACGGACTCGCAGACTCTCGACAACTCCGCAGCTGATTCTTCATCGTCTTCGGAAACTGCCGAGGCTACGCCTGACAATAACGGCAACGCAAACGAGTCCCGCCAAAATAACCGCAGGAACCGCGGACGTAACAACCAGACCGACGACGCGCAGGACGATAACTCACGCAATAGTCGCGACGGCAACCGTAACAACCGGAACAACCAGAGCAACGATTCCGCTGATGACAATTCTCGGAACTCTCGCAACCGCCAGCGCGACCGCAAGCGTCGCGGCGGCCCAAACGATGACTTTGAGCCAGAGCTTAACGAGGACGACGTACTTCTCCCGATCGCGGGTATCCTTGACGTTCTCGACAACTACGCTTTTGTGCGCACGAGCGGCTACCTCCCCGGTACGAACGACGTGTATGTTTCGCTCGGCCAGGTTAAGAAGTACAACCTGCGCAAGGGTGATGCGATCGTCGGTGCTATCCGTCAGCCCCGCGAGAACGACCACAACGGCCGCCAGAAGTACAATGCCATCGTCAAGATCGACTCTGTCAACGGCCTGAGCGTCGAAGATAATGAGAAGCGGGTCGACTTCAACGAGCTCACCCCGCTGTACCCGCAGGAGCGCCTGCGTCTTGAAACCTCTTCGGAGAAGATCACCCAGCGCATCATCGATTTGGTCGCCCCCATCGGTAAGGGTCAGCGCGGACTGATTGTTGCCCCGCCAAAGGCAGGCAAGACGATCGTCATGCAGCAGATCGCCAACGCGATCGCGACGAACAACCCCGAGGTTCACCTCATGGTCGTTCTCGTGGACGAGCGCCCGGAAGAGGTCACCGATATGCAGCGAACGGTGAAGGGTGAGGTTATCGCCTCCACGTTTGACCGGCCAGCCGAGGACCACACCACCGTCGCAGAACTCGCCATCGAGAGAGCAAAGCGCCTGGTTGAGCTTGGCCACGATGTTGTCGTGCTGCTCGACTCGATTACCCGCCTCGGACGGGCTTACAACCTCACGGCTCCGGCCTCAGGCCGTGTTCTTTCCGGAGGCGTGGATGCGTCGGCCCTCTACCCGCCTAAGCGTTTCTTCGGTGCGGCTCGCAACATTGAGAACGGCGGCTCGCTCACCATTCTTGCCACCGCTCTCGTCGAGACCGGTTCGAAGATGGACGAGGTCATCTTCGAGGAATTCAAGGGCACCGGAAATATGGAGCTCCGTCTGTCACGCCACCTGGCGGACAAACGAATCTTCCCGGCCGTCGATGTGACAGCATCGAGCACCCGCCGCGAAGAGATGCTGATGGGTGCCGACGAGGTTAAGGTCACTTGGAAGCTCCGTCGCGCGCTGAGCGGTCTCGATCAGCAGCAGGCTCTCGAGGTTGTCCTTGGTAAGCTCAAAGACACCTCGTCCAACGTTGAGTTCCTGATGCAGATGCAGAAGTCGGGCTCGATTTCTTCCGCGAAGGACTAAGAACGTGTTCGAATCAGTACATATCCTTCTTGCGGAACATTCCTCGCTCCAGGAGCAGTTAGCCGATCCGGCGTTGCACTCGGATCCTGCGCGTGCCAAAAAGGTGAATCGACGTTATGCCGAGCTCAGCAAGATCAAGGCCGCTTATGATGCCTGGATCCAGCAGCAGGAGGACCTTGAGGCGGCTCGCGAGCTGGCCAAAGAGGACGAGAGCTTTGCCGAGGAGATCCCGGGTCTCGAAGAGGGCCTTGTTACCGCTCAGGAGAGGCTCCGGCGTCTGCTGATCCCTCGCGATCCGGACGATGGTCGAGACGTGATCATGGAGATCAAGGGTGGCGAGGGCGGGGCCGAGTCGGCCCTCTTCGCTGCCGACCTGTTGCGTATGTACATGCATTACGCGGAGTCCAAGGGATGGAAGACGGAGCTTCTGGAGCGCACCGAGAGCGATCTCGGTGGCTACAAGGACGTCCAGGTAGCGATCAAGAGCAACGCAACCGATCCCTCTCAGGGAGTGTGGGCCCACCTCAAATACGAGGGTGGCGTCCACCGAGTGCAGCGTGTTCCAGCGACAGAGTCGCAGGGGCGCATCCACACGTCGACTACCGGAGTGCTTGTGTTCCCTGAAGTTGACGAGCCAGGTGAGGTCGAGATTCATCCCAACGATCTCAAGATCGATGTGTATCGCTCGAGCGGTCCCGGTGGGCAATCGGTGAACACCACCGACTCTGCCGTCCGGCTGACCCACCTTCCCACGGGAATCGTGGTCGCTATGCAGAACGAGAAGAGCCAGCTGCAGAACCGTGAGGCCGGTATGCGTGTGCTGCGCGCCCGTATCCTTGCGCGCCAGCAGGAGGAGCTTGCCGCCGAGGCGAGCGCTCACCGCAAGACGCAGATTCGCACGATGGACCGTTCTGAGCGTATCCGGACTTACAACTTTCCGGAAAACCGTATAGCGGATCACCGTACCGGTTACAAGTCCTATAACTTGGATGCCGTGATGAACGGTGCCATCGGCCCGGTTATCGACTCGTGTATCGCGTTTGACGAAGAGGCCCGCTTGGCTGATCTCGGAGATAACGACTCCTAAATCACTGGCAGGATGGCCCTAACTGTCTTGATCGTTCGCTCAATTCGCATGTTCATGCGTCAATCACTATGCTGATTGTGCTCATTGATCTACGAATCGGCGCGAAAATTTTGTAGCTAGAATGCTAAATTCTTAATGCTTTCAATGTTTTTTGAACTGTATGAGCATGCTCCATGTACTTTTTGCTCTGATCGGCGCATACTCGTTTTATGTGATGTTTTGAGCATCCCAATGTCTATATGAACCTTAGGAGAGTGACCTCGTGACAAACGAAATTAACCCAGGTCAGCCCACCCCCGAGCAGCCTGGAAATAATGTTCCTCCGAACGCTCAGCAGCCTGGCCAGCCGCCTGTTTATGGCCAGCCGCAGCAGCCCGGTTTCCAGCAACCCGGTCAGCCTCAGCCCGGTCAGCCTCAGCCGGGGTACCAGCAGCCTGGTTATCAGCAGCCTCAGCCTGGTTATCAGCAGCCGCAGCCCGGCTATCAGCAGCCGCAGCCCGGGTTCCAGCAGCCCGGTTACGGTCAGCAGCCCGGCTATCAGCAGCCAGGTGGCGGGCTTACGCAACAGCAGCTCAGCAGCCTGCAGCTTAACTACTGGCTGAGCGTATTCTTTGCGTGGATACCCGCGCTCATCTTCTATGTGACGCAGAAGGGACAGAACCCGCTCTACGATAGTCACCTCCGAGCGAACCTCAACTTCTCTCTGGTGAGAACTATTGTCGGCGTAGCGATATGGTTTTTAACTGTTTTGTTGAGTTTTACAGGAATCGGAGCACTCTTAGGATTGTTGCTGGGGGCGCTCAACTTGGTGCTCTTCATCTTTCACATTATGGGAGCCGTCCAGGGCAGCGATGCGGCAAAGCGCGGTCAGCAATACAAGTTTATTTTCAACCTTGACATGGTCAAGTAGAGTCGCAAGATAGAACAGCTCAACAAGACGATGAGGGGCTTCCGCCCAATGGTGGGAGTCCCTCATCGCGTTAACTCTCAGATATAGATCGCTGGGTCGATGTAGTCCTGATCGGGAATCCCCGGGTCGTCAGTGTTATCCCTACGCGTTTTCTTGGGAGAAGATTGTGGTTCTTCCCGTGTCATTTTTCGTGGGCGGGCAATCGCTGGAATTCCCACCAGTAGCGACCGAGGGGGAGCATCCTTCACCACAACAGCGTTGGCGCCGACAACGCTGTCTTCGCCGACGGTGATGTTTCCCAGAAGTTTTGCCCCAGCACCAATCATGACCCGGTTCCCCACGGTAGGGTGTCTTTTGCTGTGTTTGCTCGTCGTGCCACCAAGTGTGACTCCGTGATACATCATGACGTCATCGCCGACGATCGCTGTCTCTCCGATCACCACGCCCATCCCGTGATCGATAAACACGCGTCTGCCCATTGTTGCACCCGGGTGAATCTCTATGCCGGTCCAGAATCGAACGACCTGCGACAGGGCACGAGCGGCAAACTTGAGACGGGCATCCCACAATCGATGGCTCACCCTGTGCCAAAAAACTGCGTGTACTCCCGAATACACGAAAAATACCTCTGCGGCATTGCGCGAGGCCGGATCATGGGCACGCGCGGCCGAAATATCTTCGCGTAATCGTGAAAAGAACACCTCTCCAGTATGCCGCCTAATCGAGTAGGTCTTCGTACAGGACCGTCGAAATATAGCGTTCGCCAAAATCGGGAACAACCACGACAACGGTTTTACCCACGTTTTCTGGCCGCTTTGCGACCTCGACGGCGGCATAAACCGCAGCCCCAGAAGAGATGCCGGCGAGGATTCCCTCGTCAGTCGCAAGGGCCCTCGCCTCCCGTAGTGAATCCTCGAGAGTAACGCCGAACACCTCGTCGTAAACTCCGCGGTCCAAAACATCGGGAACAAAGTTTGCCCCGATTCCCTGAATCTTGTGGGGGCCAGCCTTGCCCTCGCTGAGGAGCGGCGAGTCGAGGGGTTCGACCGCAATTACCTGAACATCGGGTTTGCGCTCCTTAAGGACCTGCCCGACACCCGTGATAGTTCCTCCCGTTCCTATCCCGGCAACAAAGATATCGACCTCGCCGCCGGTGTCGCGCCAAATCTCCTCGGCGGTAGTGGCTCGGTGGATCGCGGCATTTGCCTCGTTAGAAAATTGCTTTGCCCAGATCGCGTTGGGAGTGGTTTCCGCAAGGTGTTGAGCCCTCTCGACGGCTCCGCGCATACCTTCCGGTCCCGGAGTCAACACGATCTCGGCACCATATGCACGCAGTAGGACTCTTCGTTCCTTGCTCATGGTCTCTGGCATGGTAAGAATGACCTTGTAACCCCTGGCGGCACCAACTAATGCAAGAGCAATCCCCGTGTTGCCGCTTGTGCCCTCGACGATGGTTCCGCCTGGCTTGAGCTGACCAGACTGTTCGGCGGCGTCAACGATGGCGATACCCAGCCTGTCTTTGACGCTTCCAGCAGGGTTATAAAATTCCAGTTTTGCGAGAACCTTGGCTCCCGCATCGCCTGTTACCCGGTTGAGCTGTACCAGGGGAGTATTTCCAAACGCCTCTGTGATATTTGAGTAAATTCGTTGCGACACGAGATCTCCTTCGATTGTTCGGGGAACCCCGCGCACCTATGAACGCGTGATCCACTGGTCTTTATGTTACGCGCAAGTTGGAGTAGTATGTGCGATTGTTACGGCATCGCCGCCACACTGAGTCGTGCCGGATTGAGCATCATCACTCGAAAAGGTTGCAGATACCATCTCTGGTATTAGGGTAGTTGAGTGGTTATCGATATGTGTCTACCCGTCCGAAAGCAGTCCTCGTGAACTTTCTCGCACCCGAAAACGAGCCAGCGCTTCCCATCGCGATCATTCTTAGCGAGGTCGCAGGTCGGCTAGATGCGGCAGGGATATTGAACGCTCAGGTAGACGCCGAGCTGCTTCTTGGCTATGTTCTCGGCGAGAATCGGGGCCGGGTTCAGGCCCTCGCCATCCTCGGTAACTCACTGACGGATGCCCAGCTGGAGCAGCTCGAAAGCCTCGTAACTCGCCGCATCGGTCGCGAACCCCTTCAACACATTACGGGTACAGCGCCCTTCCGCTCGCTCAGCTTATCCGTCGGGCCTGGGGTTTTCGTCCCGAGGCCCGAGACCGAATCCGTGGTGCAATTCGCGATCGATGCGCTCCGGAACGTGCCTCACGAGCATCCCGTCGCTGTTGATCTGGGAACGGGGAGCGGTGCGATCGCGTTGGCGATGGCGACAGAGGTTCCGACGGCTCGGGTCTATGCAATCGAAAAAAGCGCGGAGGCCCTGCCCTGGACCCAGAAAAACTTTGCATCGGTGAACGCGCCGAATGCGGAGTTGGTGCACGGAGACCTGGCGGATGCCTTCCCCGAGCTAGAGGGTCGAGTGAATGTCGTCATCTCTAATCCCCCCTACATTCCGAACGACGCGATCCCTCGGGATCCTGAGGTTCGCATGTTTGATCCCGAGATGGCGCTCTACGGAGGCGAAGACGGCCTTGACGTTGTGCGCCAGGTGAGCAGGGTTGCACGCAGGCTGCTCGTTCCCGGTGGGGTGCTGGTACTGGAACACGCCGAGGTGCAGGGGCAGAGCATCCGTGATCTGTTGATCAGGGACGGCTGGCGAACCCCCGAAACGCATAAGGATCTCACCCTTCGTGACCGAACAACCACCGCAGTTCGCTAGCGTTCCCGGTAGCAATTCGGACACATTTTTGGCCTAGCCCTATGGCGGTTCGGCTTTCTCTCACGCTTTCTAACTATCATGGGAGAGTTATGGCTACGGTATTTGACTGCTCGGTAAGTGCGGAGCTCCTCACAGGCATGCGTCACGCGCGGGGCGCGATTGGGCGCGGAGAACTCGTTGTGCTCCCCACGGATACCGTCTACGGGGTTGCGGCAGACGCGTTCTCGCCCGCGGCGGTTCAACGCCTGCTGACCGCGAAGGGCCGCACCAGGCAATCTCCTCCGCCCGTCCTCATCGCAAATACGGATATGCTTGCTGCTCTCACTGAGTCGGTGCCAGCCCCCGTACACGATCTGGTTGCTGCTTTCTGGCCGGGTGCCCTCACGATTATCCTCCGGGCGCAGCCGTCGCTGCGCTGGGATCTCGGCGACACCAACGGTAGTGTCGCCGTCCGGATGCCCAACAATCCCATAGCCCTTGAACTTCTTGCCGAGACCGGGCCGCTTGCGGTGTCCTCTGCGAACCTCACCGGGCAGCCTGCCGCCCAGACCGCGGCCGATGCCGAATCAATGCTCGCGGATGCCGTGGCCGTGTATCTCGATGCGGGGGAGCAGGACTCCTCGGGTACGGCATCGACAATTGTGGATGCTCGTGCCGTTACCGATGACGGCGGCAAATTGGTCGTGCTCCGCCACGGTTCTATCACGGTGGGGCAGCTCGCGGATGCCGTTCCTGCAGTGACGGTGAGCTAGTGCGCGCGTATGTATTGATCGGTCTCTTGGCCGCGCTGGTATCTTTCGTCGTATCGGCGGGAGTGTTTAAACTGAGCAAAAAATATCGACTTGCCCCGGCCATCCGTGCGCGCGATGTTCACACTACCCCGACGCCCCGCCTGGGCGGGATTGCGATGTTCTGTGGGGTGGTGATCGCCTTTGGGGTCGCCTCGCAGCTGAAAAATTTTGGGATTACTTATTTCACATTGATTTTTGCCGATCCCGGTCCTATCTGGGCAATTCTTGGGGCGTGCCTACTCATCGTTGTCGTGGGAATCGTCGATGACCTGTTGGACCTTGACTGGATGATTAAGCTGGGAGCCCAGCTCTTAGCCGCTGGGCTTCTCGCCTGGCAGAGTATCCAGATCGTATCGTTACCCGTAGGCAATAGCCTGGTGGTAGGGTCTCCCGTCGCGAACTTCGCGCTTACTGTGTTTTTGACGGTCCTCGTGATGAACGCCATCAACTTTATCGACGGACTCGATGGATTGGTCGCGGGTGTTGCGATCATCGCAAACGGCGTGTTTTTTGTTTATACATACCTTCTAGTGCAACAGACCAACCCAAACAACTACTTCAACCTGTCGAGCCTGATCGCAGTGATCATCGTGGGGGTCTGCGTCGGCTTCCTGCCCTTTAACTGGCATAAGGCGCGCATGTTTATGGGCGACTCCGGTGCACTGCTCGTGGGATTGCTGATGGCCGTGTCTACGATCGCCGTGACCGGTCAGTTGAACCCCGGCGCGCTGACCGACCGCAGCGTGGTACTGGCTGCGTATATCCCGATCATCCTCCCGTTTGCCGTGATGCTCGTGCCCCTGCTCGATTTCTCGTTGGCGATTATCCGGCGCGTTCAGGCGGGGAAAAGTCCATTTAGCGCTGATCGGAAGCATCTGCACCATCGTTTGCTCGATATGGGCCACACGCATCTTCAAGCCGTTCTGATTTTTTATGGGTGGACTGCCGTTATTGCGGTTGGTTTTCTGCTGATCTTTGTGATGCAATCCTTCCTTGTTCCGCTGATCTTCATGGGCGTTGGTTTTATCGCGTGCGCAGCTATGACCCTTGCGCCCCTTGGCCGACGAAAGCGAACAGAGATCGATGTGCAATCCGCGGATAGTAATTCCGCGGCAGCAGATGTGCTTGCCCCGTACGACCCGCTTGATGAAGCATCCGAAGATCGAATCCGACTCGATGATTAACCGCCAACTCCCCACACAGAAAAGTTGACATGACCGATCAGAACGTACCGTCCGAAGCCACAGAACCTACGGGTAACAAATCCTCGGGGGCAGAATCGATCCCTGAGCGCGCTGTGCCGTCGTCCCAGCCGATTCTTAAGAAGGCGCTCGTGGTCGGGGGTATCGCGGCTGCTATCGTCATCGTGGTGATGTCTGTCATTGGTTTTGCCGTTGATGATGGCAAAGGGCTGTTGAGTGCTGCTCTTGGTTCGGCCACAGCATTCGTTTTTCTTGGAATTACCGCCGCAAGCATCCTTATCTCAAATCTCTTTGTGAAGAGCGATCTGTATGTAGTCTGGTTTTTTGTGATTGTTCTTGGGTCTTGGATCATCAAGTTTGTGCTGTTTATCGTCGCCGCTTTACTTCTTCGGGATCAACCGTGGATAAACCCCACACTGTTCTTTATCAGCGTGATAGTGGGTGTTATGGTTTCGCTGGTCATAGATATGATCGTTGTGACGAAGTCACGAATTCCATATGTTGGCGATCTGTCTGCTGAGCGGCGTATGTAATTCACTGATATCACACTGATCAACATCGAGAAATTCGTATAAAGCGGACGAATTCCGCTCGAAATTGCGTAATCTGAGTAAAACCTTGATAGAGTAGAGCAGTTCCCACTTCTTGCCGTATTGTTTGCGTGCAGATGCTGGGTTGTCCGCCGTTCGTCGTCGCATGAGTTTATTCTTGTGCCCCGATTCAGGAGATAGCCCTGTTAGCTAACGTTCTGAACTTGCCAGTTCCGTTTGTGACCGCCAGTGATGGTGAGTTTCATGGACCGAGTATCGACGAGTTCTTCCCACCGGTAATCTTCTTCGAGGGCACTAACTTCGAGAT
Organism: Lysinibacter sp.; assembly: GCA_040400085.1. Classification (GTDB taxonomy): domain Bacteria; phylum Actinomycetota; class Actinomycetes; order Actinomycetales; family Microbacteriaceae; genus HNR. The sequence continues at coordinate 62,049 of JBBAQX010000009.1, read as the reverse complement.
CAATCGAATTATTCTGATTCGTTTCCTCATGGTTGCACTCATAATCATTCTATTTTGGCTGGGGACACGCAAGTTGCGACTTGTGCCCGGCCGGGGCCAGAGCCTCGTCGAGATGGGTCTCGACTTCATCAGGGTTAACGTCGCTGAGGATCTGCTCGGCAAGGTTGATGGACGTCGTTTCTTACCGATTCTTACGTCGCTTTTCTTCCTTATCTTGGCCTTCAATATCACCGGTATTATTCCGGGGCTGAATATTGCAGCATCGTCAACAGTAGGGTTGCCTCTTGTCCTCGCCCTTGTGTCTTATGTGACATTTATCTATGCGGGAATCAAAAAGAGCCCGAAGAATTTCTTCAAGAATTCTCTCTTCCCTGCTGGCGTTCCGTGGCCTGTCTACATTATTGTGACTCCGATTGAGCTCATCTCGACATTCATTATTCGCCCCGTCACTCTGACTCTTCGGCTTCTGATGAATATGATCGTTGGCCATCTGCTGTTGGTGCTGTTCTTCTCCGCAACACAGTTCTTCTTCTTCAATGCAGAGGGTTTGTTTAAACTTTTTGGAATAGGAAGCCTAGCTTTCGGTTTTGCATTCACTCTCTTTGAGATTCTTGTTGCACTTCTTCAGGCTTATGTGTTCACGCTTCTCACCGCTGTTTACATCCAGCTCGCGCTGGCTGAAGAGCACTAATAAGTCCAGCATCCGCTGTTCTTAACCTCTAAAGATAAAGGAAATAACGTGTCAGTTCTCGCTGAGCTTTCAGGAAACATCGCGACTGTCGGATACGGCCTCGCAGCTATCGGACCGGCAATTGGTGTAGGTATCGTAGTTGGAAAAACAATTGAGGGCGTCGCTCGCCAGCCCGAGCTCGCCGGCCGTCTCCAGGTTCTTATGTGGATCGGTATCGCGTTCACCGAGGCTCTCGCCTTCATCGGTATCGCAACGTACTTCATCTTCACTTCTTAGTCCACCTCTACCGTCTCGATAGGAGGCAAAATGCTCAACGCAGTGTTTGTTGCCCAAACGGCTGGAGAAGCACGGAATCCGATTCTTCCCGAAACATACGACATCATTTGGTCGGCCGTGTGTTTTGCGATCATCCTCATTTTCTTCTGGAAGTCAATCCTTCCTAAGGTGCAGGTAATGCTTGATGAGCGCTCTGCCGCTATCGAAGGCAACATTGCTAAGGCTGATGAGGCTCAGGCTCAGGCCGAAGCTGCTCTTCAGGAGTACACGTCTCAGCTCGCAGGTGCACGCCAGGAAGCCGGAGAGATCCGTGAGTCCGCACGCACTGATGGTGCCAAAATTGTTGCGGAAGCAAAGGAAATCGCGGTTGCCGAGGCAGCCCGCGTAACCGCAACAGCAAAGGCTCAGATTGAGGCCGAGCGTCAGACCGCAGTGGTCACCCTCCGCAAGGAAGTTGGCTCGCTCGCAATTGACCTCGCATCTGGCGTTGTCGGCGAAAGCCTCAGCGACGATAAGAAGGCTGGCGCACTCGTAGACCGTTTCCTCGCTGACCTCGAATCAGCTGAATCGTCCAAGGCTGCTCAGTAATGGGTAGCGCATCCAGAGAGGCACTTGCGGCAGCTCAGGCTGAGCTCGACTCTGTGGTTAATTCCACTGCTGATTCTTTGCTGACGGAAGAGGCGGGGGAGCAACTGCTCCTTGCCGCCCGCACGCTCAATAAGAACACGGCGCTTCGTGCAGCTGTTGGGGACCCGGTGGCGGATCCCGCAGCCAAGACCGCTGTAGTAGAAAAAGTATTCTCGGGATCACTGGCACCTGTAGCTCTCTCCCTTCTCCAATCGGTTGCGGGTAACCGCTGGTCAAGTCCCGAGGACGTCGTTGACGGCCTTGAGAATTTGGGCATTCGAATTCTCGCAATCACCGCACCGTCGGGAGTGGCAATTGATGACGAAATCCTCGTGGTACAAGCCGCGGTTTCGTCAAACCCCGAGCTGGAGTTGGCGCTGGGAAGCACCCTTGGCATCGCAGATGCTAAGGCTGCTCTTGCACACAGACTCCTGGCGGGTAAGGCTTCGGCCGCTACCTTGGCTATCGTTACCCATCTCGTCAGCGTTCCTCGCGGACGGCGTGTAGGCGAGCTACTCACCGGTGCAGCCAAAATAATCGCGGATCAATCCGGATTTGCGCTTGCAACCGTAACAACCGCTCACGAATTGGATGCTGCGCGCACTGCGCGTCTTCAGCAATCTCTGAGCACTTCATACGGCCGCCCAGTCAAGATCACCACCATCATTGACCCCACTATCATCGGTGGCTTGCACGTTCAGATCGGTGACGATGTCATCGACGGTAGCATCTCAAGCCGCTTGAGCGATTTGCGTCGCCAGCTAGCCAGCTAGCCAGCTAGCGATTGACGCGTAAGCTCTAACCTATACATCCGAATCACACGGCTTTCGAACCGATATGGTTTGAGAATCAAACAAGAGGAAACCAAATGGCAGAACTATCGATCAGCCCGGATGAAATCCGCGATGCGCTGAAGGACTTTGCGGCATCCTATGAGCCCGACAAGGCCTCGAAGACTGAGATCGGGTACGTTGTCGACGCCGCTGACGGCATCGCCCACGTTGAGGGACTCCCCGGCGTCATGGCGAACGAGTTGGTTCGTTTTGCCGACGGCACCCTCGGACTCGCTCAGAACCTTGACGAGACCAAAATCGGTGTAGTTATTCTTGGTGAATTCACCGGAATCGAAGAAGGACAAGAAGTAACCCGCACCGGCGAGGTTCTCTCCGTTCCCGTGGGCGAGGGATACCTCGGCCGCGTCGTGGACCCCCTCGGAAACCCGATTGACGGACTCGGCGATATCGCGACAAGCGGACGCCGCGCGCTGGAGCTTCAGGCTCCCGGCGTTATGGCCCGTAAGTCGGTTCACGAGCCGATGCAGACAGGCATCAAGGCAATCGATGCGATGATCCCGATCGGTCGCGGACAGCGTCAGCTGATCATCGGTGACCGCCAGACGGGTAAGACCGCAATCGCGATCGATACGATCATCAACCAGAAGGCAAACTGGGAGTCGGGCGACACCAACAAGCAGGTTCGCTGCATCTACGTTGCAATCGGTCAGAAGGGTTCGACCATTGCAGCTGTAAAGGGAGCGCTTGAGGATGCTGGCGCAATGGAGTACACCACTATCGTGGCCTCTCCTGCGTCTGACCCTGCAGGGTTCAAGTACCTCGCGCCTTACACCGGTTCGGCCATTGGCCAGCACTGGATGTATGACAGCAAGCACGTTCTGATTATTTTCGATGACCTGTCAAAGCAAGCTGAAGCCTACCGCGCCGTGTCGCTTCTTCTTCGTCGTCCGCCGGGCCGCGAGGCATACCCGGGTGACGTCTTCTACCTACACTCGCGTCTGCTTGAGCGTTGTGCGAAGCTCTCGGATGAGCTCGGCGCCGGATCGATGACGGGCCTCCCGATCATTGAGACCAAGGCAAACGACGTTTCCGCGTACATCCCGACCAACGTGATCTCGATCACCGATGGTCAGATCTTCCTCCAGTCCGATCTATTCAACGCTAACCAGCGCCCCGCTGTCGACGTGGGTATCTCGGTCTCGCGTGTTGGTGGAGACGCCCAGGTCAAGTCGATCAAGAAGGTTTCGGGAACGCTGAAGCTGGAGCTTGCACAGTACCGGTCGCTCGAGGCTTTCGCGATGTTCGCATCCGATCTTGACGCTGCCAGCCGTCGCCAGCTTGCCCGTGGAGCTCGTCTCACGGAGCTGCTCAAGCAGCCCCAGTACTCGCCGTACCCCGTCGAGGACCAGGTCGTATCGATCTGGGCCGGAACGAACGGCAAGCTCGATGAGGTTCCCGTTGAGGACATCCTCCGTTTTGAGCGCGAGCTGCTTGACTATCTCGGACGTAATACCGATGTACTCACTAAGCTTCGTGAAACAAACGTCCTGAGCGACGACATCGTGTCTACTTTGGGAAGCTCAGTCGACAAGTTCAAGCTCGAGTTCACGACGACAGAGGGCAAGCCCCTCGTTGAAAAGGTCGAGCCGCTGAACGAAGAAGAAGTGAATCAGGAAAAAATCGTAGTCAAAAAGCGATAGTCGCTTATGAAGGCTGTGCCGGTTTGCGTTCGACGCGAATACGGCACAGCCCATACGATATCCCCACATCAACGAGACGTAAGTATTAGGAACACAGGAGAGACATGGGAGCGCAACTTCGGGTCTACAGGCAGAAAATTAAATCTGCCCAGACGACCAAGAAGATCACGCGTGCGATGGAGCTGATCGCGGCCTCGCGTATTCAGAAGGCTCAGGCACGTGTTAATGCATCAACGCCCTACGCGCGAGCAATCACAAGCGCTGTTTCTGCCGTAGCTTCGCACTCAAATGTTGGTCACATGTTGACAACGGAGGCCGAAAAGGTTGAGCGCGCAGCCGTTCTTATCTTCTCGTCTGACCGAGGTCTTGCTGGTGCATTCAACTCAAACGTGTTGCGAGAGGCCGAACAGCTCAGCCAACTTCTTCGTGAAGATGGCAAAGAGGTCGTGTATTACCTTGTTGGACGCAAAGCACAAGGGTATTTCACCTTTAGGCAGCGCTCCGCTGAGCGTGTGTGGACTGGAGGGACTGATAACCCTCTCTTTTCGACAGCTCAGGAGATCGGAGCCGCGCTTATCGAAGCCTTCTCCCGTGACACAAAAGAGGGCGGCGTCGACGAGATACATATCGTTTACAACCGTTTTGTCAGTATGATGACTCAAACGCCAGAGGTTCTCCGGATCCTCCCACTCCAATTAGTGGATGGGACAGCCGAGGAGTCAAGCACAAGCGCTCAGGTCAACCCCCTGTACGAATTTGAACCGGATGCTGAGACTGTTCTCAACAAGCTCTTGCCGGTTTACATCGATTCGCGTATCTTCAACGCCATGCTGCAATCGGCTGCTTCAAAGCATGCTGCAACGCAGAAGGCAATGAAGTCAGCCAGCGACAACGCTGACGGACTTATCCGCGACTACACCCGCCTGTCGAATAACGCTCGTCAAGCGGAAATTACCCAACAGATTTCAGAAATTGTGGGCGGCGCCGACGCGCTTGCCAACTAGCAGATACTGCGAGAAGAGAGAGACACTATGACCGCAACCGCCAACCAGGCGACCGCCAACGGTGCGCCCGAGGCCTCGGTGCAGGCTGTGGGCCGTATTGCCCGCGTTACCGGCCCCGTCGTTGACATCGAGTTCCCCCACGACTCTATCCCGGAGGTATACAACGCTCTCAAGACGATCGTTGACTTCCAGGACGGAACCGAGCCGTTCGAGATCACCCTCGAGGTAGCACAGCACCTCGGTGACGACCTCGTCCGCGCCATCGCGCTCAAGCCGACCGACGGACTCGTCCGAGGCCAGGAAGTTCGCGACACAGGCGAGGCCATCTCTGTCCCCGTTGGAGACGTCACCAAGGGTAAAGTTTTCAACGTTATCGGAGAGGTCCTCAACGCCGAGCCCGGGGAGAAGATCGAAATCACCGAGCGCTGGCCGATCCACCGCCGCCCGCCGGCCTTTGACCAGCTCGAGTCCAAAACTCAGCTCTTCGAAACCGGAATCAAGTCGATTGACCTCCTGACCCCCTATGTTCAGGGTGGAAAGATTGGTCTATTCGGTGGAGCCGGTGTCGGTAAGACAGTTCTGATCCAGGAAATGATTCAGCGTGTAGCTCAGGATCACGGTGGTGTATCGGTATTCGCCGGTGTTGGTGAGCGTACCCGTGAGGGTAACGACCTTATCCACGAGATGGAAGAAGCAGGCGTCTTCGACAAGACTGCCCTCGTGTTCGGTCAGATGGATGAGCCGCCCGGAACGCGTCTTCGCGTTGCCCTCTCGGCTCTGACCATGGCTGAGTACTTCCGTGACGTTCAGAAGCAGGACGTTCTGTTGTTCATCGACAACATCTTCCGCTTCACGCAGGCCGGTTCTGAGGTTTCGACCCTTCTCGGACGTATGCCTTCCGCCGTGGGCTACCAGCCCAACCTTGCCGACGAGATGGGTATCCTTCAGGAACGCATCACCTCAACCCGTGGTCACTCGATTACGTCGCTGCAGGCAATTTACGTTCCTGCAGATGACTACACCGACCCGGCACCTGCAACCACCTTTGCCCACCTTGACGCAACGACCGAGCTGTCTCGTGAGATCGCATCGAAGGGTCTATACCCTGCTATCGATCCGCTCAGCTCGACCAGCCGCATCATGGACCCCCGTTACCTAGGCGCGGATCACTACCGTGTTGCCACCGCTGTGAAGCAGATCCTCCAGAAGAACAAGGAACTCCAGGAGATCATCGCGATCCTCGGTGTCGACGAGCTCTCTGAAGAGGACAAGATCACGGTATCGCGCGCACGCCGCATCGAGCAGTTCCTTTCACAGAACACCTACATGGCGAAGAAGTTCACCGGTGTTGAGGGTTCGACCGTTCCGCTCAAGGAGACCATCGAATCGTTCGATGCGATCACAAAGGGTGAGTTCGACCACGTGGCAGAGCAAGCGTTCTTCAACGTCGGTGGAATCGGCGACGTCGAAGAGAAGTGGGCTCAGATCCAGAAAGAGAACGGCTAACCATGGCATCGCCTCTTACGGTGAATGTTGTCGCGGCGGACCACGAAGTGTGGTCCGGCGAGGCAACCCAAGTCATCGCGAAAACAGTTGAGGGAGAGATCGGTATTCTCGCCGGTCACGAACCAATGCTAGCGATTTTGGCCAGCGGCCAGGTGCGTGTAACCACCACCGATGGAAGCAAAGTTATTGTTGATGCCGAGGACGGTTTCCTCTCGGTCGATAGTAATGTCGTGCAGGTCGTAGCTGGCCACGCATCCATCGTTGCGTAACGCGGCTTGCTGCCGCACGTATCCATCTATCGAATCGATTGTTATAACCGATGAAGATCATTCTGCCGCCTTCTGAGACGAAGGTGAGCGGAGGGAAGGCGGGTCCGCTCTCACTGAGTGGGCTCGCCTTTCCGCAGTTAACGAGCATCCGTGAACACCTCGTGGCAGCCGTCGAATTGCTGTCCGAGGATGCCGAAGAAGCTACGCGGGTGCTGAAACTCGGACCGAAGCAATCCGGCGAGGTTCTGCGGAATCGAGAGCTGCGGACCTCCGACACAATGCCAGCAATCGAGCGTTACACCGGTGTCCTTTATGACGCCATCGGGTACTCCGAGCTAGCAGCTGGAGAGCGACGTTTCCTGGGCGATCACACCCTGATTCAATCGGCCTTATTCGGGATCGTGTCGGCAAAGGATCATATTCCCGCGTACCGATTGTCGTATAACTCTGCCGTCCTCGGCCGCGGACACACACTCAAAAAGCTGTGGCACGTCGAAACTTCTTCGGCGTTGAACGCGATGAGGGGATTAATTCTCGACTTGCGCTCCGGCGGGTATGCGGACCTTGGGCCGATCTCGATGAGGGATGCTGTGCTCACTCTCTCGGTCATGACCCGCGCGCAAGACGGCTCGCTTCGGGCCCTTAACCACTTCAACAAGAAGGGTAAGGGGGAGGTCGTGAGGTCGATTGCTCAGCTGGGGCACTCCTATTCGCATCCAGAGGAACTCGTTGATGGGCTTCGCTCGGTCGGGTTAGAGATCAGCATTACCGGACCGAACAAGATGCAACTCATCACCGATTCGCTTTAGCCCGTCGATTTTTTCGATCGAACCACAGAGATAACTTGCTGCTACGCCAAGAAATCTGATCCCGACTTATCCACACACCCAAACTTAGCGCGATATTTTCTCTTTGGAAGCACTAGGCTCGTTGTGTGCGAAAGACAACCGTATGACAGAGGTAGGCCACGGCCAGACCGGATTCAACATTGACGTTCCAGGTCTGAACCCCGGGCATGTAGTGCTGTCCTGGTCCGCGATCACTGATGTTGGGCATCGGCGCGAGGTAAACGAGGATAGTTACGTTATCGTGCCGCCTGTTTTTGCAGTTGCCGACGGTATGGGCGGACACTCAGCCGGTGATATCGCCAGCGCTGCCGTTGTGAGGCGTCTGGGGCAGCTTAAAACATCGCAGGTTACTACTCGGGAAGAGATTGATTCTGCTCTGATCCAAGCCGTTGAAGATATCGAAATTAACGCGGGCGATAGCGATCTGGGTACGGGTACAACTGTCACCGGTATAGCGCTTGCCGCACACAACAACACCCTAATCTGGGATTGTTTCAATATCGGCGATTCCCGCGTGTATCAGTATTTTGAAGGGGCGCTCAGCCAGATAACCACGGACCATTCCGTTGTTCAGCACCTCATCGACACCGGCACAATTAGCCTCAGCGAAGCAGAAACGCATCCGCACAGCAACGTCATCACCCGCGCGGTCGGTTTCAACGAAGAGCCGATCCCCGACTACATCAAGCTTGCGCTTGTCACAGGGCAGCGGATCCTGATCTGTTCTGACGGTCTCACGAAAGAACTCACCGACCACGGCATCGAACATTTTCTGGGCACATCGGATACCCCGGAACAGGCTGCGAAGGATCTTGTTGAGCAGGCTCTTGCCAACAGCGGTCGTGACAACGTCACCGTCGTGGTGATTGATGTTGTATCAGCGGAGTATGCTGCCGACGATCTTTACGCCACCGCTTTACCCGGTTAACTGTGGTGCCCACGATATAACCGCGCGGGGCTCATGTAGCTATGCTCGGACGCAGTCTCTTGAAAAGTTTTTGCCCGTTTGGTGGGTGAAAACTGCAGTGCACCCACAAAACGTACCGAAAACTTCCTTGGGTGGAACGGAATGTACCTCACAAGTTCCTGTGGCGGGCAGGAAACAACGGCATGGCTGTTAGAGTTTCCAGGTGAAAGCTTTTACGCTCTTATTCGGTGAAGATCCGATGCGTCTCCACGCTGAGCCTGGTACGGACGAAAACCCGCGTTCTGCGCCAGAGGCGGAAAAAGTCGGAAGGCTCGGAAGCGACGGCCCGCAACTGGGCAACGCATGGCCGCTGAGTCCCGTGACCAGGTTACCGATGGCTCATATCTTCACGATCAGGGTGCCCGAGACTATCAGCGTAAAGGGCCAGATTTCCCGGCCATCGCGTTCTACGCGGGGGCGAGTGGGACGCGACCGGCGAGGGACTCAACGCGTGGGATTACAGCTACCCGTTGACGTCTGTGTGGCTGGCTGATAGGAACGACCCTAACACGGGTAAGGCACCTGTCGAGACTCCCGACGAAGGCGACGAATACGAATCGCCGTTTACCGATAATTTCGACTACGAGGATTGGGCCGAGCCGTTGTGGGCCTATCGAACCTTGGCGGTACCGCTTTTCCCGTTCAGGCGATGCCTGAGGGACTGACCCCCTACTATCTGGAGATCGACGAAATAGCCGGCCTAAATTTCGGCTCAGGATCCTGCCAGATCGATCTGGAATCCGATACTTTCGACTGGGCCTGCTAACCGGTCAGGTTGAGACTTAGAGGAGAATCGTATCTGCAGCGGTTGACGATTCTGCTGCGCTGGAAAAGAGAATTCGCCGGTTCGCAACTTTGTCTGTGAAAAAACGATCGTGGCTGACGACGATGACTGCCCCGGGGAAGTGCGCGAGCGCACGTTCCATTACCTGAGTGCTCGACAGGTCGAGGTGGTTGGTCGGCTCATCGAGAACCAATACGGATGCCCCCGACAGCAGACACATAGACATCGCGACCCTCGCCTGCTGGCCCCCCGAGAGAGAGCCGATGCGCTGCTTCAGGTCGGCCTCAGAGAACTGGAACATCGCAAGAAAACGGCCGACGGATTTTCTGGTCGCCGTGAGCGCGAGGGAATCCGGCATAGCGTTGACCGCGTGAACGACGGTATCGTTCGGGTCGAGCTCTGCCAGCACCTGGTTATATGACACCACTCCGGAGCCCTTCGTCCAGGTGACAGTCCCGGAGTCTTGGCGTTCGGTGCCGGTGAGTATGCGGAGCAGGGTCGATTTTCCACTCCCGTTTGTGCCAATGACTGCCAGGCGATCTGATCGGCGCAGCTCAAAGCTGAGCCCAGAGAAGAGCTGATGGTCGTCATAGGCTTTGGCTAACCCCTCCACACGGCAGAGGGTGTCCTTGATGTGCAGCCCACCGTAGATGTCCGTGATGATGCGGTCGACAGGGCGCGGGGCCCGTGACTTCTTGATCATCGCCAGTTTCCTGTCGAGTCCGCGACTGGCGGCCTTCTTAGCTTCGCGTCGATCAGCGATGCCCTCGGCCTCGAAGGCCAACAGCTCGGCCTCGTGCGCAAACTGCGACTCGAGAGTCTTGAGCCGGAACTGCTTTTCGACCACATACTGTGCGAAGTTTCCGGGGTATTCGTGGAGGTGGTAGTTCTCGACCTCGACGATGCGGGTGACCACGGCATCCAGAAATTGACGGTCGTGGGAAACAATGATGGCCGCACCTGTGAACGAGGAGAACCACGATTCCAACCACTCCACGCCCTGAACGTCGAGAAAGTTGGTTGGTTCGTCGAGGAGAAGGACATCCGGCTGTTCGAGAAGGATTTTTGCCAGGGCCGCGCGGTTGCGCCAACCGCCCGAGAGCGAGTCGATGGGACATACCCGGTGTGCCTCGTTGAAACCGAGGGTGGTGAGTACGGTATCTATCGCGCGCGGGTAGTCCCAGCCGTCGAGACGATCCATGATTGCGAAGAGGTCCGATTGACGGTGGATGAGCTGGTCAAGCTGATCGGCGGAGGGACCATTAGCTATGCTCACGTCGATCTCAGCAAGCTCGGACTCTGCCGCGCGCGCTTCTGTAAAGAGTTCGTTGAGAACCTCTGTAATTGTCGACTCTCCGTTGAGTTCTGAAAACTGTGAGAAATAACCGATGCGTGTGCCATTTTCCAGGGCAACGGTGCCGGACGAGGGCTCGACCTGGCTGAGCACGAGCTTGAGGATCGTGGATTTACCTGAGCCGTTCCGGCCAATAAGCCCTACGCGTTCCCCATTTTCGAGGCGGAAGAAGGCCTCACGGAGTACCGGTTTTCCGTCGTAAGCTACGGTGACGTCGTTGAGACGGATAAGGCTCATTCTGTTGTGGTCCTTTCGGGATCATGCGTTTGCGGCACGCCCGTGAGTCTAGCGGGAAAGGTCCAATCTTACCCGTGAGGGGACAGCCCGCTGCCCTGATTCAGCCGGTTAGAGAGCGTTAACCAAAAAATTTGTTACGAATTGTGGGTGCCGAGATAGTGGCACCCACAAAACGTAACAAATAGTTTTCTGCTAGCCCGCGTTACCGGAGCGACCTGTGAGGCGGCGGAACATCAGAGCCGCGCCTCCGAGGAGCGTGGCGATGCTGCCCAGGATAAGGCCGATGGACGGAGCCTCGGCGCCTGTCTGGGCGAGTGAGCCTGCGGAACCGGTGTTGGTTGCCGGTGCTGGCTGTGTACCCGAGCCGTTGTCTGTTGGGATGGGCTTAGGATCTGTGGGATCGGTAGGGTCGGTAGGGTCTGGGTCGATTGGCGCAGACGGTTCTGGATGGGTGGTGGGGGTGTGGATGATGTCGTAGTAGACGGCGGTGTTGCCGGCGGTGGGGTAGACGCGGTACGTGAAGTTTGTGTTGGTGAGTACGGTGATGGGGACGACGCGGGTGAAGAGGGTGTTTCCGGCGTTGTCTTTGGCGACGAGGGTGCGGCTGGAGCCGTCGGGGGTGACTGACCAGTCACCTTTGATTTTTGGGGTGTCGTCGGTGTTGTAGATGGCGAAGGTGCCGTTGGTGTTGTAGTAGGCCCATCCGGCGTAGTTGGATACGTTGGCGTCGGTGAGGGGGATGTTGGCGCCTGTTTGGTCTTTGGCGCTGGTGGTTTCCCAGGGGGTTGCGGCGAGGACGGCCGAGGGGGAGATCACGGGTTCCGCGTGGGTGGTGGGGGTGTGGATGATGTCGTAGTAGACGGCGGTGTTGCCAGCGGTGGGGTAGACGCGGTACGTGAAGTTTGTGTTGGTGAGTACGGTGATGGGGACGACGCGGGTGAAGAGGGTGTTTCCGGCGTTGTCTTTGGCGACGAGGGTGCGGCTGGAGCCGTCGGGGGTGACTGACCAGTCACCTTTGATTTTTGGGGTGTCGTCGGTGTTGTAGATGGCGAAGGTGCCGTTGGTGTTGTAGTAGGCCCATCCGGCGTAGTTGGATACGTTGGCGTCGGTGAGGGGGATGTTGGCGCCTGTTTGGTCTTTGGCGCTGGTGGTTTCCCAGGGGGTTGCGGCGAGGACGGCCGAGGGCGTCTCAGCTGCCGGGGTGATAACCGTGGAGGCAACGGCATCAACGGTGGCAACGGTGGCAAAAGCTGCCCCCGTAGGCAATAATCCGATAGTTGCAGCGGTCAACGCCGATGCGACGAAGAGGGGGGCGCGCGAATTCGAGATGCGATCTCTCATGAATAAGTTCCTTGTCTGAAAAGAGGTTGAGATTACCGCGATCTAATAGATCTCAGGTAAGCATGATCAACGCTACAGATTGCTCAGATATGGCACATCAACCGATCGGTTGAGACTTACTGGCCCATGAGGAGAACGCTCAGAGCCGGATCAGACCCCGTTTGACGGCCGCGGCGATTGCTGCCTGTCTATTGTCTACTCCAAGTTTCGTAAACGCGTGGTGGAGATGTGTCTTCACCGTTGCCTGGCTGACAAAAAGTTCGCGCGCAAGGTCCCTATTGGACAGCCCGGTTGCTGCGAGCATCAGCACGTCTAGCTCGCGGGCAGTGAGTGTATTGTCGGGGTTTTCGCTCCGCTCCTGCAGCCGGGCTCCAATACGGACGTCTAGGGTCTGATCCCCGCTAGCGGCGGCGCGGATCGCGCGGAATAGCTCGGCAGACTGGCTATCCTTCACGAGATAACCGGTTGCCCCGGCATCCATCGCTCGAATAATATCGGCATCCGAATCGAAAGCGGTGAAGATAAGAACCTGCGCGTGAGGGTTCGCTTGACGGATGCCCCGCGTCACCTCAACCCCGTTGGGCAGGTTCGCTCCGAGGTCGAGGTCGACGAGGGCCACATCTATCTGCTGGGCAATCGCAAGGTGCTCCGCTTCGTCTAAGCCGCCAGCCTCCGCGACAACGTCGAAGTCGGGCTGGGTCTCAAGTACCGAACGAACGCCGTGCCGGAGGAGTGGGTGGTCATCAACGAGCATAATCCGGATCATGAGGGTTCGCTTTCCCGTGGGAACGGCACGACGGCGGCGACGACGGTTCCGTGCCCCGGCTGAGATTCAATGGTCAGCTCGCCGCCTAGATTGTTGATACGCCAGGTCATTGCGCGGATACCGAACCCGGTACCTGTGCTGTTCGACTGTTCGGGGGAACCAATAAATCCGCTGCCATTATCGGCGATATCTACCCCGATTGTGTCCGCGAAGTAGGTGAGGGTGACCCGCATATCATCGGCACCCGAATGTTTCTTCGCGTTGAGAATAGCCTCCTGGACGACTCGTTGCAGGGTATGGATGACCATTTCGGGCGCGTTGCGTTCGTTTCCGACACAGGAAAACGTTGCGCCGCCGGCAATTGCCTGAGCCTCAAGCACGGAGGTAAGCGATGCAGCAGTTTCGCGGGGATCAGCTAGGCCGTGCAGAAGCCTGCGGGTTTCGATGAGCGCATCACGAAGGGATTCCCTCGCCTCGCTGACCTGCGGCGAGGAGCCTCCCGGTCGCATATCGTCCGATTCGAGCAAGAAAAGGGTACTGGCCGTGCGTTGCACGACAGTATCGTGCAGTTCGCTGGCGACGCGTCCTCTCTCCGCCAGAGCCCCGGCTTCTCGTTCGGAGCGCGCGAGTTGTTCCCTCGTCTCTATGAGTTCAGAGATGAGAGACTGCTGCTCGGAAAATGCCCGGTCGAGGGCAGCGTATGCAGAAGAAAGAACGAGGCCCCCGAAGAACGGTCCAAGCACGAGGCCGAAATCTGCTCCGGAAGACATGACATAGAGACCTACGCTGACAGCGAGAACGATCAGCCCAGAGATGATGAACGCGGCCTTCCCGCGGAGTACGCGGTGCACTGCAAAGAAGAGCGCGAACGCACACCAGCCAAACGAGGGTGCTATCACGACGAGCGGGAGCCAGAAGGCTGTCGCTGCTAAGAGCCCAATCTTCTCGCGGAGACCAGCGGTGCCGCGAGGACCAATCACGGCGGCGGCGTAGCTGAGCCCAGCTCCGATCGCGAGCAGCAAAACCGCAGCCCCGTTATCCACAAACGAGTGGTAGCTGAAGTAACGCAGCGCGCACACCAGCAGCAGGATCGCGAAACCGATGTCAACAGCCAGGTCAATTGACGGACGTCTGATGATTCGGGCGGGGTGTGCCGTGTCGTGTCCCATACTCAATACGATAAGGGTAACGCCCTGAGCGAATGCCTTATTGTGTCTGGCTAAATTTTTCTACCTTGCGGATAGGTCCCGATGCGAGAACAATATCGGTTTTTTCGAGCACGGTTTCAGGGGTGGTGTAGACCCACGGGGACGATTCCCTTTTGACAGCAATGATCATGATGCCGTATCGCGTCATGATTTTCAGATCGGATAGCGATGATCCGGTGATTTCCTGAGGAACCGGCGTCTTCACGACGGCAAAGTCGGCACCGACGTCGATGTAATCTTCCATGCTTCCTCGAAGAAGGTGGGCCACTCGTGTACCCATATCCTTCTCAGGATAAACCACATGTTCGACGCCAAGCTGTTCCAAAATCAGGCCGTGTTGTTCGTTGACGGCTTTGGTCCAAATCTGTGGGACGTTGAATCGGAGTAAGAGTGACGTTACGAGGATACTTGCCTCGATATTGTCGCCGATTGCAACCACTACCCGGTCAAACTCCGGTATGGAAAGCTGCTGAAGGACTTCCTGGTTTGTGGCATCAGCGGTCACCGCATGGGTCAACTGGCCGTTGAGTCGCTGAATGATTTCCTCGCTGCTGTCGATCCCTAAGACATCGGTACCGTTTGCCATAAGTTCGAGGGCGATCGATTGCCCGAAACGGCCGAGCCCGATAACAGCAACGGAGTCCGTCGAGGCTGCCGTTGCAGGATTTGTTCCGCCAAAGAGTTTGTAATTAACCAATGATTGGCCTTTCTTTCGGAAGTTCGTAGAGGAGTTTTCTGTTCTTCAATGCGAGCGCCGTCGCAAAAATGATTGGCCCGATGCGGCCGATGAACATCAGGAAAATCAATACCAGCTGCCCTGCACGTGGGATGTCTGCCGTAATTCCGGTAGACAGTCCGACGGTGCTAAAAGCAGAAATGCACTCGAAGAGCAGCTGGTCAAGGGAGAAATCGGTAATTATCATCAAAATAAATACGCTGCCGCCGACCAGGGCCACAGACAATAGCGCGACGCTGATCGCCTGACGATGAACAGCGCGGGAAAGTCTTTTCCCGAAAATATTGACCGCGTTTTCTGCTTTCAACTCGGAAACGATGATGAAGAACAGCACGGCGAAGGTCGTGATCTTGATTCCACCAGCTGTTCCCGCGGGCCCTCCGCCGATGAACATCATGATGTCCATCCCGAGCCAAGTGGTACTGTGCATCGAGCCAATATCCACGCTGTTAAAACCTGCGGTCCTTGTTTGCACCGATTGGAAAAAACCGGCAAGCACTTTGGAGGGCCAGTCCAAACTGCCAAGAGTCTTCGAGTTATTCCACTCCGTGACCGTGATGAATACGGTGCCCAACACGACAAGCGCAACCGTGCCGACCAGCACGATTCGGGTGTTCATTGACCAGCGCAGTGGTCTCCTGAGATGCTTACGCAATTGCATAATCACGGGGAACCCTAGGCCGCCGATAATAATTGCTGCAGCGATGGCAATGCTTATCACGGGGTCGCTAACGTATTGCATCAGGCTGTCGCTGAAGAGCGAGAAGCCCGCATTATTGAACGCCGATATCGCGTGAAATACCGATAACCACAGCGCCTCACCCACAGATTTCCCGTAGGTGAGGGTAAACTGCGCGAACAGTATCAGCGCGACAACTCCTTCGACCGTGAATGAGATCTTGATGATGCTGAGAATAAGTTGGCGGATATTATCGAGACCGAATGATTTGGCTTCGACCGCCGCGGTGAGCTTAGAGCGGAGGGATAGCCGTCGGATTACGGTCAATCCCAAGACCGAGGCGAATACCATCACCCCGAGACCACCGATCTGAATCAAGGCAAGAATGACGGCGTGACCGAATGTCGTCCAGTATTCCGGAGTATCGACAACGACAAGTCCTGTTAGACACAGCGCCGAAGTCGAGGTAAAAAGTGCATCCATGAATGGGACGCCCTCGGGGTTCGTTCGTGAGATAGGCAGCAATAACGCAATGACTCCTAACGCGTCTACCAACAAGAAGCCAAAGAAAACCGATCTCGCCGGTCTCTGCTGACTAAATGCTCGTGTCTTCATCGGGGGGTCTCGGCGGTCTCGGCGGTCTCCGGATCCTCTTCGCCTGGCTTGCGCCGACTTCCCGAACCCAATGACAGTGTCGCGGCGAATCCAATGCAGAGGAATCCTGCCGCTGTGAACGCAGCAAATTTTGTTCCCTGGGTGAATGCATCCGCGGCTGCCGTCGCCGCCTGTTCGGTCTGTGGGTTAGCCTTCAGCCCGATAATCGCAGAGCCTGCGCTGGTGACAACCTCGTCGACAACGGTTGCTCGTTCGGCCTCGGGCACGCCAAGATCGGTGAGCCGTGCATCCAACCCAATCGAGGTGCTGGTAAAGAGAACCGTTCCCAGAATTGCAATACCAAGCGCGGAACCAAATTGACGAGACGTGCTTTGGGCGCCTGACCCCTGACCGCTCTGCTGGATCGGAACATCCTTCAGCACGACCCCGGTCAGCTGCGCCGTAGCCAGACCAACACCGAAGCCATAGACGAAGAGGAACGGAACGAGGTTAGCCCAGGTACTCGACGGACTAATCACGACAGCGAGGCCTGCGACGCCGACTATCTCTGCTGCAAGCCCGATCCGAACGATAACGACAGGGGCAACCTTATTGCCGAATGCTCCGGCGAAACCGCTTGCCACGAACGATCCGATTGCCAGCGCCAGTAGAACAAAACCGGTCTGCAACGCATCGTAACCGATCACATTTTGCAGCCACAGTGGCAGTGACAGGATGATACCGAACTCGCCCAGGCTCACGATCATCGCGGCGATATTACCGTTGCGGAACGACGGGATACGGAAGAGGTCGAACGGGAGCAGCGTGCTCAGGCCCAACCGCATCCGTCGTCGACCCCAGAACACGAAGAGGATGCCTGACACCAGGCTGATCGCAAAGGCAAACGGGATAGGAGAAACGTCAAACGGCCAGGTCCAGTTTCCGACAGCGAAAGGCTTTTCTACGTTCCACCAGCCGTAAGTACGGCCCTCGATAAGGCCAAAGACGAGCGTCGCGCTCATGAATACCGAGAGAACAGCGCTTACCGCGTCGATCTTTTGGACAGGCCCGGTCGCCTTCGACTCCTTCACCGTCAGCAGCACACCGACGATCACGATAATGCCAAGGGGGATGTTGATGCCAAAGGCCCATCGCCACGAGAAGTAGGTGGTGAGCCAGCCCCCGAGGAGCGGTCCGACGGCGGTCATTCCTCCGATGGTTGAACCCCATACAGCAAAGGCGAGTGCCCGCTCCTTGCCGCGGAAAGTTGCGTTGATGAGCGAGAGCGTTGTTGGCAAGACCATGGCGCCACCGACACCCTGCACAACGCGCGAGGCGATCAGCAGGTCACCGGTAGGTGAAAGGGCCGCGAAAACGGATGCTACGGCAAAGATGGAGACGCCGATGACGAGCATCCGCCTGCGTCCGAATCGATCGGCAAGCGAGCCAAAAACAAGCAGGAGAGCCGCAAAAACCAGCGTGTACGATTCCTGGACCCACTGGACCTGGGTCGACGTGATCTTGAGATCTTCAACGATCGAGGGGATAGCGACATTGACAATTGTCGAATCAACGATGATCAGGGCAACCGCGATGCTGATGAAGACTAAGCCGAACCACCGTGTCCTCGCTGAAGTCATGTCTGCACTCCTCAAATACTTTGGCTAGAGGCTTATCGTAGCACCGCGGAATAGTGTCGAGCACGCTGGCAAAATTCAATTGGCACGGATGCCGTGGTTCAGCTTTACCGTCAGGCACAAGAATAGTCCCTGTGAGGCTATTACGCCGATCAGATTGCCCTAACCCTCATAAACTGCGCAGATAAAAACGGCATTTCGGCCAACATGGTTCCCGGTGCGCTACAGTTGCAATTGTTACTCCGTTGACAGATCGGATATGCCATGATTCCAGCGCCGGGTCTTCTACGTTTTGAGCACGACCGTGTCGTCTCCCAGGAAGCGCTCGTTGCGCGGGGCCGAGCAGCCCGTGCAACCTTATCTCGGTCCGCACATGCTGTATACGAGCCGCCAGCTGAGCGAGACCCGCTTGCAATCCTCGACCAGCAGCATGCGGGGCGGTTAGCGAATCTTGTCCCGTTGCGTCTCGAGAGGATGCTTCAGAGCCCCTTCGCGTTCTACCGCGGCACCGCGGCTATTCAGGCCGCCGACCTGGCTGCCGCCCCCACCACGGGAGCCGGTGTTGTTCTCTGCGGGGACGCGCATATCAGCAACTTTGGTATTTTTTCGTCGCCAGAGCGGTCGCTTGTTTTTGATCTGAACGACTTTGATGAGGCAGCTTTTGGGCCCTGGGAGTGGGACGTGAAGCGCCTTGTTACCAGCGTCGTGATTGCGGCTCGCGATCGGGGCTATACCGCCCAGGAGGCAAATGAGGCAGCGTTGCAGACTGTCCGGGCGTATAGGGATTCTCTTCGATCTGCACTGGAACAGGATGTGACCGACCGGTTTTTTCAGGCGAGGGTCGTTCAGGACGGCCGCGAGTTTAACAAGAAATCACAGAAACTGGTACGGGCCACGATTGCTGCGGCGGAAAAGCGCACCTCCGCACGGGTTGTTTCCCGGATCACCGAGGTTGGTACCGACGGATCCAGGCGTCTAATTGAGAACCCACCTGTGTTGACGCACGTTGGGCCCGAGATCGAAGACAAGATTAGCGAGGTCTTACTCAGGTACCGCCGTACCCTCCCGTCAAATATTTCGCTTCTGCTCTCGCAATACACAGCCACCGACCTGGCTCGTCGGGTCGTCGGTGTCGGCAGCGTTGGTACACGCTGTTTTATCGCGGTGCTCACCGGACCGCGAGGCGAGCCGCTCATCCTCCAGGTGAAAGAAGCGACAGACTCCGTGGTGAACCAATTCGGCGGGCTTCCCTCGATAGCTTCTGAGGGTGTCGATGAAGCCGAGATGGCTGCCAGCCCTGGCTATCGGGTCACGGCCAACCAACGCATCCTTCAAGTGGTCTCCGACCCGTTCCTCGGCTACGTCAATCTCGACGGATTCGGGTTTTACGTGCGGCAATTTCGCGATCGAAACGCTTCTTTCGATATCAACAAGATGGGCGCAGAAAGCTTCCTCGACTACGTGCGAAGCTGCGCGTTCTGCCTCGGGCGCGCGCATTCGCGCAGCGCAAACGGAGCCTTTATCGTGGGGTATCTCGGTGCCAGCGACACCTTCCCGCTGGCAATTGCCGAGTGGGCTCGGCTCTACGCTGATCAATCGAGGGCGGACTACGACGCGCTCGTAGCAGCAAGCGGCAATTGACGGAGGCCCTTATTTGGGCATGAGCGGACCGCCGGTAGCTCAGCCCGCGAGTTGCCCCGCCAGGTCTTTCGCCTGCTGAGAGGTGAATGACCCGGAGATCATTATCTTCCCGTCACTCAGAGTGTTTTGAACCTGTGGCGCTGATAACACGATGCTGTTGTGCGTAATGGCCATCTTGGTAAGCGCCGATGATCCTTCTAGGAGTAGAGGCTGAAGTTTCTCGTTTGCAGAGTCGGTGTCACGAGAGGCCTGCGACTGCAGGCCCGCCAGGCGGGAAGTCATCGATTCTAACGCCTGAGTTCCGTCCTCATTGAGGGCAAGGTTTACGACCCATTGTGGGTCGGTATCGCTCGCCTTGCTCGCCGTGGCCGAAGTAATGGAAGAACCTGCGACCTCCGCCGGGCCGAGCACGTACTTAGCTATCCCATCGGCGTCACAGGTTACCAGCGGTGTCGATGGGTCGTCAGCCGGAGGTCCGGGCTGTTCGAGGAACGAATAGCAATCGAGGTCTAGAAACTCTTGAGCTAGATCGGGCCACGCCGCCGCAACCTCTGGGTATGACCCAGTAATGGACTGACCGATGCTCGCGGCTGCGTCAGCCAGTGCCGTCTCAACGTCCGGGACTGGGTCGGATGCGGATATGAACGCATCGCGAGCGGCGAGTGCGCCCCCGGCTACAATAACCGGACGGAAATTCACCGTTGAGCTGCCTTGCGGAGCCGCGCTTTCTTCGTCGGAATTCTCCGTCGAGGAGGTGCCTGTGCTCACGATGCTCACGCTGCACCCCGATAGGAGGGCTCCGAGGGTGAGCATGCAAAGGAACCCGATGGTTTTCTGTAAAGGTGAACGGCGCATGACCCTAATGGTACCGGCGTGAAGTAGATAGTGATATGACACGAGCCAGCCCCTTACCCAATCCGTGCCGATCCTGGAGCTGTTTGGGACATCCCAGAACGATGGCCCGTCCCTCATCTGATAAGCGTAATGTTGGAGGATGACTACAACGACAACTTTAAACAACGGTGTTGAGATGCCCCTCCTTGGCTTTGGCGTTTACCAAACTCCGCCTGAGGTTACGACTGCGGCTGTCGTTGACGCGCTGCACACCGGATATAGGCTGATCGATACCGCTGCGGGATACGGCAACGAAAGACAGGTGGGGGAGGCGATTCGCGCATCCGGTGTTGATCGATCAGAGGTCTTCATTGAGACTAAGATCTGGATCAGTGACTACGGATATGACGAGACTTTGCGTGGCTTCGAGAAGTCGGTGAACAAGCTCGGGTTCGACACTATTGATCTGCTTCTTCTGCACCAGGCGCTGCCCAGCGATTTCGGCCGCACAATAGAGGCATATCACGCGCTGCAGCGCTTGTTAGAGGGAGGTCTTGTACGTTCCATCGGTGTCAGCAACTTCATGCCGGAACACCTGGACGCGCTGCTCGCTGAATCCGAAATTACCCCAGCAGTGAACCAGATTGAGGTGCATCCGTATTTTTCTCAGCGAGACCTTCGAATGGCAAATGCGGAACGCGGCATCTTGACGCAGGCGTGGTCGCCTCTCGGCGGTATCACCTCGTATCGGGTTACTGGCCATGGACGTGTAATCGAGGACCCTACGATTCTTCAGATTGCTGAGGAGCACGGCCGATCCGCTGCCCAGGTCATGCTGCGGTGGCACCTGCAAGAGGGGCGGTCAGCGATCCCGAAGTCGGTTCGCCTGGAGCGGATCGAGGAGAACTTCAATGTGTTTGACTTCGCCCTAACCGCGGCTCAGATTGCCGCGATCAACGCGCTTGATACCGATAAGCGCGGGGGTCCGGAGCCCGAAGCCATCACCCTTGAAAATTTCGGCATCGAAATTCCTGCTGAGTAAGTAAATCTATAGATCAACGGGTCTACACTGTTTGCTATGCGAACGGTTAGCGACGGTTTTGAGTGTGGCAGCGCAGGCCTGAGCAGGCGGGGGCTGTTGCGGGCCGCCGGGTTGACTGTGGCGGCAGGCTGCCTCGGCTCGATTGTGGGATGCTCGTTGTCGCCAGCAGGCGGACGGCAGCCCCTCCGCCCGCTCGCCTCGTTTCGTACGTCCTGGCTCAGCGACCCGTTCAGTTTGGGGTCCTACTCGTACCTGCCGGTAGGGGCGACCCCCGATGATCGAGCCGCGTTGGGCATCCCCGTTAGCGATCAGCTGTTTTTTGCCGGGGAGGCGACCGATGCTGCGCATCCGAGTACGGTGAACGGAGCGAAGGCATCCGGTCTGGCGGCCGCCGATGTGATTACTAAGCTCGCAGCCGGTGGGGGACAGAGGATGGCCGTGATAGGGGCTGGGATCGCGGGGGCTGCAGCGGCAAAGGCCCTGGCCGATGCCGGATTTCAGGTTATTGTGCTTGAGGGTCGGGACAGGGTCGGCGGGCGCACGGCTACGCTGACCTCGCCTGAGTGGCCGGTTCCTCTCGACCTGGGTGCGTCCTGGGTACACGATATCACCGCATCGGATCTATTGCAGCTGGTGAGAGTAGCCGGGGTTGACACGGCCCCGTTTGACTACGACGATGTGCGGCTGCGGCGCGAAGACTCGTCGGCGGATATTAACACTCGCGGGATGTCAACCGACGCCGCTCAGGAGACCTCGATCGCATGGGCGGAAGAACAAGATGCGGACGTATCCTATGCGGATGCGTTGCGTGAAAGCGATGCTCTGGACGAGGTAGAGGTGGGACGCGCGGGGTTGTCCGCCGCCGAGGTGCTTGATCTGTCGCTCACGACTGACGTCGAGAACGAGTATGGCGCGTCGGCCGGGCAGCTCTCCGCATGGTGGGGACAGGAAGAGGGAAGCGACGGCGACGACCACCTGGTATTGGGCGGGTACCAGCGCGTAGTCGAAGGCCTGCTGAATGGGATCGACGTCAGGCTGAACTCTAGGATTACTCGGGTGGCGTACGGCTCGACTGGCATTGACATTTTCGTTGCCGATGGCTCCTCACTGAACGTCGATCGCGTGATCGTGACGGTTCCGCTTGGCGTGTTGAAGGCCGGTTCTGTGACGTTCGATCCTCCGCTTCCCGGCGGGCATACGCAGGCTATCGAGCGGCTCGGGATGGGCGTTCTCGAGAAGCTCTGGCTGCGCTTCGACACACCGTTTTGGGCCGGTGACCCCGCGCAATTTATGGTAGCGGCTGGGTCGCGAGCCTGGTCGGAGTGGGTGAACCTGCATCCCTTTATTGGCGAGCCCTTGCTGATGGGGCTTGTCGGCGGTGAGACCGCAGCTGGTCTTTCTCAACTGTCGGATCAGGATGTGCTAGCCGACGCCCTTGCCGCTCTTGACGCATTTCGTGCGTAACCGGGATTGCCTTTGTGAGTCGGTGCTTTGTTCTGCTCTCGGCAGAATGGCCGGTCTTTCGCGTATGCCCGATTTACGATGAGGTATGTCAGATTCAACCTTTAGCAGCGCGGCCCCCTCCGACGACGCATCACGAGAAACGGATGCTGCCCACAACTCCCAGCCCGAACCGCTCTGGCGCCACATGGTGGGCGACCAGCTGAGGCGCTCCCGCCTCGAACGCGAGGAGACCCAGGCCGAGACAGCGATCCGGGCCGGGGTCTCTCCGCAGTACCTCTCCGAGATGGAGCGCGGGGTGAAGGAACCGTCGAGCGAAATGATCGCGGCGGTCGCTGGCGCCCTTGACCTGAGCCTCGCGGACCTCGCGCTTGCCGTGTCCGAGAACCTCCGGTTTGGATCGGCTGTCGGCGCGAATTGCCAGGCGGCGTTCGCGCTCGCCGCTTAGCATTTACGGTCTACGCCCGCCGGCTACCGCTCCTCGATGACGTGGTCGATCAGGCCGTAGTCGCGGGCGGCGCTCGCCGTGAAAATACGATCGTGCCCGGTGTCGGCCCGCAGCGTCTCGACGCTTTGGCCGCTGTGCCGGGAGAGTACGCTCTCCATGTCGGTGCGGATGCGTACGAGTTCGTCGGCCTGCAAGATCAGATCGGGGATTGCCCCGCGTCCCTGTGC
The DNA here is from genome assembly GCA_040400085.1 of Lysinibacter sp. Lineage (GTDB taxonomy): Bacteria > Actinomycetota > Actinomycetes > Actinomycetales > Microbacteriaceae > HNR. Next base: position 38,378 of record JBBAQX010000009.1, on the reverse strand, counting down.
CGCCGGCTGATGAAGGATCACGCGCGCGTGGGGGAGCGCCGCACGTTTTCCCTCAGCGCCCGCCGCCAGCAGCACTGCTCCGACGGAGACGGCCTGTCCGACACAGCTCGTCGCGACGGCAGGACGGATGTAGCGCATCGTGTCATAGATCGCCAGCATCGCGCTGGGGTCGCCGCCCTCGCAATTGATGTAGAGCCGGATATCGGCGTCGGGGCTGCTCGACTCGAGGTAGAGCATCTGCGCGATCAGGGCGTTGGCCACGCCAGCGTCGATTGCCGTGCCCAGGTAAATGATGCGTTCCGTGAGAAGGTGAGAATAGACATCCATTATTCTCTCGCCCCGCGGATTCTGGGTGATGACGTTGGGGATCGTGTAACTGCTCATCGCGCTGCCTTTCCCGCTGTCGTTCCTGGCGTTGTTGCGCCTGTCATTGTTGAGGTCGTGAAGCCTGCCTGAACGCGGCCGCGCGGCTTTATGGTCTCGAAGTCCCGCACGATGGCATCGACGAACCCGTACTCGCGGGCCTCTTCGGCCGTGTACCAGTGGTCGTGCAGAGAGTCTTCGAAGATCCGCTCGAGCGGTTGCCCGGTATCATCGGCGATGAGCCCGAGCACGGTGTCGCGGGTGTGACGGAGGTCGTCAGCTTGCAGCGCGATATCCGTCGCGGTTCCTCCGATACCAGCGGAACCCTGGTGCATTAGGACGCGGGAGTGGGGCAGTGCGAGCCGTTTCCCCGGGGTCCCCGACGAGAGCAGGAATTGCCCGGCGCTATACGCGATGCCGAGCACGAGCGTGGAAACATCGTTCGGGATCAGGCGCATCACATCGCGAATCGCGAGCATGGCTGGCACCGATCCGCCGGGGGAGTGGATCCATAGGTTGATGTCTGAGCTAGCGTCCTCGGTCGCCAGCGCGATCAGCTGGGTCGCCAGGAGCGTGCCGTTGTCGTCGTCGAGCGGTCCGTCGAGTACGAGCACGCGTTGCTCGAGGAGTTCGCCGCGCACGCGTTCGGTGAAGAGTGGGATTTTCGGGTTATCAGTCATGTTTCCACTGTGCCCGCCGGGGGTGCTCAATTGAGCGGATGCTGCTCCCGGCAGTTCTGCCGTCGGCAGTTCGGTCGTAAGCAGCGTCGTTCTGGGGCTGTGGCGTATCGGCATGCGTAGTTTACTTGTGGTTCATTATCTGTTTCACCTGGGTGGGCATGATGAGGGTTGCCGTATGTTCACACTTTAAGGAGCTGCACCATGGCCCTGGGCCGTAACCTGTTATTTTTTCTTGTCGGCGCGAGCGTTGCTCTCGCAAGCACGATTTCTCCCTCTGTGCAGCCTGCTGAGGCTGTCGAAGTCCCGACTGTCGTCATCAACGAGGTTGAGTCCAGCGGCGGGACACCTGGCGACTGGGTCGAGATCAAGAACCTGACCAGTCAGGCGTTCGACGCCTCGGGGTATGTTGTGAAGGATAACGACGACAGCCACGTCTTCACTGTCCCTGCCGCCACGACCATCCCTGCGGACGGATACATCGCGCTCGATGTTGACCCAGTTTTCGGACTCGGGGCCGCTGATTCTGCGCGTCTTTTTGCTCCGGACGGCGTGACCATTGTTGATCAGTACAGCTGGACCAGTCACGCTGCGACCACCTACGGGCGCTGCCCCGACGGAACGGGTTCGTTTGCGATCACCTCGAGTTCCACTAAAGGAACAGCAAACGATTGCACAGCGACAGAGCCGCCGGTCGGACCGGTTGCTCAGCCCTGGCCGGGGAATTCCGAGGTCGTTACCGTGGACGAAAGTGGTCTCTTCGGGGGCAATATGAGCGGGTTGGCATACGAGCCCTCGGGTAAGGCTACGCCTGGGACAATGTGGGCTGTAAAGAATGGCGTGGGAACCCTATACCGTCTTCTCTGGGATGGCACTCGGTGGGTGCCCGCCGATGCTGGCTGGGAGACCGGCCGGGTTCTGCATTACTCTGATGGGACAGGTGACGTTGATGCCGAGGGCGTCGCGCTGACGGATGCCGGGGAGTCGGGTGGGATCTTCGTCTCCACTGAGCGGAACAACTCCGTTAGTTCAGTGAGCCGCCCCTCCGTGCTTCGCTACAATGTCACGGCAGGGAACTCCGCCTTGAACGCCACGAGCGAGTGGAACCTGGCGGCTGACCTGCCCGCGATTGCCCCGAACAGCGGGCTCGAAGCTATCGAGTGGATTGCCGACGCCGACTTGGTGAAGAAGGGATTCGTTGACCAGTCAACCGGCAAGCCGTACGATCCGGCCTCCTATGCCAACCACGGTAACGGGTTGTTTTTCGTAGGACTTGAGGCGAACGGGATGGTTTATGCGTACGCGCTCGATCAATCAGGGTCGGCTTTCCACCGGGTTGCTTCGTTTGCCAGCGGTTTTCCCGGTGTAATGGATCTTGAGTATGATGCTGAACGCCAAGCTCTCTGGGTTGTATGTGATGACACCTGTAACGGGCAAACGGCTACATTCGATGTGGCAAGCACGGGTGCCAATAAGGGTTCGTTCACCGCTACCAGCCTTTATGAGCGTCCAACGGGCATGGCGAATCTGAATAATGAGGGCTTTGCCATGGCTCCCCAAGAGCTGTGCGTGAACGGCACCAAGCCCGTCTACTATGCAGACGATAACAACACGGGGCTCCACGCTCTGAGGGCTGGATCGATTGATTGCACCACTAAGCCTGTTGAGCCTGTTGAGCCTGTTGATCCTGTTGATCCCGTGGACCCGACGCCGACGCCGACGCCGACGCCAACCCCGTCCACAGATCCAGTTGCTCCGTCGGTCGATAAGTTGGCGGAAACCGCTCGCGGATCCGTCTCCTCGCCTGCCACCGCCCGTCCCGGTGAGACAATCACCCTGACGGTTGGAATGGCTAGCACGAGTCAGATAGTCGACGTGTGGATGTACTCAACACCGACCCACGTGGCGCATGAAGCCGTAAGTGCAACGGGGAGTGTCCGTGTGACCATCCCGCAGAACGCCTCGATTGGGCAGCATCGCCTCGCGGTGACCTCTGCGTCGGGGGCTCTCATCGGCTGGGATAATATCGAGATTGTCGCCGCCAGCGGCAGCCTTGCGAGCACGGGTAGCGAGACTGACGGGTATCTTGCCGTGGCTGTTCCGCTCATAATGCTCGGGCTAGGGTTCGTTGTTGCGCATAGACGGGCAGCGAAGGCTTACCGCAAGCTCTAGTTTTCCGATGCCTCAGGTATGATACTGAGGGTCATTGCACAATCAGGTGGCCACAAATGACGTGAAATTCGAGGGAAATCACGTCATTTGTGGCCACCTGATTGCAAAACTGGCATTTTCCCGGCCCGAGTCATCGGGGCATTGCGGATAGTATTAGTCTGTGGAAAATTACGATGTTGTTATTGTCGGTGCTGGGGTAGCTGGTCTCACCGCGGCTAAACTTCTTGTCCGTTCGGGGCACAGTGTTGTGGTGCTTGAAGCGAGGGACCGTGTCGGTGGCCGGGTTCACACGGATCGTGTGGAAGGCACCACCACGGATCTTGGCGCGTCGTGGATTCACGGGATCGGGGACAGCCCGCTCGCCGAGGTTGCCCAGATGTTCGACATGCGGACCCACGAATTTACGGTGGGCAGCTACCAGCCCGGCGGCCGCCCCATCGCCTATTACGGCCCGGAAGGCGACCGACTGTCTGCCGAGGTTGTCGACGCATTTGTGGCGGACATCCAATCTGTTGATGACCAGCTCGTGGCCGTGATCGCCGATGCCGCGCCCGAAACCTCTTTTCAGGATGCCGTAGAGGCAGCGATCGCGCGGCTCGGCTGGGATCCCGAACGCGCAGAACGCGTCCGCGAGTTCCTGAGGCATCGCGCCGAGGAACAATACGGCGTGTGGGCAGGCGGGCTTGACGCGCACGGGCTAGACAGCGACGCTATCGAGGGCGACGAGGTCGTTTTCCCCGACGGGTACGACGTGCTGGCGACGCGGCTATCGATGGGGGTGGATGTTCGGCTCGAGCACGTCGTCAGCCACATTGAACGGTCATCGGCTGGTGTGCTCGTGACGACGGATCGTGGCCAGGTTTCCGCCGATCGTGCGGTGGTTACGGTTCCGGTCGGCGTGCTGAAATCGGAGGAGTTTGTGATCACGCCGCCGCTGCCCGAGCCCGTGAGTGGGGCGCTTGAGCGTCTCGAGATGAATAACTTTGAGAAGATTATTCTGCGGTTCCCGACGAAGTTCTGGGACGACGGGGTGTATGCGATCCGCTGGCAGGGCGAGGGCAGCGTGTGGTGGCATTCCTGGTACGACCTGACGGCGATAGATGGCGTTCCGGCGCTCCTGACCTTTGCGGCGGGACCTGCCGCGGTGGAGACCCGCGGGTGGAGCGAGGCTCAGCTGGTCGACTCGGTGCTGTCTGCGCTACGGGATATCTATGGCGATAAGGTCGAGCCGCCCACGCGGGTGAGCGTGACGAATTGGCGGGACGACCCGTTTGCGCGCGGATCGTATGCGTATATGACGGTTGGTTCCGAGATCGAGGACCACGAACGTCTGGCCACCCCAGTCGATGGTGTGCTCCACATCGCGGGGGAGGCAACCTGGGGTGACGATCCGGCTACCGTGACGGCGGCGCTTTTGTCGGGCCACCGCGCTGCGGAGCGCATCGCCGGGCGCGACCTTCCGCTGAGCCTGCTGGCCGACTCGTAGCCAACCGCGAACTCCGGCTCGGCCCAAGTTTCTCGGACGGGCCCAATCTACACCGCAGGGCCCAACTCGCACCGCCCGGCTCAACTTGCACCGCCCGGCCTAACCTCCAGCGTGGGCCCGGTTCATGCACCTTATGCCGAGCACGCGACACCTTGGTCTCACGAATTCACCTTCCGTTCAACTTGTCTTTTCTTTCCGTTTGAATGGGGCGTGTTAGTCTCTTCATGTCAGAGTGCGAACGCGCGTTCGCACATGGTTTACCGGTAGAGAGATCACACGTGACACAAAGAATTCCTCGGCTGCGCAGAACGCCGAGTTGGGCGCTCTGGTGCCTCGCGCCCACCATCCTTCTCCTCCTTGCCTTCAGCTATTGGCCGCTGCTTCGAACGGCTCTGCTCTCGGTTCAGAAGTCAGACCTCTTCGGGAGGGCCGCTGGTTTCGTCGGGCTTCAGAATTACTCGCAAATGTTGAGCTCCGAGGGGTTTTGGCGCTCCCTGTGGGTCACTGCAATTTTTGTCGTCTTGACCGTCATCGGTAAAGTCGTCGTCGGGTTACTTGTCGCCCTGCCGCTTTCCAAGCGGCTTCGGGGAACGGCTTTCTCGCGCGCCTCAGTGCTGATACCGATGGCGATATCGGCAGCCGTTGCCGGGCTCGCCTTTCGAGCGCTGATGACTCCAACGACCGGCCTACTCGATCAGCTCGCCATCGCGCTCACGGGTAACCCGGCCGGGTGGCTCACCCAGCCAACGATGGCGATGATCTCGATCGTCATCGTGGATGTCTGGGTATCAATCGGCTTTGTAATCCTTCTCCTGCTCGCGGCCATCGACGGTATCCCCGTCGACGTGACCGAGGCAGCATCGATCGACGGCGCAAACGGCTGGCGAACCCTGCGGTCGATAACCCTCCCACTGATAACTCCGACCCTATTCTTCATCGTCGTGACGCAATCCGTGCAGGCAATTCGTGAGTTCGCGGTCATCAACGTTATGACGGGCGGTGGCCCGTCGGGTGCGACAAAGACACTGGTATTCGATATTTGGGCGAAAGCCTTCGGCGGTACGGCTGACTACGCGGGGGCCTCAGCCCGCGGCATCGTGTTGCTCATCATCATCGCTGCGATGACCGCAATCCAATTTGGTGTACTCGAAAGAAAGGTGAATTACTGATGCGTTCCTCATTATTCTCCCGCGCTGCAATAATCACATACCTGGGTATCACCTCGCTGCTGATCGTTTTCCCTCTCTTATACGTGCTGTTCGCCTCGTTCCGGCCGGGGCAGGCGATCACCGGTTCGATCACCGACATCATCCCCACCGGATTTAGCCTCGAACACTACGTTGCTGCCTTCGGCTCGGCACCGTTGCTGCAGCAGATGGTGAACTCCGTCGTGGTGACGCTCGCCCAGACGGCCGCGCAGGTTATCACCGCGCTTTTCGCGGCCTACGCGCTGGTGTTTGGGCGCTTGAAACGACCTGGCCTGGTCTTCGGGTTCATCCTGGTCACGATCATGATTCCCGGCGAGACGACGCTCGTTGCTAACTACTTGACGATTCGTTCACTTGGTCTCTTCGACACCGTGGCGGCCATCTTTATTCCGTTCCTGGTCTCCGCATATAACGTGTTTCTGCTGAGGCAGAGCTTCCTGTCCTTTCCGAAAGAAATTCACGAGGCATCCATGCTCGATGGGGCAGGGCCGATGCGGTTCCTTTTCCGCTTTCTGGTGCCGCTTAATAGCCCCACAATAATGACGGTCACGCTCATGTCGGCGATCTCGGCGTGGAACGGGTACCTCTGGCCGTTGATCGTGTCGGAGTCGGCCTCGACGCGAACCGTCCAGGTCGGCATAAAGATTCTCACGGATGAATCGGGCACGAATATCGGGGCGTCCCTGGCCGGCGTCATCGTTGCGGTCATCCCCACAATTGTTCTCGTTGTCGTAGGACAGAAATTCCTTGCGCGAGGTCTCACGCAAGGATCAAGCAAATGAAAGGTACACAGATGAAAATACGAAAAGTTCTCTCCCTGGGAGCTGCCGCGGTTGTCGTGGCTGCGACCCTGAGCTCCTGCGCGTCAACCGCCGAGGAGAACACCAGTGATGGCCCGGTGAAGCTGGATTTCTGGTATTCCTCCTCGGGGGCCGCCGCCACCACGTTGAAGACGCTCGTTGATCAATTCAACGCAGACAACGCCGATTCCGTAACGATCAACGCGATCTACCAGGGCACGTACGACGAGTCGATGTCGAAGCTCACCAACTCTGTACAAAGCGGCGGCCTCCCCGCATTGATCCAGGGCGGCGACACCTTCTCGACCTATCTGCGGGATACCGGGCTGACCACCCCTCCGGGCGAGGTGAAGGACCTGAAGGGCGAGACGTTCTCGGGCGATGACCTGGTTCCGCTGGCGAAAAACTATTACACCTTCGACGGCACCCTGTCGTCGATTCCGATCATGGTTTCTCAGCCCGTTGTCGTCTACAACAAAGACTTGCTGAGCAAAGCGGGAATTGATCCGAGCGCAGCGCCGGAAAGCATGTCCGACCTGATCGACCTATCGTCGAAGGCCTACGCTTCCACCGGAGTCGCGGGACTCACGATGTTTATTAATCCCTGGTGGTCTGAGCAATTCACCGCTTCAGAGGGCCTCGAATACTGCACCCCCGAGAACGGCGTAGGTTCAAATCCAGCCGATGCCTTCAAGCTTGCGTCGGATAAGCAGGTATCCCTGTGGAAAGGGGTGCAAGACCTGGTAAATAGCGGAGCCATGCTGAACACCGGCACCGACGGCAGCGCATCCGCAAACGCATTCATCGCGGGACAGGCAGCTTTCATGCTTCAGTCGTCACAAATCTATGGCGATGTCAAGGCAAACGCCCCCTTTGAATTTGGCGTGTGGCCGCTTCCTGCTGGCTCGGACAAGGGTGGCGCTGTTCCCGGCGGGAACTCGATCTGGCTGATCAAGGAGGGCAAGTCGGAGCGGGAGATGGCGGCTGCCGCTTCATTCGCATCCTTCATGGGATCAAGCGATGTCCAGGAACAGATTTTTACCGAAACCGGATACCTTCCTACATCGTCTAAGACCGTTGAGAAATTGAACGGTTCCGTGACGGACGTACAACAGGTCCTGCTTGATCAGTTTGCCAACACCCCCGACACCACGGCGACAGCCGGCTGCCACACGGGTGCGATGGGAGAGGCGCGAACCAAGGTCAAGGAGGCGCTCGAGGGCATCTTCGGTGGAGCCGATGTGAAATCGTCGCTGACCGATGCGGAAAAGGCGGCGAACGCAGAGATCAGCTCGTACAACGAGCGTCGCTGACCAGAATAATTCTTACGTGCCCTGGGCAATCGCAGTTGCCCGGGGCACAACCATGAAAGGAACAATGCATGACAACACATAACGTATACGGGGTTTTCTTACAGCCAGATCCGGCGACAGCCGTGGCGATCTCTTCAATCACGTTTCAGGTTCAACGGCAATTTGGGTTTGTGTCAGCAGGCGCATTCCCTCCCCACGCGACCCTTGCCGGCTCCGTGCCGATTACGCACGAACCGGATCGGGTGATCGAAGCCCTTGACCCGCTTCTTTCCCAGACGACCCGATTCCCCGTCGTGAACAGCGGAGTCACAAAACTGACCTCGGCGATCGTGTTTGACGTTGACGAGCTCGATGATGGCTCAACAAACCTCACGCTCCACGCCCTCGCGAATGCCGTAAACGGTGTTTTATCCCCGATGACCGTTCCGTTGGACCGCTATCTGTACAACGAATTTGACGAGACCAAGTATCGGGCGCATTTTTCTTTAGCGTCCCATGAGCTGTCGCTTCGGCCCGATCTGTCCGCCGAGGTGGAATCATTTATCCAGGCGATGCCGTTCGAGGGCACCCCTCGTTTTGAGGCGGAGACGGTAGTCCTGTATCAATTCTGGTCGGATGATTGGTCCGGCGAATGGTGGCGAAGCCTGCGTTGGGAACACTGCAAGAGCTGGCATTTGAAATAAGACGTACTGGCGGGGGCATCCGTAATCGCCCCCGCTATACTGTCACAGTGGCACCACCCTCCGGCGAGAAAAATAATCACACCCGTCTGCAGATGACGGAGGCTGACCTGGCAGCCATGCTGGGAATTTCGCGAGCCACCGTATCCCGTGCCCTTCACGGACGTGGGCGCATTTCCAAGGAGACGCGTGCGCGGGTGCTCGCCGCTGCCGACGAGGTCGGCTTCGTGCCAAACGCTATGGCGGCTGAGCTGGCGGCGGGTCGCAGCGAAAACGTCGGGCTCTTGCTCAGGGACTCGCACAACCCCGCATACGGTGCGCTTTTCTCATCTTTGCAGGCAGCCGCGTGGGAGAAGAAACTGCAAATCGTGACGGTTACCGTGTCCGCCGATAAGGGCGGTACGCGTCAACTCTCGGGCCTGCGGCAGCTGCTGGGGATGCGCGTTGCCGGACTGTTTGTGGCGACCGGCGATGTGACGAGCGAGCAGCTGCGCCCCTTCAGCAGCGAGGTGCCGATGGTGCGCACGGGGCGGCCGGAACACGATCCCAGCATTAACGCGGTGTCGTATGACGAGGAGCACAACGCGCATCTGCTCGTTGATCATCTCTTTGCGCTCGGTCATAGGCGATTTGCGATCATCGAAACGGCCCAGGAGAAATCTTTTCCGGAGTGGTCTCGGTCGGTCGGGATGATTCAACGCGCTGAGCAGCTGGGAGCGGTGGCCACGCCGTTCTCGACGACTCTGCCTGCCGGAGGTATCGATGCCGCCCTTGACCACGTGGTGGCAGGCCGAGCCACCGCGCTCATGTGCCCAACCGATATGCGGCAGTTAGAGGCTTTGCGCGCGGCAGAACACCGCGGTCTTCGGGTACCTCACGACGTATCAATTACGGGATGCGATGGGCTGATGCCCGGTATCGATCTGCTCGGACTCACCACGGTTAGGTTGCCAGTCGAGCACCTGGGGAGTACAGCAGTAAAACTCATGGTCGAACTCTTAAACAACGGGCTCACGGACGTAGCCCACGAGTCGATCCGTGGACAGCTCGTGGTCGGGCGAACCGCGGCGCAGGTTGGCTGAGGCTTGTGGACTGCCTGAGCTCAATCGCCTAATACGGCGGAGAAGGCGTTCCGCCAATCCGTGAACTCCGGGCGGTTTTCCGGGCTGGTGGTGAAGTGCTGCTCTAGGACCGCTCGGAAGATGCTCGCGAGCGCGTGCGGCCGCAGATCCTTGTCAGTGTCAGTGCCGAGCCGTTCGGCTGTAACCTCGACAATCTTTTCTGAGACGTTGTCGATGAGCTGGGCCTGAAATTTTTTCACGCTAGTTTCGGTTTGCAGCTCTCGGCGCAGTGAGCGTCTCTCTTCGTCTTCTGGGGTGAGTCGCTGTTCCCCGAAATGAGAGAGCGCAAGAATGAGCGCTTCCAAGCTGCCGAGGGTGCTGGGGGCGCATTTGTACGACGCAACGATCTCAGCCAGCAAATCCGTCGAGAAGAGCGTCTCTTCTTTCGTCGCAAAATAACGAAAGAACGTGCGTGGCGATACGTCGGCGGCGGCAGCGATTTCGTTTACTGTGGTGCCGCTCAACCCTTTTTGCCGAAAGAGCGAGAGCGCGCAGGACTGGATTCGTATGCGCGTTTGCGCGACCTTGAGGTGTCGTTGGGTCATCACACCTATTTTGTAGCATCGGCGACGCAGAAGATCTGGCGACACAATAATTATCGCTCAGTTCACCCATGGTTTACCTTCCGTAAAAGTGGCAGTAGTGTCACGAGTGGATGATGGTCAACATGACAGAGATAACGATCCGGCCGCCAAACTGGCGTACCGTTCCACTTCCCGATGGCGCATCCGTTGAGCTATTCCGCTCGGCCAGTCTGGGGTTGGCGACCGAGGAAGAGCATCAGAACTGCCCTGAGGAGCTGTTGTGGGTCGACCTGCGCACACCATTTGAAATCTCCGGCGAAGAACAGCTCACCATCCCCGCCGGGTGGTCGCGTGTAAACATCAACCTCACCCCGGGAGCCAATATCGCTCCGCACGAGCTTGCGGAGATGACGGAAAGGTTTCGGAATGGGAGCATCACCTTCGGCGATTTTTACATCCAGATGTTGCTCAACAACCGTGCCGAAATAGCGGATGTGATGCGAGCGATCAGCACTACACCTAGCGCAGCTGTCATCGCGTGCCAGGCCGGTCGAGACCGAACGGGGGTCGCGGTTGCTCTCATCCTGCTCATCGCAGGTGTTGACCGCGAAGTCATTATTGCTGACTACCTGGCAACCAATCACGATCTTGATCGGTTCCTCGACCGCAATAATTCGAACTCAGCCCAGAGCATCACCTTCGATCTCACCTGCAAAGCAGAGGACCTTGAACGTGCGCTCGATCACATCGAATCGTGTGGCGGGGTTCGAAGCTATCTCGCAGAGGCGGGAATAACCCCGGCAGAGTTCGACCTTCTCCAGACAGTTCTTACCCAACAAACTCATGAAAGCGCAGTATCTACGAATGCTTAAATCTCTCCCAAAAACACTTGTAGCGGTAGCCGCCGCGGCGACGCTGAGCCTTGGCTTGGCCTCGTGCGCATCGGGTTCTACCGAGACCACGGAAACATCCGCGAGCTCGACCCCGGTAGACGGAGGAAATATCCGCATCGGGCTTGATCGAGAGGTCAGCTCACTTGATCCTGCTGCCGGGTCAATCGTGTCACAAACCACTATGGTCGTTGCCTACACAATGTATGACGCCCTTTTCACCTATGGTGACAGCGGCGAGATTGTTCCTCAGCTGGCCGAGAGCGCAATGCCGTCGGACGATCTGAAGACCTGGACAATCACGATTCATCCAGACGTCACCTTTTCTAACGGCGACCCGCTTGACTCCCAGGCGGTAATCAACCACATCAAACGGCTACAGGACCCAGCCTCAAAGTGCGCGTGTGCCTTCGATGCGTCCGAGATCGGAGCTATGGCGGCAGTTGATTCGACTACCGTTGAGTTCACGCTTAACACGCCAAACTCGGGCTTTCTGAGCATGCTCACCCGTAACCTTGGGTTTATTGCAAGCGATACAGCGAAAGATGCGAACGGCAACCCTTTGGGCTCGGGACCGTATGTCCTGGACGAATTTGCTAAAGGAACCTCGGTGTCCTTTGCCAAGCGTGATGACTACTGGGGTGAAGCTGGCCACGCGGATAAGGTGACCTTCATGTTCCTGCCCGACACCGATTCTCGCTACCAGTCTCTTGTCACTGACGCGGTTGACCTTATCTGGACCGAGACGCCAAGCCAATATACTCAGGCTGGTGCAGATGGATTGCTTGCCTTCTCTGCGAACTCCGCAACTTCGACAGGTGTTTTCAATACCCAGAAGCCACCGTTTGACAACGTAAAAGCCCGTCAAGCCGTGCAGGCCGCAATCGATCGGGATGCTTTGCTCAACGTCGTAAACAGTGGTCTTGGTTCTATATCAAATGGCCCGATCGGCTCGCAATCGCAGTATGACCAGGTCGAGTATCCCGCTTTCGATAAGGACAAGGCCAAGAAGCTTGTCGCCGAGGTCGGCGATCCTATCTCCTTCACCTACACTCTGGACAACCGGCCCCAGAGCCAGCAGCGCGCAACAGCCATCCAGCAGATGTTGAAGGACGTTGGAATCACGATGGATATTAAGCCGCTCGACATTTCGGCGTGGGGCCAGGCCCTCATGAAGAAAGACTTCGACATGCTCGACATGACCACCAGCCTCTACGGCGACACCGATGGCGCTCTCTACACCTTCACCTCTACCTCTCCATCCAACTTTTCGGGGCTGGTGAATACCGAGGTTGATACCGACGTAACAGAGGCACGCGCCACGGGCCCTGTTTCCGAAAGGGGAGAGCTCTACGGTAAAGCGGCTCAGGTAATCGTAGACGAGGCTGCGATCGCGTTCTACACAGAGAACCCCGCCGGCTTCATCGGTAGCACGGCGATCAAGGGGATCCCGGATCTGAGCAAGAGGAATATCATTACGGTACGCCCAGGTCAGTTCTGGCTGGACAAATGACCTCATTCTGGTTAGGTCGAGGAGGGCGCGCGCTTGCTGTGCTCGCCCTCCTCGGCGTGTTCACGATGGCTCTGCCCCAGCTGATTCCGGGTGATCCTGCTATCGCCGTCCTCGGGACGCAAGCAACACCCGAACAGATCGCCCTGTTCCACTCCAAACTTGATCTTGATCAGAACCCTTTCGTTCGCTTCGGAAACTGGATTGCGCAGGCAGTTCAGGGTAACCTCGGGACGTCGCTTACAACGGATGCCTCAATAGCGGATGAATTCGCCCGCCGTTTGCCCGTTACTCTTCAGCTCGTGCTGGCCAGCCAGGTCATCGCGTTGGGACTCGCGATTCCTGTTGCGCTGCGCCAGGCCTGGCGGCCGAACGGCCTCATGGACCGTATCGCGACCGGTATTTCGTTCGTCTTGTTGTCGATGCCTGGGTTTGTGCTGGGGCTGGTACTCATCTACCTGTTTGCGGTGAGGCTGAGCTGGCTGCCAGCGACAGGTTGGGTTCCCTTCGTGGAAGATCCTCTGGGTAACTTGCGAACCCTGGTTCTGCCCGCCCTAACGTTGGGTCTCGCAGAAGCCGCAATTTACGGCAGGGCACTGCGCTCTGATCTTGTGACAACCCTCGATCAGCCGTTCATTCATGCTGCCACGAGCAGGGGGATGCGACCGGGAAAGATTTTGGTCGCCCGAGCATTTCGGCCCTCGTCTCTGTCCCTCGTTACCCTCGTTGGCCTGGGAATCGCATCATCAATTGGTGGGTCAATCTTGGTTGAGACGCTCTTTGCCGTACCCGGAATGGGCAGATTGGCCCAGGGAGCTATTTTGGCGAGGGATTTCCCCGTCATCGAAGCTGTCGTGTTGGTGGCTGGCTGCGCTGTTGTTCTCATGAACATTCTTGTTGACCTGAGCTACAGATTTATTGACCCGAGGATTACCCATGGCAACAATTAACATCGCTCTTCCGAAGGCCGCCCTCACGAAGTCGAAAACGAGCCGACGCCGGATCAACACGGGGCTGCTTCTGTCGATTCTCTGGCTTGCGGTGCTTGGCACGTTGAGCCTCGTGTCTCTCTTCTGGGACGGGCTCGATCCCATCAAAGCGGACTTCAGCTCCCCAGCTGCTGCTCCGAGTGCGGATCACCTTTTCGGAACCGATGCTACGGGCCGCGATGTTTTCGCCCGTACTGTCGCCGGAGCCCGTAGCTCCTTCGCCGTAGCGGGGATCACCCTGACCGTCGGGCTCGGGGTCGGCGTGCTGCTCGGCACTCTCGCCGGATACCTTGGCGGATTATTCGACCGGGTTATCGGGATTCTGCTGGATTCCATCATCGCGTTCCCGGCGCTGATCTTGATCATGCTTGTTGTGACGCTGCAGGGCCCCAGCCTGTGGACGATTGGGAGCATTATCGGCTTCCTCACCGTTCCGTCGATGGCGCGAATTACGCGAGCATCCACGCTTACCCTTCGCGAACGCGAGTTCGTCACCGCTGCACGACTCTTGAACGCCAGCCGGGTCAGAATCATGCTGCGCGAGGTGTTGCCCAATGTTGCTCCCATAGCCCTCGCCTACGGTTTCACGGTGATGACCGTATCGATCGTGGCGGAGGGTTCTCTGAGCTTTCTGGGATTCGGCCTCCAACCCCCGACTCCATCGTGGGGAGGAATTATCGCGGATGGCCGCACGCAGCTCGCTGCTGCTCCCTGGATTTCGCTCTTTCCCGCGATCACCCTGTGCCTGACCGTGCTCGCCCTGAACGTCGTTGGCGAACGAGTAAAAGGAAGAAACTCATGAACACCCTGATTGATGAATCTCACGTTGCCCTCTCAGTTCTCGATCAGCAGCAGGGCGTTTCCCGAGCAGAAGCGTTGTTAGTGAGTAATCTTTCCGTCTCATATGACACACCGGACGGTCCCGTATATGTGTTGGAAGGGATTGAGCTCTCCGTCAACGCCGGAGAATGTATCGGGATAGTCGGAGAATCCGGGTCGGGAAAATCAGTGTTGGCGCGGAGTATTCTGGGCATCCATCCGGGAGGTAACCCGGTGAACATCAGCGGTTCGATTGAGGCTGATGGCACAGAGCTGACGAGTCTCTCCGCGCGTAAGCGGCGCGATTGGATGGGTGCTCGGATCGCAATGGTTTTTCAGGATCCCATGACATCGCTCAATCCGGTGGTCCGGGTGGGGGAGCAGATTGTCGAATCTCTCACAAATCGACGACGCCTGAGCCGCGCAGAACGCAGGGCGGAGGCCGTTAGGTTGTTAACCGCGGTTGGTGTCCCCGATCCCGATCGCCGCGTCGATTCTTTCCCTAACGAGTTTTCTGGCGGGATGAGGCAGCGTGTCGGTATCGCTGCCGCTATCGCCGGTCGGCCGCAGCTTTTGCTGGCGGACGAACCAACCACAGCTTTGGACGTAACGGTGCAGCGGCTCGTGCTTGACCTGCTCGACGGGCTGCGCAGGGAACACGACATGGCGATGCTCATCGTGACTCACGATTTGAGCTTATTGTCGGGGAGGGCAGACCGGGTTGCAGTGATGTACGCGGGGCGGATTGTTGAGTGCGGGCCGACCTCGGCCCTGATCGCTGACCCCGCGCATCCCTACACTCGAGCGTTGTTAGATTCCGCGCCGAGCATGACGGGGGAGGTTCGACGAGAGCTTCCATCCATCCCCGGGTCTTTGCCGAGCCTCTCCGCCCCGCGAGTTGGATGCCCTTTCGCGGCGCGTTGCCCCCTCGCTACCGCGCGGTGCGAACAGCAACGGCCTCCGATGGAAACGCTGAGCAGCGGGCATCAGGTTGCCTGCTGGGCAGTCGGCGGACAAGAAGCCAGCGCTGTAGAGGAAGAACTAGTATGACAAACGCACAAGACCCAACGCCCGTGATTAATGCCGACGATAAAGGGCAGGCGAGATCAGAAGCGCTGCTGGAGGTTCGCGACCTGAACGTCGTTTTCCGGACGAGAAGCGGCCCTCTCTCCGCGGTTTCCGGGGTCGATTTCACCTTGGCGAAGGGCAAGACGTTAGCGCTCGTTGGCGAATCTGGCTCTGGTAAATCGACCATCGCGAAGGCAATCCTCGGCCTAATTCCCCAAAAAGAGGGGAACGTCACGCTCAATTCCGAGCCGCTCCCCGCCAAACGGGAACAGCGGAGTCGGGCACAAAACTCAGTGATGCAGATGGTCTTTCAAGACCCGGTCTCCTCGCTCAACCCGCGTCGGCGCCTGAGCGATATCGTTGCCGAGCCTGCAGCGATTCGTGGCCTTCCGAAAGTCGACCGTGTCGAGATCGCTGAACGGATGCTGCGCGCAGTCGGTCTCGACCCTCAGCAATACGGGCGTAGGACACCGCGACAGATCTCCGGGGGTCAGGCCCAGCGCGTCGCGATTGCGCGGGCGTTAGCGGCGGAGCCGGAGATCTTGGTCGCTGACGAACCGGTTTCGGGACTCGACGTGTCTGTTCAGGCAACTGTCCTCAACGTGTTGGGAAAACTGAGTCGGGAATCGGGAGTCTCGATGTTGTTTATCTCTCACGATATGGCTGTTGTGCGAGCGATTTCGGACGATATCGCGGTGCTCTACCTGGGTCGGGTATGCGAGACCGGCCCGACAGAAGAGGTCATCGCGGCGCCTGCGCACCCGTACACGGCTGCTCTGATGGCCGCGGTTCCCCAGGCCGGGCGGGAAATGTCTGATTTCGGGGTCAAGGATGTGGAGCCTCCGTCACCCCTCTCGCCGCCGCCGGGTTGCGCTTTCTCCACCCGTTGTCCGCTGGCCACGGAGCGCTGTGTGCAAGAACGACCTGTGCCCGTGACGGTCGGGGTCAACCGGACGGTCGCGTGCCATTATCCGCTGGTTGCTGCGGGACAGGCTGCAGCTGGGCAGGTCGCAGCAAAACAGGTGTCCGAAGATGTCTAAGCTGGCGAGCATCCCCCTCATTGATCGTGTCCGGTTGCTCACCGGGGAATCGTATTTCACCACACCCGGGAATGCCGACCTGGGGTTCGAGGGGCTGTGGCTCGTCAACGGTCCGGCGGGTCCCGCAGGTATTGCGCAGCATAGTGATCGGCGGCCTGCGCTTGTCGCGCCGGGGCCCACCGGGCTTGCCGCAACCTTTGACGTGGATTTGGTCGAGCGCGTCGGCGAGCTCCTCGGCAGGGAGACCGCGGCCCAGGGCAGCGATGTGTTGCTCACGCCGGTGGTAAACTTTCACCGCAGCGCATTCGGCGGGCGAAACTTCGAGGCATTTTCCGAGGACGTTGCCCTCACCGCGGCGATGGGCGCCGCCATGATTAGGGGAATTCAATCCGCTGGCGTTGCGGCCTGCGTCAAACACCTGGCCGGCAACGACGTGGAAACTTTTCGCCTGAGCGCCGATGTTCGGATCGACGACAAGCTGTTACATGAAACGCTGCTTCGCCCGTTTGAGGAAGCCGTTCTTGGCGCCAATGTACGCATGATTATGGCTGCTTACAACAGGTTGAATGGGACCCCGATGGTCGAGAACGCCGGGATCCTCACCGAGGTCGTCCGGCATCAATGGGGATCGGATGCTGTGATCGTCTGCGATTGGCGCGCGGCTCGCTCCACGGTCGAGACGGCGCTCAGCGGTCTCGACCTGGTGATGCCGGGCCCTGCCGGTCCCTGGGGAGAATCGCTCGCAACGGCTGTCGAGGCGGGGCTGGTGCCTGACGAGTTGGTCACTCAAAAGGTCGAGCGGCTGATGTCCCTGCGCCCGCCAGAAGGCAGGCGTCGGCGAACGGATGGTCCGCCGCCGCGGGGCGTTTTTGCCGAGGACGCTGACGCGCGTGAGCTGCTGCGGGAGACCGCCGCTGCGTCGGTTGTGCAGCTGACGGGCTCGGCTGAGTCGCTGGATATCCCACGGGGAGCGACCGTGGCGCTCATCGGGGATGCTGTGCTCAGGCCGACTCGGGTCGGCGGGGGATCGGCAATGCTCCCCGTGCCGGAGAGGCCATCCCTGCGCGAGGAATTGCTGGCGTTGCGTCCAGATCTCGCCATCACAGAGGCCGCCGGGGGAGGGCTGCATCGCTATCCGCTACCGTTTGCCGGCGATGACACCGTGATTACCGCATCCCTTATCTCGGCTGATGGGACCGTGCTGTATTCGGAGGCCGTTGAATCCTTCGATCTGATGTGGGGGCTGGGGGACGGGCGCCCGGTCGCCGAGGCGGCAGAGCTGATTATCGATTTGCGGCCCGCACCGGAGGGTCTGTCGGAAGATTCGCCGCTGGCTTCCGAGCGGCGCGAGCTCACGCTGTGGGGCTTGGGCACGGTGAGCGTTCCGGGGTTGTTCGAGCCGGTTCGTTTGGCGGGGGCGGACGCTCTCTCGCACCCAGACACCTTCATGCGGCCGCCATCCGTTGCAGTGACTTTCGACTGGAACGGAACCCTCACAATTCGGGCTGCGATAGCCGATTTTCCCGTGATGCGTCTAGTGGGCGCGCTAACCCAGCCCGGTCTCGATAAGGGGGATGCCCTTGCCCACGCGGTTCGCGAGGCCGCGTCCGCGGATGTTGCGGTGGTTGTCGTCGGCACAACCGAGCACGATGAGACGGAAGGGGTCGACAGGCAGAGCCTGGAGCTTCCCGGATGGCAGGACGAACTGGTACGACGGGTATCCGCGGTCGCGCGACGGACGGTAGCCATCGTCAACGCGGGCGGCGCCGTGCTGCTGCCGTGGGCTGATGATGTGGATGCCGTGTTGTATGGCTGGTATGCGGGGCAGGAAGGTCTGGGCGCGTGGGCGGACGTGCTCACGGGGGAACGGGAGCCGCGGGGGCGGCTGCCGTTCGGCATCCCCTCAAGCGATGAGCAGGCGCGTCTCGCGTCTGACGAACCGCAGGGTGAGGCGTTTCTTCTTCGCGAACCGTTTGGTTACCGCCGCAGCGCTGGGTCGGCGCGGTTTCCGTTCGGGAGCTGCGTGGGCTCTAGCGATTGGGATGACTACGATCTCGAGGGCAGCGTCAGCGACGGCTTTGTCATCAGTGCGCGGAACGTATCGGCTGGCAATCGGCGCCGTACCTTATTGCTTTGGGAAGAGGACGAACACGGGCGCAGGCTGGTCGGGTGGAGTCAGCTGGTGGCGGGACCAGGGGAACGAGTCTCTGGCGTGGTCACTCTTGATCGTAGAGCGGGTCAGGAATGGGCCGGATCTGAGTGGCGTCCGTGCGAGGGCGCTGTGCGCTATGTGGTTGCCGATGATGCTGAGGCTGTGCCTGTTGCCGCTGCAGGTTAGTGGTTCAGGCCTCGGCCTGTTCCTCCGGCGTGAACTCAGCTTCGCGACGGCGCTCCAAACCGTCGAGGACGAGATCGAGTCCATAGCCGAATTCGTGTGCGAAGTCCCATCCTGCGCGCCCAATGAGTGTGCTTGCTACCTCTGTTAGATGTGGGTATTCTTCGGACGCAACATTGAGATGGGTGACGAAGTCCTGGGCGTTGGCGGGCCCCTCGAACGGGAGAGTGATTTCCGTAAGCACGAAGCCGAAAATGTAGGAGTCGAGAGCCGAGAAGGCGTGCACGGCGAGCTCTACGGAGAAGCCGTCGGCCCGCAGGCAGCCAAGGACTGCGTCGTGGGCACGAAGCGTGGCCGGTCCGGGGTTCTTTCTGGACTCAATGAGGTTGAGCGACCACGGGTGCATCGACAGGATGCGGCGGGCGCTGGCAGAGCGATTCTTTAGCTCTGAGCGCCAGGGGCGGCCGGCAACGGGTAGGTCAATTTGGCTGAAGACCCAGTCCGCTAGTTCGTCGAGTAGTTCTTCCTTGCTCGCGAGGTATCGATAGAGCGACATTGCCTCGACGCCGAGTTGTTTGCCTACGTTGCGCATGCTCACGGCGCTCAAGCCTCCAGCGTCTGCGACCTGGACGGCGGCACCGACGATCATGTCCCGCGTTAGCGTAGGGCGCCTCGCCATGGTGGATATCCTCTTGTTACGTTTCAAGTCTTGTTGTTCTTTAAAGCTTACAGGTGTATACTAAATCCTCCAACATAAGTTTACACGTGTAAGGTAACGGATATGAAAGCTGCAGTCGTAAAACAGTATGGCCCGCCACAGGTCGCCCGAATCGACGAGCTGCCCCTTCCCGCCCCTCGCCCCGGCGAGGTTCGGGTCCGTGTTTCTGCTACCGCGGTAACCGCTGGCGATGCCCGCATCCGTGGTGCGCAGTTCCCCGCGGGGATGTGATCCATCGGAAAGTTGATGTTCGGGCTGGGAGGGCCCCGCCGGTCTATCCTCGGCCGTTCTTTTTCCGGCACGGTTGATGCCGTCGGGAGCGGCAGTATCGACTTCGCGCCCGGGGATGAGGTCTGCGGAACATCTGGATCCCGTATGGGGGCCCACGCTGAGTACGTCGTGGTCGAGAGTAAGAGACTGGTCCGCAAGCCGGTATCGGTCAGTCATGATGACGCGGCCGGAATGATCTTCGGTGGCACCACTGCGCTCTACTATCTGAGGGAGAAGGTCACGATCGAGCCCGGCATGTCCGTGTTGGTTAACGGTGCCTCCGGTGCGGTCGGAACCAACCTGGTTCAGCTGGCGAAATACTTTGGCGCCTCCGTAACGGCGGTGGCGAGCGGCCCGAACCTTCCGTTGCTTCGGAAGCTCGGTGCAGATCAGGTGATCGACTACCGCACAAGCCCGGTCGAAAACCTTGCTGGCGGATTCGATGTCGTCGTCGACACGGTCGGCACTCTCACTCCCGACGCCGGTAGGGGCCTGACCGCGCCTGGGGGAATGGTCCTCCTCATCGCAGCTGGCCTTGGCGGGATGCTCTCGCCGCATCGCAATGTCAAGACGGGCCCGGCTCCCGAGCGCGCCGAGGATATTGAGTACCTGCTGTCGCTCATGGTCGACGGGCATGTGACGAGCCTCACGGACAGCGTCTTTCCCCTTGACGAAATCGTGGCTGCCCATGAGCGCGTTGACTCCCGTCGAAAGATTGGCAACGTCATCCTCCATCCCGACCTGGCCTCCGAGAAAAACGTAAGCGAGGGAGCGTGATGATGGATCCGACCCGTATTGTGCTCGCTGGAGCCTGGGTGTCACTGATGTTGATCTACCTGCTGGGAGATGTGCTCCGAATCTTTGCTGGTGACTTCACCCCCGGTTCGATGGGGGGTAAGCCAGTCCCATCTAGTATGTGGACGATTGCTGCGGCGATCATGCTTGTGCCTATAGCTATGATCCTCGTAACTCTGATGGTCCCGACCGATCCGTTGCGCTGGATCACTATCATCGCGTCTGTGGGCCTGGCGTTATTTAATCTGGCCGGTCTGCCGTACCCGGGGCTCTATGACAACGTGCTCATTGTCGTCGGCGTCGTCGTCAATGGCATCCTTATCTGGCAGGCGTGGGTGTGGAGTCCGTCAGCCGCGATTGTATAGCTTTTTCCTAGAGGTCCGAAGGGTTGCCTGTCGCGTGTAGCGTGAGAAAGTCGTCTACCGCGGAAATCGCACGCGCAAGAATCTCCTCATCCGTGGGGGGCTTCGACCCGAGCAGAACGCCGATCTGCGTGTCCTGAATGATCAGGCCATAGAGTATGCCGAAGGATCGCGCGGGGTCTGGGATCGCTAATTCTCCCGCGCTATCGAGGCTGCGCAGATAGCCCTCAACCAGCGGGCCAAGTCGATACCTTCCGGATTTTTGCAGGACGGCGGAGAGGTCGGGCGAACTCATCGCGGCCTGATTCATCGCGATCGACTCCTTGCTCACGAGAAGAGTGAGGATGCCGATGGCGAATTGAATCAGGACGTCCCTACCTGTTCCGCGCGAGAAAAGGGCTTTCTGGAAGCGCTCAGCTCCGGCGTCTGCGAGGCGCTCGATCAGCGCGCTGAAGACGCCATCAACGCCCCCGTACCACGAGTAGATGGTTTCCTTGGAAACGCCGGCTCGGGTTGCCAGGCCCTGGAAAGTGACTCCGGTATAGCCGTTGAGCAGGAGTTCTTCGAGGGCCGCGTCGAGTAGCGCGTTCTGGCGGTCCGCGAGATCTTCTGCCCGGGGGCGGCCTCGGCGGCGAGGTTGCTGGGGCGGCTGGGGTTCTGGGGGTGCTGGTTCCACTTTCGATCCTTTCGGTTATTTTTCAGTCTAGTCCGTGTCATAATTAATGGAACCAACCGTACCTATTAATTTTGGAGACATAGTGACCTCAGTATCCCTTCTTTCGCGAATCATGGCAGTGATCTCGATAATCTTTTCTGGCGCCATATTTGGATTCTTCTTCGCCTGGGTGTGCTCAACCATGTGGGGGCTCGATAACCTGCCTGCGCGCACGGCTATTGAGGCGATGAATGCGATGAATGGAATCGTCAGGAACGGCGTCTTTTTTCCCGCGTTCTTTCTCACCCCGGCCGTTCTAGGCGTGACGGCAATCATCGCCTACACGCAGCGTCGCGTCGTCGCGGCTAGCTTGTTTGCGTCTGCCTCTGTGCTCTATCTCGTGGGTGCGCTGCTCCTGACCTCTGTGGTTAACGTCCCCATGAATAATGAACTGGGACTCACCGATATGAGCGCTGACGACTCTGTGCTGCAGGGAATCTGGGACACCTACTCCGGCCAGTGGCAGGCGTGGAACCTGGTGCGCACCATCGTGAGCGGGATTACCCTTGCGCTTGCTGCCGTTGGGCTCTCGGTCTTGTCCGGTGGCACCCGTTCGCGGCAGTACTCGGGTGGGGGTGTTCGGCCCGACCAGCCGTCCCGGGGCTAAGCAACGGCGCTGGCGCTCGATGAGGGGATGCTCGCGATCGCGTCCACCTCAACGAGCGCGTCGGGCCGTGCTAGGCCAGCGACGATGAGCACCGTGATTGCCGTCTTCTGGTCGCCCCACACGGATCGCGACGCGTTGAACGCTGTCCTGGCATCAGCGCCAGCGACGAGGTAGATCGTGAGTTTCGCGACGTGCTCGGCCCCTGTTTCCGCTGCTGCCAGGACGGCGAGGACATTGCGCATCGCCTGGGCAGTCTGAGCTTCGATGCCCTCGGCCAATTCCCCGTTGGCATCGGTGCCGTTCTGCCCGCCGACGTAGAGCGTTGGGCCTGCTGGCGTGATAACGCCCTGAGAGAAAGCGGGGTTGTGATGCAGCTCGGCGGGATTGACGTGGGTTGTGTGTCGTGTCATGAGGGTTCTCCTGTGCGGTGCTGGGCGTAGTGGGTTCGCGCTTTTGCTCGACCACCGCATCGGTTCATTGAGCACCAGCGCCGGTTCTGCGGGCGTGAGGAATCGAGGAAAATCAGGCGGCAATCGTCGGCAGCGCACTCGCGGATCGTGCCGGTGTTCGGGGCGAAGGATCGGACGGCATCCTGCGCGATTGTTGCAATTAGGCGCGCAGGGGAGGGCGGTTCCGGCTCGCGGGTTCCGCCCGCAAGATAGTGTTGCGCAGAGGGCCGACCTGCCCAGTCGTTGATGGTGTCGACCGCCGCCGGATCGAGCTTGTCTCCCGAGGCGATGCGTCGCGCGACAGCGGCGATCGCTGCGCGGAGATGCCGTGCGTCGAGATATTCGGTGTCGTGGCTCGGCCGCAGCGCCGGGCCAAAACGCCCGGTAAGCCACGCGTCGAGGTCGGAGGGCTCTCGCAGGGTTTCCCACGCGTCTATGTTGTACCCGAAGTCTCCGGAATAGGCGAAGGCGAGGCTCAGCGATCCCGGATCGAAGCGCCATCGTTTACCGTCGGACGGGGTGAGCCAGACCGTGGTATTCCAGTTGTTTGTCATGACTGATTCTTCCGGGAGGGCGCGTGAATCATCCTCATGTAGACGCCGCCGTGATCGAGCTCGTCGAGCATCTGAGCGATCCGCCGTTCCCGGGTCTGCCCGGTCTTGGCGCGCCCGATCCAGCCGAGGTAATCGTTGCGCTGATACGCCGGGCGGTTGTCGTAGTCGCCGCGTAGATCGTTGTGATCGAGAGCGGATGCTATATCTTCCGGCATCGGATGTTGAGCGCGTTCCAGCATACAATAATTCTAACCGGTTATATCGGTTAGGCAAGAGCTTCAGTCTTTACCGGGTGTGTTTTGGATGCCCGCAAGTTCACTCCGGGTTATAGGCCACAAGAGTGGACGGCGTTGGGCGTGTCTCGCGTCTTGTGCGAGCTTGGCCCCGGCTGTAGGTGCGGCCAGCGTTTCTGGCCCGGGCTATAGGGTTTGGCCCATGTTCTACGCCGGGCCGAACTCTACACCCCGGGCCGAGCTCTATACGCCGGGCCGAACTCTATACGCCGGGCCGAACTCTACATGCCGGGCCGAACTCTATACGCCGGGCCGAATTCGATGCCCCGGCTCGAGCCCGATGTATTACCCCGAACCTAACTGAGGGCATCTCACCAATGGATTCTGCAAGGTTGCGGCTGTTGTTTACCATGGAAGCAGCGCAAGACACGCAGCTGCTGGTGTGAGAGTTGTTTGTTGCAACTAATCGTCCATGACCCCAGCATCCCCTCGGTTGACCCGTGATTCCGGGGCTAAGTCAGGTTTTATCCGCTCTTTTGGCCTATGATCCCTGGCTCCGTATTAATGTCAATATGGTTCACGCGTCGATCACTCTGAGCTTTGTTGGATGAACATTTGGTTAAGGAGTCCTGGTGGATTTGCGCCTTGGATTGGTTTCCTTCAATATAGAAGTATGTCGATACAAGAAGTTGAACTGGTTATTATCGGTTCAGGGCCTGCCGGTTATACCTCGGCAGTATACGCAGCGAGGGCTGGCCTGGAGCCGGTTGTTATTGCCGGGTCGGTCACGGCGGGCGGTGCGCTCATGACTACCACGGAAGTAGAAAACTTCCCCGGGTTTGTTGATGGGGTGCAGGGTCCCGACCTGATGGACTCGATGCGCATGCAAGCCGAACGTTTTGGTGCACGAATTGTTTATGACGATGCAATCAAACTTGACCTCGATGCCGATGTGAAAGTTATCGAGACTGGAAACGGCGCGACCTACCTGGCGCGTGTGGTGATCCTTACGATGGGGTCCGTGTATCGTAAGCTCGGCCTTCCCGAGGAGGAGCGTTTGTCGGGGCACGGCCTGTCCTGGTGCGCAACGTGTGACGGTTTTTTCTTCCGAGAGAAGGAGATCGCGGTCATCGGTGGCGGTGACTCTGCCATGGAGGAGGCTCTATTTTTGACGCGGTTTGCATCGAAGGTGACCCTGGTTCACCGGCGTGACGAGTTTCGTGCCTCGAAGATAATGACGGAGCGTGTGATGGCCAACCCCAAGATTGAGGTCGTGTGGAACAGTACGGTCATCGAGCTCGTTGGCGATACGGAGGTGACGGGGGCGCGACTGCGTAATACCGTCACAGGTGCTGAGAGTGTTCTGGCTGTGACGGGGGTATTTGTCGCGATCGGTCATGACCCTCGCTCCGAGTTGGTACGTGGAAGCGTCGATACCGATGCTGATGGGTATGTGTTAGTTGAGCATCCCTCTACCCGCACGAACTTACCCGGGGTTTTTGCAGCCGGGGACCTGGTGGATCATACCTACCGTCAGGCGATCACTGCGGCGGGAACTGGTTGCGCTGCTGCACAAGATGCTCAACATTACCTCTCTCACGTGAGCTCTGCTAGCCCTGTAAGTCAAGTTGCTGTGGAGGTCTCCGGTTGAGCGTCTCCGGCGTCATCTTTAGAACCGCGGCGATTGCTGTAAACATCAAGGAGTTGCTCAAGTGAAAACTGCTGTACTGGCACCTACGCCCACGAAATCAAAGCGGATGTCCACGCTCGACAAGTGGCTACCTCTCTGGATTGGTCTCGCCATGGTTGCCGGGCTGCTCCTCGGGCGGTTTATTCCCGCTGTCTCGGAGGTCCTCGCAACGCTCGAAATCGGTGGGATCTCGGTTCCCATCGGTCTCGGACTGCTCGTGATGATGTACCCCGTTCTCGCAAAGGTGCGCTATGACAAGGTCTCAGCGGTTACCAGGGACAAGAAGCTTCTGGTTTCATCGCTGGTGCTGAATTGGCTTATTGGCCCCGCCGTGATGTTCGCCCTCGCTTGGATCTTTCTACCCGATCTGCCGGAATATCGCACCGGTCTCATTATTGTGGGTCTCGCCCGTTGCATCGCGATGGTCGTGATCTGGAACGACCTGGCCTGCGGGGACAGGGAAGCCACCGCGGTGTTAGTAGCGATCAACTCGGTGTTCCAAGTCGTGGCGTTCTCCCTTCTCGGTTGGTTTTATCTCACCGTCCTCCCCGGCTGGCTGGGGCTCGACACGCAGGGGCTTGAGGTCTCCGTGTGGCAGATTGCTCTGAACGTGTTGGTCTTTCTCGGTATTCCGCTTGTCGCAGGTTTCGCCTCTCGTTGGATCGGCGAGAAAAGTCGAGGTCGCGACTGGTACGAGGAGAAGTTCCTTCCGAAGATCGGGCCGTGGGCGCTGTATGGGCTCCTTTTCACGATCGTGCTGTTATTTGCTCTTCAGGGTGACGCGATAACTCAGAACCCACTTGACGTCGCCCGGATAGCGTTACCCTTATTGGTCTACTTTGCGTTCATGTGGTTTGCCGGTTTTCTTCTCGGTAAGGTCATCGGGCTCGGCTATGCGCGTTCCACGACTCTTGCTTTCACCGCGGCGGGCAATAACTTTGAACTCGCGATCGCCGTTGCGATAGGTACCTTCGGAGCAACATCCGGCCAAGCCCTTGCCGGGGTAGTGGGGCCTCTTATTGAGGTTCCTGTGCTTGTTGGCCTCGTTTATGTCTCGCTCTGGGCTGCCCGCGCCTGGTTCCATACTGATCCATATGCCCCGGAAGCGAGGACATCATGAACGATTCGACAACCCTGCCGGATACAGCGGATTGCGCGCCTGCCTCGACGCACGCGATTAGCCAGGGCGCGGCAGCAACGGTTGCGGCGACGCTGAAGGCGCTTGCCGATCCGTTGCGGCTACGGATGCTCTCCGCAATCGCCACGGACCCCCGCGGGGAATCCTGCGTATGCGACCTGGCAGAGCTCGCGGAGGTATCGCAGCCCACGGTATCCCACCATTTGAAATTATTGAAGGATAACGGGTTATTAGCCTCGGAGCGGCGGGGTACCTGGGTGTGGTATCGGATTACCCCGAGCCGTCAGCGCGCCGTTGTAGCGTTGCTGGATACTTTTGCTCCCGCCGCTGTGCTCGGCGAGACCGAGGCCGACGCCGAGACCGAGCTTGTGCCCGCGCCGGTCGATGATCTGAGCGAGATGGATGCCCGCGTCACGCGCCTTGCCGAGGAACTCGCCGACGAGCTCACCGGTCTTCACCGGGATCTCGTTGTCTCGATAGTTCGCGAGTCCTATACCGGCCTTGCGCGATCAGCCAGAATCACCCAACACCTGATTCCGCTGACGGAGCGTTTTGCGAGACAGCGGATTGCCGACCATACTCGCGATCGCGAGGCCGGGGCCCCACGAGTGCTTTTCGTGTGTGTTCAGAACGCAGGTCGTTCCCAGCTGGCCGCCGCACTCGTCAACCAGCTTTCGGGCGGAAAAATTATTGCCCGTTCTGCCGGTTCTGCCCCTGCATCCGATATCCATCCGCACGTGCGGTCGCTTCTCAACGAGATCGAGGGTGCGCAAGAAGCCGAAATGGCATTCCCGAAACCGCTTACAGATGATGCCGTGCGCGCCGCGGATGTTGTCGTCACCATGGGCTGCGGCGACGTGTGCCCGATCATCCCCGGCGTCCGCTACGAGGACTGGGCCGTCGGCGACCCTGCCCTCGCCTCCCCAGAGGGGGTTGAAGCGATTCGCGACGATATCGCTGATCGTGTCCGCACCCTCATTGCCAGCCTCACCATCCACTAAATAAACCGAAGGAATCTTAGCGTGACTAATCAGAAACCATCCGTCTTGTTTGTCTGCGTCCACAACGCGGGACGATCCCAGATGGCAGCGGGATACCTCCGCCACCTGGCGGGCGACCGGATCGAGGTTCGCTCGGCTGGATCCATGCCTGCTGACCAGATTAATGCTGTTGCCGTCGCCGCCATGCACGAAGAAGGCATCGACATTACCGCCGAACAGCCCAAAGTTCTCACCACAGAGGCGGTACAGGCTTCAGACGTGGTGATCACGATGGGATGCGGGGATGCCTGCCCGTTCTTCCCCGGAAAGAGGTACGAGGACTGGAAACTCGACGACCCGGCAGGGCAGGGTATCGATGCTGTTCGTCCGATTCGCGACGACATCAAGGCCCGAATTACTGCCTTGATCGCGGAGCTCGTCTGATCCTGAGCTTCCGAACAGCACTCAACTCGTGCTGTCAGTAGTGGAAATTCGTGATGGCGAAGTGGTAACTCGCGCCCCGCAACTCAATCGGACGCCAACCGGTATCCACGCCAATGTTTTTACCGGTGCGGGTAGTCATCACGAGGTACGCGACGCCGTCATCGAATGCGGCATAGAGCGCAACGTACAGTTCTCCGAAGTTCCAGCCGGTGTTTGGTCCCAGCTGGTAGAGGGCATTGAAATTATGCTGAAGCAACTGGTTATACAACCAAAAGTGATCCATCGGTGGGGTGTCCCAGTGGCTGCTCCACACGCGTTCGAGGTGAGTGCCGGTATCACGTAGTTTCCATGTACTGAAAGCGTCACCGCTCATCGTGGTAGCCGCCCAGAACCTACCAAGTACCTGTCTCGTGATGTTCGGATGCGATAACAGCTGCGCTTCGATGTTGAGGTAGCCGTTAGACATGGTGCGTTAAGCGTAGCATTTGGTGGGGTGAAGACGCCCACCGTGAAAATGGGATTTAGGTGTTGAACTTACTCTCTTGCAAGTCCATACTTTTTGCGCCTTATTTGACTTTATAAATATCATCTTCCCGCGGGCTTAGGATTGTAAATTATGAGCACTATATCGACGGACCCTTCTGCATTGGCTTCCATCGCCAACACGATTGGCGGAAGTAGCGATGACATTACGGTTGATTCCGTGCCTGACACGTCAGGTTGCGGCAGTAGTTCTGTTGATGCAGTGCTGGAGATTCTCGGTACCTATCATAAGAAAGCTGTTCAGAAGTTGAGCGAATCAACGCATGCCAGAGGAACGAATATTCTGAAGGTGGCGAATGATGCCTCGGATGTGGATCGGTATTACGCTGCAACATTCGACTCGGCCGAAGTCTAACGAAGGTCCCGAATATGCAGTGGACTGATGAAGATCCCGGTGCGGGGGATATGGCTGTTCTTGAGGAGTATGTGACGTGGATTACTGCGCGCATAACGGAGTGGGACTTTACCGCTGGTGAGTTGCGGAAGGCTCAAGGAGCGCTTCCGGGCTACTGGACTGGCCTTGCTGCCCAGACAGCTCAATTTGCCCTGACGGCAAACATCACAGCGGCGACGGAATCCGAAGAAACATTACAGACAGCAAAGACCGCGATTCGAACGTATATCGATGCGGTCAATGAAATAAAGAATCAAGCGAGGAAGTTGATTGAAGATCGTGAAGCGGCTCGCCTCGCAGTGAATAAGCAATATACCGACGCTTCGAGTCGTCCGACTGATGATGAAGTCGCGCAACGTGATAAAGAACGCGCAACCGCTCAAAAAGCTTTTTCTGACGCGGTGTCTGGTTTGAGGAATCTTGCCGACGAGCGTCAAGCTGCAGATACTGCCCTTGAACGAAGCGTGTTATCAGAAGTCTCTAGTAATTGGTCGTATTACGACGGAGGAGGGAACAAAGATCCTTACATTCAAAAGCAATATGCAACATTGACGGTGCTTCAGATGCTCCAGGCCTTTTTCTCTGGGGAAGGCCCGCGCGATAGATTTTTCCTGGATGGGCATCCGTTCCTGGAAAGGCTCAAGGACAGCGAATTTATACAAAGCAAATATAACGGGGTTAAGGAGAAGCTTCTCGACGGTCGGTTAGTTACTGGGCAAACGGAATTAGGTGATCGTGCTGTCTCGGGGAGTGCTCCTACGATGTTGGGAGATGCTATAAACAGTGCAACTGCTGGTCATTTTGGAAACCTACCAGAATCTTTCCTCGGTTCTTACAACATGTCTTACACTGTTGACAGTATTGATGCAGCAGGTAATGCAAAGGTTACGTTTACGATTTACAACGAAACAACCAGAGAATCGTTTGCCCGAAGTCCAGGTGGAGGCTACCTTCCGTATAAAGATGCTATTGATGAGGCTAACAAGGAAAAAGGGACGTATGACAACATGGATCAAACGATTATTTGGACCGAAACTTTTCCGACAAGGTAGCCCCCAGTAATTATGCCGAAATCAAGAGTATGGTTTTTTACCATAGCTATCGTTGCGATCTTTATGCTTTTCTCGGCGGCACTTATTTGGATTTCGATACTGCAAACGCAAGCAGAAAGTAAGCCTCTCACGTCGGCAGATATTGTCGGTACGTGGACAGACAAAGACAATCAGAATGGCACTGTAACTTTTGATGAAGATGGAACTTTCGTTATCTCCGACATCCCCGTAAACGTTGCCGAAAATAAGTTGGAGAGTTTCTCTGCTCAAGGAACTTGGCGCTTGGAAAACGCAGAGAGCTTTCAAAGGTTGGTTGGGTTGTCTTACCCCGGACTAGGAGCTACCGTTCTTTGGCTGAATACCTCCGGTGCCGGAGATTCTTTACGGTTGAACTTTTTTCTCATCGATAAAGAAGGACAATTTGCTTTCCAAAAAACAGGCTAAAGATAGCTGCCTCCCATAATTGTGCGCAAATCAAGAGTTTGGTTTTTCATTGTCCCTGGCGCTGTTATGTTGCTATTTTTAGCAGCGGTTCTTATCTGGAACGCCAAAATACAGGAACAAATTGAAAGCACACCGCTCACGTCGGCTGACATCGTCGGTACATGGACAGACGACGGACAGCAGAACGGTAATGCAACATTTTATGAAGATGGAACATTCATCATTACCGACATTCCCGTAAACTTAGCAGAAAATAAACGGGAGAGTTTCTCTGCTCAAGGAACTTGGCACCTGAGTAAAGTAGGCAGCTATCGACGCATGATTGAACTGTCCTATACCGGACAAAGAAGCCAAGGTTTCTGGCTGAATACCTCCGGTGCCGGAGATTCTTTACGGTTGAACTTTTTTCTCATCGATAAAGCTGGACAATACGCTTTCAAAAAGACAGGTTAACTGAGCTTTTCACAAGTCGTGTATGTCACGAGCCTCTGGGCCAGACTATCTATCCAGTGGAGTTTTTCATGTTCGGCTATTGAGATGTCTCAGCTATCTCCTTCCGACCCCATGTATTTCATCGCGTCGCAGTAGTCGAGCCTGTCGTGGTAACGAATCGCTCGGTTGAATACGACCAGATCCACGCTGTCTTGTAGAGAGCTCCGCAATGCGCCGAGGGCACTTCTTTCGATCCGGCTTAATCAGTGAGAAACAAATTTTCAAGGAGAGCGCCTTGCCCGTAACCGTTACCTCGACATCTCCCCGTCCTGGTAGATGATGAACCCCGGAAGCTCCGCGATCAGCGCTTGTGTGCGCAGCGAAAGCGTCACGAGTGAGCCGATGAGGTCTACCACGTAGCGCGGATTTCCCTGTTCCCGCATCCACAGGTTGGGGTCGTTCACGATGCCAGAGACGGGGTCGGGCTTCACCCGGTAACGATCGAGCACCCAGCCGAGCGGGCTTCTGCCACCGATGCTGTATTCGTCGTCGGTGTTTTCGTCGCTGCCGGGCAGCTGCGTTCCCCAGTTTTCAATGAGCGGATGCCCCGGTAGCGTTTCGTAGTTCAGGTGCGTATCCGCGAGCTCGCGCCCGATGCGCACGTACTCAGCGAACCCTTCGCACCGCGGGATATGGGGGGGAGTATCTTCTTCATATCTGCCTCTTAGCGACTGCGGTGCTCGGGGTGGTGTGCTCATCACCTGAAATCAACGCGGAAATCCTGTCGGATGTGGCGAATGAGCGAGCGTCATCGTGTCGGAGACGTGTCTACCGCAATTGGGCGGCATGTTTGAAGAAAACGAAAAACTGCCCGATCCCATACGGTGTATTGTCTCGGGCGGTTCTTGTGGTCGGGATGACAGGATTTGAACCTGAGACCCCTTGACCTCCCATGTGTCCAACCGGCTTAAATCTCACCGAGAACCGCGTGATTCCGCGGACCAGATCATACAGAGCACGTCATGAGATGCATGGATTGCATGATTATGGTCCCCTTTTGGTCCCCCGACGTGAGCGATCCCAATCCATGCATCCGCGTCATCAGCGCATCTTGCTGGGCGTTGGCCTGTTCCCCCGTACGACCGCAACAACTGTGCTGTTCGTCACATTGCCACCGGCGTCTCGCCGATGGGCTACCCATATTGAATCATTGATGTGGGGTGTGCCGCCAGAGTGGTCGGCGAGGTCCAGCACAAGCAGTTGCCCAAGGGGCTCGTTCGTTGACTGGTATTCGACGCTCTGAGCCAAATACGCTGCCTCGATGCTTGTTCTCTTAGCGTTGCTGAGTTTCCGCTTGACCTCGGTTATGTACCGCCGCGCACCGTCGAAGGTGACAATGACGTCCGCACGACCCTGCGCGATGTTTGAGTGTTCTTTTCCCACGCGGCCCGCTAAGTCCGACGCGCTGAGGAACTCATGGAAATGATTCTGGATGGCCTCTTCGAGTGGCGGGGTACCATCTTTAGGGATGCGCGCGGTATACGTCTGCGCGTTATCGCCCACGTATATGAGGAATCGGACGGTATTGACGACAAGAAGTGAGAAGTTTGCCTTCGCCGTGCCGATAAAAGCAGGGTTCTCACTAAGATCTGCTATGAGGTCAGCACAAAGTTCGTCGATGAGTTCATTCGTTGGCCTATCACCGGCAAAACTTCCAACGAATGTCTGACGAGCTGCTTTCTCAAGTTGTTCTCGATGAGAATCTTCAAGAACATCAAGCAATGTGCAATCGGGTCCCAACAGTGCTCGGAGATATGGCCCGCTAGGAGACGACTCCTCAGGCGCGTCACTCGGTTCGCGCCGTGCTAGGCGACTGCGGTGAACGAGCTCCAATAGTTCGTGGATCTCCGGTGTGAGCTCGGGTTCATCTCGCCCCAGATCGATAGCGACGGCACGTTCAAGCTGATGGGCCATCGCTCCACGTTGCGCCATCTCGTTCACAAGCCTTGGCTGGATGATCGAGGTCACAGTCTGGAGGTTGGTGAACTGCCGGTCAGCCTCGTAAACCTTGATGATCGCGTCGACCGCGACCCACGTGTCAAGAAAGGCATCTGCTTCGAGTTCGATCACAGCAATTTCGAGTTTCCATGCCAGGGAGATCCATGCGAGCTGCGCTCGGTGGCGTGCGGTAGCCTGACGCCGACTGTTCATACCGTAGGTGAGCAAAGCTCTTTGGTCAGCGATGCCTCGCGCTGCCTGCGCCGACATAGAAAGAGTCGCCCTGTCTACCTCATCGAAGGCGATAAGAGCGCGGCAGGTTTGCGCAAACGCGGCAGCGTCCTCTCGTCCTTCGAACTGACGAGTGATCGCCTCGAATTCGTCCCGAGCATGGTGGACTTTACCGATAAGTTCTTCTCTGACCGTCTCCATCAGGGCATCTCGGAGCTGCCCAACGGCACCTTCATACGCCGCGTCCTCGCTGCCTCGCTCAGCCAGTGCGGCCAACGTGGAGGCGAATCGTGCTCGCTCTGTGGGAGTCGTCCATATGTCTGCGGCGCATCCAAGTGCCCGGGCCAGAGGATCATCGAAATCTTCAGGATAGTCCTGTACCGGACCCGTGAGTAGTGCGAGAAGTCGGTACGGGGCAACTGTCGTCTTAGCTGCGACTTCGAGCGCGATATCAAGCCGCAGTCCCGCGAGCAGCGGGCTCGACGCAATATCAGCTTCTCCAGGTAGCAGAGCGTCGTGAAGCGTGTCAGCCGTGAGACTCAGGGTTCGCTCGTCGTCAAGCAAGATATCTGCCGTTTCGCGCAGCGCGAGGTAGCTGTCCTGCTGCGCCAGGCCAGCGGTAAAGCTCACAAGGGCCTCGGTGTGCGTTTCTGTCCATAACCCGTCTCTTAACTGTGAGCAGAAGGCATACGCCACGCAGGGCGCAAGGGGATCGGCAGCCAGGTTGAAAGCTTCGGCAGCAATTTCGGCCACTGCTCCTAGCGAATCCAGAGTTACGGCAGTGGGGTCCGTTGTTGACTCGGTAAGGCGTTCAGCGATCGACACGGTGACCTCCCGGTATGTCTGTTATACGGCTAATTCTCTAGAAGAGAGTGGTGCGGTTTGGCTTGGGTATGATCGTGTCAGAAACCCCTGATACTGATGCTGCCAAGCTTTTGTCGGCTGTCGTAACAAGGATTTGCATTCCGGGTTCTGCCTCGGCAGCGGTGACCAGCCCTTGAAGGAGCGTCTGCGCGTGATCATCTTGTACTTCTTCGGCTTTGAGACTGTCGAGCAGTAGGAGTCCTGGATGTCCCGCGATGTCGCGAGTTCGGGCGGTGTGTAGCAATGCGATAACGAGAGCGTAGCGCAAACGGAGACGTTCGCCGGGGCTCTGTGAGCTGAAGCTTGATCGCGGGCCTCCGCCTTTGAATACATCCATGTGGCCGTTGCCTTTGATCTTGATGTTCTCAAGTTCGCCAATTCCAAAGGTAAGAGCTAGGTCGCGGGTGGTATCGCTCAGTTCGGAGTAGAGGGAATCGCTCACCTTTGTGATCTCGTCTTTGAGGATTTCGCTTGCCGCGTTGAATATGACGACAGACGCGGGAGGTTCGGTGTCTTCAGGGGTCATAGCTTGGAGCGCTTCGACGACGGCCGTAGCTGCGGCTAGTTCGTGTTCAGCTTCGATTCGCTCAGTGATTTGTCGCACGCCCTGGACCTGGGCTATCCGCTCATCGATCAATTTGAGGTCGTCCAATGCAGAGCTAAGCTCGGCTTGTGATGCGTCCTTCGCAGCGTCTAAGGCCCTCTCGGCGGCTCTGGTTGCCACGAGGGCTTCGCTGGCCTGAGTTTCGCGCTCGGTAGTGTCATCTTGAGCGTCGACATGAAGCGTTGTGTCACATACAGCGCAATTGTGGTGGTCATGCTCTCGGGAGCGGCGCTCATCATTAATGGGGGTTTCACAGCGGGGGCAATACTGGGGATTTAGCCCGTGGAACAAGCGGCTTGCCGCTTTCGACTCGCGGAGGCCATTGAGGGCCTTCTCATCTGCAATGCGGGCGAAATGTGCTTCGCTAAAGGCCGCCGCTGCCGATTCCGCAGCTTGTCTGGCAGCAGCAACACGTGCTCCGGCGGCGGCGGCGAGGGCGGTCAGATCCTTCAAACTCTCGACCGGAGCTTGAGTACTGAGAGCTTCGAGTTGGGCCCCGGCACTCGCTTGTCGGTCCTGTGCGTCTTGGAGTTGCTTCGCGATGGCTGCATTCGTGTCACGACCTCGACGTTGTTCTGCCTTGAATTCGCTGTCGAGACGCTGAGCGAGCGCCCTGACGCGCATCGAGCGCGTTGCTTCGGGCATGTCGAGGAATACCTGCATCAGTCTTACGGGCAGCTGGTCACCCGCCGTACTACCGAGCAAAATCTTGTCCGCGCCGGATGGTGGGTACAGCACGCCAAAGTAGGCGGGCCAGCCGTGCGACTTGATGGTGCCGACTTCGTCCTCGCTGCGTGCTCGATTGAAGACTTGCATCTCTTCGAGCCCCAGTTGGGTCATCATGAAAGCGCTGACTTGCTCGGACCATTCGTTGCTGCCCCTGGCGCGCGCCAATTCTGTCGTTCCCGTCGCGTTCGAATCGTCGCTTGCGGCCAAATCTGCGATCGTGCCCGCCAAGATGGACCCTTCAGCAACCTCGGATGTTTCCAGCGATAGCCGGAATCCGATCGGTTGACCGTTAATGTGCATATCAAGCGAGACCTCTTTGAGCCAAGACAGCACGTCAGCTTGGAGGTTACGCGGTTCTCCTCTTAGGAGAAGCGTGAGTACCTCAAGGATACTAGTTTTGCCCCGCAAATTATCAGCCGCGATCACTGTCACACCGAGTCCGAAATTGAAAGTTTCGTCGAAGGCGCCGGCTTCGACTGCCCCAGCTTTATAGCCACGGACTCTGAGGCGAACGAGTCGAATACTTCGGTGGCGTCGGTTGCTCGTAGCCAGATTCAGTCCATAATCGTTCAGGGTCTGCTCGATGATCTCTGGGGTGCACGAGGCCGAGGAGGCGATTCGCCCAATAAGAGTAGTGCTTATTTCATTCACTGATATCCCCACCTTCTGCGCGCGCCAGCGCATCCGCCAGTCGTTGTCTTGCACGGTCTGCAATTCCAGCGATATAAGTTCCGAGCGCGGCATCTGCGTACTCAGGCTGAAGATATTGAATGTCGCGCAGTGCACTGCCACGCCGACCCGCGGCTAGGTCAGCCACCAGAGTTGACCGCTCAGCGTAGTAAGAAAGATCCGGCACCGTATCAATGATCGTTTGAGCTGCAGTTCGCCCCGAGGTCGTGAGGTAATAATCATGCTGTGTCACATGAACCGAGTTCCCATGTTTGCGGCGGATCACGAGACCCGGTGTTCGTAGCACAGACAAAGCTTCATCGAGCGGCTCGTAGGCACCAAAGAGATAGCGAAGCATTTGATAGGAGCGCACCTCGGGCTCGTCGCTCTCTAAAATGTTGCGAGCTAAGTCAAGATCCTCTGAGTTGCCGTCGCGCTCAAAACGTGAGATTAATTCATCGGCCAAATAGTCTGGATTGCGCAACCAGAAATCAAGCTTCTGGAGCAAAACCTGAGAGTACAGGACCGCTACCGCGTCCGAAGGTGTCTGGACCGGCCGGGGATCAGGGAGAGGGCCCGCCGCCGCGTCGATAAGCAACAAAAGACGAATGGCGTCCTGGTAGACGCTCGTCGTGCGCCCATCTGCTACCTGATCAAGAGTCGCCATAAGACTGAGGTTAGTGGAAGAGCGCCCTTCTGGGAGGGAGGCTCGGGGTGCGATTTATGTTTTTCCAGTTAAATACCCGAGTAGTTGCATAGATAAGCGGACTCTGTAGGGTGTGGGGTACATAGTTTGCATATTCCCGGCCGCTTATTCTGCATGTTTGGTTATTAGACGTTGCTTGGCTTCCAACAGGTCAAGTCCTGGGTAGTGGTGTAACGATCTTTCCTTCGGGATACTGTCTCAGGGTCTAAGCGCTGAGCGGTAACGGCTCTGGCGTGACCACCTCCTCTGGGTGTTCGGGTACGAGGGTGATCCTGCATCGGGCGAGCACATCGAGGCCGAGGTAGCGGCGGCCTTCTGCCCATTCATCGGTTTGTTCAGCAAGGACCGCGCCCACGAGTCTGGTGATTGCGTCACGGTTGGGGAAGATCCCCACCACGTCCGTGCGTCGCCTGATCTCCCGGTTGAGGCGCTCGTTCGGGTTGTTGGACCAGATCTGCTGCCATACATCTTTCGGGAACGCCGTGAACGCGAGGATCTCTGCGCTGGCAGTATCGAGATGGTCGTGCACGTCGGGGAGTTTCTGCTCACCATAGTCCAGGAGCCTGTCGAACTGGGCTTCCACACTTTCACGGTCGGGCAGGTCTATACGGAGTGCAGCATCGCTTTCACAGCCGGCCACATACTCTTCGGGCAGGCTGTCATGAGGTTCGCGGCATAGTGGGTGCGGCAGCGTTGCCATGATGCGCCAGAGAAGTTCGCCCGCATCGCGTCGACGAGTCCGGCGTGTGCGTCGCTGGTAATGAGGCGCACTCCGCTGAGGCCACGCGCCACGAGATCAGCGAAGAACATATTCCATGCGGCCCGGTCTCACTCGTGGCGACCTGCATACCCAGGACTTCGCGATGCCCGTCCCCGTTGACACCGGTGGCGACCAGCACGGCCGTGTTCACGACCCGGCCTCCCTCACGCACCTTCATCATCAACGCGTCACAATCAACGAACGTGAACGGACCCGCCTCATGAAGGGGACGTATGCGGAACTCACGGACGTGTTCATCCAGATCTGTGGCCATGCGACTGACTTGCGATTTGGATAGAGAGTGGATGCCGAGGGTCTTCACGAGTTTGTCCATCCGTCTCGTGGAGACCCCGGCGAGGTATGCGTCGGCCACGACGGTGATCATCGCTGACTCGGAACGCTTCCGACGTTCCAGCAGCCAGTCAGGGAAATAGGTGCTGTGGCGGGTTTTGGGGATCTGTACGTCGATGGTACCAACGCGGGTATCGAGCTCGCGCTGCCGGTACCCGTTGCGGGAGTTCACGCGGTCCGGGGAGGGGGCGCCGTACTCGGCACCACAGATAGCGTCGGCTTCAGCGGAAAGGAGCGTGTTGATCATGGTTTGCAGCAATGTGCGCATCAAATCAGGTGACGCATCGCCCAAAGCTTGGGTCAGAACGGATGCAGGGTCGACAATAGAGGGAGTGGTCATTGGTGCGATGCCTGTCGAGTGTGACGTGAAGATTTCCTCGAAGGAGCGTCCCCGGTGACCGCGCTGTTTCCAGCGGGTCATTTGGTTCGGGGCTGTTACACCACTCTACGGGGGCACTACCGTGGCAGGATCTGACACGCCCGAGGCTATCCGCTCTTTTTGGCCTATAACCCGCAACATGAGTCTGACCGCAGAAAACGAAAAACCGCCCGATCCCATACGGTGTATGGTCTCGGGCGGTTCTTGCGGTCGGGCTGACAGGATTTGAACCTGCGACCCCTTGACCCCCAGTCAAGTGCGCTACCAAGCTG
>JBBAQX010000008.1:0-109353 GCA_040400085.1 Lysinibacter sp. | reverse complement strand
GAAATGTCACCGATGTCCTGACACAGAACTGTCACCGATGTCCTGAGACATGACAGTGTTCCGATCAGTACCCACAAAACGGGCCGAAAACTTTCCGGGACGCTAGAATCGTTGCCCGGTTACGTATTGTTACGCACGAAATAACCCGTGAAATTACTGGAATCTCAGTTTTTTTGGGAGAATAGACGTAGCCACCGCACGGATTAACCTGCGCGCAAATTATTTATGCACTATCCTCGCCCTGCTCCGCACCAAGGTTCCACAGTGCGCGAGGTTCAACCAAGCCCCACAGAGAGACGACTCACAGTGAAAATTTCCGCCCTGACACGAATCGCGGCTTTGCCCGTAGCGATCGCATTGGCCGCGACCCTTGCAGCATGTGGCACGAGCTCGGACGCTAAGCCCAGCGCCTCCTCAACGGATGCCCTCGCCGGTAGCGACCAAATCTCGCTGAGCAAGTACACCACCAAAGACGTAACCCCACTCGACGAGATCGACACCTCCAAGCTCGGACTCACAACACCAGGAACCATACTTGTCGGCACGCTTTCAGATGCCAAGCCCAACATCTTCATCGATGAAAACGGCAACTTCACCGGCTTCGACAACGAGCTACTCAAAGCCATGGCGAAGAAGCTCGACCTGAAGATCGAGTTCAAGGCCACCGAGTTCGCCACACTGCTCGCTCAGGTTCAGAATAAGACGTTCGATGTTGGCTCTTCCTCCATCTCGACGACTGACCTCCGCCGCGAGACGGTTGGCTTCACAAACGGCTACGACTTCGGGTACATGGCCACGGTCGCTAAGACAGACTCAAAGATCAAGGGGTTTAAAGACCTCACAGACAGCGTCCGTATCGGCGTGGTACAGGGAACCGTGCAGGACGACTACGTCACCAATACCCTTAACCTCGAACCCGTGCGTTTCCCCGACTACAACACGGCATATGCAAACGTGAAGAACGGTCAGATTGATGCCTGGGTCGCACCCTCAAACCAGGCCGAGGGTCTTGTACAGTCCGGCGATGGAACCGCCATCGTCGAGTCCATCATCAACACCCAAAACTTCATGGCCTTTGCCGTAAACAAAGAGAACAAGCCACTGATCGACGCCCTCAACTCTGCCCTCGACGCTGTAATCGCGGACGGCACCTGGAACAGCCTCGAGAAGGAGTGGTACCCTGGCCGCGAACGTCCAAGCGATTGGAAACCAGGAAGCGCTGCCTCCGTCATTCCGGGTTCCTAACGAGGGATTGATACCGTAACAATATGGATGCTTTCCAACAGCTCCTTGACACCTTCTTCGATTGGGAGGCGATGGCAAAAGTCCTGCCATCGCTTCTCACCGTGGGGCTCCCCAACACCCTGATTCTCGCCACATTATCAGGCGTAATCGGAACGCTGCTGGGTCTCGTCCTCGCCGTGATGGGGATCTCACGCAACAGATTACTCCGATGGCTAGCCCGAATTTATACGGATGTTTTCCGAGGAGTACCAGCCGTCGTAGTCATCCTCCTCATTGGAATCGGCTTGGGCCCGATCGTGCGAGAACTAACCGGAAGCGTTAGCCCTTTCCCTCTCGGAATCCTCGCTTTGTCACTGATGGCGGCCGCCTATATCGGCGAGATTTTCCGCTCCGGGATCCAGAGCGTCGACAAAGGCCAGCTAGAGGCCACGCGCGCGCTGGGGTTTAGCTACGGCGCTTCGATGCGCCTCGTCGTTGTTCCGCAGGGCATTCGCCGGGTACTACCCGCACTTGTGAACCAGTTCATCTCGCTCATCAAGGATTCCTCGCTCGTCTACTTCCTTGGCTTGTTGGCGAGCGAGCGCGAAATCTTCCGAATCGGAAACGACGCCGCAGCGAATACGGGGAACCTGTCGCCGCTGATCGCAGCGGCTCTGTTGTATCTCTGTCTCACGATCCCGCTTACTCACCTGGTGAATTACATCGATCATCGGATGCGCGTGGGCCGCCCCGAAAAACACGCTGCGTCAGGGGGCACTCCCCCGATGCCCGACGCACCACACCTCAACGTCACGAGCGACGGAGTCACCCCATGACCGACAGCACCTCTACCTCAGTCTCACTGACCGCGAAGAATCTACACCTGTCGTTCGGCCACAATCACGTGCTGCGCGGAATCGATCTGCACGTGGAAAAGGGGACCACGGCATCCGTTATCGGTCCCTCAGGTTCGGGAAAATCCACGCTTCTTCGCGTGATGAACCGCCTGATCGAGCCGGACCAGGGTGACATCCTGATCGATGGGCGCTCAATCCTCACGGATGACCCCAATACGTTGCGTCAGCGGATCGGCATGGTCTTTCAGCAGTTCAACCTATTTCCGCATAAGACCGCGGTCGAGAATGTTTCCCTCGCACTGCGCAAGCTCAAGGGTCTTTCCCGTGACGAGGCGCAAGCGTTGGCACTGGAACATCTCGATCGCGTTGGTCTCGCTCACAAAGCGGATGCCCGTCCCGGCAACCTCTCTGGAGGCCAGCAGCAGCGCGTAGCGATTGCGCGCGCCCTTGCGATGAGTCCCGACGTGATGTTCTTTGACGAGGCTACGTCATCCTTGGATCCTGAATTGGTGAAGGGCATCCTCTCATTGATGGCGGATCTCGCGACCTCGGGAATGACCATGGTCGTTGTGACGCACGAGATGGGGTTCGCCCGTAACGTCTCTGACACGGTGATTTTTATGGACGGCGGAGTCGTCGTCGAGTCCGGCCCACCCGCTCAGCTCTTCGATACCCCTCAGAGCCCGCGCCTTCGCTCATTCCTCTCCGACGTGCTCTAGCGGCAGCGGCAGCAGCAGCGGCAGCAGCAGCAACGCGAAGCGCGAAGCTCGCCGACATAGGGCTTGAGTCAGGTATCCAGGTTCGTGCTTTAGAGTTAACGGCAGGACAATGGCCGTTCCCCCACCGCAACGGCTTCGACCCCCCGAGGAGCTTTATCAGATGTCGACTACGCGCGCAGTTTTCAGAGTTTCATACGGCGCCCTGATAGCCATTGTGCTGAGTGGCTGCGCAACCGAAGCCCAGGGGAACGTTGAGCCGCTGAAGGACGTCTCGATTACCCCAGCACCAACTGCAAGCAGCGTCGTCGAGGCGCCAGACCCGTTTGATATCGTCAAGATTGATCTCTATAACGAGCTGAGTTTCGCGGTGGACACGCTCCGATTCACCTGCTTCATTGACAAAGGATACCCGGAATTCGCCGACTATATGCCGCAGCGGGAATCTTATGTGCAGGGCAAAGAATTACCTCTGCATGCCATTGACTTCGGATACGCGAGCGAAGAACAAGCCCGCACCTATGGGCTCGGCGGCACGGAAGAAAATTCAGGTCCGACCCCCGGCACGAAGCTCCGAGACGGACTCACCTCGACCGACCCAGCATTTTATGCGATGGCCGATGAGTGCGGGAAACACGTCGATGAACAGCTGAACAATGTGTCAATTCTCGATGGAATAAGGCAACCGCTCCTCGTCGTCTACGACTACGATGTTATTCGCACCGCGGCCAACGCGCTGTACTCCACCGAAGGGCTATTTGCCGATACGGGCCACAAGTTGGCGGAATGCCTGGTTCAGAAGGGGCAGCCGGTGACCCTCACCTCGGAGGACCCAGGATACATCCCCAACGTCGACATGGGTAGCTATGAGGATGTCCAAGAAGAGTGGGCCCCTGACCCGGGAGCCAGCGGCCTACAGGTCCGACCAGGCCAGACACTTCCCGTGTACACCCCAACGACCGCCGAAGCTGAACTAGCCGTGGCAATCTATCATTGTCAGGTTGAGACTAAAGCATTGGACGGGGTCGAAGAGAAGCTCACCGAAATCAAGCTGAAATACGTTCAGGACAATAGCGAGCGTATCCTCGAGCTCAATCACGACCTTGAAGCGATGAAGCAAACCGCGACGGGGCTACTCGGTCCCTCGGTGTTACCGTAACCGCGTCTGAGCCTCAGCAGATCTCCCCTTCCGAGGTGACGGTAGCCTCGAGAAGACCTCGCACTATCTCCCAGTCGATCTGGTCCGCACGTCGATAACGGATGCACCCCTTACCCACGCTGAGAGGCGAAAGCTGGTCTCGGAATAGTGCCAGCACGTCCTCGCGCATTATGTAGAACGAGATGTACTGCTTCTGGCTGGCGAATGCGACCTCCGGCTCTCCGTCGCGCTCATAGCAAGGCATCCCGTAGCGGAAGGCTTCGGTGAAGCCAACGAGATACTCGGCACAGGTATCCCTCAATCGATGGAGAGCCTCAACCCGCTCCTCAGGCACAGCGGCAAGGTAATCGTCTATCTGGGGTTCTGTGTTTACCGTTTTTCTCACGCGAATTGACCTTCCAGATAAGCTCTGGACCCATCCTATATTCCTTTCACGGGCAGAACACCTATCGCTATCAGCAAAATCACTGCAAAATCGGTGAGAATTCGCGCATAAATCCAGCATCGGCAGGTAGACTTGTGCGCATTTGGAACCTCAGCCAGCGCTAATTCTGCGACAGGCCTGTGGAGGTTCACCGAAGGAGCCCTACCGCATGACTACAGTCCCCGAATCAGCCACGCCATTTCAGGTTGATCTTCGCGGTGTTGTCGATCTTCTCAGCCGCCACATTTACTCTAGCCCCCGGGTTTTCCTGCGCGAATTGCTGCAAAACGGGCGCGATGCTGTCTCGGCACGTCATCGCGAATTTCCGGATGCTCCTGCCGGGGTCCTACAGATCGTGCCCCTCGACGTTGCCAGCACAGACGTTGCCAGCGCATTCGCGGTCAGCGACGCCGGAACCTTCATCTTCCGTGACAACGGCGTCGGCCTCACCTCAAACGAAGCCGCCGACCTCCTCGCGACGGTTGGCCGCAGCTCCAAGCGCGACGAGATGCTCAGCATGAACCGCGACGACTACCTTGGCCAATTCGGAATTGGCCTTCTCAGCTGCTTCATGGTGGCCGACACCATTACGGTGCGCAGCCGCTCGGCTCGCGGCGGGGAACCTATCGAGTGGATAGGTAACACCAACGGAACGTTTACGATCCGCGAGCTCGGGCCTGACGAGTCCGCTGATCTCGAAATAGGCACCGAAATTCGCCTGACCCCTCGCCCGCAGAATAATAACCTGCTGCTTGCCTCGAACGCGCTTCAGCTCGCTGAGACCTATGGTCGCTACCTCGACCTCACAATCCAGGTTGCCCAGGCAGACGCAGCATGGACCACGGTCAATCAGGACCCGGTCTTTAGCAAACCGTTCGAGCATCCCAGCGACGAGCTCCTGGCTTTCGGCGAAAAAATCCTCGGGCAGCGCCCCCTCGACGCAATCGAGCTTGTGGTTCCCGGCACTGGAACACGGGGAACAGCCTTCGTCTTGCCGTTCAGCCCACGCCCCGGAAGCCGCCAGGCGCACCAGGCCTACCTTGGCGGCATGCTGCTGAGCGATAGCGTCGACGATCTCCTCCCCGAGTGGGCGTTCTTCGTGCGGTGCGTGATCGACACGACCGGGCTGCAACCAACGGCATCCCGCGAATCCTTTGTGGCAAGCGAGCAGCTTGAAGAAACCCGCGAGGCAATCGGAGCAGCAGTCAGGCGCTGGATCATGCTTCTTGCGGCCACTAAGCCACACCGTCTGCAGGAATTCATCCAGATTCACTCGCTGGGGCTCAAGGCACTCGCCGTTCACGATGACGAACTTGCGGATGCCGTGGTCAATTGGCTCACAATCGAAACGTCGCTGGGCACCATGACCATTAACGACTATGTGGGCGCATACGGCACGCTGCGTTACACGGCAACGGTAGATGAGTTCCGTCAACTCGCCCCCATCGCGTCGGTGGAGAACCCGATCGTCAACGGCGGCTACGTCTACGACAGCGACCTCTTTCAGCGCCTCCCCTACCTCATCGACGGCATCAGCACGGAACAGGTCACGGTAGCGGACGAGCTCGACAACCTCGACGCGCCGCCGCTCGCGGACCGAGACCGCGTCATCGCACTCGAAAACCGGGCATCCGACGTATTGAAAGGTGTTGACACCCGCGTTTCAGTGCGCACGTTTAACCCCCACGATCTGTCGGCACTCTACGTGGCAGACCCAGCCGTTCTTCGCCGCATGGAACGCAGTAAGGCAGCCACAATCGCGCCCGGACTCTGGTCGCAGGTCGTCTCGACGGTGGACACGTTCTTCACCTCACAGCAGGGCG
Organism: Lysinibacter sp.; assembly: GCA_040400085.1. Classification (GTDB taxonomy): domain Bacteria; phylum Actinomycetota; class Actinomycetes; order Actinomycetales; family Microbacteriaceae; genus HNR. The sequence goes on along the minus strand of JBBAQX010000008.1, from coordinate 103,150 downwards.
AGGAGGCAGAAGCGGCCGCCCAGGCACAACTATGCCTCAACTGGGGCAATCCTCTCGCCCAGAAGCTCGCCGAGATGACAGACCCCGTCGTGTTCGAGCGCAGCGTGCAACTCCTCTACGTGCAGGCGCTGCTCGCGGGTCATCGCCCGTTGGGCGCCGCAGACAGGGCAATGCTGACCACCGCCATGTCCGACCTGATCCAGTTGAGCATCGGGCTCGACTGGTCAGAGATGGAGATGGACCTACCCGAAAAAACAATTGATAAACCGGCAGAGGGAGACAAGGGAGACATCCGATGAGCCACGCAGACGATTCACGAGACGACTCCGCCCCAAGCAACGCCAACTACCCCCTCTTGCAACAGGTCGACCAGATGATGTACGGACCGGAAGAGCGTGCACTTCTTGACCAGGCCATCCGTCTATCAGAGGAGACAGGCGACAACGCGCTTGGCTACGCGGCCCGCATGCGCCTAACCCAATCGGCCCACATGACTGGCGACACGGACGCGATGTTTAGCTCGTTCGGCTGGTGTGTGGGAATGCACGACTCTGACCCTGCACAGTATCCGCTCGACATCGATGCGGGCAGCTTACTCTTCCAATACAAGTGGATGGCCGGACGACTCACGACGAACCCGCTGTTCAGCCTGGAGCAGATCAATGAGATGCACGCAGACATGGAGCGCCGCTACCGCGAGTCCGGCGCGAGCCAGAGCGGCGTGCTGCAATCTAAGTTTTCAACGGCCATGGTTACCGGCCGATTGGAGGATGCTCGATCCTTCCAGCAGGAACGCAACGGCACAACCGAGGATCGGTACAGTCACTGCGACGCCTGCGTGCGCAACGAGGACGCCTGGTTTGCCCAGCTCGACGGCAACGAGGAAGAAGCGATCCGCATCTACGACGAGATCTTCGAAAACGGTCTGAGCTGCGGCGAGGAACCGGAAACCAGCGAGGGCGAAGCCCTTCTGCCCTACCTCAGGGCCGGTCGATGGGCGGATGCTCGTGCAGCCCACCTGCGCAGCTACCGCGCCGCGCGATCCAAACCCGACACCTTCAGTATCATCGCGAACTCGCTGATCTTCTGCGCTGTCACGGGGAACGAGGCCCGCGGCCTCGCGATCCTTGAGCGCCATATTCGCGATCTCGCAAACGACCCGCTTAACCGATCGACCCATTTTGGGGGGCTACTCGCCGTCGGAGTCATCCTCGACGCGATCACGGCCGCCGGGTTTGGCAGCCAGGTTGTCCGGGGCGCGGAGGCCAAATCGCTTCTTGGGATCTTCGGGGAAGCCCCACGACCTACGGAGTCGACCGAGGTGCCCTCCGCGGAGACCGCCGGAACCGGGGCCTCCAATGCGCCAGCACTGTGGACAGCTGAATCGCTTGCGGCTGCAGCCTGGCGCTCCGCAGAAGCTCTTGCAGAGGAATTCAACGCACGCAACGGCAACGACTTCTTCACCCGTCGCATTGCCGCCGCGCATGCGCTTGCACACGAACACTACGACGTTCCCGTGTCGAGCGACACCTTCCGCACCCCGGAACCCGCGATCATACCCGCCGCAACTGTAGATGAGTGGTGCGAACGCGCCATCGTCTTTCTGATGTCGGGTGACGCCGCGGGCGCACAGGCTGCGATCGATGCCGGGCTTCGGTTGCCGATCGATGATAAACGGGCATCCCTTCTCGGAATTTCTATCCGGGTACAGCAGATGACGGGCAACACCGAGGGTGCTGAGGAGGCGCACGTGCAGCGCGTCGCCGAGCTTCGTGCATCGGGTCGCGTCGCCACCGCCGACCTCGAGCAGCGCCTCGGAATGATGCTGTACGAAGATCACAACCCCTTACGTTTCTCCATCCTGCAAGACGAATTGTCGAAAGCCCGCAGCGCAGAAAACGATAACGGCACCGACAATGACGAGGTCATGGTCGAACTCCTCCTCACGACAGCGGAGGCCGCACTCGCCAACGCCGAAATCTCCGGCGGGGAATCGGTAGAACTCGCCAAGGAGCTCGTGAGCGAGGCGGTAACACGCACAACCGTTTCGGACCCGCACGAGGTCCAACCGTCAGCACGACTGCTGCACGCCCACACTCTTCTTGCGCTGGGTCGCATGGACGAAGCGATTATCGAGCTGGATGCTCTCGTCGGCTCGGCGAGTCGCCCTCGGGTGCGCATCCCCGCCCTCACCCTGCGGGCACAAATCTTCGGCGCGACCAACGGGTATGCCGAGGGTGTTGGACTCGCAGAGGAGCTGGTTTCGCTTCAGGCCTCGCAGGGAAACCGTTCCGGAACGATTTCTGCCTGCATCCTGTCCGCAGCGCTCCTGAGCGACGCAAACCGCGATGATGAAGCCGCACGGCGCATCCGCTACGCCCTGACACAGGCAGAGCTCGCGGAATACTCCAACACCACCGAACTTACGATGATGCTGGGCCGCTACCTGCATTACTCGGGGGAATCTGATGCGGCCCTCGAGCAGCTCGACGAAGCATACCGGGCGATGACAGAGGCGGAGGCCGGACCGGCTGCGCTTGCGGACATCCTCTATGTGATGGGCGAGGCCGCGCGCATGATCAATGAGAACGGTATGGCATACGGTGCGTGGCAGAGCGCTATCCAGAAGTCGGAGGAGGCTGGCGATAACCTGATGGGTATGCGCGCGGGGCTCGCGCTTGGCACTCTTCTGCTGCAATACAACGATAATGATGCACTGGAAGTCTTCGGGAATGCGGTCACCGCGGCACGTGCGCTTGAGAATCCGCAGCCTATCGTGATGGCGTTGCAACGGCTCGGCAGCGCACAGGCTCACTTTGAGGATGCCGCGGGTCTCGGCTCCCTCGACGAGGCTCTCCAATTGGCTACCCAGATGGACTCGCCGTGGTTGATCGCAGACATTACGGATACCCGGGCGCGGGCGCTGCACTCGCTAGGCCACTCCGACGAGGCGATGAGCGCTGCGCTGCAGGCTGCCGATGGGTATGCGGGCTCGCTGGATACCGATTCCGCGGCGCTCTCCGAGCTCTTTGTGGCGCGTCTTCTCTCCGAGAAGTCTCACCAGGATGAGGCCGTTGCCATGTATGAGTCTGCCCGGGAACGGATCGCCATCGAGTCCCCGCATTGGACTGCCATATCGCTCGAGCTTGCCGAAGTTTTGGAGTCGTTGAACCGCCATGACGATGCCGCTGCGATTCGGGCGGCGGTCGATGAGCCGCCGGTGGACTCCGAATAGCTGCGGGCAGGTAACGTCCGGCAGCTATTCGATAATGATTCCCAGCTGCCGGGCGAATAGCTCCGCCATTTCGGCTATCTGATAGTCGTTGAGGGTCGCGCCGCGCAAGCCGTCGAGTCCTAAAATTTCTCGCATTTCCAAGCCTCGGAGATCTGCGTTTTCTAGTTGCGAGCGGGTCACGTCCAGCGTCTTCGCCGTTGTATCAACAAACGCGATTCGATTGGCGGATGCCCCGCCCAGGTCGATCTCGTCAATTGTGCAATTCGTAAAGAGCACGTCCTCGAGCTTCGCTCCCCTGAGGTTGAGAAAGCCTATTTTGCTGTTCTTGATATGCACGCCCTGCCACGAGGCCTCGTAAAATTCGGCCGATCCGAGGCGCGACCCGTCGATCGCGACGTCGCGCAGCCGAGAACGTGGGGCCGCCAGATTCGGCGCGTTCATTCTCGTGATCTTTACCTCGATGAGGGATGCCGCGCGCAGGTTTGTATCGTGCGCGCTCAGGTCGACGAACTCGCATTCGTTAAACCGCACACCGCTCAGGTCCATCTCGCTGATGTCTGCGGCTTCGTAATGCTCGCCCTCGCGGGACTCGTGTGCTTCGAGAGCGGTGAGATCCGCATCCTCAAGATTGATGAGGGGGATATTATCCAGCCGGGGCGGCATGGTTACCGGTTTCTTAGCCACGCTGACCTAGAGGGTTATCGATGTCGACGGCAGTGTGATCTCTGCCTCGGAGTCGTCGCTATTGTGGCAGCGACAGGGGCAGGTTGCGATCCTGTCGCCAACTTCGACAAAGGGCATAGAGCTGGCGCAGGTCTCTCTCGCGTTGGGATGCTGACACATCGTTTCTACCGAAACCGCATTTCGGTCTTTCCTCTGCATGATTACTCTGTTCTTCTCCCCCGCGGACGCCGAGAGCGTCCAGAGCTTGACCCTGACGATATTTCCCCCACCGTCAAGGCCAAACGTCCAGCACTTAGCAGAACGGCTCGTTCCAAAGACCGTTCGCATGAGGAGCTGAACGACCAGAAAGACACCGGCAAAAACTAACGTGCCGAAAAGAAGAAGAGCTATTATCACCGCCGCCGACTCACCAATCCGTAACGATGCTTGTCGTCGCTATCCCAACCCGGTGCGTTTTTGTTGAGCCAGGCTTCACGACCGGGCTCCAGACCGCCGTCAGCCTTGAGCTTGCGCTGGTGAGTGAGCCACTTTCCTACTCCGGCAACGGTCGAGCGCGGGAACCCACCGTTTTTTTCGATGAACGCAAGCAGGTCATTGGCCAGCAACATCCACATCTCGTAGCCAGGTGCTTTCTTATCAATTGCTTGTGCCACTTGTTATGTCCTTAGATTCTGTTATATCTCGATTAAAGAAGGTGGATCCCGTGGCACCCTCTGAGAGAAAGAACCGCCACCTCTAGCCCATATACATATGTATATTATCGCCTCGCAAAGCCCAGGTCGATAGCCCCCACCTTCGTAGAATAACAGTTTACGTCAATAAGTTAAAAATATGCCCTAGCTGTAACGGAATTGTCCTTCTCCGCGAGGGGAGCCTGCGAATCTATACTCATAGCCGCCAGAAGAATCCCGGCAGAACTTGCTGCCGTCAGATACAACGCAAATGAGTTGTCGTGGCTGTGAATGCTCATACCCTAACGCTACGTTCGGGAGAGGAATCACGCATCATCCCAAGGGTCCATTTACACCTCCCTCTCTCATACTCGCGAGGGATAATTCACCTGCGCATAAACTGCGGCGAGGGGACCTAAGCCCGAGGTTTACGTTCCTCCAAGGACGGACCAACGTACCGATTGAGCCAGACCGTCAGCGGCCGTGACAGGCGAAAGAATTCCGATACCCTCTCGGCAACGGCCGGGCTAAACAGCCATTCCTCCACCGGCCATTCTTTCCAACTCACGATGCCCTTGTTGCGAAGCAATTCGATTCGAGGATGCTCGGCAGAATACCCCCGCGGCACGGTCTTGAGGGCGTCAACCGACAGAATCTCCACGCTGCGTGCAATGAGGCTTACGATCCCGGCGAGCTCGGTTCCGCTGGGCTCGGCGACCACGGCATCCCTATATCGAGCGAGCTGGTCGCGACTCATAGTGTAGTAGCCAGCGCCGCAGGCGAGACCGGCTGAGGAAAATTGCAGATAGGAGCCTTCCTCGAAGATCACACCGATATGTGTTTTATAGGGGGACTTATCGGCGCTAAAGCGGACGTCTCGGTTGGGGCGGAAGATTTTGTAGCCCCCGAATTCTTCGGATAACTCCTCGACGAGCGATCGGGTCGGCTCAAGCACATACTCTTCATAGGTCGCTTTGTGGTCAAGCCAAAATCGCTTAGAGTTATCAACCTCCAGCGCGGCATAGAAGTCGAGGCCCGTCTGCGAAAACCCGTCAAAACTCATGGGCACTAATGTAGCACCCCGAGGGGTGGGTCGGCGTTCGTAGGCTATACGCTCATCGTTTGGCCGCAAAGCCCTGAAAAAAGACCGGGAATACTGGGATTTTCATTCCCAAGCGGCGATTTCTCGCCTATAGTTACTACTGCGTAGTTTTTACGCAGGGGAAATTTTAGGGAATCTTGTCGCCTGATTCGTCGGGGGCTTTAACGACTCAATTTAGAGGTGAGCATCATTCATAATGCTAGGTTTATGCGCCCATTTACACTTTCGTTGGCCGTCGCAGCAGCGACGAGCCTGCTCTGGGGTGCCGCCGCAACACCCGCGCTAGCAGCCTCTCCGGCAGCTTTCAACGTCACCGTTTCTGCGGATACGACATCGGTGGACACGGGGACAGCGGCAGACTTCACCATTGGGTACAGCTGCACCGGCACGGTACCCTGCGAGGGCGCGACGATTTCGGTTCCCCTTCCTACTTTTGTCTCAGGGCAGCAGCCAGCATGGGGAACTAGCTGGTGGAAAACGCCGATACTAACCAACTCGGCGGATGTGGCTCAATCGAACGCATCTTACGGCGACGGTCTCGTAACCTTTACCATGAAGGATTCACTCGCTCCCGGATCTTCGGGAACAGTGGGTATCCGCTACACGCCAGACTCGCTCACGACTCCAAACGGTTCCGTGCTCACCGTCACGGCAAACGCTGCTGCACAGAATACTGACGCCGCGAGCGCCTCCGCGTCGATGACTCTCAACGCGCCAACTAAAAAGGCCTGGACGCAAATGTATCAGGGCTCATCGTTTACCTACCTAGACCAGGACGTGGTTGTCCGAAACTACGTACAGAACGCTGACCCGTCAGCTACCGGTACAGAGGGAATCAAAACGGTAGATACATATACCATCACTCTTCCGGCGGGTGCGGAGTTCGTTTCATCCACTCCGATGCCTGATTCAATCTCCGGGAATGTTGTCACGTGGAAGAACCTTCCAGCGGATCCGGATTCTTACTATCCCGGCGTTCACCAATTCGAGACGGTGCTCAAGTTCCCCTCGTCATCCTTTACGGACAGGCAGCGCGTCACCATTCAGAGTAACGCGACAGGCACCTTCCTCGGGGGAAGCGGCTATAGCGTTCCCGGATCGCTTCTGCTTCAGCTTGACACCTACGTGGAAAAAATGGAGCCGTACCTGCAGGTCAGTACGTCCGGATACGGTTACCTCGGTACCAACGTTGCACGTGGTGCAAGTTACAGCTGGAATTACTACCTGAACAATTACAACAGCACCACAGCATCCGCCAGCGCTGTGATCTCCAGCGATATGGCCCCCGGATTCAACTTTACGAATATGTATCTGCCTGACGGTGCGACTCTCACCTGGACCAGTGGGAGCGGAAAAACCGGAACATACACCGAAGCCGGTGCCGTGACCGCTGCCGAGTTAGGGATTGTCGAAGGCGATATTCTCGCCCATATAGATGTTGACCTCGGAGCGGTGGCTCCCCTCTCAGGGCCGTCTTTCGGCGTGACCGGGATCACAACCGACGATTCCATCTCCTCTGTCCGCCAGTGCGCATCATTGCTAATGACATCTGCATCGGGAGGGCAAGCCACCGCCTCCGGCTGCGGCTCGTACAAGATCATCGACCCGTTCATCCTGCCAACCGTTTATCTCAGCGCACCCTCCTCCTCGGAAACCTACCGCCCGGGAAGCACCATCCAGTGGAAATCAAACATCAACAACGTGGACTACAGCAACCACGATTGGAAGCCAGAGCTCTACTTCGTCGTACCAAAGGGAACGCAGGCGGCCAAAAACCCCGTCACTCTTGAGGGCGACTGGTGCGGCGCCGACGAAAACTTCAAGAACCCCACGATAGAGGTGAAGAAAAGCGCACTCAATGGACAGGATGTCGTGGTCGTCTCCTGGCCGGACGCCCCAGCTCTTACCGGAAACGCCTTCCTGTGCGGACCCACGTTTAACACTGTCGTAACCTCTGCCCCCGCAGGGTCGGTCAAGGCCTCGCTCTATGCCGGCGATGCGCGCGGACCGATCCCGGCATCCCCGTTCATCGGCGTAACAGCCGATAGCACGGAGACCGGCGACTGGGTTCAGCTGGTGAAGGACGATCGCGCAATCGTTGAAGGGGGAAGCACAAACAGCATCCTCGCGCGATCGATCGCAACCGCTAACACCGGCACGGGAGCCTCGCTTCAGTCAACACTTTCGGCACGGGGATCCCTCGACAGCGATTTCGTCTCGGCACCCCAGAGAGCCGCAACGGAAGCTGGAGAATCTGTGACTTACCAGCTTCCCATCGCCAATACCGGCAATGTTGGACTGAAGGATATTGTGGTGTACGACATTCTTCCCCATGTTGGCGATACCGGGGTTAGCGCAAATGCGGCTTCCCAGCAACGCGGCTCGCAGTTCTCGCCAACGCTCATAGAAGCAGTTGGGGCGCCGACCGGCTTCAGCGTTGAGTACTCAAACTCAACCAATCCGTGCAGACCAGAGGTGAATGCAACGGCCACCGATTGCGTCAACGATTGGACGGATGCCCCTTCCGATTTTACCCAGGTCAAGTCTCTCCGATTCGTGCAAGACGCAGGCAACACACTCGCACCCGATGAGCAGGTGGGCGTGACCTGGTCGATGAGCATCGACCAGAGCGTTCCCGCCTCACAGACCATATATAACTCAGCCGCTTTCTCCGCTACCCGAACGGATAACGGTCAGGCGCTGGGTGCGGAACCCGCCCCCGTCGGGGCCGAGGTCGCGGTAACGGACCTGAGCATCGCGATCACCGGCGGAAAGATTGTTGGCGGAACCACCGTTCCCCTGAACGTCAGTATCACCAATAACGGCCCCAGCGCCGACTCGGCCACCGTAACGGTAAAATCCGTTGACGGATTTGAACTTGGTGCGCGTGACGGTGATTCCCTCGGTTGGAACTGCGATGTCAACGCAGACAGTGCGACCTGCGTATCCATTGGATCGCTCGCGAACGGAAACGTCTCGATGCTCCCACTCACCCTGCACGCAGCAGACGGCACCCCCGAAGACACGAGCGGAAGGGTAAACGCTGAGGTCAGCGGACGATTCCCCGATCCCGTGCTGTCGAACAATACGGCGACAGCTGACTTCACGGTGTCGGCAGATAAGCCGATCGATCCAGTCGATCCAGTAGACCCGGTAGATCCAGTAGATCCGGTAGATCCGGTAAACCCTGTAGACCCTGTAGACCCCGTCGATCCGGCGGGCCAGGTTATTGATCCGGGCAACGCTACCGCACCCCACCAAGGACAGCTCAGCACAACCGGCTCAGACAATGGACTCGCTCTGGGCGGCGCACTGGCCCTGTTCCTGGCGGGAGGACTAGTGATCTGGGCCCGGCGCAGAGAATCAGCGCGGGCCTAGTACCGCCAGATTGAAAACAAAGAGGGCCGAAAGACTACTTGTCTCCTCCATGTTACGCCCCCACTGAGGAATCGAAATACATGTGTGAGAGAGTGGTGTCCATCGTCGAAAAAGCGGAGATCGAACGATGCTGCATACGACAGAATATAGATATGCGCCCCCAACGTCTCTCCGCAATGATCATCTTGCCGCTCGCGCTCATCACGCTCGCGGCCTGCTCACCACGTTACGTCGAGCCAGAGCCCCCGAAATTCACCGACAGCCTCAACGACGTTCGTTCTGCTTCCCAGGATTTTAGCGAAGAGATCATCGCGGAGATCCCCTCCCCAACAGAACTTTCACCGTCGAACCCGAAGGTCGAATCGTGCGACGGTGAAGCTGATGGAATAGGCCGATGGAGCTTTTACTACGGTTTCAATACAACCGATATCAAGATGTCTATCTCCGCAGTGCGTGCGAAGTTTGCCGACATCGAAACGTCCCAGGGAACAAAGAAGGAAACACAAGTCTTAGCGGACGGCATCACACTGGATGTCGACCAGCTTGAAGATACCACTGGCTCCTATGTGCTGTATTACGCGGGGAGGGAGGACGGGTCGGGCGCAATCACCCTCACGGTCACAACCGTTTGCGGTGTTCTATAAGACGAGATCCGCGGTATCGGTATCAGCTCTTCTTCCGAGACGTTCGGGGAGAGTAGTTTCTTGGTGCCGCAGTCGATTGCCCTATGATGCCTTGCCCATCATCAATCCTCACCTCAGGGTGTTGCATCGACCAGTTGAAACCGCCTAGTGCAGTAGTATCCGTTTGTGACAAAACTTCAACACCAGGACCGTCGGCGCACCCTCACCGGGGTAGCAGTTCAGACCGGAACCGAAACCAGCATCAATCTTGGTTCCGCTCTGGCCGGCCTTGCCATACCCATCGTTGGTTCGGTTACTGTTGTCGCAGTCAGACAGGTTGTGATGGCGTGCATCCTGGTTCCGTTCTATCGCCCCAAGCGCAGCCAGCTAACCTGGGACCGCCTTCGCTGGGCAATACTCCTCGGTGCAACCCTCGTGATTATGAGCCTCGCCTTCTACGAGGCCGTGCATCTCATCGGACTGGGGATAGCAGCAACCATCGAGTTCCTCGGGCCGCTGGGCCTGGCACTTGCCATGTCGAGGAGACTGCTTGACGTCTTGTGCGTCTTCTGCGCAGGAATCGGTATTTTCTTGCTCGGGTCACAGGACGGTGCGCTGAATATCTGGGGCGTATTTCTGGCACTCGTAGCAGCAGGCTCATGGGCAGCATACATCCTACTTACCCGCGCGGTGGCCACGCACCTTCCCGGGCTTGAAGGCATTACTGTCGCGAGCATCGTAAGCACAGTTACGCTGGTTCCCATTGCCCTGATTGTGATTGATTTCAGCACCCTGAACTGGGGCGTTGTTGGGCTTCTGGTGGCCGTCGGCCTGCTGTCTTCGGGCATCCCCTACATTCTCGATACGGTAATTTTACGGTTGCTCACCGCCAAGCTCTATTCAATCCTGACCTCGATAGGACCGGCCATAGCAGCTTTTTTCGGCTGGCTTATCCTTGGCGAAACCTTCTCGCTGGTGCAGGCCGGCGGAATTGGACTCGTCTGTGTGGCCGCCGGAGTCGCGATTGCGACCCAGCGCGGATAGCAGTAATCCGATAACCCACCGTCTGCACACTGTGTGCCGTTTCGCATCTTCACTCCCTAGTATTGACGCATGTTCAACGGTCTGCTCAATCTCAACATAGTTGACTGGTACGTTCTCGCGGGATTTAGCATTCTGTCGCTCGGATGCGGATTAATGCTTTCTCTCAGATCACCCAAAAAAGCGCGCTGGTTTTTGCTCTCGGTCATACTGTTTCTATCGGGAGCCATCCTCGCGCTGCTCGCAATATTTCTCCTAACGCAGGTCTTTACAGTCATTACCATTCCACTACCGAAGAGAGCTGTGCTGTGGACCATGGGGGCATGCGGCGGAATAACACTCGCCAGTGCAAATTTCCCACGGGCTCGAGTTCGACGCAAAATACTTGCAGGCGTATCAATCCTGGTTTTTGCGCTCACCGCAGCTATCGGAGTAAACGCATCATTCGGGATCGACCGAACGATAGGGGATGTCCTCGGCGTACCGGCATCCAACCCCATCGACCTCAAACGACCGCCAACCCAGCCCAATGCGCCCCAGACCGCAAAACATCCACTCTGGGAATCGTGGAAACCTCCAGCAGATATGCCCGCCAAGGGCCAAACGGGGACTCAGGCAATCCCACCCACAAAGTCGGGATTCGTCTCACGAGATGCAGGAATCTACCTGCCTCCGGCTGCGCTCGTACCAGATGCCCCTGCGCTTCCGCTCGTGATTCTGATGATGGGCCAGCCAGGAAACCCCGATCCTAGCTATGCCGCGGAAACTCTGGATGCTTTCGCCGCAACACACAACGGGCTTGCACCCATCGTTATTGTCGCCGATCAACTGACCAGCCCAGACCTAGACCCCGTCTGCACAGATTCTACAAAGTTTGGCAAAGTAGAAACCTTTATCACCCAGGATGTAGCTGATTGGGCACGTGCCAATCTCAACATACAGAAAGACCCGAACTCCTGGACTATCGCGGGATATTCGAACGGCGGAGCCTGCGCAGCGACCTATGCCGCAAAATATCCCGACCGATTCGGGAACCTTCTCTTTATCTCGGGGGAAGAATACCCAGGTTCCGAAAACCCAGCCGGAGTTCTTCGCGAGGTTTTCAAAGGAGACCAGAGCTCCTACGACGCGCAGAAGGCAATCAATATTTTTGCTCAGCATCCCACTCCCGACGCGGTCGGCATCTTTACGGTAGGTTCAGATGATTCAGGATACGTACCCCAGGTTAAAGCTGTTTATCAGGCGGCACAGGCGGCAGGAATGCGATCAACATACTATGAGGTTCCCAACGGAGGCCACGTGCTCGGTGCACTCATGGGGGGCCTACAAAAAGGATTCGAGGTACTCTATCCTCGGCTGGGGCTCCAAGCTCCCCTAAGCTAGCGATGGAGTGATAAAGGCAAGGAGCACCAATGACGGAAGATAAAGCGCTGAGTAACCAGGGCATCCAACAGGACACTATCGATCTCAGCCCAGACAGCCTCAGCCCAGACAATCTCAGCCGCGACAGCCTTAGCCGCGACAAAGAACTCGCACCGGTCGCGCTCTATCCACTCGATCCTCGACGGGCCAGGGCAGTCGCGGAGGCCCCAATCCCGGGTGCACGGCCTACGCACGATTTCCGCACGGATCTAGAGCGGCTCCGCTTCTCGCCATACTTTTCGCGGCTGTCGGCGGTGACCCAGGTCATCCCCCAAGCGAGCGTCGGCCCGGTGATCCACAACCGCCTGACGCACTCGATCAAGGTCACCTCAGTAGCCCGTTCGATAGCCGTAGGACTCCAGGCGAGCACCGGACGGACCGCCGAAATCATCGCCGACCTGGGCGGCTGCGATCCCGTGGTGGTACAAGCGGCTGCGAGCGCGCACGACCTGGGGCATCCTCCATTTGGGCACCTTGGGGAGCGCATTCTCGACCGGGTCGCTCGGGAAAGATTAGGGATGCCGGAGGGCTTCGAGGGCAACGCCCAGACCTTCCGCATCCTGACCGAACTCGACACGCACGGGGCGGCGCAGCCCGGGCTGAACCTTACGGCGGCTGTGCGGGCTGCCGTGCTGAAGTACCCGTGGACCCGGATGGAGTGGCGCGACAACCACACCGATCTGCCGGCGGCGGAACGTCCGCACGGGGTCGGCGACGTCGCACCGACGGGTGCCCACAAATTTTCGGTGTACAGCCTGCATGCACGTGAGGCCGATTCGGTCCGGGCAGCTTTTCCCGCTATCGGTCCCTGGCAGCAGACACTCGAATGCCAAGTGATGGACATAGCAGACGATATTGCATACTCGATCCACGATCTCGACGACTTCTATCGCGCCGGCGTTCTGCAGCAGGCCTCCGTTTCGTCGGAGCTGCGCACCTGGCTTCGCGAACAGCGAGCATTTTCGCATATGCCTCTCGCCGATCTCGCCAGCCGACCACGCAACCCCGGACACGCACTCGAGCTGCTGCGACGACGCATCAATAAACGGGATGCCTGGATCGCCGACGACGACGCCTTCAGAGCATCCATCGAGCGAATCAATATCGAGCTGGTGGACGATCTACTCGCGATGCCCTTCGACGGCGGGATCGCGACGGAACGCACCCTGTCGCTGTTCATCCACCGCTGGTTGGAGCGGTTTCAGCAGTCGATCATCGTGCAAGCCTCGCCCAACGTGCGGAGCGGGCATATTCAGCTGGAGCGGCAGGCCTGGCACGATGTGCTCGTGCTCAAGTTCGTGCATACCCGGTTCGTGCTTGATAACCCCGATCTGGCGACGGCCCAGCGCGGGCAGGCGAGGATCATCGAGTCGCTCGTGCTCGGGCTGGACCAGTGGCTCACCGATCCGACGGATGCGGCCAGGGCGCCCCGCCGCTTGGTGGAGTCTGCCGATGCCGCTACCGAGGCGTACATGGGGCTGCGCGCGGATGACCCAGAGCTACTGAGCGGACCCGTGGACGACGCGAACATGCGGCGGCGCGGGCGCGGGCGCGCCGTGATCGACTACGTGGCAACGCTGACGGATGCTCAGGCGCAGTCGATCGCGCGGCAGATCGGCGGAGGGCGCTAGCTGTCCGGCGGCCTGCGGGACAAGGGCCAGCGCTCGGCGCTCGGCGCTCGGCGCTCGGCGCTCGGCGGCCCAAGTTACGCGCGTCGGCCCAGCCCACGCGCGTCGGCCCAAGCTACAGCATGGGCCCGGAACCCGCACCTTGAGCCCAGCGCGGCAGGCGACATGACAGGCCGAGCTCGCCCCGGCACCCAACACGACCCGCCCAACGTTCCCCGCAAGACCCCGGGCCTCAACTCAACGCCCAGCGCGGGAAAGCTCGCCCACGGGCGGAATGTTCAAACCCCAAACCGCGGAGTCTCCCTCGAGTTCCACATAAGACCCCAAGTTACAACAGTCACAAGAACCGTCACCCAAACTCCCTGTCGCTCCAGCCTGTCGCAGATGACGCAAGACCGCAGCACCCAAGACAGCGTGGATGTTTCGGTCGGCGCGAGAAACTAGCGCGGGGACGGCACCCCGGCATACGTCGCGCTCTCTCACTGGGTTGAGCGGGAACGGGCGATGCGGGGGAAGTGCGCTGATGTGGGCGTGAAGCTGAGTCGCAGCATCCCCCATCAAGACAATGCGCAGCGCGGGGATACAGGCACCGACCAAAGAATCGAGGGTCAGATATACCTCGGTCCGCCCGCTCACCCGCGAAACTGTCCACCCACCCGGGGTGGAGCGCACCGTTACACGTGAAACAATCCCGGTCAGCGTTGACGCGACCACCCCGCGCGCATATTCGCCCCCGACATAGGGCATCGCCCAATCGTCGACAACGGTTCCGCACCCGCCACACATTTAGGGCATCACATCGCCGCTATTGGGCCCGAGGGTTTGCCCCACGTACAGGTTGCCGCCGGGGTTCGACGCGAGTAATACGGCGGTCGGGGCGACCTCGTCGACTGTCCCAAACCGCCCAAGGGGAAGCTCGGCGCGCTTCGCTGCCTTCCAGTCTTCGCTGATTCCATCGACAAGCGGAGTCTCAATAGGCCCGGGAGCAATCGCGTTCACCAGCACCCCGTCGCCCGATACCTCAAGCGCGAGGCTCTTCGTCATCGCAATAACCCCCGCCTTCGCCGCCGCGTAGTGCGCAAGCCCCACCCCGCCCTTGAGTCCGAGCTGCGAGGCCACGTTGATGATCCTGCCATCCCCGCGCTCGCGCATCTGCGGAAGCACCTCGCGGCAGAGCAGAAAAACGCTCGTCAGGTCGACGAGCAGGGTCTCGTTCCACTGGGCAAGGGGCATCGATTGAACGGATGCCTCCGTCAAGATCCCATGAGACGTCACGAGCGTATCAATGCGGCCAAGCCTCGCCGTGGCCTCCGTCACGGCGTCGCGCACCGATTGCTCGTTGGTGACGTCGCATATGAGGCCGGTGGCGGATTTCGCGCCCGAGGCGTCCGCGGCTCCCGAGGCGTCCAACGCACCCAGCGCATCCGCCTCATCGATAACCCGCGGATCCCTGTCCAGGAGGACCACGGAGGCGCCCGCGGCGACGAAATGCCGCGCAATTCCGCGGCCGATGCCCGAGGCTGCGCCGGTGATCAGGGCTGTGCGATTTTTCAGGGTGGTCGTCATGTCTTTCCTCGTTTCTCGTGTGTGTTGGATGCTGGGTTCACGGCTTGGCCCAAGGTGCAGGTTCCGGGCCTAAGGCATAGGTTGGGCCGGGGCGGGCAACTTGGGCCGAAGCGGGCAGCTTGGGCCGAGCCGCGGAACTTGGGCCGGGCGCGGAAGTTAGCCGGGCAACGGAAGTTGGGCCGAGCACCGGGCGCTGCCCGCCGACCCGTGTGCGGCAGCTGGCCACCCCGACGGTCTCACCAACCAACCTCAGTCGCGCATCGCCACCGTCAGGGCGCCGTCGACGATCAGGGCCTGCCCGCTCACGTAGGACGCGGCCTCAGATGTGAGGAACTCGATGACGCTCGCCACCTCCGCGGCCCGCCCGACGCGTCCCCACGGGATGTACTCTCCCGCCTGGGCGAGCCCGTCGGGGCCAAGCGAGTTCACTGCGTCGAGCGATTGCGGCGTTTCGATGAGGCCGGGGATGATCGCGTTGGCGCGCACTCCCCGTGGTCCGTACTCGACGGCGAGGCTTCGCACCAGGCCGATCACACCCGCCTTCGCCGCGGCGTAGTGGGCGTGTTCCTGCCAGCCGTAGACGCCTCCGGCGATTGAGGAGATCGCGACGATCGACCCGCCCGAACCCAGGTGGGGGCTGGCGGCGCGAGCCAGGCGCATCACGCCGTAGAGGTCGACCTGGAGCACGGCATCCCATTCGTGATCGGTCATATCGGAGAAAACCGCGCGCCGCAGGATACCGGCGTTGGCGACGACGTGGTCGACTCGTCCGTATTCGGCGAGCGCAGCATCCACAAACGAGGCCACGGAATCTGTGCTGCTCACGTCGAGGTCAACGATGATCGCCTCGCCGCCCGCGTCGTGCACCGCGGCCAGCGTTTCGGTGGGGTCGTGCGGATCGTTGGCATAGTGGCCGATCACGATGCGGTCTCCCCGGCGGGCAAGCGATACGGAGGCGGCGCGTCCGATTCCGGATGCCGCCCCCGAGATGATCGCGACAGGAGCGTTATTACCCACGGGAAACACCCGCCTCAGCCGAAAGCCCTGCCGAAGACGCAGACGAAGAAGAAGCAGCACCTGGCTTCTTAATGCTCTTCGCAGCAAGCATGATCACGGCGGAGGCTAGAATCCCGAGAGCCCCAACCCACAGCGCAGCCATGGAATATGACACGGAGGAGGCGACGAGGGTCGTCAGGATCAGGCCGCCAATCACGGCGCCCGGCTGGCTCATCGCGCCGACAAAGGCGCTGCCCGTGGCACGGCAATCGGTGTCGTAGCACTCCGCCTGGAAGAACATGATGGCCGCGTAGGGACCGAGCAGGAAGAAGAGCCCGATCATGTATGTCACCATGACGAAAATCTGGTCGTTCGGGCCGAGCAGGAGCGCCGCGAAGCTCAGGCCCGCCAGGCTCCAGCCGAAGACGATCACTCGTTTGCGGCCGAACTTGTCGCCGAGCCATCCGTGGGTGAGGTAGCCGAGGGCACCGACCAGGTTGGACACGACCACGAGCATCAGGGTTGACGAGGCGTCGATCTCTTTGCCCTTTTCGAGAACGGTCGTGCCGAGAACCGAGAACGTTTGGATGCCGAACCAATTCACCAGCCAGGCGAGCGACAGCACCAGCGTGTTGCGCAGGTGCCGGCCCTGGAAGATTCGCTTGAGGGGTGCCGCGTTGGTTACGTTGAGGCCTGTCGCCTCGGCGAGGCGGGTGGCCTCCTCGATCTTGCCAGCCTTGCGCAGCCGCTGAACGTGACGCTGGGCCACGAATTGCGGACTCTCTTTAAGCCTGATGCACACCACGGCGACGATGATGGCCGGGATAGTCGCCAGGATAAACGCGAGCCGCCAGCTGTCGAGCCCCCAGACCGCCGTAATAATGGCGACGAACCCAGCGGCGAGAAGGGCGCCGAGAGGCCACCCGGTTTGCACCATCGAGTACACAAAGCCCTGGTTGTTCTTGATCTTCTTGTCTTCGGTGAGCTCGTAGAGTTCGTTGAGGTAGGTCGCGTTGATGCTCTGCTCCGCAAGTCCCAGCCCGCTGATGG
The DNA here is from genome assembly GCA_040400085.1 of Lysinibacter sp. Lineage (GTDB taxonomy): Bacteria > Actinomycetota > Actinomycetes > Actinomycetales > Microbacteriaceae > HNR. Next base: position 85,754 of record JBBAQX010000008.1, on the reverse strand, counting down.
CGCGAACGCCGATGAGGGATGCCGCTCCCGTAGTCAAAGCGGTCGCTGCAGAAGACGCCGCGGTTCCGCCGACGGAGACGATCATACCTTTGCGGCGCCCGATCTTGTCCACGAGCGGCCCAACAAAGAGAACGACGAGGCCCGTCCCGAGGCTCACGAGCGTGGACACCAGGAGCGCGAAGCTCGTGGACCAGCCGAAGCTTTCCTCGATGCGGGGTAGGAGGGTTCCGAACAGAATGAAGTCGTATACCGCGATCGTCCAGGCGAAGAAGGCGATCTTGGTTGAGCGTCTCGTTTCCTTGACGCTGACGGTGGGGAGGCCTTCCTCCACCATTTGTGTAACACCGGTTTCCGCGGTGGTTTCAACAGTAGACATAGCTATCCTTAAGAAGGGTCGATTGAGCGTGATTTACGCGGTGCGCGGCTTAGAGCCCGCGCGGCTTGCGCGCGATGAAGTCCTGCGCGATGCCGTCGAAGGTGCTCCACTTCACGCCTTCGTGCGAGTTGATGTACTCGATGAGGCGCTCGAGCATGAGCAGCACCTGAGGGCGGCCCGACACGTCGGGGTGGATCGTGAGGGTGAATACGCCGTAGTCCATCTCGCGATAGACCCAGTCGAACTGGTCGCGCCAGAGTTCCTCGATGTGGCGGGGGTTCACGAAACCGTGGCTATTGGGGCTGTTCTTGATGAACATCATGGGAGGCAGATCGTCGAGGTACCAGCTTCCCGGGATCTCGACCAGATCGGTCTCCGTTCCGCGTACCAGCGGCTTCATCCAGGTCTTCGCGGGGGCGTCGTAGTTGATCTTGGTCCACGAGTCGCCGACCCGCACGTAGTAGGGCTCGAAGTCGCGGTGCATGAGCGAGTGGTCGTAACGGATGCCGCGGTCGAGCAGCAGCTCGTTGGTCACGGGCGAGAACTCCCACCAGGGGGCGACATAGCCCGTTGGGCGGGTGCCCGTTTTCTGCTGAATGAGGTCGATGCAATAGTCGAGGATCTCGGATTCCTGCTCACGGCTCATCGCAATCGGATTCTCGTGGCTGTAGCCGTGAATCCCGATCTCGTGCCCCGAGGCCACGACCTGCTCGAATTGCTCCGGGAACGTCTCGATCGAGTGGCCCGGCCAGAACCAAGTCGACGGAAGGTCGTACTTCTTGAGCAGGTTGTTCAGCCGCGGGACCCCGACCTCGCCCGCGAAGATTCCGCGCGAGATATCCCCCGGCGAGTCCTCTCCCCCGTATGACCCGAGCCATCCTCCGACGGCGTCCACGTCGATCCCGATTCCTACGAATATTTCCTTTGCCATGATGTGTTCCTCTCTGAACATGATTATTGGGTGTGGTTATAGAGGTTTAGTTATGTTGACCCGACAGGCGCCGACGGAATTCCGCCGCCGCCAGCTCAGGCTCGTATAGCGATAGGACGAGCGCCATGAGGATGCGCACCTGGCTCACGGGGAGCCCGCCCGCAATAATCCCGCCGGCGTTGATCAGGTCTACGGCGCCGCCCCCGCCGTACACGGCGACCACGGGACCGCTGAAGACGCGGGTGGAAACCGCCACGAGCATCCCGTTCGCGATCGCGTCCGCCGCGGCCCGGTTGATCGAGGAGTTTGCGTTGCCCACCCCGGTGCCGATAATCACGGCGCCGGTGGCCCCGGCCCGGGCAGCCGCTGCGAGCTGTTGCCCGTCGGCTCCGGGATACGAGTTGATCAGGTCCACCCTGACCGCGTCGAAGCGTTCGTCCGGGATCGCGAGTGGATGCGCGCTCGTGCTTGGCTCGGGAAGGCTGGCTGCGTCGAAGCTCACCTCGCCGTCGCGCACCTGTCCGAGGGGATCGCCATCCTGCGTCGCGAAGGGCGAAGCAGCTACCGTGTGCACCTTGTGGGTGCCCCTGGCAGCGTAAATGTTTCCGGCGAAGGCAACAAGCACGCCCCGCCTCCTCGATTGGGGGGATGCCGCTACCTCAATCGCGTCGAGCAGGTTACGCGGCCCGTCCGGTGCGTCGGAATCCGCGGTTTTTTGCGCCCCCGTGAGCACAACCGGGATGTCGGACGCGTGGACCAGGTCGAGGAGCATCGCCGTCTCTTCGAGGGTGTCGGTTCCGTGCGTGACCACGATGCCGTCGACGTCGGGCCTGGCAGCATGTGCCGCGACGGACTCCGCGATCAGCCGCAGGTCGCGGAGTGTGAACTCGTAGGAACCTTTTCGCAGCACGTCGACCGTTTCGATCGTGAGGTCCGCGGGCTCCGCGTCCGTGTGTGCGGCAGGGTGTGCGTCCGGGTGTGCTCGATGGACCAGGGATGCCGCCCCGTCCGTTGACACGGCAGTGCCGACATCATCGGTGCGGGAGGAGATCGTTCCTCCGGTGGCGAGGACCACGAGGTGAGGCATATGTTCCGGCTTTCTCGGTTACACGGCGTTGTGGAGGAGCTGAGCTTTGGTTCGCGAATGTGTGATTTCACGAAGGACTCACTCGAATATAACCATACACAATCGATTGTGTCAAACGATTGCCGCAATCGATTGGGCAACAGTAACCGCATGAAACTCTTAGCGTGCGGCGGTCGCCCAGTTTCCCGGGATTTCGATAGACTCAAACGTGTAGCAGTCAAACAATCGAGTTCGATCGCTTGTGTTGCTCCGCGACCAAACTCACTGCTTACTATTCACAGCCGTCCAGCCCGAATCCAAACCCCGACACCACAACCCGAAACGCAACCCAATGACCGCCAAGAACCCCGCAGAGACCGCCACCCCGCAGAGTGGTGCGTCAAAAAGCGCTGCCCCAAAAAGCGCTGCGCCTTTGCGCCCGGTTACACAGCGCACCATCTCACAGGAGTTCGGCATCAGCGTCTCGACCGTTTCGCGCGTCCTCAACGATCCCGAAACCGCATCGGGCCGCTGGGCCTCCCCCGACCTCGTCGAGCGGATCATCGCATTCGCCCAGAAACACGGCTACCACCGAAACCCGCACGCGGCCAGCCTGCGCACGTCCCGGTCGAACCTGATCGGCGTGCTGGTGCCACGCCTGCAAGACTTCGTGCTCGCGACAATCTACGAGGGAATCGAGGAGGCCGCCACCGAACGCGACATCTCCTCATTCGTGACCAACTCGCTCGACCTCCCCGCGAATCAGCTTCAGCGCACCAGAATGATGCTGGACCGCCGTGTCGACGGCCTCATCTTCGGCGACGCCCACCTCGACGATCCATTCCTGGATGACCTCGCCGCCGAGGGCGTCAACTTTGTTCTGGCTTCGCGGCGCGCTGGCGACCACACCTCGGTCACGTGTGACGATGTTCGCGGCGGCGAACTAGTGGCCGAACACCTGCTCGCGATCGGGCGCACCGACGTTGCTATCCTCGCGGGGCGAGAATACGCATCCACCTCCATCGATCGCACCCGCGGACTGGTCGAGCGGCTCGCCCAAGACGGGATCACCGTGCGGCCCGACTGGATCATGCACGACGGATTCGACGCCGCGGGCGGGCGCGAATCGGCGGAAAAAATATTTGCGTCGGGAGACTTCCCGAACGCGGTATTCGCCACGAACGATTTCGCGGCCATCGGCGCAATCGGTGTGATGCGCGACCACGGCCTCAGCGTTCCCGACGACGTGGCGCTGATCGGATACAACGACACGCCCCTCGCCGCTGAGATCGTGACGCCGCTCACGACCGTACGCTCCCCCATGCATGAGATGGGTCGTCGCGCGCTCGGACTCCTGCTGGACAAAATCGCGGGTGCAGAGGTAGATTCACTGCGGCTCGAACCAGAGCTGATCGTGCGGGCGTCGACCCGGGTGTCGGGCCAGAGGTCAGGCTAGGCGTCCGTGAGATGATCAGCGTATGAACGAAGAGCCCACACCGACACGTATCCGTCGCACGCTGCGCGGTCTCGACAGCCTCACAGGAACGCCGCCAGCCTTCGATCTGGACGCGCTGCCAGCAGAACCCGCCGAACTTTTCGAGGAGTGGCTAGATAACGCGATAGCCCGCGGCGTCCCCGAACCGCACGCCATGACCCTCTCGACGGTGGATGCTCAGGGCTTTCCCGACGCCCGCGTCCTCATCCTCAAGGACGTCACGCACGACGGATGCTGGTCTTTCGCCAGCAGCGTGGCGAGCGCGAAGGGGCGCCAATTGGCCGAGAACAACGCAGCAGCGCTGACCTTTTACTGGAGCCCGGTGGTGCGGTCGGTGAGGATTCGGGGGCTGGTGACCGAGGCATCCCCCAGCGAGTGCGCCAGGGATTTCCGGCGCCGCGGGGCTTCCGCCCGGGCCGTGGTCCTCGGGGGCACGCAGAGCGCTCCGATCTCAATGACGGATGACGTGGGTGCATTAATCGCGGAGGCGCGCCATCAGCTGAACGGCGCGGTTTTGGACGGCACGGTTCCGGGGGCCGCGCCATTGCCGAACACTGGGGACTGGCGGCTCTGGCGACTGCGTCCGACGAGCATCGAGTTCTGGCAGGGCTCTCCGGACCGGCAGCACGTGCGCGTACGGTATTCCCGCGGGGATAGTGGCTGGACGACCGAGCGACTCTGGCCCTAGCTGGACGCTTGTTCGTACGTGTGGGCGGGCGATACCGCGCTCGGCCCAAGTTACTGGCTACGAGCCCAAGTTGCAGCTTGTGCCGGGCGGCGTAGATTAGGCCGGGCAGGACAAGTTGGGCCGGGCGGGTTGGGCCTAGCCAAGCGCGTAACCTGGCACTTAAGCTGGCGTCTGACCGTCGTCGTAGGCCACACGCGCCACCAGGATCGATGACATATTGCCCATGGCCCAGTTTTCGAGCACCTTCAATGGCTCACGCAGGGTGTCGCCCAGTTGGGTGAGCTCGTACTCTACCCGCGGCGGGATCTGGGGGAAGATAGTGCGCCTGACCATTCCGTCTCGCTCCATTGAGCGAAGAGTCTGGGTGAGCATCTTCTGCGAGACCCCGTCGACGCGCTCGGCGATCTGCGAGTAACGCAGCGGACCATCGGATAGGGTTCCGACGATCAGCACGGTCCACTTGTCTCCGATGCGGTTGAGCACCTCTCGCGTTGGACAATTTTTGCTGTACGGGCTCCATGCTTGCTCTGCCATGATTTCTCCAATCATAGGCACTTTAAAGTGCCTACTTCCTAATAAATTCTCACTCTCTTATAGTAAGTCATGTAAGCCCGTTGCGGTAGAGCGATCTCGAATTCCGTCACAGGAAAATATCGCTCGCCACACATAATTCAAGGAGACACCATGTCGGCACACGACAACACGACAACAGACATCGCTGCAAAAGCAACAGTTATTGCCGCAACCACAAAACTGTTCGTAGATCGCGACCCCTCAGCGATCGACGAGTTCTTCGGACCGAGCTACACGCAGCACTCGGCCCTCGCCAGCGACGGCGTCGAGGGCTTGCGCGCTCTCGTATCAACAATGCCCGAGAGCTTCCGCTACGAACCCAAGCGCGCCCTCGCCGAGGGCAACCTGGTCGTCACCCACGGCGTTTACCACGGTTTAGGCGAGGCATCACTTGTGGGCTTCGATATGTGGCGCGTTGAAAACGGCAAGATCGTCGAACACTGGGATTCGCTGACCCCCGTGGTAGCCGAGACGCAATCGGGCCGCAGCCAGACGGACGGGCCGACCACGGCATCCGCTATCGAAGACACCGCGAAGAATCGCGCGATCCTCGCGGAGTTCGCCCAGAAGGTACTCGTGGAAGCGGACTATTCCGTCGTTGCCGAGTACATTTCGACGGGAGACTACGCCCAGCACAACCCCGAGGTAGCAGACGGCCTCGCGGCATTCGGCGCGGCGGCGCATGCGTGGGCGGAGGAGGGCAAACTCCTGGCCTACAAGAAGGTTCACCACATCATCGCCGAGGGCGACTTCGTGTTCCTGCGCTCGGAAGGGGAGTTTGGGGTTCCGGTGATCTATAACGACCTCTTCCGCCTGGAGAACGGCACCATCGTTGAGCACTGGGACATCATCGCGCCGGTACCGGCCGCGGTTCCCCACGATAACGGGATGTTCTAAGGCAGGTCGGCCACACCGTGCTCGTGTAGGCGCGGTGTGGCGTTGGCTCCGGTGTTGGCACCGGCGCTGGCATTGGCGCTGGCATTGGCGCTGGCATTGGCATTGGCGCACTCGGCCCAAGTCGCCGATTCCGGGCCCAAGCTGCAGCCTGGGCCCGGCCGCACAGCTTGGGCCGGGCGGGATAAGGCCGGGCGATGCGCTATCGCCCGCGGTATTCGTCCATGCTCGAGTACACGCCCATGCGGGCGGCGACGAAGTCCCACGCGCGAACAGGCAGCACACCCTTGAGCACCTTGGCGAGGTTCACGGCCCACGGCGTGAGGCGCACGGGTTTACCCGAGAGCATCGCCTGCCAGGCCCGGTCGACCGCGTGATCCGGGGTGATAATGGGCGTGAGCAGCATCCCCTTAGCTCCATCGAACATGCCGGTACTGACGTAAGACGGGCAGAACGTCGTAAGCCGGAGGTGGTCGTGCCCGGCCTGCTTCAGCTCGAGGCGCACGGAGTCTCCCCACGCGTAAACGGCCCACTTCGACGCGGCGTAGACGCTCATCCGGGGATTGGACACGGTGGCGGCGGCCGATGCGATATTGAGGATGCGCTTCTGCCTGCTGCGGTGTGCGATCATGGCGGGCAGAAAAGCGCGGGTCACGTGCATCGGCGCAAGCGTGTTGACCTGCATGGTCGGTACGGTCTGGGTCCTGGTATCGGTCTGCCAAAAGTAGCTGTTGCCGGAGACGATTCCGGCGTTGTTGATGAGCACGTCCGGGGCCCCGCCCCGCTCGATCACGGCGGCAGCGGCTTCGTCGATCGCGTCGAGATTGGTGAGGTCCACCGTGTCGGTCTCGATGACGGATGCTGCGCTCGCGTTGGCACTGGTGTTCGCGTTGGCGCCCCGCTCGCCCGCCTTGTTGCCTAATCCTGCTGCTTTCCCGCTGAGCTCGCGCACCGCGGCTTCCAGCCCTGCCGCGTCCCGGTCCCACAGCACCACGGTCGCGGCACCCTCGGCCACCGCCCTGTGTGCGTAGAGCAGTCCCATGCCGGAGGCCGCTCCCGTGATGAGCACCCTCGCGCCTCGCACCGTGTATGCCATAAGCTTCTCCTTTGAGTTGTGGTTGGGGATAGCCTACTCTCCCACTCTCACACGGCATCCCTTTTCGTTTCGGCCTGGCTTGTTCCGTTCGGCCCAGTTGATCGGATGTGCCCAACGGAACCAGATGGGCCGAAATCAGCAGCTAGTGTCCGTCGTCAGCTTTGGCCGCACCGGTGACCGAGTCCTGCCAGGCACCGTAGGTGGTTCCGTCATCGGAGCGCACCCACTCAGCTCGTCCGTTTGACGTTCGGCCCAGCACGACGGATGCCGCCGCGCTCAGGCTGCCGAAGGCGTGGTCTCGCTGGAAGGTGTAGTCCTGCTTGCCTGCTGTGCCCTCGGATTGGGTGAGGATTCCGGCATCCACTAGCGATTTTTGTTGTGATTCGTACCCGCCGGGAATGCCGACCCAGCTGCGCGCACGCGAACCCTTCTGCACGACGAACTTTGAGTCGACCTCCTGGCCGACGGCGAGGTCTTGTCCGCCAAAGCGAGCAACAAAGAGGGGGGAGCGTTCAGCGGCTTCTTCAGGGGAATCCGCAGCTTCAGGCGCGGATACCGTCAGCGCCGGTTTGAAGAAGTCCACCCCCAGAAGCGGCAACATGACGAAGATGTTATTCAGAAAGACTTGCATGTCAGAGCGGTCTGCCCGGGAGAGCGTTTCGCTTCGATCCGAACGCTGGCCGTTCTCTAGGGAGGCACGATCTGATGACACTGCCTGCTTGATGAGCGCCGATTCGAGATACAGACCGTGGGCTTTCGTCAGGTTGGAGTCATGGCTGGTGATGGTGATTGTTTCGTCCCACCAGGGCAAGTACTCGCTCTCTTTAGCGGCCCGATCTCGATGCTGTCCGAGCCGAACGGCAACGTTATCGCTTTCACCGATGTAGGCGCGGTGACTGTGCGAAGCCCCGTCATAGGCCCCGATAAGGATGTAGACGCCCGTCTTCTGAGTCTCTTCGAGCTCAAGCTGCTGGCGCAAATCGGTTCGACTGGCGGCGGTGATCCGCTCGGATCGAAACTTGATCTCGGCGACGCGGAGTCCGGAGACGCTTCCCTCGACCAAAAACAATTGGATGTTCTGGCCAGTCATGGTTCTCCTTGGTTGGAATGGACATTGAATGTTCTTTATTCATTGGCAGCAATATTTCTGATGAAAAACACCCGACTAAACAGATTTTAGTCGGACAAACAAGTTTACTTTGCTTGCATATACTTACAGAGTGGCCCCCTCACCCCTCGACCCAGATGGCGACCCAAAGCCAACTTGTTCTCAGAACCCAGAAAAACGTGACGAATCTGGAGCACTCGAATTCGGATATGTGAAGCCGCCCAGATCATTTGAAAATAAAATTTCGAACTTTAAAACCAAACTCCTACTGTCAAGAGGAGGACCCACCTGGATACGAGTCTTTTTGAGATGCAAGGAGACCGAAAGAGCTTTAGCTGACTTTCTACTTCGGAATGCAGGTTGGCTCGCAATAGACGCAGAGCCTAAACCTCAAATAGGCGGTGAAGCTTGGTGGAAGAGCGCAATGAACGACAATGTCCCACAAACAAATGATCTGGTCAGAGTAAAACGAATTTCACATAAAGCTGATGCGTCTTCCCTAGATACCGAATCCGAAAAACTCCAGCTCGAATTTGCTCGTGCTGGTTGCAAAATTGAAGGTGTTCACCTCACAATAATCGTACCATCCGAAAGCCTCCTAGCTTCTTGGGGAACAGGATATCTCCGGGGTTCGACTACAACTCCTCAGGAAAGTCGCCTGATCAAATCTCGTAACGAAATCGAGCATGTAAGCGGATCGCACCAGTTCGCGAAGGAACGATGGAAGTCGGCGATCGCAAATGGCGAATGGACGCACCAGCCCACGATAAATCCAAGAAATTCAATTGCAAGAAAAGAGGCATCAGAACGCGCAAAACAACCTCACCAACAGAAACTTGCGTCGCGAAACGACAGCACCAAAGTGGCTTTCTTCTTGTGTTCAATTGCAATTGGCGCATTCACGGGCCCCCTGGCAAACAAAGCACTTATCAGCATCGGCTTTCTTGAAGAGTTTGACTCAACCATTTATTCATATATCGCAATAAGTATTTGTTTTACAGCAATATTCATCACTCAGGCATTTACGCACAAGCGTTCATCCAACAAAAAAGAGATAATCTCGGGCGAGTCAAGAACACTTTCCGCCCTTCTCCCAGCCCTCATGCTTTCAACAGGGTGGCTACTTGGGTCCGCCCTTGAACAAAGCGTCCCTTCTCCACTTGAAAAAATAATTATAATTACACTCAGCTTTGCTTTAATCTGCGCACTGCTCTATGGTCAGATAATTTTATTACCAAGGCTTAGGCTACGGGATACTCAGACTCCTACCGCGCTCATACTAGGTACCTTCGGGCTTTTATTCCTTACCCTATGCATAAACGCCCCCTCTGCAATTTTCCTTTGGATAAATGGAGCACCTGAGCTCGTGGGCTCCATTCCAATCGGCACCTTGATTAGCTCATCCTGGATTTTTTTGACATTGACTATCTTGGCAGCATCCTCAATATACGTGACTTTCAAAAAAGCCGTAAGACAAGGATGGACAAGCACTATGCTCGTAATGATCTTCCTGGTAACACTAGTAATTCTGCCGGTTTCACTTTTGATACCATCCATACGTGCTTTTCAGTACACTTCACAACTAACCCAAAATGATCAACGCAACGTCGACTCTCCTCCTTTTGGAATGTCCCTCGTTAAACCACACTGTTCAGACCTCTCAAATACAACCGATATGAGTACAGAAGAGCATTGGCGAAAATATATCTACCTTGGTCAGACAAGCGGTGTTCAATATTTCATGTTCGCGGAGAAAACCGACCTACAGATATTGCGTCTAGTAGAGCCAGATACCCTGCCCTGCATCAAAATAGATGCACCGAGATTCTCGTCGAAGATAACTGTTTCTAGCAAAACGCTGACAGTTGAAAAACTGTCACGACAAAGCGAATCTCGTTAAACTCCAAACTGACGTTAAACTGATACCCAAGCCAAAACGCCGCCCACGAGCATCCAACAATCGGAGTACCAACCACCGTGTCTTCTTCTGTTATCACCGGCGACATCAAGAGCAAGATCGACCGCGTGTGGGATCGATTCTGGTCGGGCGGCATCTCGAACCCGATTGAGGTCATCGAGCAGATCACGTATCTGTTGTTCATGCGCAGGCTTGATGATCTCCAGATTAATGCCGAAAACGCATCCCGCTTCGCTGGTATGCCCGTCGAGAACCCGGTATTCACCGAAGCACAAACGAACCTGCGCTGGTCCAAGCTTGTACAAGACGGCGACGCTGAGCGCGTGTTTGCCACGGTCAGCAACGAGGTCTTCCCATTCCTGCGCAACCTCGGTGGCGAGGGCTCCACCTATGCGTCGCACATGAAGGATGCCCGCTTCACCATCCCCACCCCGGCACTACTCTCGCAGGTGATGGATATGCTCAGCGAGATCCCGATGGATAAGCAGGACACGAACGGAAACCTGTACGAGTATCTGCTCTCGAAGATCGCGTCAGCCGGGGTGAACGGCCAGTTCCGCACGCCGCGGCACATCATCGAGCTGATGGTCAACATGACCGACCCGAAGCCGACGGACGAAATCTGCGATCCCGCCTGCGGCACGGCCGGTTTCTTGGTGGGTGCGGCGGAGTACATCCGCAAGCAGCACCCGACGATGCAAACGAACGCCGCCGAGCGCGAGCATTTCCACAATGGGATGTTTCACGGTTACGATTTCGATTCGACCATGTTGCGCATTGGCAGCATGAACATGTTGCTTCACGGGGTGGAGTCGCCGGACATCCGTTATCGAGATTCCCTGTCGGAGGGCGCGAGCGAGGGTGCCTCCGAAAAGTTCACCCTGATCCTCGCGAATCCGCCGTTTGCGGGCACGCTCGATTACGAGTCCACGTCCAAGGATTTGCAGCGCATGGTGAAGACGAAGAAGACGGAACTGCTGTTTCTGGCCTTGTTCGTAAAGCTACTGAAGCGAGGCGGACGCGCGGCGGTCATCGTGCCCGACGGCGTGCTCTTTGGTTCATCGAAAGCGCACAAGGATTTGCGCGAAACGCTGGTCGAGAAACAAAAATTGGATGCCGTGGTCAAGCTTCCCTCTGGCGTCTTTAAACCCTATGCTGGCGTCTCGACCGCGATATTGTTCTTCACGAAGACCGACTCCGGCGGCACAGACTCGGTGTGGTTCTACGACGTGCAGGCCGACGGTTTCTCGCTGGACGACAAGCGCAGCCCCGTCGAGGCGAACGATCTTCCCGATGTGCTGGCCAGGTGGCAGGACCGCGACTCGGAGCTGTCACGTGCCCGCACGGAGCAGTCGTTCTGCGTACCGAAGGACGAGATCGTGGCGCAGGGCTACGACCTGTCGCTGAACCGCTACAAAGAGATCGTGCACGACGAGGTAGAGCATCGTTTGCCGCACGAGATCATCGCCGACATCGAGAGACTGGATGCCGAAATCGCGTCGGGACTCGGCAAGCTGAAGGCGCTGCTCGGCTCGGAGGCGAACTAATGGCCTGGCCGATGATTGCGCTTGGGGACGTCACAAAGCCAGTCGCACGAAGTGGTCCTTCCAAATCGGACCAAACGTTCACTTACGTTGATCTCTCGGCGGTGGATTCGAAAAGCAAACGTATTACAAATCCGTCGGAAGTTGAGACTAAAGAAGCTCCGAGCAGAGCCCAACAGGTTCTGAAAGAAAGGGATATTCTCGTTTCAACCGTTCGGCCAAATTTAAATGGAGTTGCTGTCGTAAGCCCTCATTTATCGGGCAGCATCGGGTCGACCGGGTTTACAGTCCTTAGAGCCAATCAGGCAGAAATTCTGCCAGAGTACCTATTTAATTGGGTCAAATCACCAAAATTTGTTGCTCTCATGGTGGCGAATGCGACTGGAGCCAGCTACCCAGCCGTCACGGGCAAAACTGTAACAAATTCTAAGATCCCACTCCCACCACTCCCAGAACAACAACGAATCGCGGCAATCCTCGACCAGGCTGACGCCATCCGAACGAAGCGCCGCGAGGTTCTCGCGGACCTCGACGAACTTGCAACCGCTATCTTCCGCGAGATGTTTAGCCCCGACAAGACCGTACTAGAAACCGTTCAATTCTCGAGGATCGTCTCGAAACTTGAGGGAGGGAAAAGCATTGTTGCGGAAGACTCCACTCTTTCAGCACCATTTCGTGTTTTGAAGATCAGCGCTGTCACATCAAACCGGTTCAGACCATCAGAATCAAAACCACTTCCGCTAGAATATGTCCCACCTAGATCGCACCTGATTCAAAAAGGCGATCTTTTGTTCAGCCGAGCCAATACAAGCGAGTTAGTGGGAGCAATTGCCTTGGTAGAGAACGACCATCAAGGTTTAGTCTTGCCGGATAACCTGTGGCGAATCGTCTTCAACGAGCCGGCGAAGGTTGATCCTGTATTTTTTTGGAAGCTTCTACAAACGCCTCTCGTAAGGCGAGAACTAGAATCGCGATCAAGCGGAACTGGCGGTTCCATGAAGAACATTTCAAAAGCAAAGCTAATGACAATGCCCATCCCGCTACCACCCCTCCCGCTCCAACAAGAATTCGCCAAACGCATTGCCAGAATCAACGCACAACGAGAAACCGTTGCCGCGGCTTTGGCGACCGACGATGAACTTTTCGCATCCCTCCAATCGAGAGCATTCAGCGGAAAGCTATAACGAGGACCGCGGCTACTCGCGGCCTAAGGCAACGAGTAAGTCATCCGCGAGAATCGAGACGGCGACCGAGACTTGCTCAGGGTTCCCCACGGCTTCTTCGGCACGACCCGCCATTATGGCACCCAGAGCCTTGGGGCCAGTGGCGAAGAGTTCTGCCAAGTAAACCAAAGCTTCCCGGGTAGCGCCCTCGCTAAACTCATCGGCCAATAGACGTGTGAAAGTGTGACACAGAGCATCCGTCTCGATTGCTCGCAGAATCCTGTATACGTCGTGCGCGTCTTTGTCGTGAAGACGGCTGGGAGAATCCACCCGCTCACCGAGCTTGTGGAGCTTGGCTACGAGTAACGCAGCCGCTCCAGCTACTTTTACTCTGCATACCCGGCGATCATCCGGGTTCAGCGCGGTCACTTCGATCTCGTCAAAATCAACGAGCGTAGCTTCCAAGCCTCTGGCTCGTCGAGTCGCTGTCTTGTCGTGCGGTGGGATGCGTGCGGCTCGAGTTCCCGGACCAGCCAGGCTTTCCGGAACCATAAGATCAACAGGAATACCATCAGGGCTCACCCAGGCACCTGGTTGGCCGGTTGCCGACAGCACGAAACTCGCAGCCTTCATCGCGGCTTCAAGTCTGGGATCATCGGCAAGTAGCCTGGGGTCCACCGCAAAATCGCTGTCTTTTGTTGCCTCAGCAAGCGCAACGTCAATCCCACCTGTTCTCAGATACACAGCTTGCGCACCAATAATAATGACTGCGTCACTATGCTCGCGCAACGCAGCGAGAGCATCAAGCAGCACGGAACGGGCCCGAACCAGCAAGTTAGACGCGTTATCGCCAGAGCTGTTCATTGTTTATCATCCATTTTATGAGCTCTTCCCCCTCTGATGGTGCCCGGCCAGGCCCAGTTAAGAGGTCTACGGCTACCTGTGTGGGTGCGGCTATACGCAGACCGTCTGGCCTGTCGACTACGCCTCGAATCACAGTGTCAAAAGTTGGCATCGCCAAGATAACGTTGGCCCCAGCATCCGTTGCGCGTAATCCCCAGACGGCAGCCGCGCGTTCAGGGTTCATACTGTAAATCATCGCTGACCGAACCGGCGCGTAAGTCGCCCAGGTAGCAGCTGCTACCGATCCGGTTATCGAATAGTCACCCGTTTCGTTTTTGCGAACGTTGTCAAGAAACGAATCGATGCCCCGAGGAGCAATCCATTGAGTGATCGCGTTCGTCCCCAAAAACTGGTAATCCTCACTCCACCTGCGTAGCAAAGCCGACCAGTCTGGGACGAAGAGAGTCCCATCACCCTCTCTAGTGAGCAATGCCTCGGACTCCAAAAACTCTAAGACACGATAAACCGACCCCGTAGAGGCCGCTGATGCCTTTACCAGTTCACTGATTCTCCAGGGCCCTTGAACATCCAACAAAGCACGCACAACTTTGGCCGAAGGTTCACCTTTTAGCGTTCCCCGAGGTCGGCCTGGGCCGCGCCACGGATCGCTGTCGCTTCCCCTGTCAGAGATGAACAAGGCAGGCGATTGCGCCCGCATAAGCAGGTTCCCGGTGGCGTCCGCATATGACAAACCAACCGCGGCAAGACGTTCGCGCGTAGACTTTGCCAAGTATTTGGCCGTTATCATGCCCGTGGTAGCAAAACCTTGAGCGATGAGCTCGTCAAACTTTTCTCTGATTCGAGGTATGTCTCTCACCTCTAACGACCGTTTAGCTTCGACAGCAACCCGCTGCTCTGCCCCGTCTGGTGATCGCAGAATAAAAGCTTTATCTGCTCGGTCGTTTTTGAAATCAACCGAGACCTCGATTACTACCCAATCGGAAGGAAGCCGCTTACGGAGCATCCCCATACCTATCGAGGCGATAGCTGCGCTCGTGCGAGGTTCCTGTACCAGTTCAGTTAAATCAGCCATGTTCAGATAATAGCCTGTTTCCGTTGGAAACGGAATAGGATAATTTGTTGAAACCAAAAGAAATCGAGCAGCTCCCGAAGGAAGCAATGGGCCGCAATCTCTATCAATAGACCAAACACACCGACCCAACCCGAAAGCCAATCAGTTTAAACTGATATTGTTGGAATTTAAAACATTCCAACGTCATGCTTTTAAATACAGGAGTTCGTGTGGGAAAAAAGAGCCAACCGTCTCCATGGCTCCACTCTGCAGATTTCATTTCACCTGCATCATACTTCTCCGATGCGGAGGTCGAGGTTGACTCATTTGACTCCCTGACAAAGGTGATCAGCCAAATTCAGGATAACCATGCAGGGCAGCTCCTGTGGCGAGGTCAAGAAAATCATCATTGGGGTCTGCACAGCCTACTATTTAGGAAGCTAGCCGAAAAAAGTGGAATCGATCTTACAAAACAGCCTCCAGTTGCATCGCAAAATGCAAATCGCCAAAGCTTCCCAGATGAGCAGACCCTCACCTCCGCAGAAAAAACGATACTTGAAATCGCACGTCGCGAATGGCGGTTTGATTCACAAAGTGCTCTCGAGATATTGGCCAGAATACAACATCATGGCGGGCCGACGCGCTTGCTAGACTTTAGTTTCAACCCGTACATAGCATCCTGGTTTGCAACCTCTACTGCAAAATCTGATGACGACGGACGCCTTTTTGCCCTTGCAACCCATGGACCAAACCCGGAGAGCACTGAGCCTCAGATCATGCTTGACAAAACGTGGGGAGGCTACGATCTTCCTTGGCACGATTGGGACACAAAAGAATCTCAGAATGAAGAGAATTGGGGAAATGGTTCACTCAGAAGGTTCTGGGTTCCTCCGGTATACGACAATCGTATGCTTGCACAAAATGCGGTCTTTGTTCTTGACGGAGTACCCAGTAGCGGAATGAATATTCAGTCGAGCTTTCGAAGAAAAATACCCGGTAAATCGAACGTCAATTGGAAAATCGCTGATTTGGTTTCCTCGGGATCAATATATTTAAAGATGGTTCACCCTGACTCAAAGAATAAGAGCACAACCCGAAATCTGGCTTCCTCTTACACCGTAAAAATTTCTAGAGGAGGAAAGGAAGAGATTCGCAAACGACTTGAAAAACAGTTTGGCTACACAAACTCCTCTATTTATCCCGATATTGAGGGCCTGTGCCATGAACTTCACTCACGGCTACTGGGCACATAAGCAAAATCTGACGAGAAAAACAGAAGCCGCTGCAAGAGGAAGCAACAGTCGCAAATACTTGGGAAGAAAACGTTCAGATTGCGCTGGTGTCAGCGGCCACCCAATAGACTAAAACAGTCCCCCACCCAAAGCGTTCGCAGGAGAACCACCCCGCATGAGCAACTTCGAATTCATTCGCGACGAATGGCCGCATATGTTCGAAGACTGCCGCAGTGCCGAGTCCCACCTCAGCAGCGACCCCGTCGCCGCCTGCATCTACGCCAGGCGGGCCACGGAACGAGTCGTGCAATACCTCTACGATCTCATCGGCATCCCACTCCCCTATCGAGACGACCTCTCCGCGCGGATCAACGATGTCACCTTCAAGGCCAGGGTCGGCAACCCGATCACCGAGAAGCTCAACCTGATCCGAAAAATCGGCAACCAGGCGGCACACGCCAACAACCAGGTCCCGCAGGCCACAGCCAACAACGTGCTTCGCGAGCTGTACCACGTGATTATCTGGGCGGCCTACCACTACTCAACGCACCCGCAAGACGTGCCCAGCGGAACCCAATTCGACCCAGCCAAGGCCAAGGCAGCGCAGCCGCTGACCCGCGAACAGGTCAAACAGCTGGCGCAGAAATTTAAGGAACAGGACCAACGGCTACGGGCATCCATTAGCGAAAACGAAACGCTAGCCGCCCAACTCGCAGCGCTCCGCGAAGAAGTCGCTATCGCGCAGGCGAGCAACACCGCTCACGACACCCACGACTACGACGAAGCACACACCCGCGACGTCTTCATTGACCTACTGCTCGGCGAAGCCGGCTGGACCCTCGGCGAGGAACGCGACCGCGAATACCCCGTCACCGGAATGCCGACAGGGCCGGGAAATACCAGCGGCACGGGCTACGTCGACTACGTTCTCTGGGGCAAAGACGGGCTCCCCCTAGCAATCGTCGAAGCGAAGCGCACCCGCAAGAGCCCGCAAACCGGGCAGCAACAGGCCAAGCTCTACGCCGACAGCCTCGAGCAGCAATTCGGTCGCCGCCCGGTGATCTTCTACACCAACGGTTACGAACACTGGCTCTGGGACGACGCAGCAGGCTACCCGCCCCGCGAGGTGCAGGGTTTCTACACCCGCAACGAACTCGAGCTACTCATCCATCGCAGGCACAGCCGCGCCGAACTCAGCGCGACACCCGTAAATAACGAGACGGTCAATCGCGCGTATCAGAAGCGAGCAATCCTTGCTGTCGGCAGCGCTTTCACCAACAAACAACGCGAAGCACTCCTCGTGATGGCAACAGGCGCGGGCAAAACCCGCACCGTGATCGCTCTCGTCGAGCATCTCATGAAAGCAAATTGGGTCAAACGCGTACTCTTCCTGGCCGACCGCACCGCGCTCGTCAAACAAGCGGCCGGGCAATTCACTCAGCACCTCCCCAATGCCACAACGGTGAACCTCGTCACCGAAAAAGACGCCACCGGAGCGGTCTACGTCTCCACCTATCCCACCATGATGAACCTCATCAACGAGATGGATGCCGCGGCCGACCCGTCCGACAACAACAGCATCGCCGCGCGACGCTTCGGGCCCGGATACTTCGACCTGGTCATCATCGACGAAGCCCACCGCTCCGTGTACCAAAAATACGGCGCGATCTTCGATTGGTTCGACTCGCTACTTGTAGGTCTCACGGCAACCCCCATAGACGAAATCGACCGCAACACCTACCGCCTCTTCAAACTCGAAGACGGCGTGCCCACCGAAGCATACGCGCTCGACGACGCCATCAAGGATGGCTACCTCGTGCCACCCAGCTGCGTATCGGTAGGCACCAAATTCCTCCGCCAGGGCATCCGCTACGACCAGCTGAGCGATCACGAAAAGGATGCCTGGGACACCCTCGACTGGGGCGACGGCGACTGGAACAGTGGCGGTGAACGAGGCACCGAGCGCGGCACCCCCGATGAGGTCAGCACCGAAGAGCTCAACCGCTTCCTCTTCAACAAAGACACCGTCGACAAAGTCCTCGAAACCCTCATGACGCAGGGCCACAATGTTGAATCCGGCGACCGCCTCGGCAAAACCATCATCTTCGCAAAGAACACCGAACACGCCGAATTCATTCAGGAACGCTTCGACGCGAACTACCCCGAATACGGCGGCACCTTCAGCCGCGTCATCACGCACAATATTAGCTACGCGCAAAGCCTCATCGAAGGCTTCAGCCAATCCGATGAAGAACCACACATCGCGATCAGCGTAGACATGCTCGACACAGGCATCGATGTACCCGAAGTGGTCAACCTCGTACTCTTCAAAGCCGTGCGCTCAAAATCGAAATTCTGGCAAATGATCGGCCGCGGCACCCGCCTCAGCCCCGACCTCTTCGGCCCCGGACGCGACAAAAAAGACTTCCTCGTCTTCGACTTCTGCGGCAACTTCGAATTCTTCAACGAAACACCCGTCATCGCCGAAGCCCGCGCCCAGAAGAGCCTCAACCAACGACTCTTCGACGCGCGGCTCGGCCTGGTGACCGGGCTGGATCGCAACGGGGCAGACAAAGGGCTGCGAGCATCCGCCGTAAGCGACCTCCACCGCCTGGTCGAAGGCATGAACCTCGACAACTTCCTCGTGCGCCCACAACGCAAATGGGTTGAGCAATTTCGCGAAGCGGATG
This sequence comes from Lysinibacter sp., assembly GCA_040400085.1. Taxonomy (GTDB): domain Bacteria; phylum Actinomycetota; class Actinomycetes; order Actinomycetales; family Microbacteriaceae; genus HNR. Next base: position 67,065 of record JBBAQX010000008.1, on the reverse strand, counting down.
CCTGGCTCACCATCACCCCCGAAACCGCCGCCACAATCTCCGCTCACCTTTCCGCGCTGCCCTCGGCCGCCACCGACAACGACGAGAACGCCAAACGCTTCGACATGCTCATGCTGCGCGCCCAACTCGCGCGGCTCGACGGCGACGACGTTGCCTACAACCGGATCCGAGAACAAGTCCAGAACATCTCGGAGAGCCTCCTCACCCAAACCGCGATCCCTACTGTCGAGGCACAGGCCGAGCTACTGGAATCCGTCGCAGGGGAAGAGTGGTGGGTTGACACGCCCCTGTCGCTGCTCGAGCTGGCGCGCATCCGCCTGCGCGGGCTGTTCGGCTTCCTCGAACGCACCATGAAAAACCGCGTCTACACCGACTTCGAAGACGAACTCGACGAGGCCACCTCCGTGACCCTACGCGGCACAACGGTCGGCACCAACATGGAACGCTTCCGCGCTAAGGCCGCCGCCTACCTTCGCGAACACGAAGACCACCTCGCATTGCAACGCCTCCGCCGCAACAAACAGCTGACCCCCGAAGATTTGGAATCGCTTGAGGGGATGCTCGCCTCAAGCGGCCTCGCAACCCACACCGACCTGGCAACCGCCGCCGACGCCTCCGGCGGCCTCGGTCTCTTCATCCGCTCACTCGTCGGCCTCGACCGTCACGCCGCGACCCAAGCGTTCGGCGTTTTTCTCGACGGATCCCGCTACACCGTGGAACAGGTTCACTTCGTGAACATGATCGTCGAAGAGCTCACCGCCGCAGGCATCGTGCAACCCCGCCGCCTCTTCGAAACGCCATTCACCGACAACGCCCCCACCGGGCCAACCTCGCTATTCCCCGATCACGAGGTGAACGCGATCGTCAGCATCCTGGACGAGGTCAAGGGCCGCGCGGTGGTTGCCGGGGACGATGGTACTGCTAGTCGGGATGCTAGTTAACCGCGGAAAACCGTTCCCGCCTCACGAGCCGGTACCCTACCCGGCCCAAGTTACGCGACTCGGCCCAAGCTGCCCATCTCGCTACGCCCCGACTCGCCCTTGCCCGGCCCAAGTTCCACTCCCAGGCCCAGCCTCCGAGACTCGGCCCAACCTGCGGCTTGGGCCCACAACCTGCAACTTAGGCCGAACAGAACCAACCAACCAACCGCTGCTGCCGCCGCCGCCGCGAGCTCAGCACAAACACCCTTCCACCACCACCCAAATTGTCATATCGACAATTAAGCGATACGCTAGGCACACCAACTCCAACAACCTCCGGAGACACCAATGGACATGCTAGCCAACCTACTCAACGCAACCGCGTTCACCGCCTGGCAACAAACGATCAGCATCTCAGAACTCATCGGCTTTATGACCGGCGCCCTCTGCGTATGGGGAGTCACCCGCCAATACACCTGGAACTGGCCAGTGGGCCTCGCCAACAACATCGTCTTTCTGGGACTGTTCTACTCGGCCGGCCTCTACGCAGATGCTCTGCTCCAGGCGATCTTCGCCGCGCTCTCCGTCTACGGCTGGATCAGCTGGTCGCGCAGAACCTCGCACGCAACATCAACATCAACATCAACAGCAGCAGCAGCAGCAACAACAACAACAACAACAAGCACACCCACGACGGCAACCACCCCCAACACCAAGACCGCAACCACAACTAGCGCCACCGCCACCCCACGCATCCGCCGCGCGACCACCAACGACATCGCGCTCGCCCTCGCAGCGGGCGCAGCAATCATGGCCGCCGCAGGCATCAGCCTCACCCTGTTCACCGACTCCACGGTTCCGTGGCCAGACGCCTTCGTGCTCGCCGCATCACTTATCGCCACCTGGGGTCAGGCCAAGAAAGTCCTGGAACAGTGGTGGATCTGGATCGCCGTTGACCTCGTATCGATTCCCCTGTACATATATAAGGGACTCTGGCTCACCGCACTGCTCTACCTGGGCTTCCTCGCGCTGTGCATTTACGGCTACCGGCGCTGGCTGCAGGACTTCCAGCAGAACCAGCAGCGCCCACAAGAACCGCTAAAAACAACAACCGCCACCCAAGTGAAAGAAGCCGTGAGATGACGATACCAACCCAAGGCCTCGTAATCGGCAAGTTTTACCCGCCGCACAACGGGCACATCGCCCTCATCGAACACGCAGCCACCGCCTGCGACCGTCTGGCCGTTCTCGTGCTGGCCAGCCAATTCGAATCGATCTCGCTCGAACAGCGCGTCGAATGGCTCCGCAGCGCCACAGCGTCCAACACAAAAACAGCAAACGCAGCACAAGCAGCACCCATCGAGGTCATCGGCATCCTCTCCGATGCCCCGGTCGACTACGACAGCGACATCGCCTGGGACGCCAACTTCGCCTCCATCCACGCCGCCCTCGCCAACGCGGGCATCGATAACGTGGATGCCGTAATCAGCTCAGAACCTTACGGAACGCAACTCGCCACCCGGTTTGGGGCATCGCCCATCGTTTTTGACCAGGACCGCACCCGGCATCCGATCAGCGGAACCCTCGTCAGGCAGAACCTCCCCGACACGTGGCAGCACCTTCCCGCTGCCACACGGCTGGGGCTCGCGACGCGGGTGATCGTGGTCGGCGCGGAATCCACCGGCAGCACAACGCTCACCGAGGCGCTCGTCGGTCATTACCGGGCGCAGCATCCGTTTCGTGAGCTGGCATCGGTTGAGGAATACGGCAGGCACTTCACCTACGAACTGGCGGAGCAAAAACAGGCAGAGGCCACCGCGGCGGGCGAGCCAGCACCAACGATGGACGACCTGGTCTGGACGACAGAACACTTTGGCCATATCGCTTCGGTCCAAAACGATTGGGAAGACGCAGCCGCCCTCGCGTGCCCCCTCATCATCGCCGACACGGATGCCCTGGCGACAACACTCTGGGAGCGCCGCTATATGGGCGAGCACAGTCAGGCGGCCAAAGCCGTCGTCGATGCCCGCCTTCCCCGCCGCGATGTGTACCTGATCACCGATCACGAAGGCGTCGACTTTTACCAGGACGGTTGGCGCGATGGCGAGCATATTCGCCCGACCATGACCCGCTGGTTCATCGAGGAACTCACCCGCCGCGGCCTGCCTTGGGTGCTGCTGCGGGGCGATAGGGACACGCGGCTTCGCTATTCGATCGAACTCATAGACGCCCTCTGGCAGAAGAATACCCGCTTCGACTCGCCGCCCTGGGCGACGGCAACAAAGCTAGAAAGCGTCGCGCTATGACAGGTCAACCCCTCATCTCGATCGACGTGGTTCCGCTGCGCTTCACTCAACAATGGGGGATGCAGGTAGCCCTCGGCCCCAGAATCTTTGAGCCGTTCCTCGGTCGTCTTGCCCTGCCCGGCGTGCTGCTCGCGAGCGAAGAGCGGCTTGAGGCGGCCGCCTACCGGGCCCTGAGCACCAAGGCGGGCCTCGAGTCTGCGGATGTTCGCGCCCTCGTTCAGGTGTCGGCTCTCGACAACCCGGATCGCGATCCCCGCGGCCCGAGCGTCTCCCTCTCCTATCTTGCGGTGATATCACCCGAGGCGAACTCCCGGGCGAAGTGGGCCAACGCGGACGGGCACGAACCCCTGCCTTTCGATCATGATCGGATCGTCGAGCTTGCCGTGGACAGGATCGGGGTGAGCCTGTGGCATCCATCCATCGAGGCGCTCCGCCTTACGCGCTCTTTCACGGGCGAACTGTTCTCGACCCGGGTGGCTGCGCAGCTGACTGAAGCCGCGACCGGGGCCCGCCCGGAACCGGCAAACTTTAACCGGATGCTGCGGACATCTCCCCATCTGGAGCGAAGCGATGAGGTGGATGCCTCGGGTCCGGGGCGCCCAGCCGCGCTCTGGCGCTGGGCATGATTACCCTCGCCCTCAGACAACCGGCAACGGCCAGAACCTCTTTTGTGCTTCGCCGAGCGGTCGTAGATAATTGGTAGGTTGTTGTCCCAGGGTTCGTAACTCGACGATTCTGGGGTGAAGAATTGGAGACGGCACTTGAGTGATGAAGCCCGCAGCCCTGGATGGTACCCCGACAAGGAAACCAGGGGAACCAAATACTGGGATGGCCATAGATGGACCGGCGACAAGCGACCTCAAAGGAAAGCTTTTGCCGCGGTTTCTTCTCACCGGGGGTGGGGAATCGGGCTTATTATTTTTGGCGTTCTCGAGGTCTTCGCAAGTCCAACTAGGCTTACCGCCACACAAACGTCTTCCTCGGTCCCGCCCGTTGCGAACTTCTTCCTCGTCATACTGGTGGGTTTCGTCATTATCTGCTGGGGAATCTACCTGCTCCGAGGACAGGGCCCGTCGACAAAGTCGGTCGTTGCTCGTCTGCAGCAGGAAAACCCGCAATACATGCAACAAGCGCAGCAACCGCAATACAATCAGCAAGCGCAAGACCCCCAGGTCATGCAACACAGCCAACAGATCACCGTTACGCTGGGCCAGCCAGCGGCCACCGCGGCAGCTCCTCAACAGGTGATGCCTCAGCAGGTGACGCCTCAGCCCGTGGCAAAAGATTGCACCGCGTGCGGAGCGCCGCTTTCTGGGCTCCAAGGGCAAGTAATTACGTGCGCTTATTGCAACTCCGCGCAGCAGCTCTAAACCCTCATCTCTCGCTTCCTAACTTTTACTGAAACGGATCAGATATGCCGATCATTCAAGCCTTCACCGGAGCCCTTGGCGGCACGTTTGCGGACCAGTGGAAGGAAATAATCACAACCGAGCCGTTTGACGAGCTGACGGTCGTAAGCCCGGGGGTTCTTCAACGAACCAACAACGGACGAGGCACAAACTTCTGGGGTTCAGAAGGGGTCATCTCAAAGGGCTCAAAGATATTCGTTCCGGAAAACACAGCAGCGTTCATATTCGGTCAATCCGGCATTGAACAGGTGATTACCACGCCTGGCGGTTATGAGTATCAGGATGGCCAGGAAACAATTCTCAACGGTGACGGCATTAAGAAGTCGTTCATCGACCAGGTCGCAAACCGGATCACGTTCGGCGGTCAGACATCAGACCAAAAACTGGTCGCCTTTGTGAATATGCGCGAGATTCGTGGAATCAAGTTTGGCACCCGCGGACCTCTGATCTATAACGACCTGTTCTATGGAACGGACCTCGAGATCATGGCGTTCGGGACCTTCTCGCTCCGGGTGGCAGATGTCGAGAAATTCATCCGTAACTTTGTTCCGGCGAACGTTAAATTTTACTCATTCGCCGAACCTGCATCACGAGAACAGCTCGTTTCAGAGTTCATTCAGTCTTTCACGGTGGCTGTAAACGCTCTCTCCTCCACCTATCGAATTTCGCAGCTGCCTTCCCAATCACACAACGTCGTTGCCGCCATATCGAGCGCAGGATCAAGCGCCGCTACCTGGCTCGAACGATTCGGGATCGAGGTGGTCAACGTTGGAGTCGAAAGCGTTGAGTTCACTCCTGAGTCACGTGAACTCGTTAAACAGTTCTCATCCAATCTCATGAATTTGAAAGCGTACGAGGGGATCTCCCAGCAGTCCTCGAACATTGCCGCCCAGCAAAAGATTGCTCAGGGAGTGCAAGAAAATGGCCTCGGCGACGGCGGCGGTTTGCTCTTCGGGATGAACCTGGCGCAGGGAATGAACCCGCAGAACGCTCAATCCGGTCAGAACTCTCAACCTGCGCAGGCCGCACAAGCAACACAGCCTGCACCGCCATCACCCGCACCCGCACCCGAGGCACAGGCCCCCGCCGCGACGGCGCAACCCGTCGCACCGAACCCTCTGTCCCTAGACGAACAGGTCGATGCCGTCAAAAAGATGAAGGAACTCCTCGATTCCGGTCTCATCACCGAGGAGGAGTACACCATAAAGAAGAAAGAGATCATGGGCTTTTAACGCCCGGCCCAACCTGCACGTCCCGGCCCAACCTGCACATCCTGCACACCCCGGCCCAAGTTGCGCACCCCGGCCCAACCTCCAGCGTGGGCCCAGAACACGCACCTTGGGCCGAACCGGATAGGGTCTAGCCCTACCCTAAACAGTCCCTTACGCTAGTGACATGTCGCCAGCACAAACCCCCTACCCAGACGATAACCCGTTCAGCGCATTCGGCATCACACACCAACCCGGGATAGCCCGGAAAATGCTCGAAGATGCAGCTCCCCTGCTCGCGGCAGAGGGAATCGACATCAACGACCCCAGCACGTTCACCGAGGAATCGCTCAACGAGGCCTTCGGGCGCGCGGTCGAACGCAGCAACTTCGAGCTCTTCTCGCCGCCGACCGCGCGTCGCAACAATTGCCTCGACCTACTCCAATCCGTAGCAGAGGCCTTCGATAACGGGGATGCCGACCTCGCCTTATCCCTCCTCAATACCGCAGAACCTGAGCCGGCTAACCCCGACGACCCTTCGATCTCGGCAATGATCGGCGTTGGGCTTGGACTCCTAGACACCTGGCATAGCGAAAGCCCGCGCGGGCTCTACCCGGCACGGATCACCCTCAAGGTCTGGGGCTCGCCAACGTTCGCGACGGCGAGCGACATCATCGCGCTCGCCCACAAGGGCAGGGCATTCGACTCGATCGATCAGTTGCATATGAAACGCAGCGGGTTATATATTTTTCAGGGCGCTGCCCTTGCCGTCGCTGCGACGCTTACTGCGTGGGCCAGCAAGACCGGCGAGTCCGGAGCAGCAGTTCGCGAACGGGCCTTGGCTCCGTCGGGCGGCTCGTCATCGCCGAGGCAGCAGCCAGCTGCACGAGTTACTGCACCGAACGAACGGCTCCGCACAGAGTTTCTTAAGTGGTACATCAACCACGCTAAGAGCTCATCCGAGTGCCCGCCGGCAAATCACCTCAATTCGATGTTCGGACGAATGTGGGACGAATTACCAGAACATGGGTTCACGCTTGTTTTTACGCTGCCGACAGCGGACATGATAGGCAGTGTCTTCGAGTTTGTCCTTGAGCATCCCGAGTTCGATTTTGAGCTCACGAATACAGCAAATCTGTTTCTCCACTATGTTGAGTTTCTTGAGGAGACAGGTCAGTGGAAGGGAACTCACAAAGCCTTACATGATGCCTATACCGCGATCGAGCAAGGCTTCATCATAGCTTCGGGCGACGAACCAGGCGCTACCTTTCGGGCATCAGACCACAGTGATTCGGTATTCGATTTCCTGGCACACCTCACACAAGATCTAATGCTGGCAGAGGAGCTGGCACCGGCGCGACAAAACTCGGTAGTTAAGGCGCATCTACTCACGCGAGCCACGACATCCCTTCTCGAATGGCTGGGCAGGAGTCGTCCGACCACGAACACGGGGGCGCTCCGCCAGGCGGATATTCCCCAGGCGTCAGCCTTCTTAGGTCTCGACGTCGAGGTGGGTCCCCGGCTCGAAAAAAGTTGGGAAGCCCCAGACCCGAGCAAACCGCTCCGGGTGAAGAGCATGTGGGAGATTGCACCCCTCGAGGCCTGGTGGCTCACCATGTCGGCACTGGGTATCATCGAAAATACGATGTCCACGGTGCGCCCCGGCCCTTACGCATCGCTCTACACCAACGATGACTCAGCAGAGGGCGCGTCTCTACGAGCCAGACTGATCGCCCTCGTCTCGACGTATTGGTTGGTAAGGGACCCAAACGTTGACCAGGCTCCGTTGCCGGAACACCTCTTCGGCAGATTTATCCACCTGGCCCTGGCTGTTCTCCCACCCGACGGACCGGGAACGAATCCTTCATTTCATGAAATAGAAAGAACAATTGCTCCGCAGCTGAACGACCGCCCACCTGGGGACTGGGATTTCCTCGCTTCAGCGCCGCGGGCAACAGGCACGCTCCTGAATCACCTAGCTAGTTTGGAGATTCTCACCGCTGAGCAGCTGCCGAATAACGACGTTCGCTTCGGCATTCGCGACGGCTTGCAGACGATTGTCGGACACACTTTGGTCGACATAATGCTTCCAGTCGTGGAAGAAATCGCGGGGCGAGCGGGGGCAGACGGGTAAGCCCCGGCCGCTGGGATCTGAGCAGCAAAAGCACCACATGCGAAACATCAATTGACGGATGCCGATGGCAAGCCAGCACCATATCGGCAGGCTTAGCATTCGGTAGCGCACTCCAGAACCTTCTTGTTTTTCTCAGATACACAACCTAGAGTAAAGAGTACGTAATTACGTACGCAAATTGAGGAGCCTCCATCATGTCAATTACAGCAACCGCCGCGCGCAAAGACCTGTATCGACTGATCGAAGAGGTGAACGCCGATCATACTGAGATCGAGATTACCTCTAAACACGGAAATGCCTTCCTTATCTCAGCACACGAACTGAATGCCCTACGCGAGTCGGCCCACCTTCTGCGATCCCCCGTTAACGCCGCACGTTTAGCCGCGTCCGCGCAGCAGGTGAAGGATGGAGACGTTTTTGAGCCCGACATGACGCAGTACTTTCAGGAAACAGAAGCTAAATGATGCGCAGGCTCGCATTCACGCGCGAGGGCTGGGAAGACTACCAATACTGGGTACAGACAGACCGCAAAACACTCAAACGCATCAACTCTTTACTCACCGAGACCCTCCGCACCCCAACCGTTGGCATCGGTAAGCCCGAACATCTCAAATACCTAGACGGTTCCCCCTGGTCCCGTCGGATCACCCAGGAACATCGCCTGGTATATTCGTTCGACGCAGACCAGGTCATCGTCTGGCAATGTCGATTTCACTACTAACGCATCCCCGTCCGCATCCCCGCCGCTTCGCGCGGCACAAGCCCAACCCAACGCATCGCGTCTCGATAATCGTCACACATCCGCGCGAATCGGCGGGCCCGCTCCTCCGGGGTAGCGATAAAGGCGCGGTTGCTGGTGTGCCGCACATCCCACACGCGAATGCCACGTTCGCGCAACAAGGTGCCCGACTCCGCGCCGTCTGCGAACTTACGCATTGCCCGTTGGGCGTCGCCTCCATGAGCAATGACCGCGGAAATGGTGCCGACCGTGTCGAGTAGCCGGGTCAGGGCATCCAACCCGTTATCGATCAGATCGGCAGGCAAGCCGTTCGGGTACGTGGTGTGAACGTACCAGGGATACGCGTTCCAGGGGATCGCGTCGGCATCGGCAAGCCCAACCTCTCGGTAGATGTCGCAGGTGCGGGCGGCACTACCATCGTCATTTTCGTAGGACAGAAAGCCCGAACCTTTATCCCCGCCAGCCTTGGGCCCGGGGTTCGATAGCAACAGAAGGATGCGGGCCGTGCGAGCATCGTAGTGCGGCGGGATTCGCGGGATGCTCTGACCGGGGACGCCGCGAAGTTCCCCCTCGCGGTCCAATTGCCCGCAGAGTTCGTTCACGGCAGCCACGCGAGGATTTGCTATTCCCTCTTGCTGCTCCCTGAGAAATGCGGGGTCAGCCATGCGTCTCGTCATACGTCGAGACTACCCGAGAGCTGGCGTGCGGGCTGTCCCGGAGTTACGTCAGCAATTTTTCCAACCATGCAATTTGAAATCGTAAAAACCTTTGATCTAAAAGACATTATTGGTATTCTGGGTTACAAGAGCGACATGATTGGACAGGCGAGATGAGCATCCTTAACGCGATCCCACAACACCCGCAACAGAAAAAACCCCCGTTACTCACCGCGGTTCCACAACCGTCACCGTGGGATGAGCTCATCGGCCCGTTCTACACGATCAACGATTACGCGGCGTGGGAGGGAATCACCAGGCAATCCGCGCACAAACGGGTTCGGGCAGGCTCAGTGCTCGGGGTTCACACGAGCGACAATCACATACTCATCCCCACGTTTCAGTTCAACAGCTATGGCGAGCGCCTCCCCTACCTCGCAGAGACCCTCGCCGCTCTCGGCCCCGCGGCACCCGACGGCTGGAGCCAAGCAATCTGGCTCAGCACACCGGCTCCGATCTTTGGAACTCCAAGCCCCATCAGCGCCGCGCAAGCCCTGCGATCCGGGCGTCACGTTCGTGTGCTGCAGGCCGCCCGCGCGGATGCGGCCAGGGTAACTTCGGCATGACCCGTGCACAACCCGCGCTCAGGCGACCCGTGCCGGATCTCAGACTCACGCATTTTCCAAGCATCGCCATCCCCGACACCGCCTACCGAGCACACTCCCCAGAGTACGGCCCCTGGTATTTCAGCGACCGCCTCGACGGACGGTTTGGGGTACCCTCGCCCCACGGCACCTGCCATCTTGCCGATAGCGCAGAGGTAGCCGTCCGCGAATGGCTGGGGCCGGTATTCGTCGGAACCACTGTCATTTCCCGCGCGCAGGCCGAGCTGCTCCGCGTCTCGCAGCTCACCACGCAACCAACGCAACTCGCCCATCTCAACCATCCGCTGACCGCACCCTTCGGCATAACCGATGAGATCAATACGGATACGCGCAACAACTACGCTGTTCCGCAGGCCTGGGCGCAGGCGCTACACGCGAGCGGATTTGGCGGGGTGCGCTACAGGGCGCGCTTCACGCCCGCGGAAGGGTCGAATGCCGTGGCGCTCTTCGGGAAAGCGGGAGAGCATCCGTCAATCGAAAACGGCGAGTACCTCACCGGGGTGGAAGCCCTCGAGGCCTGCGGGTTCATGGTCCTTGGCCCGCCAGCCTCAACACGGCTCACCCTAGCGAAGCCCACGGCAAAGCGGCGCAGACCGCGGCCTCGATGATCGGATGCCCGGCTACGCCAATTCCTCGCCTAGACTAGCCCCGTGACTGACGCACTATTTGACAGCCTCTTTATGGCGCTGGAGGCATCCCCTGAGAATAATTCACTGCGCATACATATAGCGCAGCTACTTATAGAACATGGGAGATTGGCGGAGGCAGCTGCCCACGCAGTCCAAGCGATACAGCAAGAGCCAGGCAACGCATCCGCAATTGACGTTTTGACGGCGGCATCGACGGCCCTACAGAAACCAGTAGATGCTATGCCCCGCATCAATAATGCCGCGGCTGAGGAAACACAAACGGTCACAGACGAGATACCTGCCCGCCAAAGTTTTGACTGGTCACAAGCGGAGCAGCAGTTGGGCAAGACATCCGTGCCGCCGCCTTTCGTCGACAAACCGCGCAACGAATACCCCCAGGAACCTCTGCTGGTGACCCCCAACGCCGATTCACCCGCAGCAATCTTCGAGGAGTATGGCGAACGGGTAACGCTTGCGGATGTTGGGGGCCTAGACCTCGTCAAGAAGCGTCTTCATGAAAGCTTTCTCGAACCGATGAAACACCCAGAGCTTGCTAAAGCATTCGGCAAGTCACTGCGCGGTGGGCTGATGCTCTACGGCCCTCCCGGCTGCGGAAAAACATTTATCGCCCGCGCCGTTGCTGGAGAGCTCGGCGCAAGCTTTCTTACGGCGAGCCTTGCCGATCTACTAGGGTCGCACTTCGGCGAGACGGAAAAGAACCTTCAAAGGCTCTTCGCCCAGGCGAGGGAGAGAACACCTGCGGTGCTCTTTCTCGATGAGATTGATGCCATAGGCGCAAAACGTTCTACTATCAGCAGCGGATGGTCCGGCATGCGCGCTATCGTGGATCAACTATTGATGGAGCTCGACTCGATGTCGGCAAACAACGACGGTCTCTTTGTTTTAGCGGCCACAAACAGCCCCTGGGATGTCGATAATGCGCTCTTGCGACCGGGCCGTCTTGACCGGATGCTTCTGGTGCTACCGCCAGATGCGGCGGCGCGTGACGCAATCCTTCGCATACATTTCGCGCGTCGCCCAATCGCGGGAATCGACCTCTACAGCATTGTGATGCGCACCGAGGGCTTCTCGGGTGCGGACCTCGAGCACATCGTTTCCTCCTCAGCAGAACAGGCGATGCTTCGTTCTATCCAGCTGGGCGAGGTATCCCCCATAACTATGGCTGACATCGAACGCATCTTGCCCGAGGTGAGACCATCCACCCAAGCGTGGTTGTCGAGTGCTCGAAACGTCGTTCAATTCGGCAACGAAGATGGACGCTACGATGAGCTCCAGGAATATCTCGTTGAACGAGGCATCGCATGACAACGCGGAGGGTTCCCCGGCAGCGGAACAAACGATAATGGCTGACATCAACTCAATTCAGTATCGTGCGGAGTCCTTCGCGAGCGTTGGCCACTACGACAAGGCCACAGAAGTCATCGGCAAAGAACTCGCATCGGATCCTGAAAACCTACAACTGCTAACTCTCTTGGCCTATGTGCTGCTCAGGGCAGGCCGCTTCACCGAAGCCGAATCTGCCACAGCAGCAGCCCTGGCTGTAGACCCAGACGACCTCACAGCGCTCAACTACCGAGCAACGGTTAATCACGAACGCCAAGAATACGACGAGCTCCTGAAGATCGCTGAACGGATGCTAGCCCAAGACACAACGCATGCCAGTGCTCACATCTGGCTCAGTTTAGGCCTCGCTGGTCCGCTCAAGAACAAGAAATCCCGTTTTAGCTCAGCTAAGCGCAAGAAAGCGGAGGCTGAAGCTCGCGCGGCATACGCTCGTGCGCTGGAATTAGACGTTGGCAGCTGGTACTTCGTGCAGGCATCCGCCATCGAGATCTTGCTCGGAGATGCCAACAGGGCACGGGAACTCGTTGACCAGGGACTGGCTGAGCATCCAATGGATACTCAGCTTCTCTGGGCACGCACCGAAGCGCAGACAGAGCTCTACTCGCAAATCTCTTCGATGGCGGATGCCGCACGAGAGATGCCAGCAGATCCCACATACCGCCGTTTTCTGAACGAAATCTTCAGTTGGAATAGAAGCTCATTAATAGCCACGATGTGGATGGCTCCCATCACGCTAGTGACGCTGAATGCTGTTCTTGAGCTGCTCTTTGGGAGCGTTGTTGCTGCCCCTCTGTTTATCCCCGTGTGGATCTTCGTGATTCTCAAACGAGCAAGCTACCTGGGGACACAGGACCGTATACCTCAGTCCTTTCAGGACAGCCGGAAACGCGCTTTTACCTGGGCTTCTCTTATTTTTCTGCTGTGGCTCGTCTGGATCGTCTTATTGCAGACCGGAGCTATTCTTCTTATGGTGCAGAATCAGGCAGGCGTTGTTCTTCTGGGAACGTTGGTAGGTATCTGGGCACTATCCAATTATCTGACGTCTCGCGACGATCTCAAAAATAGACGAAGCGATATGTACGATTCGGATTCTGACGACAGTCTTGCCCGGCTGAATTCCTATGCTGTCAGGCGAACTTCTACCGCCGCCAGAACCGCCCTCATACTGACAGCGCTGGCCGGCGCAGGACTTGCCGCTGGAGCGCTAGGTAAGCTTCAGCCGCTCAATAGCGCAGGCGTTTCGCTACTCTGTGCTGGGGTAGCTGCGGTCTACATTATCGAGGCGCTGCGGCTCAAGCGCTATCTCGTTACCTCAACCCCGACAGGTGCAGTTCAGCGACGCGGTCGGCGAAAGCTCATGCTGCCGAAGCCTGTCCTCTGGGTATTACTTATGGCAGCTGTCGGGGTTCTCGCGTGTGGGATAGCGATACTGTCCTCAGTACCCCAGCCGGATAATTCCCCGCCAATACCAGCGCCCGCGCCCTTTTCAGGAGACAATATACCCGATCCGCAGTTTGCGCCAATTCCAATTCCGTCGCTTGCATCTCGCCCCTAAGTTGCGCCCATCGAGTTTCTACTCGACAGGATCACACGACACAACGGCGCAGACCGGGACCTCGATGATCGGATGCCCGGCAACGCCACGGCTCCCCGGTCACGCCACGATCTCCTCCATGAACGTAAACTCAGCAGGCTTGCGGGTGAACGCGTCCACCTGAGGTACGATTCGACGAAAATGCTCGGATGCGCAATGCGCGTCAAGCGCCGCCTGGTCCGGCCACTCCTCGAGGAAAATGAAGTGCGTGGGATCTTCGCGATCGCGTAGGAGATCGTAGGAGATACACGCGGGCTCGAGACGGGTTGCGGCCACGAGCTCACGGTAAAGCGGCAACACCGTTTCGACGGCGTCTTCACGGATAAAATCGTGGGCGATGACTCGGAGCATAGCTTCCTAGGTGCGAGGTTTATGGTTTGCGCAGAGTCTAACGAGCATCGGCTGCAGCCGCGAGCGCGGCAACCGCGCCCCGAATCGCCTCGTGAGCCGCGGCATCCTCAACTCGACCATCTACGACGAGCGAGCGGGGAACGGGATGCGTGACGCACGCGGCCGGGACGAGCCGGGCATCCGTGTAAGTGAGCACGATATCGAGCGACTGATAGGTTCCGGAGGCTCCGGTCGGGCCAGTTGACGGGTTGATCCAGCCGGTTGGTTTGTCGGTGATCTCGACTCCGCCGACGGTCCATTCGAGCAGGTTCTTGAGCGCACCTGGCATGGCACCCGCGTACTCGGGGGTGCTGAAGAGGAGGGCGGAGGCATCCTCAATTGCGGCGCGCAAGAAGGCCACCGCCGGCGGCAGCGGGTCGTGGTCGTTATCGGGGTTGAAGAGGGGGAGATCGCCGAGTCCCTCGTAAACTATGGCTTCGAATTGGGCCGGAGCCTCCGAGTCTGATGAAGAAACAGATTCCCCGGGAGTCACCGTGATCGGCGCGATATCGGGGATAAGCTCGGCCACGGTTTGCAGAACGGCCGCGTTCACGGAGCCCTGGCGTACGCTTCCACAAATGAGGAGGATTTTCTTCGTCGACATCAAATCAGTTTAGAGGTTGCGCCCAAGCCCAACGTCGCAGGACAACAGGAAGCGTTACCTAGCGAGCAGAATCCAAGAACTCTTCAACTCCAACAACGGGGATGCCGTAGTCACGTGCCTTCCTGGCCTTACCTGACAGGCTGTCCGGGTCAGCTGCAATCACAAGCCGCACCTTCTTCGTTACTCCGTTCCAGGGTTCAAGTCCTCGATCACGCAATATGTCCTCATAGTAGGAGCGTTCTCGCGGCATGGTTCCGGTCAGCACTACTTTGTCGCCTGGCGCGAGCGATAGTATTGGCAGATTCATACCCTCCGCAGGCGCGGCATCCACCAATCAATCAAAATACTCTGCTGAATCTGGACGCGTTCTTCAGCGGCGAGATCATGCTCCTCAGCTAGAGCGTGAATAGCGCCTGCCTCCGATGGCGACAAAGCGCCATCGAGCATTCCCAAATAGGTGTAATCAGGGCCAAACGATACCGTCTCTACCGGGCACTGCGGCAGATTATTGCAAGCTATTGCATGTTTAGAAACGTCCACTGACTAACATCTCCCTCTTGACCTGCTCGACCCCTCCCTAGATAATCTCTGAACACTTCCACCCATCTGCAACTTACTGATATAGGCCTGCAAAAGTTCTGCTGTCGCGTATGCGTCGACAAATGCGCGGTGCGCACTCTCAATTTCAATATCGTAGTTAGCGCAACATTCGGTGAGCGAGCACCCTCTCCCTGGCAAGGAATTCTGTGCCAGATTCACCGAACACAGTGCCTAATCCCTTTCAACAGGAGACACATGTCTAATGCCACATGGCATTTCTGACACTAGTAATACGCCCCCCTTGGGGATGCTGACGGCTTCTATGTCAGGGCACGGGATAATGGCTGGTCTGGGTATTTTAAGTACGCAACCCAACCAGCTGATCATATTTTGCCTAAAACTAAAGCTTTGTGGTATATTTTGAGTGAAATAGTGAAGGGAGAAGATCATGTCGATTAATGAGGGTCACGCTTGGGCGTTGACGAAGCTGGGGGCTGACGGAGTGTTGGTCCGAGAACAGATTCCCGTGATTATCCGTGACTGTCACGAGAAAATGGCAAATGCTCAAGCAGAGGCCGACATGAAGCACTCCGGCCCTTACGGATACATCTGGCGCCGGTGCATTGACCAGTTCAGCAGCGTCCTCGGACGTCTTCCGTCCGCTGAGTTAATCACCGTGCCTCGTTCGGGATACAAGTTGGTATCTTTCAACGGCGTAGTGCTTTTTCCGTGGCGGTTCGCGAGGGAGCGCTCGATCGATGTCGGCGCGCGTCCGTTCGCCGTTTCTGATACAAGAGTCTCGCTGTTCGCCAAAAAGCAGGGACCCACGGATACTCGCCTTGACATCGACTTTGAGCATCCTGAATTAACTGAGGAAGAGCGCGCCCTCCTCGATACTGAAGGTAACGCTCTCGCTGCGGCGCTCGAGACCCACGCGCGTGTCATTGTCGTTCCCTATGCAAGCAATCCATCCGCGCTACACAGCATCGAGTGGGGTGAGGCTAGGTTGGGTACCGACGGCTACCTCACATTCGAGTCCCTTCAGTCCTTGCTGGATGTCACCGGCGCATCGTTGGTCGAGGTCGACCCGGTGGATGATGCGTTCTCTAAAGGCCCTATCCCGCGCCCTCAGCTGGGGGTGAAGGGCGACGAAGAAGCAGGAGAGACACATGGGCGACCATGATATCCAGCTCTCCTTATTCGAATCGTCGCCCCGCCCTAATCTTGATGCAGTCGCGGGCGGGTTTGAACCTGCCCGGTTAACCCAAGCGCGGTTCGCTGCGGGTTTATCGAAGGCAAAGCTCGCTGATCTGGTTGGGGTGACGCCCGCAGCGATCGGTCAGTACGAAGCGCAGGTTGTCTCGCCTCGACGAGAGCTCTTACCGGTTCTAGCTCGAGAGCTTGACGTTCCGGTGGACTACTTCGCGACGGGACGACCGATCGGACGTGTCGACGGATCTCAGGCTCATTTTCGGAGCCTACGATCGACTACAGCTCGAGACCGGGCGAAGGCGATCGCGTTCATTGAGCAGGTGTGGGAATTGACATTCTCATTGGAGAAGAAGGTCAGATTCCCCGCTGTCGATCTTCCACTGATTGATCGTGATCCCGTTGACCCAGTTTCGGCTGCTCGTAAACTTCGTGAACGCTGGGGTCTTGGCACGAAGCCGGTGAAGCACCTCACTGCCGTAGCGGAGTCCCGCGGGGTGGTGGTGTCTTTGCTGACGTTAGCGAATGCCGACGTTGCTCGCGTGGGTGCATTTTCCACGTCGCATCTTGCTCGACCAGTCGTGGTAGTTACACCAGAGCGTGCTATGTCCGTTTTTGTCTACAGGTTTACTGTCGCGCACGAGCTCGGCCATCTCCTTCTTCACAGCGAGGCGGCACCGGGCGATCATCAACAAGAGCGGGAGGCAGATCAGTTCGCTGCCGAGTTCTTGACACCGCATGCTCAGATCATCAATTTGCTTCCGCGGACAGTGAATCTCGCCCGACTAGACGAAATCTCCAGGCACTGGGGTGTTTCAATTGATTCGCTCCTGCTACGAATGAAAGAGACCGGCAGTGTGTCCGATGTGTCAATCCGACGCGGATATCAGAAACTGAACCAACGGCGCAGTTCAGGGCTGGAAACAGTGGAACCGGTCATTGCGTACCCCGGGGAAATGCCGACGATGCTAGGTGAGGCAGCACGCCTCGCAGAGAGCCATGGATACTCATTAGTCGATCTCGCACGCGATCTGAAATGGAAACCGTCGCGGGTTCGGGAAGTACTTGGCGCTGAAGACAGAAGACCAACCCTCCAACTACTGGACCTCTCAGCCGCTGAATAGCATTTCAACCGAAACTCCAATTGTTCAAGGGCACATAGCCCGGAACGATTCGCATCTGCGAGGTATAGAAGCGCCCGTCGCTGGCTTTCAAGACAACTTCGATAGCCGTTAAGTCAACGCTAATAATGTCACGCTTGCAATCAATGAATGCGACCCCCACTGCGAGGCATCAAATGCGCACTTTGAACCCGCCGAAGGCACTTATTACCCGGCAGCCGCGTTTGGTAACGATTCGTAAAACAGCCGGGCGCTGTACGCACCCGTGCTGTACGGGCGCCTACATCACTCCGATATTAAGGCCGACTCCCGCGTTCCCGCGTGAGAGTGCTAAGCGCATCACCCTTCTCCGCCGGCCGGTGTCAGTTTAAGATCTATTGCGTCGTGCACACAGGCGGGGTCGAAGATGTTCAGATCCCTGAGTTGTTCTGCGACTGTTGAAACATCTTGGGAGAAAACAACAACCGCAAGGGCTTGCTCTGCACGCGAGCAGGCCACATAGAGAAGACGGCGAGTGCGGTCAATTGTGGATTCAAGACCTTCAGCAATGTTCTTACGGTCCCTGTCGGAGAGCTCCTGAATACCGAAAAGTTTGTTGTAAGAGAAAAGGTTTCCCGCGGCTGCGTCATCTTCTAGGAGAACCATCACACGACTAAATTCAGCCCCTTTGACTCCTTGGTGGGTCGCGTAAACCGAGTGATCGCGTAAGTAGCTTTGGTAGGGGAGAAACTCTCGTGCTGGCACATCTAAGAACCGGGCGATGACATCGGGTTCACCGCGGACACTTTTGATCGGATCGGACAGATTACCGAGGTCAGAGGTTTTACCGAGGAGAGGCTCATACTCCTTGAACCTCTCGTCGAGCGCGAGGAGCCCGCTTGCGGTGGCGTGCTGGAGGACGGTGCGCACGGTCGCATCGCTCTCTGGTTGTAGCATATCCGCAACGGACTCAGCGGCTGCGGAGAGCGCTTTGAATACCGAATTGACATTCTGTTTCGTGCCCAAGTCGAAAATGAGGGGGCTATTGGTGCGGATGAGTTCAATCTGGAGGTAGTTCTGTCTCGCCCAGACCGATTGGGCGAGCGGGGTGAGGTAGTCGACGAAGGGAAGGACCGTCCAGGCTGTACCCTCGGCGATGGCGGCCTTGAGAGCGTCCGTGCTCTTGTCATGGTGCGAAGAAAAGAGACTCTCGAAGCCAAGCCTTCGGGCGGCCAGACGGTGCTCAATGACAAGGATCCGAACATTAGACGATTGGTTATCCGAGCCCCACCCTGGATCGTTAGTGCTCCTAGCGAGCCACTCACGGACTCTAGCCAGATGGCTGTCACGCTCAGCATCAATCGGGAGCACGAATAGGTGCGCTTCGCCTCGCACATACTCATCCGAGTTGCCGATTCGTATGCGTCGACCGCCCTCTTGGAGTAGAGCCCCCGGGACCTCGCGTCGGATGCTATTGATGACCGAGAGCACCGCGGTGGGGCAGCGGAAATTCTCGGGTTTGTCGATCTGCACCCATCCCGGCTCCAGGGCAATTTCGCCAGCACCCGTCGCGTAGATCTGTTGCATGGGGTCACCAAAAAAGCCAATGCAGAGAGCGCACGACGGATCGTTCGATAGCTCCTTCAGAGCTGCAACCACCAGCGGGAATGTGTCTTGGCTCTCGTCCACGAAAATGAACGGGTACCGCTGGGCGATCAGCTTCCGCAGGAGAGGCTTCTCGAGGATGAGTTGCGGAACCATCTTGATGATGTCATCGTGACCAAGGACTCCCTCAGCGTACCGACTGCCAACTCCGTAAGTGAACGATGTCACGGCCTGCAATGCAGCCTTGTCGGCGGCTAATCGTTCGAGTTGAAGAGTGTTCTTCGCTATCGTCGTTGCTTGGGTGCGGGGTTTTGCATTGTGCTCTTGCAGGGCAGCAACTTTCTCATCGATGCGCTGCCCCACCCAAGTCGCCACATCTCGCTTGAACGGTTTGACCACCGTCCATAGAAAGCTGTGGATCGTTGAAACGTGGAAGAGTGGATCCTCTTCAATCTCGCTGTGGATCTCGCCAGCTGCGACTTCGGTATAGGTGATGCAGGCGACCTGTTGTCCTCTCCTTCTGAGTATCTCACCGTTCGTGTTACGAAGGTGGGCTAGTGCTTTGACCAGTGAAGTGGTCTTCCCTGATCCAGCGCCAGCGTTCACGATGAAGCAGGTGGCGGCGGGGCGTGCGAGAACCTCCTGCAGCTTAATGTCTGCGTCCGTATCCGGACTGTCGAGTCGGCGAGTCATGACACGACTATCCGTTCTTTTGTGGGTGCCGTGGAGGGCGGGTTGATCTTGGCGTCGAGCCAGACGAGACCTTCTGCGATGTAGCTGGGCGACTGCCACTCGTCTGACGAAAGCAAGAGGGCTAGGGCAAACTCGGTCTTCTTGAAACTGGAACTCTTCACGCGATTGTGGATCTTTTGAACGATGTCGTCCAACGAGGCTGCCGCGCGATCGAACCGTGCACCCAAGAGCGAGCGTGAAAGAATGGCGTCGCTCAGGACCCATTCCAGATTCTCATAGGCAAACGTCTCCTCGAACGTACGCCCGGTCACTGGGAAAGTTTCCCTGTCTTTAGCGATATCACTGGAGGTTTGGTAGGCAACACGGAGAGGCGTCGGGTTGTCGGTGCCGAGCGAGAATTCCTTCTCGGTATCACTGAGTTCCAGGAGCTCTGCGACTGTCTTCTTGCGGGGATGCCAATCGCGAAGGACTGCGTTCGAGGTGACTGCCAATAGGGCGTCAGCAGGACAGGACGTACCTGACATGGCCTTAGGCGATCCATCCTGCGCAGGATTAACGTCAGCACCTCCGGGCGGAACCGAGGGAGTAACACTGTCGAGGTCGGTGATGACCAGCGTTGGGATGCCGAGGAGAGCGAGCAGCGGATCAAACTTATGCGCAAACGCACCCCCGACCTCAAGAATCGTGAGGTAGTTGGACGTCAATGAGCGTTGGCTCTTTTCGATAATCGAAGGCAGCAGAAGTCGCTCAACATTGCCTTCTACTAGAATTACTGCATCCGCAAAAAAGAGGTCACAGTGTGTCAGCTTCATATACCGTTCGAGGAAGTTCTTCGCATCCTTCTCGAGGGTGTTTAGCTTTGAGATATCACGAACCTGAGACTCGTGTCTACCTGTGGAGGACTGGACTCGTCTGAAGTACCTTATCGGAGTGAATCGGCTTTCGTTGATCACATGAGCCGAGTGGGTTGTTACTACAAGCTGGGTGGTAAGGCCGCTGTCATCGGAGATGATCTCTTGCATTTTGCTGATGAAGACTTGCTGAAGCTGCGCGTGAAGATGCGCCTCAGGTTCTTCAACGATCACCAGATGAACGGGGGTTCTCTCATCCTGTGTGACCCACTGTTGGTGGAAGTCCAGCATCTTGATGACCATGTAGATCAGATTCTTGAAGCCAAGCCCATTGTACTTCTCAGGGAGGCGGATTCCATCTAGATCTCCTTCCGCGCGGGGAAGCGAATACTGGATAGATGTATCTTGCGCCATGATCTGGTCGGCTGTGAAATTTGACCGGATGACGAGCTCGGGGTCTTCGACGCCAGGGTAGCCGAGCGCGTTCAGACTACTGAGGGTGGATTCAAAAACCTGCTCGAGGTGTTCGTTGAAGCTTGTTTCTGAAGCATGAAGAGCTTCAAGGACGCTAGTGTCTGTCTCGAACCTGTCGAGGTTGCGCTGGTAAAACTGGCTGAGACTCGTAGAGAGGTCCTTCGTGCGTGAATTGGCCTCGGAATCTGAGAGAAACCGTTGGGCATCCAGATAGTCAAGAGTAAGCAATCTGTCAAGGGTTGCGGCCGCCTCACCCTTCGAGTTAGGCAAATGATGAGCGATCGGCGAGTACACTTGCTGCGCGCCCTCGGGGGTCTCGTGCTCAAGGACGAAATAGGCCAGTTCGTACTCTGCGTGGAGTTTCTTCTCGAGGTACTCCTGGAGGCTGCTGGGCCATGGGTGGTATGACGTGTCCGATTTCAGTGCCGCCACTGATTTCGCATCGCGATATCGGGAGAGGAGTTCTGATGCACTACGTGGCCGATACTGCAAGCGAATTCCTACAGGTTGATCATTCCAGTCGAGACTGGGCAGGAGATCCACTACCCGGTGGAGCTCGTTCTCAGTCACATCAAACCAAAGGTCGAGGGTAATTGCGGGAAGTGGCGGCTCCTGACCATGCTCAGATTCTTCGATATTCCTCAGGCTTTCCAGGCAGCTTGCACTGAAATCAAAGACGGTGAGGCCCTTCGCCCGACCTGTCACCAGGAGACGAAGTATGCTGGCCGCGGATGTCTTACCGCTATTGTTCGCGCCAACGAAAACAGTTGTGCCATTCTCAAGATGGATCGACACGTCCTTCAGCCGACGGAAGTTGCTGATCTGCACTGTCTTCAGATGCACGAATACCCCTTTATTGCTCTGCAACGCTCCCGTTTCGCGCCGAGCGCCCGATGGTATGCCGTTGATAGTCCTGCTCGATTATCTCAGACATAAAGAAATGTCGACTCACCCAAAACAGAAAGTGTAACGATGTTCTTGGTTTGGTCCTGGTTTACAAGTCACTCACCACTAAGTTGCGCGGATTATACAAGTCATCGGTCCCGGTCTGAGTGGAGTTGTTGATCTGGGGTGATCGGATGCTCCGGTAAGGCCGTGGACATGAGTTCGCCCAAGGTCCCGCATAGGATTAACCACAGTTTCCCAGCAGTTTTGAATCTCACCGTCCGGAGAAACGTGAACTACGGCAAGCTCAATTACTCGAGGATGATACTCGGGAGCAAACCCCGTTGTTTCGGCAAGAGCTTGACCTACACACCCAAGAATTACTAGCCTACGTAAGGTAGGCATCCAAATCATTGATAACCCAAATAGGGGCCACCTCATGACCACACACAGCACCACCTCAGCAGCACGCCGCATCCCCGTGGCGCTGGCCATCGTCGCTGCCTCATTGCCCATGTTTATGGCCACGCTGGACAACCTCGTGGTCACGAGCGCACTCCCCGTCATCTCCAAAGACCTGGGCGCATCCATCGAAGAGCTGCAGTGGGTCGTCAACGCTTACACCCTGAGCTTTGCCACGCTGATGCTCATGGCGGTCGCCCTCGGCGATCGCTTCGGACGCCGCACGGTTTTCCTCATCGGTATCGCCGTCTTCACGCTCGCCTCCGCGGGTGCCGGGCTCGCGACAGAACCGTGGATTCTCATTCTGGCCAGGGCGATCCAGGGGGCGGGGGGCGCGGCCCTCATGCCTCTCTCGCTTACCCTGCTCGCGGGGAGCGTAAGCGAACGGATGCGCCCCGCCGCGATTGGCATCTGGGGCGGCGTCTCCGGGCTCGGCGTCGCCGTGGGGCCGCTCATCGGCGGTGCCGTCGTGGAAGGCTGGAACTGGCAGGCAATCTTCTGGCTCAATGTCCCGATCGGCATAGTCGCAGTTCCGCTCGTGCTGTACGCGCTGCCCAATAGCTTCGGCGATAAGCTACGCGCCGACCTGCTAGGCCTGATCTTCGCCGGGTTCGGCGTGCTCGGCGTCGTCTACGGCGTCGTAAGGGGAAACGACGCGGGCTGGGATAGCGCCGAAGTACTCACCGCCCTCATCGCGGGAACAGTGCTGCTGATAGCCTTCGTGCTCTGGGAAGGCCGAACATCCGCTCCCCTCCTCCCGCTGCGCCTCTTCCGCGACCGCAGCTTCACTGTCGCGAACCTCGTGGGCGTGACATTCAGCTTCGGAATCTTCGGCGCGATCTTCATCCTGATCCAGTTCCTGCAAATCGTACAGGGCCGCACTCCGCTCGAAGCCGGAATCATGACGATGCCGTGGACGCTGGCCCCCATGGTCGTTGCCCCGCTCACCGGGCTGCTCTCGCCTCGTACTGGGACCCGCCTGCCGATATTCATCGGCCTCACATTCCTCACGGTCGCCATGGGGTGGATCGCAGCGACCATGTCGGCAACCGTTGCCTACTCCGAACTCTGGCCCCCCTTCCTCCTCGCGGGCCTCGGCATGGGTCTCGTCTTCGCACCCAGCTCAACCGCGGTGCTCGCCAACATGCCACCAGCAGATCACGCCAAGGCATCCGGCACAAACTCCACCCTGCGCGAGATCGGTGTCGCCCTCGGAGTCGCGGTGCTCACCGCCGTATTCACCGGGGCGGGTGGCACGCTCACGCCAACCGGGTACGTGGATGCCGCGATTCCCGCGGTCTGGGTCGGGGCATCCGTTCTTGGGATCGCCGCCCTGATTTCGCTTGCGCTGCCGTCGGGGATTCGCCGCGCCGAGCCCGTTTCCGTCAAACGCTGAGACCTTACAGCACCAAGAAAAGCAAAGACCCGAACCGCTAATATCCCATTGCTTCAAAAACTAAAATCTCCACCAGACTTTCTTTCAATTCCAACAAAGATGCTCGACCTGCAATACTTGACAACTAACCATCTCTTATTTTCGGCACCCCGCTGAGCAAAACAACCCTGTTAATGCCCTCCGAAGCCGATGACTGCTAAGGATAACGATGTCTGAATCAGCCTTCCAGCTCTGCGCGATAGCGATCTATCTTCTCGGAATGCTCGCCATCGGATACTTCGCATTTCGCCGCACCAACGACTTTGACGACTACATGCTCGCGGGCAGAGGACTCAAGCCGGGCGTTGCTGCCCTCTCAGCAGGAGCATCCGACATGTCCGGCTGGCTGCTTATGGGGCTTCCCGGGGCGATCTACCTCTCCGGACTCGTGGAGGCCTGGATCGCGATTGGACTCACCATCGGCGCCTGGCTCAACTGGAAGTTCGTGGCCCCCAGGCTTCGCTCCTATACGCAAATCGCGCAGAACGCCATCACAATCCCCAGCTTTTTCGAGAAGCGCCTCAAAGACAATTCACATATCCTGCGGATCACCGCGTCGATCGTGATCCTCGCGTTCTTCACCTTTTACGTCTCCTCAGGTATGGTGGCCGCCGGCAAATTCTTTGAAAGCTCCTTCGAATGGCCATATCTCACCGGACTCGCCGTCGTGACAATAGTGACCCTCGTCTACACTCTCTTCGGCGGATTCCTCGGAGCAACCCTCACCGATGTCGCGCAGGGTCTACTCATGTTCGCCGCGCTCGTAGCCGTGCCAATCGTCGCAGTAATCCAAACAGGCGGCATCGGCGCCACGATTGACCGCATTCAACGAATCAACCCGGATGCCCTGAACCTCTTTGCCGGGTCGGGTGACGGCAACCCCTTCATCTGGGGCGTGGGAATCTTCTCCACCGCCGCCTGGGGGCTCGGCTACTTCGGCCAGCCCCACATCATCGTACGCTTCATGGCGCTGCGCTCACCTCAGGACGCGAAAGCAGGACGCCGGATCGGCATCGGCTGGATGATCCTCACCGCGGCTGGCGCAATCAGCACCGCCCTCATCGGGATCGCTTATTTTGCGGATGCTCCCGCCAAAACCCTCAACGACCCCGAAGCCGTCTTCCTCCTTCTCAGCCAGATCTTCTTCCACCCCTTCGTCGCCGGGCTCGTACTCGCCGCCGTGCTCGCCGCGATCATGTCGACCATATCGTCACAGCTCATCGTGTCGTCCTCCGCGCTCGTCGAAGACCTCTACCATTTGCTCGGCCGCGAAGCCAATGCCAAGCGCGACGTTGCCCTCGGCCGTGCGGGTGTGCTGGTGGTGGCGCTCGTCGCCGCGTTGATTGCGCTGGATCGCAACTCGAGCATCCTTCAATTGGTGTCCTTCGCCTGGGCCGGATTCGGCGCAGCCTTCGGTCCTTTGGTTCTGCTGAGTTTGTACTGGCGCAAGCTGACTTCTCAGGGTGCAATCGCCGGCATGATTGTCGCCACCATCACTGTTTTCGCATGGGGAAAAACGCCAGTGTTGCACGACGCGATGTATGAAATCGTGCCCGCCTTCATCCTCAATATCCTCGTGACGGTGATCGTGTCACGCATGACCTACAAACACAATGCGGTTATTGACGACGAGTTCACCCAGATGGAGGACGAGGTCGGCAAGGATGCGACCACGCCCGTGAACTCTAACGACGACGACCCTGAAGCTGCTAAAGATCTTGCCCCCACGCGCGGATAAGCGAGAATAGCTTAGTGCGCACTATTTTACGACGAGCAACTTTCAGCCTGGCCGCGATACTCGCCCTCGGGCTGAGCGGCTGCGTCGGAACGGGAGTCACTACGGAGGTAAGAAGCTCCTATTCCCAGCAAGACAAATTTCCCAACGGAAGCACCACAGGCAGCTTCTGCGCTAACTTCACAGCAAATGGCGGAGACGGCGCAACCATTGGCACTGTACAGATCTGGCTACCACGCGAACAAGTGCTCACCGCAGTGCAGGGCAAACTAGCCGCCATGGGGAACATCGCTCCGCCCAACAAAATCGCGGATGCCTGGAACGCCACCAAAGACTATTACCAACGACTCGACGACGCCGTGCAGGGCCTACCCGAGGGCGGCTCCCTCACTGACTCCGCACTCATCCAGGAACTCACCCAACGCAGAGAAGACTTCACCGCGATCACCGATTATTACTTCGCTGAGTGCTAACCTGACGCACAGCCCTCGTCTGACAGAATGGACAGCATGAACGCGACAACACCCGAACCCACGAAAAGCTTCGCACCGCGCCGAGCCCTCGCAACACTTTTCGCAGCAGCAACACTGGTGCCGGTGCTCGCGCTGAGCGCATGCGCGGGCGACGGAAACAGCGAACCGTCCTCGACGCCGGAAACGAGCATCCCCTCATCGAGCGAATCCGGCAGCGCCGTAACCCCGCCCACCCTGGTCGACCTTGACTCAGCAAACGGGACCAGCGTAACCGCGGCCGTTGGCAAGAGCGTTGTGCTGACCTCCGTGGCCGAACCAGATCCAACAGTGTGGATGGGCGACGTCGCCGACCCCTCAATCGCTGAATGGATGCCGGGGAGATCCGACGGGTCCGCCACATTCAATCCTGGGCTCACCCCCCTCGCCCCGGGCACCACGAGCGTCACGGTTTCGCGCCCCGGAGCCGAACAACCCATCACGTTTACTCTGACGGTTACCGGCTAAGCGCGCACCTTTTTATGAGGTCGAGGGTAGCTGGTGCGCTTTGGCCTGATCTCTCACGGTTGCGAGGAGCGCAGCGGCTGTCGCAGAATCTTTCATCGTGACGGCGAAAAGGCAGCCCGACGTCAGTCGCACCACTAACCCCTCGCCTGCCCTGAGGAAGATAGCGGAACGGTCAGAACCAAAGCGATAGCCCCACCCGCCCCAATCGCTTGCCTTCAGTTCCGCCGACTCAACCGAAACGATTCGGCTTGGCTTAATCCGTTTGAAGGGAACCCCAAACAGGGCAGAGGTCACCCTCAACCCTCGCCAATCCACCGTGACCCGCAGACGCGCCAGGCCCACGAGCAATACGAAAATCGTTGCATTCAGGGCAATCGGAAACCAGTCTGCTAATCCCTGGTCCCCCGTGATCAGCGGCCAGTTTACGAGCACCCCGAGCGCGAGCGAGAATGCCGCCGCCCATCCGAAAATAGGGGCGGCAAATGTGGTGCTCCAGGCGACAATGCGATGTTCTGGGATGTCGAGCGGCTCGATTTCTTCAGACTCAAGCTCGTCTGTGAAGCTGAGGACCGGCCGATCCGCGATGAGATAGGGCACGAAGCCGTAGGCACCCGCGCACAGGACGGCAATGAGACCAAACCCGAGGCGGGCATCCTCAATCGATTCTGAGGTGAGCGATAGCCCCGCGGAGGTCAACCACATTCCCGTTACAAGCCCAGCGAGAAACCCGAGTATGAAGAAAGCGAATCGTCTTTGCCTCGTGCGCACCGAGGGGAGGAACAGCAGCAGCGTTGACCCCATTGCCCCGATCACGGCTACTCCGAAAAGGCCGACCCAAAAGACAAACGCATCAGTAAACCGATCGGGGCCACCAAAGCCCGTCCAATGAGATGGCACCTGGGAGGGGAGCTTCTCACGCCACAACAGCCAGGAGACGAACATCACAGCCGCAGGTAGCCACGCCGTAGCGGCAGCCACGATATTGCGCGGCGTTCTTAGGCGCTGATGACTTGCCTCAGGGGTCGGGTTAGCCGCATTAGACAGGGTAGGTGAAGGGGCTGAGGGTGGATCGATCGAGTCAGGATGCTCGTTCATGATTGGGTCTCTCTATGAGATTGAGAACCTCGGCTGTCGAGACTCCCGCTTTATGAGCTTCGGCGAGAAGGCTATCAACGAGACTCGCGATGCGGACACGGGCAGCATCCGAATCTTGCCTGATTCGCACACCCCGGCCTCGTTGCATCTCGATGATCTCGTTATCGCGTAGCGCATGGTAGGCACGAAGCACTGTATGCATGTTGACGCGGAGGGCAGCAGCCAGTTCGCGCGCGGGAGGAAGCCTTTCCCCCGGCGTGAGCTCGCCGTTTATCAGACCCGCCCGCACTTGAGCCGCAATTTGCTCGGCCAAAGATACCGGCGAGGCATGGTCCACGCTGTACAACATGTTAGCAATGATAGTAGAACAATAGAAATAAGTCACGTAATTTACGCGAAGAACCATTTCGGCTGGGAAAAGACTGAAAGAATCCGATGTGGACGGCAATTCGAGCGCTAAACGACCGTCATTCTGCGATTATTTTGTTGTAGATTCAATTTATGCTTCACCTGACCGGACCCTACCCCTCAAGAAAGAGCAATCATGACTACCCCCACCAACACCACCGCTCCAGGAAAAACTGCCCCCGGCGTCACCATCGCCCTCACCATGCTTCGCGTCACCATCGGCTTCCTCTTCATCGCTCACGGCTGGCAAAAATTCTTTGAATACACGATCGCGGGCACCCAAGGCGCATTCGCCGACATGGGCGTACCCGCGGCAGACATTGTCGCCCCGATAATCGCAACCATAGAACTCGTGGGCGGAGCCTGCCTTATCCTCGGGCTCCTGACACGACCATTCGCGGCGCTACTTGTCGCAGACATGCTCGGCGCCCTGTTCCTCGTTCACCTCTCAGCTGGAGTCTTTGTTGGCGACGGCGGGTATGAATTAGTGCTCGCCCTCGCCGCCGGCGCTGGCGCAATCGCAATCGCAGGAGCGGGGCCACTTTCGCTCGACAGCGCCCTCTTCGGCTCACGCACCCACCCGGTCGCGAAGCTGCTCCACCCCGCCACCTCGGCAGCGTAACACCCACCCACAAAACGCCAGGCGGCCCTACGGCCCCCGCCCCACGGCTTCCCAGCCAGGGGCCGCCACGGCGCATCCCACCCTAAATTGAATGTTTCCTATGAGTATCTTGTGTTTCCACCCCGAGTGCCGTCAGAAACGCGAGACAGTCAACGAAACCTCCGTATGGTGAATACATGGACTCGTCACGGAATCGCAACTCCTTCGCCCTCTACCTGGCAACCGCAGGTTCGGCCGGCCTACTCGCGGCCATGATCGCAGGCTCATCACCGGCAGCCGCCACCAGGGCCGAGTCATACGGGGCACTTCCAGACACCAGACAGTCACCCAGCAGCAACGTCCACATCATGGAAACCAACAGGCAGAGCCTCGCCCACGATAACGCTACGGCTTCGGACGCAGAAGGCGATAACGCCGAGAGTGACTCCTCGACACAGACAAACAAGTGATTGCAGGCGTAAAGGACCACAGCATCCGCTCATTGAGGGTAGCTTAGGAGAAGGCACCAATCTGGGGCCCAGCCATTCCCCCCTCGAAAGGTTCCCATGGTCCACAAGGTTCAAGGCGCGATTGTGCGCGAAAAAAATGCTCCCGTAACAATCGAAACCATCCTCGTCCCCGATCCGGGACCCGGCGAAGCGCTCGTGGATATCCTCACGAGCGGTGTCTGTCACACTGATCTTCATTACAAGCAGGGCCAAATCAACGATGATTTCCCCTTCCTCCTCGGCCACGAAGCAACCGGAATCGTGAGCGCGATCGGGCCCG
This sequence comes from Lysinibacter sp., assembly GCA_040400085.1. Taxonomy (GTDB): domain Bacteria; phylum Actinomycetota; class Actinomycetes; order Actinomycetales; family Microbacteriaceae; genus HNR. The sequence continues at coordinate 37,587 of JBBAQX010000008.1, read as the reverse complement.
ACGTGACGAGCATCGCGGTCGGTGACCGAGTCATCCTCAATTGGCGCGCGGTCTGCGGCGAGTGCCGCGCCTGCGCAAAGGGGCTGCCCCAATATTGTTTCAACACGCATAACGCCACGCAAAAAATGACCCTCGAAGACGGCACCGCGCTCTCTCCCGCCCTCGGCATCGGCGCGTTTATCGAAAAAACTCTCGTGGCCGCAGGCCAGTGCACCAAGATCGATAACGAATCGGATGCCGCGGCAGTCGGCCTCCTCGGCTGCGGCATCATGGCCGGGATCGGCGCCGCGATCAACACGGGTGAGGTCAAGCGCGGCGAATCCGTGGCCGTCATCGGCTGCGGCGGCGTAGGAATTGCCGCGATTCAAGGCTCGCAGCTCGCCGGGGCCACCACGATCATCGCGGTGGATATCGACCAGGCGAAGGTCGACAGGGCACTCACGCTGGGAGCGACCCACGGCATCAATTCACGCGAGACCGACCCGGTTGAGGCTATCCGCACGCTCACCGGCGGAAACGGTGCTGACGTCGTGATCGAAGCTGTTGGCCGGCCCGAAACGTATAAGCAGGCTTTTTATGCTCGAGATCTCGCCGGGCGCGTTGTTCTCGTGGGGGTTCCGACTCCCGAGATGACGCTCGAGCTTCCGCTACTGGATGTCTTTGGTCGGGGCGGCTCGCTGAAGTCGTCGTGGTACGGCGATTGCCTCCCGAGCCGCGACTTTGCGATGCTCGTCGATCAGTACAGGTTGGGCCGCCTCGATCTGGACGCGTTCGTTTCCGAGCGAATCGGACTGGGCGATATTGAGCAGGCCTTCGACAAGATGCACGCCGGAACGGTTGTGCGATCGGTGGTTGAGCTCTGATGACTGCACGCATTGAACGCCTTGTGACCAGCGGCACCTTCTCGCTCGACGGCGGCACCTGGGATGTCGACAACAACGTCTGGATCGTCGGCGATGATGCCGAAGTTATCGTCATTGATCCAGCCCACAACCCAGCGGCAATCGCGGCTGCCGTCGGAGATCGCCAGGTTACTCGCATCCTCCTGACCCACGGCCATGACGACCACATTAGCGCGGCTGCAGAATTCCAGCGGTTATCGGGGGCCCCGATCCTGCTCAATGAAAACGACCGGATGCTGTGGGACCAGGTCTACCCCGAGGTCGCCCCTGACGCCACCATCGCAGACGGCGAAACGTTCTCGATTGCGGGAATAGCCTTGCGCGCCATCCACACTCCGGGCCACTCCCCCGGGTCGACGTGCTTCTATGCGCAGGAACTCGGAACGGTATTTACCGGGGACACCCTCTTCAGTGGGGGACCCGGCGCAACGGGCCGTTCGTATAGTAGCTTCGACACCATCATCGGATCGATATCGCGCAGCCTGCTTACACTGCCAGCTGAGACCGTTGTGAATACCGGGCACGGGGATTCAACCACGATAGGAGCGGAGGCTCCGCAGCTGGAGGAGTGGATCGCACGCGGCCACTAAGCAGGCTATGCCATCGTTTTGGCCCCGTCGATGCTCTCCCTGATAATGTCGGCGTGGCCTGCGTGCTGCGAGGTTTCTGCAATTAGGTGCAGGAGCACCCGTCGCGCGGTCCAGTGCGCGCCCTTCTCGAACCACGGCGAGTTTGGTAGCGGGTGAGAAACGTCCAGATCGGGAAGGGCTTCGATAAGCTCGTCGGTACGACCCGCAATCTGCTCGTAGCTGGCCAGGAGGGCAGCCACCGTTTCGTCTTGAGTCATCGCGAATTGCCCCAGCCAGTCGTCGGTTGACGCCTGCTCGAATTCGGTAGCTCCGCCCTCGATGAACCGTGACCATCGGTGCTCCACATGCGATACATGTTTGATCAACCCTCCGAGGTTTAAGTCGCTGGCGGTCGGTCTCAAGGCCGCCTGCTCGTCAGTGAGGTCGCGCAGGGTGTGACGCAATAACCAGCGTTGCCTTCGCAGGGAATCTAGGAAATCGGCCTTCTCGGGTGAAACAAGTGGGGCACGCGTATCCGTCATTGGATATCCTTTCGGTTCAGTCTTGGTAAAACGTTACTCCTCGCCGCTGACATTCACAGTAGAACCGGTTGGCTTCTCTCCTCCTCTATGACCGTCTTTACGAGCTTTTTGGTGTATTTTCCCCAACCCAGGGGAGTCGTGATGCTGAACGGACCCTGACAAAAGTGAAGAAGTTAAGTGGCAACTCTTGCGTTTCGGCTAAACAAACATAAAGTTTAACCCAGGCGAACTTATTTTATCGGTGTGGCTATATCTTTGTCAGATCGTACCGATAATCACGGCGCAACTGAGTCTTGCACCGCGCGTATTGACAGGCCACACCCTGCCACACGAGGGTTCGCTTCTAACACAACTAAAGGAGAATACGATGAAAAAACTAACGCGTCGATATGTAGCCTGCGCAGCAGGATTAGCCCTCTCGTTCAGCCTCGCGGGGGTAGCCAGCAGCGCTAACGCTGCGGTTGTCAGCTCCGACAGCGCAAGCCCAACCGCAACCGCGAGCGCGAGCTATCCCGCCTCGGGATACATAACCAGCGCCGTCTTCTACACGCACCTTCAGGTCGATGCCAAGGACGGAAGCGGAAAGAAATTCGTGGGTGACGGGGGTGGGCTTTTCACCCCGGGAGCGGGAGCCCTGATCGGGGACATCTACACCGATGACCTTGCCCGCCTCTATTCCTCGACCGTGAGTTTCGAGGTCAATGCGACCCCCGTATATACAAACATCAATTTCTTTGATGCCAATTCCAATCTGCTGGGCTCGCTTCATACCGGATCCGTCTCAACCGTAGCTGGAGTGGGCGGCGGAACGGGAAGCTGGGGATAAGAGACTAGGCAGATCTCTGGACTCTGTTCGCCGCAGATTGTGAGAAAACCTCTTTTTCTTCGCAATCTGCGGCGAATAGAGGGGCGGACCGGCCCGCGAATTCCCCTCAACACGTCAAAGTTATCCCCCGGCGAACCTTTTTCTCGAGCAATCGGTTACGAAGGCCACAAACCGTTCATACTTGCTGACATGCCAAACACAACCAACACCGAAAACACTCCAGATCAAGAACAGCTCGCAAAGATTTCCGCCCAGATAGCCGCCCTGATCGCACGGGCAGAAAGCACAAATCACGAGCCAGAGCGGATAGTCTGCATCGAGCGAGTTGAGTCTCTCATGCTCAAGCATTCGATAACCGCGGCGATGCTCAATGCTCAATCGACGGATGCCCCCACAAAGCCCACGAGCCGCAGTTTCGTGCTCAGAGGAACGTACCTGCCCAAACGTCGCCAGCTGCTCTCATCGGTCGCATCGGCATTCGCATGCCCCGTCTTGGTCATGAGCAAGGGGGCAGACAATACCCAAGAACTTCGACTCTTTGGGATGATCAACGACCTCGACTTCGTTGCGGAACTTTACGAGAGCCTGGCGAACCAGATGTTTAGGGCACTTCGAACGCAGCCAATCTCAAGCATCGCTTTCCGCACATCATTCATGAATACGTTTTGCGTTCGTGTTTCTGAGCGTCTTCATAAGAGGTACCAGGAAGAACTCAGGCAGGCTGAGAGCTCACAGGGGCTGACCTCTGCCTCATCGGACCTCGTCTTGAGAAATCGATTGAGGGATGCCGAGCAACTTTTGCACGCGGAGTTTCCCCAGACCCGCTCCATCCGTCACTCCTCAACGTCCACTGATCTGCGCGGCAGACACGCGGGTCACCATGCCGGGGAGAACGCCGATATCAGCCTCAACGGACATAAGATCGATACCCGCCGAAAGGAGCTTCGGGCGGGGTTCAACGCCTCCGGTTAGACCGCGCTTCCAGGACCTGCGCGGTTGCCGCTTACACGTCTCGGCAGCGATAGCGCCAGGCCGCTGAGCAATACGATACTCGCCCAGAGACTAAGTCGGACCACATCAGTCCCAGTTACGGCAAGAACACCTGGCTCTTTGTGCACCACCAGAGGAACAGCCTGCTTTTCGAGGACAAAATCAAGATCGACTACCGCAGCACCCACGACATCAAACGTACGCGAACTTTCACCACGCACCGAATAACCCGCTGGGGCAGTCACGCTCACAATGTAACCGCCGGCAGACGGGAGCGTCACAGACCACGAACCGTCCGACGAGCTAGACGTCGGAGCTGCAAGCGATCCGTCTTTTCGTGTGACAGATAACGCAACGCCACCGACCGGGGTACCGGTGTTATCCGTTACCGTTCCACGTGCCACATAAGTCGCCGCAACGATTTGAAAATCTTGAGCCATATACGCCTCTCCCAGCGAAGAAATCACCACCTCGATAGTCGCTTTACCCGACAGTTCAAAGCCGCTAGGTGCCACAAGAGTTGCGGTGTAACGACCGGGAGGGAGGCTGCCGATCGAATAGCTTCCGTCGGGATTGGTAAGAATTCTGCTTTGACCGTTAGGGCCGTCCACAACGATCGTCGAGAAGGGAGCCACCGCCACGTCAGGGTGAGTGACGATGCCGCTAATTGAGCCGAGCTTTGCGAGCTGAAAATTAATGTCTGCCACGCTGGTATCCGATATTGTTACGCTCTGCGACTGAGGGCCATCCACCATATATCCCGACGGGACAGAAACGGCAACAGTATATGTTCCAGCACCAACACGATTGAAAATATACGAACCATTGGATCCGGTAATCGCCGTCGTTGCCGGTGCGACCCTGTTAGAGATAGTGACCACAACCCCGGCCACAGGTAACCCGTTATACGTGACCGCCCCACTCACTGAGGGCTGGTTTACCAAAACAAAATTCTGGTTTGTGACGGGTGTTGTCGCACCGACGGCAATGGTAAATGGGGCGGGCACTACCGATTCAGAATATCCAGAGGGAACCGTTATCGCGGTTGTGTAATCACCCGCGGGAATACCCTCAAAGAAAAAGTTCCCCTGCGAATTTGTGGTTGTTACATACGCGGGGCCGCCACCGTTAAGCGTTACCGCCACCCCGGGCATCGGGTTATTGGCATCATCGGCGACAGAGCCGCTCACGGGAACAGGGATAACATCCCTCAGGGTGAAATCAATATTTACAGCATCCGTAACACTGAGATCGGCAGGCAAAACGGGTGCGCCCACAATGATTTTCCCAGCCGGAGGAATAACCTCGGCCGTATACCCCGAGGAGGCCTCGATTCCGGGAAACTGGTACGTCCCATCGGGTAGGGTCACCGTTGTCGCGATGATTTTCTTGTTCACATCGATCAGGTTGACCGTCACTCCGGACACAGGAGCTGATGCTGGGTCCCGAATAATTCCGCTGATGTCTCGGGCAAGGGCAGCAAACCGGGTCGAATAGGTTGGAAATCCGGAGCGTTGCGTAAACGTTAGGGTGAGGACTGAAATCGGCGCGGATGGCTCGAACCAGGCGGACGACCCGGAGGTATCATCAGCGGCAAGGTTACCTGTCAGCGTTGTAGTACCAGCATCCCATGTTGGAAAATCTAGGGGGTCTCCCGTACATGAAGGCTTGCCCACCACACCAGGTGCACAAAAGTTAAAGCCTCCCCGGAAGCCCAGTTCGCCTGCGGTTAGTTGCCTTCCCGCCGCATCCACGGCACTCACGCGAACCTTATCTGCATCGATATCGCCCAGAACAAATGTCCAGCCGCTTGAGGGAGTCGGGGAATCAAAAGTGTATGTCGTGGTCGAAGGAGACGAGGCGTTGTCCACCTGCGGACGTAAATTGAGGTAGGGCTGATTTCTGCTAGACCCATACTTTGCGCCGACTGGAGTACCCTCGCTGACCCAGGTGGATGCTCCCGAGACGATACCGACCTGGCCTGCGCGTGAATCCGACCGCACCTGCGCAGTGGGAAAACCTGTTACGGGAAGAGACATTGTCGTCGAGAAGTTGTTTGCCGTTCCGGTGAAAGCACCCCAGGCAGCCCATTCACTAACGGTGACGGCAACCGCGCTCTGCGCCGGAACAAGTGATCCAATGACGGTTGCCAACCCCAGAAAGAGAGCTAATCGCGCAACTCGGGACTCGGAAATCGCACTACGGGCTCCCGCCCTGTTTTTTCTGGCGTGAATAGGCTTGCCCAGGTGTCGCACCTGGCCCGTTCTTTCTAGAAAATTCATAGTGCTTCCGCCTTCCGAATCCTAAACAACACAGGTCACCATTGACGGGCAAAATGCATCATCTCGAGATAAGCATAGCTAAGACTTAGGGCTATGAATACTAGGTAACGGTGATTGTTATGGTTAATTTCGCAGCCGCAAAATCAGGCCGAAAGCGCGCTTCCGCTGCTTCCGGGTACCCTGGTAAGCATGGCAACGAACCCGATGAACGAGCAACTCAATCTCCCGCAGCACCCCGAACACGGCCCCGCACTAGCGCGCGCGGAATCACTGATTCTTGAGATTCCCGATTACCCGGTAGCGGGGATCCTGTTCCGCGACATTACCCCGTTGCTGGCAGACGGCGAGGCCTTACGGGCAACCGTTGACGCGCTCATTGCCCCGTTTGCGGGAACCTACGATTACATAGCGGGGCTCGAGGCTCGAGGTTTTCTGCTGGCAAGCGCGGCCTCCTACGCGAGTGGTAAGGGGCTGGTGCCGGTCCGCAAGGCTGGTAAGTTGCCCCGCCCCGCGGCCTCCGTTGGTTACACGCTTGAGTATGGCGTGGCGGAAGTCGAAGCCCACGCAGATATCCCGCGTGGCAGCCGGGTACTAGTCATTGACGATGTGCTCGCAACCGGCGGAACCCTCCTCGCCGCGCACAAGCTGCTCCGCGAACTTGACTATGAGATTGCAGGGTCGGCGGTGCTGTTTGAAATCGAGGGTCTTGGTGGCCGCGATACGGTGAATGACCCGCGGTTGCACACGGTGTTTCACAGCTGATTCGGTAGTTGGATCGGTGTTGGATCGGAAGCGTGGCTGGGCTGGGCTCCAGTGCGGCCACGGCAAGCGATACAGACACAGCGGGCACCCAGTATGCTGATGGTGTGCTTCTCTCAGACCGCGATATCAAGTCAGAACTGTCAGTCGGCCGCATCGGGCTGGAACCCTACGACGAGGCGATGGTGCAGCCGTCGAGTATCGATGTTCGGCTCGACCGATTCTTTCGGCTGTTTGATAACCACAAGTATCCGTTCATCGACCCCTCCGCGGATCAGCCGGATCTCACACACCTGATCGAGACGGATGCCGATGAGGCGTTCATCCTGCACCCGGGCGAGTTCGTGCTCGGCGCGACGTTTGAGCAGGTCACACTCGCCGACGATATCGCGGCGCGGCTGGAGGGCAAGAGCTCGCTCGGGCGCCTCGGGCTGCTGACGCACTCGACCGCTGGCTTCATCGACCCCGGCTTTTCGGGGCACGTCACGCTGGAGCTGTCGAACGTCGCGACCCTTCCGATCAAGCTGTGGCCGGGGATGAAGATCGGCCAGCTGTGTTTCTTCCGGCTCACGTCGCCCGCGGAAAAGCCTTACGGTTCGGCGGAATACAGTTCCCGTTACCAGGGCCAGCGCGGGCCGACAGCTTCGCGCTCTTTCGCGAATTTTCACCGCACAGACGTCACGATAACGGATGCCGGTAAGCTCGGCGGCTAATCTCGCCTAACGCCGCACCCGCCTAGCGCTGCGCCCGCTCGGCCTCGCGCGCGGCGCGTTCTTCCTCGCGTTTGGCGCGCGCAGCATCCTTCTTCGCGAGGTTCTCGAGCATCGCGTTGTACTCGTTCAGGTCTGCGTCGTGCGTGCGCACGGCGTTACGATCCTGACGCTTGGCGTCTTTGGTGTCTTGGCGGCTCCACATCACCGCGACGGTGATCGCGAGTATCAGCGTCGGGATCTCGCCGATGCTCCAGGCGATACCGCCGCCGTTTTGCTGATCGACCAGCGGCGTCGGGCCCCAGACACGGCCCATCGCGCCGTACCAATCGGCAAGCATCAGGCCGGTGCCGCTGAGGATCGCGAGGCCGAAGAACGCGTGGAACGCCATGGTTCCCATCAGCAGGATCAGGCGGAACGGATACGGCAGGCGATACTTGACGGGGTCGATGCCGACCAGGGATTGCGCGAAGAGGTAACCGGTGATGAGGAAGTGCACGATCATCCATTGGTGACCGAGGTGTTCGGTGGTTGCCCAGCGGAAGATCGGCGTGAAGTAGAAGATCCAGAGCGAACCTGCGAAGAGCACGGCGGCGACGATTGGGTTGGAGACCACGTTCGCGAACGGGGTGTGCACGGCCCATAGGATCCACTCGCGGGCGCCGCGCGAACCGTCCTGACGCTTCTTGATTGCACGCGACGCAAGCGTGACGGGGGCGCCGAACACCATGAGCATGGGGATCGCCATGGTGAGCATCATGTGGCCCAGCATGTGCACGCTGAAGAGGTAACGTTCGTACACGTTGAACGCGCCGTTGGTGATGTAGAAGAGGACGAGCATTCCGGTAACCCAGAGGATCGTCCGGCGAAGTGGCCAGGCATCCCCTCGCGATTTCAGCCGACGCACGCCCGCGATGTAAAAGACGATGCCGAGTACTATGACGATGGTCCATAGGAGGTCGAAGCGCCACTCGGTGAGGTAGCTCAGGGGGGTCAGTTCCGCGGGGAGCGGCTCGCCCGTGAGGTATTGGGCGGGAGAGGCATCAACAATTTCGGATGCCGGTAGCTGCACTTCCGGCTTAGCGGTGCGTCCCAGCGCGACGGCAACGCCCGAGGCGATTCCCATGAAGGCGAGCTCGGCCACGACGAGCCACCAGAACGTGCTTGGGTGTTTGGCTGGTTGCTTCGTCATACGGCGGATAAGGAATTGCCGATGCATAACGCCGAAGACTCCGAGCGCGAGCAGGGCGACGAGTTTGGCGATGAGCAGCAGGCCGTAGGGAGTGAGGAGGTCGGACCATTGCCCGATGCGGAGGGTGGCGCTCACGTAGCCGGACGCGGCGACGACCGCGAAGGCGAGCAGCGCGAGGGACGAGTAGCGCGAGATCAGGTCGATCATGCGGGCGGGTTTAACCGTGCGCGACAGGAACACGAGGGTGAGCAGCCCGCCGAGCCACACAGCTGCCCCGACGAGGTGCAAGCCCATTCCGGTAACGGCGGCGTCGTGGCCGGAGCTTCCCGCGGCGTGACCCTGCTGGGCCATGGGGATAAGGGATGCCAGGGCGACGATCGCGACGAAAATCACGAGGCGCTGGTCCCGCACCGCGAAGCAGAGCACGGTGACGGTGGCGGCGAGGAGGACGGTCCATAGCCAGAGCTGGCCGAGCTCGATCTCGCTCACGAACAGGCCAAGGCCGGTGCCAAACTTATCGTCGAAGCTGAACGGAACCGCAGTGACGTTAATATAGGTCACGACGAGCAGCGCACCGGCAGCGACAGTGTACACGGCGGCGGCACCCGCGGCGACGTCGAGGGCGAGGTTGTACTCTTTTTTCTTCGGCGACAGGGCAAATACCGCGAGCACGAGGGTGCCGAGCGTCAGCGCGGCTGACACGTTGACGATGAGCTTAAGCACCGGCAACCCGTAACGGATGGTTTCGCCGGGATCGAGCAGGGTGCGCGGAGCAGCGCCATCACCCACGGCAAGGCTAACAAAAAGCGCGATCAGTCCGGCGAGTAACAAAACAGCGGGACCGATGATGCGAATAAATCGGTGCACCCCTCAAGCCTACGCGGTGCTGGCTGGGGATTCGTCCGCCCCAGGCTTGTTCCGTTTTCGGCCTGGCTTGTTCCGTTTGGCCTACCGTATCGAATGGGCCAAACGGAACAAGGCAGGCCGAACTCGTCGCCGGGTTCGGTAGATCTCAAGGAAAGCTCCGTGATCTCCGTCGCGGGCGCAGTCGAGATAGCGTTTAATCACCGAGGTTCCCAACCCGGCTGCGATCATTGTCTTGACTTGTAAGACGCGGGTGATGTCGGCTTCGGAATATATGCGATACCCGGAGTTGGTCCGTGCGGGAACGAGGACTCCGGTATCTTCGTAGTGTCGAAGCGCCCGCGTGCTTACGCCAGATATTTCGGAAAGTTCGCCAATCTGCACCGATGCTCCTCATATTCGAGTTGACCTTCACGCTAGCGTGATCCCATACCGTTTCGTAGTATGACATCTACAACAACGCAACAGCACGCCGTTATCTTCCAAGGCTACGGGGCAACACCCTCGGACCACTGGTTCGGTTGGCTAGCCGAACAACTCGAAGCCGACGGTGTGCCCACCACGATCCCAGCCCTTCCGAGCCCGCTAAAACCCGATCCCGATCAATGGACGGATGCGGTGCGCGCTACCCTGAAAACTCCCGACGAGCGGTCGGTCGTTATCGCGCACAGCCTGGGTTGCCTGACGGTTCTGCGTTATTTGTGCTCCCTGGAGGGCCCGTGGCGACTGGGGACCCTCGTGCTCGTGTCCGGGTTCGTGGACCGACTACCTGCACTTCCGGAACTCGATGCTTACATCGGAGACGGTTTCGATCTGGCCGGCCTCAGCGACCGTATCGACAGGATTGTTGTCATCCGGTCCGACAACGATCCGCTCGTGCCTGCGGCTCTCACCGATCGTCTCGCGGATCTCCTTGGTGTGCAGGTGCGGGTTGTTCCCGAGGCGGGGCATTTTCTGGCGGGTGACGGGGTGAACGCGCTTCCGGCTGCGCTCGAGGCGGTCAGAGGCGAGTAGGTCGCCGTCGATCGGTTGCCTATCTATGAGGTTAAATCGCAACAATCCTGCTGCTGTCAGCAAACGGGAAGGGTAACAAGAAGCGCGATCATCCAGGCGAGTATCAAACAAGCAGAACCGATGAAGCGAAGAAATCGGCGAACCCTTCCGCTCTACGCTGCAACAGCTATGGATTCATACGCTGGCGGAGTCGGCAGCCACACTTGCTCAATCCTCGAACGGGATAAAAAATCGTGCAGGCGGACGAGGCTGGCTTCAAGCTCGCTGTGCCCCAGGATAGCGCCGATGAGTTTCGCGCTTCAGCAAGGAATGGAAAGTACACCTCGATGGATGTCTCCACCCTAGCCGCTATTAGGGCAGAACCGCACTGATCAGCGGTCAAATCTAGGTCAAGCGCAGTGAGACCGAGGAATAAGCACGCGGACGGTCCCGTAACTGACACCGCGCGCTGTTGAGCGAACCCATCGCTGTCCTTCCTGAGACTCCCGTCTGTAGTTTCTCTACTGTGCTGCCCGGAGGCCATCTGGTAGGTTGTCGAGATTAATGCGGCCACCCCGTTTTGCGAGATCGATCGCATTCGACGGCATCAGATGGGCATCTGCCGGATGATGAAACACAAATCTGAAAGCGTGCATCACGGTGTTGACGTTGAAAGCTTGGAGCGAGGCAGGGTCACCCTTGCGGCTGGAGTCAAAGTGGCCCTCAATGATTTGTTGATCCACGGGCGTCAGCTCTAAAGGAGTAGATGCCCGAAACATGAGGAGCGCAACTTTACGCGTCAACGGGAAGTGCAACGCCCAAGAGTTCTCGAGCCCCAGCCCCACACTCTGAATCTCGTGTGGGTTCGGAATCGGAGTAAGCGGCTCGTCAGACGTGATGAGTGACGGCTGATCGAATCTGACCAGCTCCCACGGACGGCCAAGGAGGTGCCCCACGAGTTCGGGAATTAAAGTCGAGATCTGCTGAATGTGGGCAGCTGACGAAACGAGCGCAGGCACCTCTCCGTTCGCGAAGTCGATACCTTCCGGGGCGCCAGGTAGCGAGAGGATGCGTTCGAACTCAGTGGGGTCGTTGGTCGCAAGGTCACGCAGAATTGAGGCGATGGCGTGGTGCATCTGTCGCCTATGACTCGGCACGCGGAGAAACTGCAACGTCATGAACTGCGCGAACGCTAAGCGATCGCCTGGGCCCAACGGCCAGTCTCCTTGATCAATCGACCGCAGAATACCAGCTGCAACACTCTCGGTTTTCGAAAGTGCAGCTTCGAAGGCACCTGGGTCAGTCGGATGATCCGGAACCCTGTAGAAGTGCGACTCCGCCGTTGCATTCACAACGTTGGTGTTGTGCTCTTTACCATCCTGGATATTGACCGAGTGGATCATCCTCCCGTCAGCGAAACCGTCAAGATAGAACTTCGGCACGGTGTGATGCCGCTTTGGCTTGCCAGACATCCACCCCTTACAATGAACAACCTTGCTCCCGGGCGATCACGAAGTTGTTTGTCAAGACTAGTCTGCTGAGGTCGTCACGCAGACAAGGGTTTGATTGATGCTCAGAAGAGATACGAGCAGTCCTGCTGCTTGGATACCTCGGGTCACTATATGATCAAATGAGTACACGTGGTGTAGTGGTAGCACCTCGGGCTTCATACATATTCATAAAGGATATGACTCAAACCCGAAGGGGTCGGTTCGAATCCGACCGTGTGCACGTGGGAATACTGAGTCTTGACTATCGACAAACCAAAGCGCGTGCGCTTTTCAAGGGCCGATCGGGTCACACGACTCAACATCTCTTGACTCTGCTGGTTGGTCTTGACTCGGTGCGTGCAGGAGCAAAACCTACGTCTTCGCTCCCTGCAAGCTGGAATCCCGTCAGCCAAGAAGATGCGGCGGCAAGGGCCCGTGTATTTGCTCTCAGCACAGCACTCGTCTGGACGGTTGAATCTGTAGTTAGTTACGTCAAAGACCTGACGAGGGCAATCCCCGAAACACTTGACACGAGTCTCATCGCGAAGATCCGCAACGAGAAAGACAAGGAGACAAAACTCGTCCTTCTAGTTAAGCACCTGTCCATACAAGAAGCGGACGCTCTGACGCTCTTACGAGCCGGCTATGTGTGGCGCAACCGACTTACTCACTACGACTCAACTAACCAGGTCAGCGCTGATGTGAAAACGCAACTAGAAGGCTCTCCTCAGAGCATGAAAGACGGATATCAAGGTCTCGACACCGCACAACTCCTCGAACGGATTGAACAAGGTGAAACACCGCGCCTGAAGGAAACTGCAGCCATTATCCGGGCTGCATCTACTTTGGTTCGTTCAATAGATCAGCGCGTTACCGAAACTAAAGGAACACTAGATTACTTACGCGCAGGATTAGCTCAGTACCTACAGCACGCTAAGCCTGGTACTCCGAGGAAAAAGGCCGCCGGTTTGTGGGGAGGTACGGAGGCGCAGAACCGCCGATCCCTCGAGAACTTCGGCACCCAAATGAGTCTGTCACGTGTCATTGATGCGTGTCGAGACGATGAGGGTCTCGCGTTGCTCACCCCACAAGAAGCAGTCGAGCTACTCTTGCCTGACGCCTAAATAGATACATATTCAGACAATCTCAGTGGGAAGTTTCGTACTGTAATTGCGGTATCCCGCTCTCCGGGGAATGAAAGTACACCCCAAATGTGCGCCCCGACCTAGATAAGACGCAAGTACGGTGCAGACTGGATTCACTATGACGCTGAAGCCCGCAAACGAGCCAGCAGCAGCGACTCAATTGCCTGTTCAAGTTGGGTGTTGGTGAGAATCTGGTTGCGGTTCTCGGGATGATGAATCATGTTACGCACAGCGCTGGGCAGGGTGAGCTTCCGAGGCGTAGCCCCACTGGGCTTCTGTTCGATGTAGTGCGTGTCGAGCGATACACCGTGGTTTGCCAACCATTTGTCAAAGGAAGCAATGGAGTGACAGCCTGCTTGTTCTTGCATCCGACCGTACAACCTGATCAAGTTGAGAGTGCTTTGGGTTCGGTCAATTTCCATCAAGGTCGAGCGTTGCTCCCATCCGCTCTCTACAAGATCGCTGTAGCCCCAAGTGAGCGGTAGTTTGAGGTTGGTAGGTCTTTCGGCCAGGCACCTCAGCAGCACATGTACAGGAATCCGTTCTCGAACGAAATCTTCGATGTTGGAGAATTCCCCTTCTTCATTGTCATAGTCATCATTTTGCGGATCAGTCGACTCGAGAATTTGAAGCAACAACGTAGAGAGCTCATACTCGTAGCTTTTCTGGTCATCCTGGGTGATTTTAGAAAAATCGATACTGGTGACTGCTGATAAAAAGTGTTCAAAGGGCAGCCTCAGCGCATAGGTGCGGTTCCACCTCTCTAACTCATCGTTGTACCGGTCTCGAGTTTCATCCAGCGAATAGCCCAAATGATCCATACGAAATAGGACTTCTTTTAAAGGCGCTGATAGGCCGGACTTGGTCTCGATCAGGTTTTCAGCGTAAATATATGGCACGTCTCGGACGCTGCCGGGAGGAAATAGCCAAGCATGACTTGTCCAATGGTGGTTCTTGCCATAGTCCACCGGGACATTGTTCAGCGAAAGTATGATCATCGTGCCCATACGAACCATTCTGGTTGAAGTATCGTAGCTAGCCTTCCAAATCGCTTCGACCGGGGCGCGTGCCGAACTTTATTTTGCCTTGACTACGGTCGCAGTCACCCACCAGTTTGTGACTCAAATCGTATTTCTGCAGCTACTGATTTGTTTCGTCACGGGGTGAAGTAGCCTCATGCGCGCCTCAGCAAGCTATGGAAAGCACACCCAGTATGCGCAAAAAGTCTACTAGCTCGGGTGGTTTAGAGAAGACGTTACGTGCACTGCCCACGCAACATGGGAATTCCAAGCCGTTCGTCGAGTTCTACAAGTCTTGACAGCCAGAAGGGCGAACAGTTCCGTGGCCAGTAATACTATGCATCCACCGACGCGCGACTCTCGCTCACGGGAGGCAGAAAGCCTGCGCGGCCCACATTTGCCTTCTTAGTAAAGGTGATTGAGTGGATGCCCTCAATTCCGTCGGGTGGCGGCATGTTCTCCACGACAATCACTTGCCCTTGCACGCCCTCAGCTAGATCCCGATAGAACAATTCGACAATTCCGTTATCGAGTGGATCCTCGCCGTCCGGTTCTTTGTAAGTGACCAGCGGAGAATCCATCACTAGGAACCCTGGATAGTTCCGATCGTTGGTGTGACAGTAGTTGACAAGCGCAGTAGTGAAAGCAGCGTGGAGGATCGCCCTGACGCCTTTACCTTGCGAGGCTCTGAACTGGTCATCTGTCTGAATGTCTTGGGTGGACCTGTCATACCGAGCCGTGGCAGCGTTATTGAAGCCCCACTCGAGCAACCGTTCACGGATCTCTTCGGAGAAAGCCCTGATGGAAGCGAGAGACATCAGACTTGTCGCGGCCGCACTCTCACTGGACGCCTCCTCAGCAACACTAATGCGAAGCCTTTCGAGTTCGTCGACTTGCGAGTAGAGATTCAGCTGACGCTCGACCCGCAATCGCTGCGCCAATATCTGTTCCAGTTCGGTTCGATCAGACCGCGCCTCGCCCATCTTGCTAAGCGACTCCCGAACTCGACCAAGTTCCTCACCGATCCTCGCGGACTCATGTTGTTGAAAGTCGCGCTGATCATTCACGTCGGCGATGACGGCGATCAGGTCAGCTTTCAGCAGAGCGGTCTTCTTTACCTCTGCGCGCGCGGCTACGGCAAAGTCGGTGCTTCGCTCGGAGTCATTTATCAGCGATGGTTGAGCGTCGTGTGGAGTGCCGCAGAAAGGGCAGTCACCACGATCAAAGTAACCGAGTACATTACCGACCTCGTCCACCATCTCGAGACGGGCAAGATCCGTTTCATACTGGTCCAGAAGGAGCCCAAATCGGCCGCCAAGTGCAGAGAGTTCACCAACTTTTTCGTCGGCTGAGCTTTGCATTCTGCGCAGACTAGTTCGACGGGTGACCAGCCGGTCAAAGTCAGCGCTAAACTCATCCGCCGTCTCCACCGCCTGGTCGAAGGAACGCTGGAGTCGCGCCAATTGATCGCGTAGCTCTTCAGGCTCCGAGACCTCGAGGAGTTGCAGCTCAAGGTCCAACAACATGGCGTCGATGACCTCATTTTTCGCTGTGGCTACCGTTCGCTTCTCCTTCGTCGGGGTCGATTCCGCAAGACCTGAGTCGTCGCCGCCGTCCAGGAGGAGCCTCAACAGGGACGTCTCCGAGGTACGAGTCACGAACGGTCCAGTCCAGACCGGAGGAACCTCAGACTGAATCTGGCCCTCTCGTACGATGCATAAATGAGCCAGATTTCGGAAGCTGAGCGAGACCGTCTGGTTGTGCACATTCTTTCGGAGACGCATGCCATCAAGGCCAATGTGTTGGAGTAAGTACCGAGAGAGGCTATTGGTTGAGTTGGGGTTGTGGGTTGGGCTTAGTGTCCTATCTGGCAGGTCAAGAGGTCCGTCGCGGACATCAGACTCGTAGAGAAAGAATCGGCCTCCATTGATGCTCCTCGATACAGTGATTGGTTGCCCCGTGGGCAGAATCAGACCCAACAAAATGTCTGTATACCCGGCAGAATAGGGGTTCTCGCGGAGTTCTTTCGCCCCGAACATAAAGTCGATCGCATCGACTACGAAAGATTTTCCTGTGTTCGATGGGCCAGTGATAGTGGTCAACGTAGCCCCGAACTCAATGGACGCGGTAGGCCTGGTGATACCAAAGAACGTTAGGTGAGTGAGACGGAGTCCCTTCATACGCCTTGCCTCCATTCCATTACTGATTCAATAGCAAATTCCTCAGACCAACTCCCTAGAACTGAAGCCATTCGTTGGCGCAATTCATCGTCCGATAGATCGTTCATCTCCTGAATAACCCACTTTGCAGACGCCTGCAGACGCCTAATGTGCTCAGACTCGAGCGCGCGCAAAAATGAGTCCGAATTCTCTGAGGCCCGGAAGTAGATGCCACTTTCCTGTACTTCATGGTCTACGAGGTGTGCCTTTGTCATCAAACTGATTCCTTGTTCAATAAGGCGCCGTTTGATACCCATCTCGCCCGAGCGTAAGGGAAGCGCGGGGTGAACACTTGCAGGGCCATCGATATCAGCGCTATGGACAAGACTGTGATCGAGAAGAACGAGCCGATTCAGATCAGCGGCAACCGGGTAGGACTCATTGAGCAACACGAGAACCCGCATCCCGATCTCGATAGGCCCGTTTAGCACAGTCACTTCTTGGGTACCTTTCTCCACTCGAGTCGGGATTCATTCGCCAAGTGATGACAGATTCCCTTTCTGTCCTCCATAAATGTGACGGGATAGAGGGTGTGATTTCTTAGGTCGATCTGGGTTGCAGCGATCAATACTTCCCGAAGACGTGTCAGTCCATCGGGATGATCACTTTCTGACACTTCAATGACTCCGCTATACACGTCATCTTGAAGACGATCGAAACTATCTGCGTGCACACTATCGCGGGCATAGACCCGCAACGCCTCAGCTTGGAAGAACGAGACCCGCTGCCGGCTAAAATGTTCACCAACTTCATCGTGTAAGTGGAGTGAGGCGACTTCAAAAGCACTCTCAGGGTGCTTCTCCGAGTACGCATCGACCAGAGCTGAGACATACTTAACTTCTCTGTCAGTTACGCTCTCGGGCGGCGGAGCCGTCAGGTCTCGCTCAGGCAGCGGGCCGGCGAATCGAGCGGCATGGTACGGAGTCTTGCGGTGCGTCATAATCACATCGACAACCTCGACGGAGCGGAACATCGAGAAGTCAGTGCCTTCGGCCAGCACACGGACGGCCTCAATGACATCGGGTGAGTACGTATCAGTAGTTTTGCCGCCTTTGGCGAGCCGAGCAAGAAACTCGTCACGCAGCTTCATCGGCTTACTAAGCAAGCGGTTGAATCCGGTTCCGCAGCCGTGGGGAGCAAGGAACTGATAGCTATCGGGACACACATAATCTCCTGCATGTACATGTGCGAATAGCTTAAGCATCTCCGGGAAAGCATCTGAGAAGTTCAACGGTTCCTCATAATGCTTACATTGAAAGCAATCCCAAGAGCCCTCGAACTGTTGGGGGGTCTTAAAAGCAGCTACGTCGACGCCTTCATCATTTGGGCCGCCCAGCTTCTTGATCTGGTCGTAGTCTTCTTCAATACCCGTCGCCCATTCACGAATAAAGACTTCCCACTCCGCACTAGAAAAGAAGCGCACAATAATCTGGGGCTTCAACGCCGTCCCTGGATACGAATGCGGTGTGCCGATAGGCGGCGCGATCAGGTCAACACCCATTGGCATCGCCAACTGCTCTAACCGCTCCCGAGTCTCCATCGAGCTCCTTCGTCCTTGTGAATGAGCTTACCGGAATCGTGGTCTGAGGAGCATCTAACCAGCGCATGCGTCGTTAAACGCACGGAAAGATGCAGCTACCTTTGATTGCCCTCGCCAGACCACAGCGGCGTAATAGTCATCTTGCGAGCCTCCACCAACAAGAATACTCCGAGCATAAATATCGGCTCCGATAGCCCACGAAAGATCTTCTGGCACCCAATACAGGGGAATTCTGCCGCGTGTCAGACCAGAAGGGTTTACAAAGTCGCGTAGAGAACCTTCCATGCAGCGCATGACCCGGTCAGGGGGAACGGTGAATTTTAGCTCACTGGCAGTTGAGAAGTCAACGTCGCAATACCCTTCCCACTGCAGATAGGTGAGCTCCAACGAAGAGCTGTGCGCCTCCAACAAACGAGAGATAACGCTGGCAACCTGAGGATCGATCCCGCCCATGAGTGGCTCTCGAAAAACTTTTGCCAAGGATTCTTCGTCCGCGGAAGAAAGAACATCTGACCACTCAATCCAGGGCTCACCGGATGAATCGGGCATCAATGATTTCCACGAAAGCCTCTTATCGCTACCCGACCAGGCAGGGTTCAGCACCCGCACATACCCGGGAAAGACATCCGGCACAAAGCTAGATACGCTAAGCCGGTCATCCACGCGCAGCATCTGCACAAGGTCCTGCACACGCGAGTAATCGGCCACAAGATATTCTAACTCGGACCAAGCCAGCCAATTCTGGGCACCTACTGATTAAAAGGAAGAGGCGCCCCCGCTCAAAGCGGGCGCGCCTTCCGAAGTTCCAGTTAAATTACTTAACCGAAGCCTTGAGCTTGCTTCCAACGCTCACCTTGACGCGCTTGCCAGCGGGGATGTTGATGGTCTCGCCGGTCTGGGGGTTGCGTCCGGTGCGGGCCGAGGTGTCAGCCGACTCGAATGCGATCCAGCCGGGAACGGTGACCTTGCCACCAGCAGCTACGGTCTCCGACACTGCGCCGAAGAAGCCGTCTACGACGCTGAGAACAGCAGCCTGGCTCTGGCCGGTCTCGGCAGCGATCTTGGCAACAAGTTCAGTCTTGTTCAATGACATTGTGGGTGTCCTCCTTGGACGTTCAGTGCTGCTGAAGCTACAGCCCGGTTTGTTTCTGTCGCGCCATCACCCGGAGGGCAAGGCGCGTGATCTGTTGATCGACTGTAATCTACCAGCGTTTCGGGTGTTTATCCGCGCTTTTTGGCGGTATTTCACCTCATGGCGTGTTATTTCTTATGAATAAGGTGGATTTTTGTACTTAGTTTGCGCATCTCCGCGAGCAGGATATCCGCTGATCGCGCCCAAGAAAACGTCTTGATGTGGTCGATTCCCGCGGAAATCAAAGGTTCTCGCAGGGCGAAATCGTCAAGAGCCGCGACACGCTCGGCAAACTCGGCGGGGCTATCCACCGCGAAGTACAGCGCGCCCTCCCCCGCGACCTCGCGGAAAATCTGCAGATCGCTCACCACCGCGGGCACGCCCAGCTCAAGCGCCTCCGCCAGGGGAAGGCCGTACCCCTCGTCTTTGCTCGCGGTCACCAGCGCCGCGTTGTCCATCAACAGCGCGGTGTACTCCTCGTCGGAAACCCCATTATGGAAAATAACGGATGCCCCAGCCGGTACCAGCGCCTCAAGCTCGCCCCGCCGCTCGGGCGTGATCCGGCTGAGCAGGTGCAACGTGTGCTCAGGCAAAAACTCCATGCCGCGGATGAGCGTCTCGACGTTCTTGTACGGCATGAACGACCCCATGTACACGAGGTTCCGCGGCGCGGCGGACGAGTCGGCCAGTGGCGCATCCCCCCGTGGCTGGGGAGCGTTGGGCACCACGATCACAGGGCGGCGGGTGAGGCGGACGCGCGCGAAGTCCCGCTTGCTGGTCTCGCTGACGGTGGCAACGGCATCCGCTCCATTGAGAGTTATGCGCTGGGGCGTGTACGTGAGGTGAAAGAGTCGCCACCCGATGCGGATCGGCCAGGCCAGGTTGCGCGGCGGCGTGCGGTGGCGGTAGTAGATCATGTCGTGCAGGGTGAGGATCAGCTTGAAGCGGCGGCCGCCGGACCCCATCGTCTGCATGGGCGAGAACACCACGTCTGGGTTGTATCGATTGAGGATGCGCGCCGTAAACGGTTCCTTAACCGACGTGGGCGCGTGAATCACGAGAACGGATGCCCCGGCCGGCAACGATTCCCGCTGCCGTTCGTCGTGAATCAGAAACGTCACCGGGGTAAGCTCGGCGAGCGCGGCTCCCAGCGAGGCCGAGTAGCGGCTGATGCCGTCGTGAAAATCGGTCCGAATGTAGCGGGCGTCGAACAGAATCTTCATGGGTTCGAGACTATCAGCCGGACGATGCGCCTGGCCGGGGACGCCCCCTCCCCGGCCAGAACTCTTGACTACTGGAGGTTGATCGTCTTTCCTTCGCCGAAGGCGGAGTCGTTGACGATGAGCTTGGTGGGCACGGCATCCGCGGGGATGTCGAAGACCACGGGACCCTCAAGCGTGTTACCCGGGTTGATCTGCGAGATCCACGTGCTGGCGTCCGCCCCGAGGTAGATGCTGGCCGAGCCGTCCGCGTCGAAGGTGCGTCCCTCAGCGTCCTCGAGCTTGATGTAGTTCACGAGGAAGGTCTCCGCAGACTTGGAGATGTTGTTCACCTTGATATCGAGCTTAACGAATTGCCCCTGCGCCTTAGTGGTCAATGGGGCGGTGCCAATCTCCGTTCCGAGGTTCTCAACCGCGACCACCGTGAACTCAAACTTGCCCTTTTCTACGGGAGTGTTGAGGCCAGGAGTGTCGTCCTTCGGCTTCTCCTCGGTTTTTCCTTCCTCGGGGGCCTTCGAATCGCTGCTGGAGGTACTCGAACCGTTATCCGCTTGGTCCGTGTTGCCACCCGCGTTAGACGCGACACTGATGATGACCACCAAGAGCACGATTCCGCCGAGGATAGTCAGCACTTTGTGCCTGGCGAAAAAGTTCTTCTTGGCGGGGGCCGGAGCCGGCGGGTAAGTCTGGCCTTGACCGGGGTTTTGCATGGACATGCTGGGTATCCTCCTGGGGATTACTTCGGGATAACTGCTGATTACTGCGAATTGCTGCGCACGGTGAGCTACACACTGCGAGCTGCACGCGGCCAGATCAATCGGCCGCTTCATATACTCAATCAACCCGGCCGAGCAAGCACACCCTCCGTTTGGTTGTGACCCGCCCACCAAAAGACGGGTTTAGCCGGCTGGGTTGGGAACCGATTGACGGGTGAGGTGGTCGGCAACGAGAGCTTAGAATTACTCATATGTCATACCCGCAGCCGCCATACCCTCAGGGGCCATACGACGAGGGTCAGCTCCCCCATGGCCAGCACCCCCAGGGACCGTACCGGCAGGATCCGCAGGCGATACCCGTGTTCGTGCAGGAGCCTTATCTCGCTCAGCCGCAGGCCTTCCCCGGGCAGATCTACCAGCCTCAGATCTACCCAACGCCGCCTACCTACCAGCCAATAGTTGGCCAGGCACCGGGATACCAGACGAAACCGCAGAAAAACTCCTCAGGGGCACTCCGCATACTCCGGAAAATTGCGGCGGGCCTCTGGAATGGGTTCCTCATTTTCGTGTGCATTATGTTCGCCATCTACTCGGCGGGCTTCTACTTCGCCGACAAAGACTCCCTCACGAGCACCGCCCAGACGGCCGCCGAGCTGACACCGCTGGGAGTGTATTCCTACATCGGATTGTTTGTGATGATGCCTGCCACGTTCCTTCTGATCTGGCGAAAACGCATCCCCTATGTTGTGACGTTCATCTTTGTGGGGCTAGCGCTAGCCTTTCCCACCACCGCGCTGCCCGCCCTCATCTCGCTGGCCATGTTGCTGACCCTACGCAGCGGCCGGTGGGCCTGGATTTCTCTCGGCGCCGTCAGCCTGGCAACCATGGCATCAGTGTTTTGGGAGATGCGGACCGGCTCCGCGAGCTCGTTTATTTACTATTCGACCTCCGGCGAGATCTATATTCCCGACCGCCCCTACATGATGCTGTGGCTCGTGCCCCTCTTCGCTGCAATACTCCTCGCGCTGCCGGTGACCCTGGGACTCATCCGCAGGACACTTCGCGAACGGGATGCGGCGCGCACCCAGGCTGGAAGCACGGAGCGCAAGGCAGAATTCCTGCAAGACGAGGTCAGCCGCCAGATGGAACGGCAAGAGGTTGCGCGGGAGATCCATGACACGCTCGCCTCACGTCTGTCGGCGCTGTCGCTGCACGCCGGCGCACTCGAGCTGTCCGTGGACAATACCAACCCGCAGGCGACACAGGCGGCGAAGGTGGTGCGGCAATCGGCGCAGAGCTCTCTCGACGATCTCCGCCACGTGATCGAGGTTTTGAGGAATCCCCAAGCAGCTGGCGGCTCGTCCGGCACGAACAAGTCGACGCTTGGCGACGTTGCCGAGCTAGTGGAGCAATCGATAACGGCAGGCGACCGGCTGCGGTCAAACGTGATGATTTCGGATGCGATGGGGTGCGACCCCGCCGTAGCTCACGCCTGCTTCCGCCTGGTTCAGGAGGCGCTCTCCAACGCCAGGCGTCACGCACCCGGCGCCGAGGTATCGCTCGATCTCCGAGGCGGGCCGGGTACAGGAATCACGATCAAGGTAGTTAATGAGACGCCCGAGGGCACGTCTCCGAACTCCGAGGGCGGCGGGCACGGGGTAATCGGGATGCAGGAACGCGCGAGCCTGGCCGGCGGATCGTTCGCCGCGGGGCCCGACGGAAACGGCTCTTTTGCCGTGACGGCGTGGCTGCCGTGGATTGCTCCGACCGTGACGGAACACAACCAACAGGCAGAAGTCGGATAGGGCATCACGACATCACAGCACCACAGCAGCGAACAATTCGGCAGCCGAGTGCGTAGAATGGCGGGGTGACATCACAGCACACCCCCAACACCGGCTCAATCGATATCGCAGGCGTGCCGGTCGCATCCGCATCGATCGCATCCCCGCGCATCCGGGTCTTGCTTGTTGATGACGACCAGCTTGCCCGTCGGGGCCTGGCCGACGTGCTCGGTAGCGCCGCCGACATCATCGTTGTGGGCGAGTGCAGTGATGGTTCCCAGGTCAACGCGGCGATAACTCAACACCGCCCAGACGTAGTACTCATGGACGTGAGGATGCCCGTGGTCGACGGCGTCATGGCCGTTCAGCTAGCCCAGGGCCTGCCCCAGACGCCCGAGTTCGTGATGATCACCGCGTTTGACGACGGCGATATGGTGGTGAAAGCCATCGCGGCGGGAGCCTGCGGCTTCCTGCTGAAGGCAGAAGACCCACGCATGATTATCAAGTCGGTGCGCGACGTCGCGAGCGGCGGTTCGGCCCTGTCGCCGCAGAGCGCGAAGCATCTTACGCAGTGGGCGAGCAATTCGGTAACGCCGGGGGCGGCGGAACCTGGACGGGACGCGCAGGCGAAGATGGGCATCCTGACCCCTCGTGAGCGGGAGATCGCGATCGGGTTGGTCACCGGCGCGAGCGATGCCGAGCTTGCAGGCGAGCTTTTCGTGGCGACCTCAACGATCAAATCCGCGCTAACGCAGATCCACACCAAATGGGGCACCAAAAACCGCACCCAGATCGCGGTGGTCGTCGCGCGCAGCGGCGCGGCCTAGGAAGTTTTTGGTCCGTTTTGTGGGTGCGCCCGACACGAACCCACAAAACGAGCCGAAAACTTCCTGCGAGCCTCGGGGAAAACGCACGTGCGTCGGATCGCCTCCGCGAAAATCGACCAACGCCTCTTGACTTAAATTAAGTAAGCGCGCATACTTAAATGATGATTACGTTAGGAACCGCACAAGCAATCTCATCCGCCAGCCCCGAAGCATTCTTCGAGCGGTGGGCGGATCACGAAACCTGGCCCGAATGGGACACCGATACCGAGTGGGCTAAAGTCGAGGGCGAAGCCCGACTTGGCGCTAAAGGCATCCTCAAGCCGAAGAGCGGCCCCCGCGTAAAGTTCACAATCTCGGCGTTCACCCCCGGCCACGAATACACCGACACCTCCAAGCTCCCCGGCGCAACCCTCGTCTTCCAGCACCTCGCAGTTCTCACCGAGAAGGGCACGGAACTCAGCGCAGTAGTAACGCTGAGCGGCCCACTCGCCCCGCTATGGGCCAAGATCATGGGCGGCGACTTCAAGACATCCGTCCCTGAAGGGCTCAAAAAACTGGTGGAACACGTCGAAGCCGCTCATGCCCGCCACTAGTTCGGTACGCTCAGAGAATGGACACCCGATTGGAGACTCAATTTGAGGATGCCGGCGACAGCACCGGCCTCATCCTCTGGCGAATGACCAATTCCTGGCAGGCCGCCCAGCGCCAGGCATTGCGGCAATTTGACCTCACCCACGTTCAATTCGTGCTCCTGGCGCACCTGGCCTATTTCGCGGGCGACGAACCGGTCACCCAGAATCGACTCGCCGAGCTCGCCCAAACAGACCGCATGATGACATCCCAGGTACTGAGAACGCTCGAAAGCAAGGGCCTGGTTGAGCGCCGCCCCCACCCAACCGACTCCCGCGCCAGATCGCTACACATCACTGAGGACGGACGCGCCCTGGCCAACCGGGCGAACTCGGTAGTCGAGGGCGTCGACGAAAACTTCTTCAGCACCCTCGGTGCCAAGAAACTTGAGTTCACGCGCATGCTACAAGCCCTCATGGATTCCGCGCGCGCGTAACCTCGCACAACACAAAAGAGGGCCTCACCCGAATCGGGTGAGGCCCTCTTTACGCGGAACTTTCGCAAGGCTTAGCTCACGATCATCCGTCAATCGAAATTGTTACCAGCTGGACTTGGTGATACCGGGCAGCTCGCCACGGTGTGCCATGTCGCGGAAACGTACACGAGATACGCCGTACTTGGTGAGCACACCACGGGGGCGGCCATCAATTACGTCGCGGCTACGTACGCGTACCGGCGATGCGTTGCGGGGAAGCTTCTGCAGTCCCACGCGTGCAGCTTCGCGGCTCTCGTCGGTGCCCTTGGGGTCAACGAGGGCCTTCTTCAGCTCCAGACGCTTCGCAGCGTAGCGCGCAACGATCTCCTGGCGCTGCTTGTTCTTGGCAATCATGCTTTTCTTAGCCATGTGTTTAGCGCTCCTCTCGGAATTCAACGTGCTTGCGCACTACGGGGTCGTACTTCTTGAGTACGAGACGGTCGGGGTTGTTACGACGGTTCTTGCGAGTCACGTAGGTGTATCCCGTGCCTGCGGTCGAACGCATCTTGATGATCGGACGTACGTCCTGTGCCTTTGCCATTAGATCTTCTCTCCTCGTGCGAGTAGGTCCTTAACAACCGACTCAATTCCGCGAGCGTCAATCGTCTTGATGCCCTTCACCGAAAGCGTGAGAGTCACGTTACGACGAAGTGAGGGCACGTAGTACGTCTTCTTCTGGATGTTCGGGTCGAAACGACGCTTGTTGCGTCGGTGCGAGTGGGAAATGCTGTGACCAAAGCCGGGAACGGCGCCGGTCACTTGGCAGACTGCTGCCATAGTTATCCTCCATCAATACCGCAAGGCGATTGCCTTGCCCAAGATCTCTTGTCGGCACAAGCCCCTGGCGTCCTGCCAAACACTGGGTTTGACTAAACGCTGAGAGCGCCTGTGCGATCCGTGCGGGGAAGTCCGCACAGCCAAACATCAACACTACACGCTGCACGCCGCTGCGCGCAACTCAATTATGGGAGCGCTTCAAAACCCTGGCATGGCAACAGCCCTCGCAAAACAGCTAGGAAAGGCCTCGCAATAGAGATGAACTAGCGAACCCGCACCTGTGCAGTGGTGCTGGAGCTACCATCATCGAGCTCAATAGAGTAGGTTCCCGTGCGCACCACTTCGATGAAGCGCAGGCTTGGGTTGGCGAACGTGTCGGTGAGGGTCGCAGAGGTGCCGTCATCGCCAATAAAGTTGATCCTCGCGTTACACTTGGGCTGCTGGCTCAGGCGCCAGACCTCGCGGTTACCAGGCTGCGGCTCACGGGTGATCACGCAGCCACCCTGAGTCAGTAAAGCAGTGCTGCCACCCTGCGTCTGAGAGTTAGAAGAGCCGTCGGAGTCAAGGAAAACGTCAGGCAGCGCATTCACCGGCTGCGAAAACAGCGCGTTACTCACAACGACGACGGCACCCACCAGCGCCACGGTGGGCACCGCGATGAGGGCAACTTTGGCGGGAAGGGCGAGCGACGCGAACCAACCCGTTGCGGCGACGCTCGCACTTGCGGCGCTCGGTGCGAGCGCTTGGGTGCCGATGGTCCCCAACCCAGCCAGCACCACGATAGACAGCAGCGCGGCTTCGGGCGCGCGTAGCCGGTGGGTCACCGTCTGGCAGCGGGCGCAGCTCGCCAGGTGTCCCGACGCCCAAGCGTTATCGGGTTCTTTCGCTTTGGCCCGCGGGCCGACTGACTCCGCGAGTGTCATCAATTGGGGGATGCTCGACCTACACTCCGGGTCGGGCGAGGCCTCCACCGCCAGCGCCACAAAGTTCTTACGCAGATCGTTGACCGCGGATTGGTACTGTCGGGTGACGCTGGATCCGGTCATCCCCAATTGGGTAGCGATGGAGGACGAGGTGAACCCCTCGACGAGGCGCAGCCAGAGAATATTCTGCCGGCGTTCGTCGAGACGGTTGAAGGCGTCGACGAGCCAGTCTTCGGTCGTGGAGTCGTCCTGAAACATCTCCTTCTCAAACATTTCGGCCACAATTTCGGGGGCAACGACCTCTTCGGGACCGACCGCCTTATCGTTTCGCCAGGCCAGGGTGCGGATTGTCGTGATGAGGTAGTGATTCATCGACACGGTCGGGCCTTTGCCGCGGCGGATCGTTTCAAGGATGCGCGCGAAGGCCTCGCTAGCCAGGTCCTCCGCAGAGGTTTGGTTATTGGTGTGACGCCTGGCGTATGCCAACGCGCGGCTTTCGTACCGGGAGTAAAGCAACCCAAAGGCAGAATTATCTCCCTGCCGATATCGAGTCAGAAGCTCCTGGTCTTCCAAAAAGCCGCCAGTGTACTCCGTCATGTTCCTACCCCCTGTCCCCTAATCACTACTCATATTTTAGCTGCCGACAAGGGGTGCGGGTCGTTCTGTACGAGCCCGCACCCCTCGTCGTCTACTGCCTGCTCCTACCCTTCAACGGTGCCTCCGCGGCGACGTCTGATGGCGAGCGTTGCAAGTCCGGTAAGGACTAGCAGCACAGCAGCCAACCCAAGCCCGGCGGTGTCGGAGCCCGTGCGCTCAAGCAGGGCCTGGGAACCAGATCCGTTAGCGGAACCCGAATCCCCGCTACCGCCACCGGTCCCGCCGCCTTCCGCGAGCACCGTGAAGGCGGAGCGTGCGCGTTCAATCTGAGCGTCGTTCAGGAGCACAACGTGGTGGGACCCAACTTCGGCACCCGCTGGGACGGTGAATGCCAGCGACCCGGATCCGTCTACAGCAGCCGTGATCGATCCAATCGGGACGGGAGTCGAGTGGAACTCCACGGCATAGACCTTTCCGGGCACGAGGCCCGTTGTCGTGACGGTGAGCCGGGTCTTCTCGGCGGCACCCTGGGTCTTATCGATCGCAAGCGTCGGCGCGGCGACGGTCACTTGAACGGGAACCTCGAGCTGCTGTCCCAGGTCGTCTTCAACGGTAAACGTAAACACCTGGACACCGGCGAAGTTCGATACGTCTGCGGCGAACGTGACGTTTGCATCGTCGAAGGTTACTGCTCCGTGGAAGTCGCTCGGGGCGTTAACTCCGGTGACCGCGAGCGCGCTTCCTGACACGAGACCAGCCAGGCCGGGAACATTGTTGATCGAGAACCCACCGTCCTGGGGAACCGTGTATTCGAATACGGTATCCGCCGCGATGGTCGGTTTCGGCACCACGGTGATCGTGTAGATCTCGGAACCAGTCTGGCCCAGGTCATCGACAACCGTTACGACGAAGGTTTCGTCTCCGGCGTAGTCCTTGGCCGGCGTGTAGACCACGCGCCCGGAGCTGAGCGCAAGAGTACCGCCCTGATCCGGCGTTCCAAGCTGCGCGGTTCCGAGGACCTGCAGCGTTCCTGTCGTCTTGGCAAGCGCGATCGGGTCGAGGTTTGCCGAGGAGTTCTGCGCGATTCGAACGGCAACCGTCTCGGAGCTGGGCGGGGCCTGCACCACGAGGGTTCCGGTGACCTTATCCGATACGTTCCCAGCCTTATCGCTCACGGTGAAGGTGATCGGGTAGCTTCCTTCCACCGAGAAGTTCACGCCCTCCGTGACCGTCCAGGTGGATGCGTCGACGCCGGTGCCGTCTCCATCGCTTGCGGATGCCCCAAACAGGTCCACCCAATCCTGCGCACTGTACGCCGTTGCCGGCGGCGCCATCACGTGCTTTACGCTCGTCTCGCCCAGTTTCGCGGTCGGCTTGGTCGTGTCTCGCACAACGAATTGGGCGGTGGTTGACCCCTTGACGCCGTTGTTGTCTGTCGCGGTGAACGTGACGATGTAGGTTCCGGGTGTCGTGAGGGCGGTTGCCGTTACCTGCGAGGTGTCAACAGCGATCGAGGCGATGGTGGCCCCGGGAGCGGCTACCGCCGTTGCCCCGAAGAGTTCAATCCAATCGGCCTTTGACGTCGGTGCCTTCGCGCCGACCTCGTGGGTAACGGATGCCTTGTCTAGGCTAACCACGGGTGAACCGGCGAACTTCACCGAGTAGGTTCCGACCACTGCGGGAGACGTCACGTTGCCCGCGTTATCGGTCGCGGTGAAGAGCACGGAGTAGTCCCCGGCCCTGGCGAAGTTCACGGCCGACCAATTGACGGCGGTCGACGCCACACCGGAGCCGCCGTCGGTCGCGGCCGCGCCGAAGAGTGTGATGAAGTCGACGTCGGTGGTGGGCTTGGCATCCCCCTCGTTGAAGGAGATCGTGGAGTTGGCGAGAGTCATCGCCGGAGCGATGGTATCGCGCACCACCAGGGTGGCCGTTGCGGTTCCCCCGTAGCCGAGGCTATCGGTAGATGAGAACACCACCGGGTACGATCCGGCCGTGCCGAAGTCGACGGCGGAAGAATCCACCGCGAGCGCTCCTGCGGTAGCTCCCGGCCCGACCGTGATTGTTACGCCTCCGAAGAGGGTGCTCCATGCGGCAGGGGTTGTTGGCTGGGCTGCGCCCATCTCGTAGAATGTCGAGTTTTTGCCGGGGGTGAGAACCGGGTCGCCGACGTAGGCTACGACATAGGACACGTTGTAGGCGGCTGTTGTGTTGCCGGCAGCATCCTTGCCCGTGAACTTCACGCTGTAGGTTCCGGCGGAGGCTCTCACCGCGCTAAAGTCCACCGTGATCCCACCGGCGGCGGGCATCCCCACGCCGGTGTCGGCGGCTGTCACTCCGTAGAGGTTGATCCAGGCCTGTGCATTTACGGGTACAGTGCCGCCCTTGGCGTAGGTCGACGAGTTCGCAGAGCTGCTGAGAACGGGGGCCGTCTTGTCGACGACAAAAGCGGCGCTGGCTTCGGTCGATACATTCTTCGCCAGGTCGGTAGCTGTCACTACGAGAGTGTAGGCGCCGTCCGCGAGCGTGGTGGGCACTGTCATGGCGGGCGAGGCCGCGGTGGCGGTTCCGCTCGTCACGACGGTGGTGCCCTGGCGGATCTCCCAGGCGTAATCGGTCACCGAGGTGCCGGCATCGGTTCCAGCGAAGGCGGCACCGGTCGGGTTGACCCGGTCAGCGCCAACCGTGATGGCGCCGGTGAGCGAGGCGATGCTCGCGATGGGAGCAGTCGTGTCGGTGACGTATACACTCACACCCGTAGCACCCGTTCCAGGGGTCAACGCGGCGAGAGCATAGGAGCCGCCCGCAAACACGGAAGCGTTATTCTTCGGCGCATACGTGAGGGCCGAGCCGCTCGGCGCGGTGAACACCAGCCGGTAATCACCGGGCAGCAGGTCACTGCGGTCGGCGAACGAGAAGGCTCCCGCAACATCAGTTTTGGTGGTCGCAATCGTCGTCTCAGCGCCGGGAGCGCCCTGCACGAGCGCAACACCGTAGTCCTTGAGGGAGTTTCCAAGCCCACTCGAGATGTCTGCACCGTTCTTGTCATTCAGAATCACCGAGCCAGAAATGGTGGTCTTCGCGGTCAACGGAAGGCGCAGGTCCTTGACCCAGTGCGAGGCGGTGCCCGCGGCATCCCCAATTCTGAATGAGCTAGAGCCCACATACGAGGAGGTATCTGATGGCGCGTTGGCCGCGGCATCCGTCACCTGCAGGTATTTGAGGAAGCCGTCGCCGTCGAGGGCGGCCGCCGGAACCTGCACGTTCGGGTTGGTGATCACGGGCTTCACCCGATAGGTGTCGTTCGCGGTCAGGCCGATGAAGCTGAACTTGCCATCGCTACCTGCGTCAGTGTTCGGCACGACTGGAGCGCCCTGGGCAACAGGACTGCCCGCGACCATCTTGTAGAGCTGCAGCGAGACCCCGGCGGCATTGAGCCCCGGCTCGCCAGCGCCCTGAAGGCCGTTGGAGTTGGTGTCGACAAAGCTCTGGCCGGCAAGTTCGATATCACCAGCTGGGGCGGTCGATTTCACTGCCACGGCCGGGGATTCGGATGCAACGGCTACGCCACCAGTGTCGAAGCGGTAGGCAACGGTGTTCTTCGCCACCGAGCCGTCGCGCGGCGCGGATGCGGGAACGGTCGCATCGAAGCTCAGCGTGACGGTGTCGCCCGGCCTGAACTTCGTTCCCCCGGTCAGCTGGACTCGCAGCACCTTCACACCCGTCGTGGTGCCGGTAAACGGGGTCCACGACCCGGTTCCCGCGACGGGGGCGCCCGCCGAGTCGAATCGGGGTGGAGTCGCTGAGGTTGAGGTTTCGATCGAGATGGCGGATGACGGTGTCCCGTTAATCTGCACCTTGACGTTATCGGATAGGTTCACATCGAATTGCGAGCCTCTGGCGACCCCGGGATTCAGCGTGTATGCATCGCTGAGGTAGGGAAGGACATCCACGAATTGAAAATTCTCGTACTCGGCGGAGCCGTTGTTGGTGACGGCCACCTGGTACTTGGTGGAGCCACCGGGGCGCGCCGTTCCCACACCGGAGTAGTTGTTTGCCGCGTTTGACACAACGGGCGATGTGTCTTCCGATCCTTGCACAGAGGTCGAGACGCCCACCGAGGTCGACGGGGATACCTCAAACGAGGATTGGCGCAGCAGCGCGTTGTTGGTCGTGATGCCTACGGCCGCGAGCGCAGAGCGAACCTCGCCCGCGACCCCCGCATACGCACCGAGCGAGGCGTCAGCTGAGAGATCTGCGGGATCGAAGCCGGCCTGGTTCTTGGCGGAGGTATCGAATGTATTCTGCGACAGTGAACCGACGCCCAGGACCACCGGCTGCGTTCCTGCGAGCGCGGTGCGCGGGGTAATCGTGTAGTTCGACAGCAGCGAGGTCACGCCCGAGTATCCACGCCCGAGTTCTCCGTTCGGTGAGAGCGCATAGACCAGAGTTGACCCGTCGGAGAGCTTGACGCTTGTGTGGATTTCATTCCATAGCGGTTCGTAGACCTGGTTACTCGAGCCCGAACCGAAGGAGTAAGGGAAAGCTCCCTGATAATTGCTGAAGAGCCGCGTCCAGTTCCACGCCACATCGATGCCTTTGGGCACAAGGAAGAACTGGTATGGCTGCTTCACTGGGTTGATGCCGCTTCCGCCGGTCCACAATTGCGTCACGAGCGGGGTTCCATTCGCGACGGTGCTGCCGAGAGCGGCAGACCCGGCGGTACCGTTGAAGGCGCCTGCGAGCGCGGGGTTACCCCCATCGGCAACAACGGTGACCGCACGGCTGAAGTTTCCGGTGGGGGTAACGCTTGTGGCGCCCACGACCGGGTCGGTGTAGGTCACGGATTGCGTCACGAGCGGAAGCACCGTTCCTGGCGCTACAGCATCGGTGGCCTGAAGCGTGAGCGCGGTGCGGCCATTTGAACTATCGATGGCGTTCGTAAAATCGGCCAGCACATAGCGAATCGCGGTAATCGTTTCGGGGTTCGCGAGGGTAATTCGGCCGTAAGTGCTGCCCCCCATCGGGAGTGCCTGCCAGGCACTCGATTCGTTGGGTGCGGGGTCAGCCGTGTATTGAACGGCCTTCACCTGCACCCCGACCATGCTGTTTTGGAATGAGCGAGGAATGGCGCCTGCCGGGATGGGAAGGGTGACCGTCATATCTTTGAGTACGCCAGCCGACACACCAGCGGCAGGGATCTGGGTCCAGTCGAAGAGGCCGCCCGGTGCTACCTGCGTCGTGCCGGTTATCGAGTTGTATGAAACATTTGTCGCGGCCGGATCCAGGATATTCACGGTGAGGGTTCCCGTGGTCACAACGATGTTGTTGAGGCCGGTCCCGTCCCGGTCGTCCTCCAGGGTGTAGCGCACGGAGTAGGCGCCGGCCGGGGTGCCTACCGGAATACGTTTGAATGTAAAGTTCGTCCAGAAGTTAGCGTCTTCGGCTCCGCAGGAATAAACGGTCTTGATTGCGTCGTTTTGAGAGCTGGAGCAATTGGAAACAGTATCGCCGTTCGCGTTCAGTCCGTTACTCAACCACGACGGCGGAATGGGCTGCGTTCCGGGAGCCTGCTCGGTCCAGCGAGTCACGATTTGCAGGTTGGAGAACTGCGTCATCTGCCCGTTCAGCAGAGTTGTTGAGTGTTGCACTACGGGGGGAGTATTTCCAGGGTAGGCGTTCACCACCGGGGTGCTCGCGAACGAGACCGAGCCCGGGGTGACGGGCACGAAGGTCACGCCTGCCGGCATTGTAATCGGCGCGCTATCGGCGGCCTGGCTGAGCAGCGCTCCGCCCTGGGCCGTTCCCGTCATGGTGGCATGCATGAGCAGCGGCGACGAGGAATCGGCCACTCCGGATGGCCGCGCATTCACACTCACCGACGTTGGTGACCCCGGAGCCAACGGGCCAAAGGTCACGGTAAGTGTGTTGGTCGTCTCATTCCATACCACCGTCTTGGCGTTGGCGATGTTTCCGAGCTGATCATTGTTGAGCCGCTTGACCGTGCGGTCAAAGACCATGGTGAGCGTCACACCGTCTTGGGTATACGTGCCGGAGGGCAGGTTGAAGTTCGCAGAGTAGGTAATCGGGTCCGTCGCCGTCGCTAGGACGGTCTTATTGGCGGATGCCGTGAGCCCGAAGTCGTTGACCCCCGCGTACGCCGGGGTTGCGCCGATTCCTCCGGCGACAATGAGCGAAACCACCAGCGTGCTCACCAGCGCCCAGAGCGACGAGCGGCGGGCACTCCTCGGCACGCCACGACGTGACTGTAATGACAGACTCATTCTTCCAACTTTCAACTTCAACACGGCCGACTCTCACGGCTCCACGCTTACAGGTACGTTGTTAAAGGACCCAAACCACCCCTTAACTTTGCACCTGCCCCCAAGAAAAGTGTAAAAGTTTTGCGCCCTCCAGTGACGCCGCCCCTATTCGCTACATCCAACGGTATCAAGCGTTCCTGAAGTTCTGTTTAGATT
The DNA here is from genome assembly GCA_040400085.1 of Lysinibacter sp. Lineage (GTDB taxonomy): Bacteria > Actinomycetota > Actinomycetes > Actinomycetales > Microbacteriaceae > HNR. The sequence goes on along the minus strand of JBBAQX010000008.1, from coordinate 3,985 downwards.
GTTAATATGACGCATGATTCTTTCGGGTTCGATGTCCGCTCCCGCTTATCCTCAGCAGGCACGTCCGGGGGCACCGAGAGCCTCGGACGAACGGGCACAATCCACACTCCTCACGGCGATATTCAGACCCCCGCGTTTATCCCAGTCGGCACCAAGGCGACCGTCAAATCGCTACTGCCCGAAACCGTCGCCGAGCAGGGGTCACAGGCAGTGCTCGCAAACGCATACCATTTGTTCCTGCAGCCGGGTTCAGACATCCTCGACGAGGCCGGCGGTCTCGGGGCATTCATGAATTGGCCGGGGCCGACCTTCACCGATAGCGGCGGCTTCCAGGTCATGTCCCTCGGAGTCGGCTTCAAGAAGGTCCTCTCGATGGAGTCCGCGGGCGTACAGTCAGACGACGTCATCGCCCCGAAGGCGGCCAGGCTCGCCCAATTGGATGATGATGGGGTCACCTTCAAATCCCACCTCAACGGCGATCTGCACCGCTTCACCCCCGAGGTGTCGATGCGTGTGCAGCACCAGATCGGAGCGGACATCATCTTCGCGTTCGATGAGTGCACCACGCTGCTGAATACGCGCGGTTACCAAGAACGCTCAGTTGAACGCACCCGCGAGTGGGCCATCCGATGTCTCGAAGCGCACGATAAGCTCACCGAGGAACGCTCTCACCGCCCGTACCAGGCGCTGTTCGGGGTGGTCCAGGGAGCTCAATACGAAGACCTCCGCCGCCACGCGGCGCGGGGTCTCGCGGAGCTTTCGGTGCCTTCGTTCGATTCTGCACACGACGACGGCCGTGGCGAGGGCCAGCGCGGCTTTGACGGCTTCGGAATCGGTGGGGCCCTCGAGAAATCGATGCTCGGCACAATCGTCGGCTGGGTCAACGAGGAACTTCCCGAGAACAAGCCGCGTCACTTGTTGGGCATCAGCGAGCCCGACGACCTCTTCGTCGCGATCGAGAACGGAGCCGACACGTTCGACTGCGTCGCGCCGTCCCGGCAGGCCCGCAACGGAAGCCTCTACACGCCAAACGGCCGAGTGAACATCACGGCGAGCAGGTTCCGCCGCCGCTTCGAACCTGTCGTCGACGGTTGCGAATGTTACACGTGCACCAACTACACGGCCGCGTATCTGCACCACCTGTTCAAGGCGAAAGAAATGCTTGCCTCAACGCTATCGACCATCCACAACGAGTACTTCATCGTTGGCCTGGTTGACCGCATCCGGGAAAGCATCGAAAACGACACGTTCGCGGACTTCCGCGACGACTTCTTGCCGCGCTACTACCAGCCCCGCTAACCCGGGAATCCGGTTTCGGCCTGGGTTGTTCCGTTGGGCCCATCAGATCTGATGGGCCCAACGGAACAACCCAGGCCCAAGTCAAAACATGCGTTGCTACGCGAGCGCTTGCTCCCGGCGACGCACTATCGCCACAACGCGATACGTCACAGGAAGCACCAACACTTCGATAGCCACCTTCGCCACGTACCCGGTGATCACGTAGTTCAGGAATTCGACCCCCGTAATCACACCGTAAAACGCGACTGTGCAAAAAACGAGTGTGTCCGCGAGCTGACCGACAACGGTAGAACCGAGCAGGCGTGTCCAGAGGCGACCCTCAGGCATCCGTCCTTTGAGCCATACCAGCACACGGGCGTTGAGCAGCTGACCCACGACAAAGGCGGCCAGGCTGGCAAGCACAATCCTCGGCACGAACCCGATGATGGTCTCGTAGGCTTCCTGATTTTCCCAGACATCAGCCGCAGGCGTGACCTGAACGATCAGGAAAACTACCGCCGCGAGAACTGCGCACACAAACGCCCAGAAAATAGCCCGTCGCGCCGCACGCCAGCCATATACCTCGCTGATCACATCGCCAAGCACGTAAGCGATGGGAAACAGGTACACGCCCCCATCCAAGATAAGCGGTCCACTCTGTATGAGCTTCACCGCTGCCACGTTAGAGATGAGCAAGACGGCGCAAAAAAGAACTATCAGCCCGGTGTATGGTCCAGCAGGTGCTTTCACGAAGGGATGCTCGGGCTTTTCCTTCCCGGCAAAACCTTCCGCTTCAACCTTCGCAGCGTTCTCCGTGGTCATACCTTGCCTGCCTATTCAGCTGCGGCCAGTTGGCCGCAAGCGCCGTCAATTTCTTTGCCGCGAGTGTCCCTCAACGTAGTCGGTATACCGGCCATAACAAGCCTGTTCACGAACTCCCGCGCAACATCCGGCTCTGACGCCGTCCAAATTGAACCCGGCGTGGGATTCAGCGGGATCGGATTCACGTGCACCCACCCTTTTCCACGTTCAAGCAGCTTTGTTGCGAGCATATCGGCACGCCAGCCGTGGTCGTTCATGTTCTTGATCAGGGCGTATTCGATACTCACGCGGCGCCCCGTTTTCTCGTAATAGTTGTAGGCTGCGTCGAGAGCTTCGTCGACATTCCACTTGTTGTTAACGGGGATCATTTCGTCGCGCAGCACATCGTCGGGCGCGTGCAGCGAGAGAGCAAACGTGAGTGGCAGCTTTTCTTCTGCGAGCTTGAGGATGCCCGGCACAAGACCAACTGTCGACACCGTGATATTCCGTGCGGACATCCCTAATCCCTCGGGAGCTTCATCGACCATACGATGTACGGCCGCCATGACGCGCTTGTAGTTGGCGAGCGGCTCGCCCATTCCCATGAAGACGATGTTGGTCACGCGCTCCTGGTGCTCAGCTTCCGGGCCTTTGCGCCCGCCCAGCCCGCCCTCAGCGATAACCTTGTTCGCTCGTACAACCTGGTCGAGGATCTCAGCAGTGGACATGTTTCGCGTGAGTCCGGCTTGGCCGGTGGCGCAGAACGGGCAGTTCATGCCGCAACCGCACTGCGAAGATACGCAGAGCGTGATCCGGCCGGGATAACGCATGAGGACAGACTCTACAAGCGCCCCGTCAAAGAGACGCCACAGGAACTTGATCGTGTCGCCCTTATCCGTTTGCAGGCGCTTAACCTCGGTGAGGAGCGGAGGCATCAGCTCGGCGGCGAGCTGCTCACGTGTCTCGAGCGGAAGATCGGTCATCTCCGCAGGGTCGGAGGTGTAGCGGGCGAAGTAGTGCTGAGAGAGTTGCTTCGCACGAAAGCCCGGGTAGCCGAGCTCTTTGACCTTTGCTATGCGCTCTTCGAGAGTGAGGTCAGCAAGGTGGGTCGGCGGTTGCTTGACCCGGGGGCCCTTGAACTGCAGCTGCGGACGCCCATCATCTGCGACCTTCTGAGTCCAACCCTCCGCAGCGGGCATGATCTGAACGCCCGACCCCAGATTCGTGGGCCGAGACGAACTCTTCGGCTTATCAGCCCGAGCTGATGGAGCGTCTTTCTGCAACAACTTACCTCTTAAATATCAATTGGGATGCGGATGCGTCCCCAAAACCTTATCTAGGGTACAGGGCATTCCTGATTATCGGGAGACAATTGCCTAGTTATCGCAGGCAACGCCATCACTATCTCGATCAAGTTTGTAGATATCTTTACCAATAACTTGCACTGGCCCGCGGACATAGGAAGGTCCGTCCCCGCTGCCTCCCTCGCAATCAACGTCAGACGCAATAGGAACACACGCTCCCGCATAATTCGGATCGCAGTCACCGCTCACTTGAGGCGCGACAACGGGCGGCGGCGCTGCCGGAGCCGGCGCTGGCTGCTTCGTACCCTGCCGTATAACCTCGTTTACAGGTTCAACCGTTACGACCTCAGATATAAGTTTCCGCTCCGTTTCGATTCCGTCAGTACGAGTAACGGCATAGGTTCGAGTGAGCACGCCGTTTTGTCCGGCCGTTTCGATTGCGGTCGTTCCTGCATCTAGGGTCGCGTCATTTACCGTGGAACTCGCGAATGGGATGCCCTCATCAATCTTCTCCTGCTCAACCGCGACCACTGGCCTAGGCGTAGCGCAGGGTCATTTACAGGTCCTATCAGGAGGGTACAACGCCAGTTTTACAATCAGGC
>JBBAQX010000007.1:0-110285 GCA_040400085.1 Lysinibacter sp. | reverse complement strand
AAAGTGTTACCGATGTCCTGACACAGAACTGTCACCGATGTCCTGAGACATAACAGCATATAGAAAGGTTCCCAGCCGCAACCGCCTAAAAGAAGAATGCGACCGCCCGAACGGGTGATCGCATTCCTTACTTAACCGAGCTCGGTGACAGGCGCTACTGATTCGCCCGCTGAACCGCGATGGAAGCCGTCGCAGGGGAAACACCAGACAGACGGTCCGGCTCGAAGAGATGCTCTACTTCTTCACGAGTGAGGAGGCCGCTCTCTACGACCAGATCCGCAACATTTGCATTTGCGGCAAGAGCCGTATGCGCAAGCGTTGCTGCCTCCTGGTACCCGATGTACGGCGTGAGCGCAGTGATGACGACGACGGAACGCGCAACCATATCCGCAAGGCGATCCTCGTTAGCGGTGATGCCATCGACGCAATTCACCCTCAGTGTCGCGATAGCACGCTCCAACCAGGTGATGCTTTGGAAGAGCGAGTGGGCGATAACCGGCTCAAACGCATTGAGCTGAAGCTGACCGGCTTCGGCTGCCATCGTGATCGTCATGTCGGCGCCAACCACGGAGTAGGCGACCTGACTGACGGCCTCGGGGATAACCGGATTGACCTTTCCCGGCATGATACTGGAACCGGCCTGACGAGGCGGAAGGTTGATCTCACCAAAGCCAGCCTGCGGCCCAGAAGATAGCAGACGGAGATCGTTACAGATCTTGCTGAGCTTTATGGCGCTGCGCTTCAGCGCCCCAGAGAAGGTGACGAAGGCGCCCGTGTCGCTCGTTGATTCGACTAGGTCGGTAGCGGTGACCAGGTTAAGACCGGTGATCTCGTTCAGATGACGTACGACCGTCTCCTTGTAACCCTTAGGGGCGGTAATTCCCGTTCCAATCGCGGTGGCACCCATGTTGATCTCGCGCAACAGGACCCGAGCATCCTCAAGACGTTCGATATCTTCCGCAATGGTGGTTGCGAAGCCGTGAAACTCCTGCCCCAGTGTCATCGGAACAGCATCCTGCATCTGCGTCCGGCCGATCTTCAGCACCTGAGAAAACTCGGACGACTTACGCAGAAACGACGTGCGAAGCTGGTCGATCTCATCGAGCAGGTTCCGCAAAGAAAAGGCAAGGGCGATCTTGATCGCGGTGGGATACGTATCGTTAGTGCTCTGGCTGCGATTGGTATGGTCAATCGGGTTGATGTACGCGTAATCGCCACGGGGACGCCCGGCGATCTCGAGAGCACGGTTCGTGATCACCTCGTTGACGTTCATGTTGCTGGAGGTACCAGCGCCGCCCTGGATGACCCCGACCACGAACTGGTCTAAGAGCATCCCATTCTTGACGTCCTCGCAGGCCTGATCGATAAACGCGGCCTTCTCAGGACTCAGCACACCAATCTCGGCGTTTGCGCGAGCGGCTGCCTGCTTGACGCACGCGTAGGCCCGAATGAAATCCGGGTAGACCGAAATAGGACGTTTGGCGATGGGGAAATTTTCGTGGGCACGCGCCGTGTGAATGCCCCAATAGGCACCCGCTGGGATCTCAAGCGACCCGAGAGAGTCTTTTTCAATACGAATAGAGGACTGGGAATTGTTCATCACTGTGTAGGCGCTCCGGTTTATCTCGGCATTGAGTGGTTTATCGAGGTTTTCCTCAGGTGCAAGCTTACCCGCGACAGATGATTTCATCAGTGAGATTGCTGGGAAAGATACCGATTCGTGAGAATTGGGCACAAAACACTGGGGAAATCGACAGAATACGACTCGAAATTCAACGATTCGCTCCGGATCATATACTTGAGGGATGCGCGCATACACAGTGGCCCAACCTGTTCTGGCTAACCGGGTCGCGTTACGCATGATGACGCTTGATGATACAGAGGCATTTTTCGCCTATCAATCAGACGAAGAAACAACCAGATTTCTGCCATATCCCCCACGAGACCTCGACACCGTCATCGAGAAAATCACCACACATGCCCAGCACGATACGCTCGCGGCGGAGGGCGATTATCTGATGCTCGCGATAGAACGACTGAGCGATTCGCAGATGTTGGGCGAAATCTATTTCACGGTCGAAAGCCTCCGTCATGAGCGCGGCGAAATCGGCTGGGCCATGCATCCCGACTATCACGGGAACGGATACGCGAGCGAAGCAGCATCCGCAATGCTCACGATAGCGTTCACAGAGCTTGGACTCCACCGGGTGATCGCCCAACTCGATTCCCGCAACACCGCATCGGCCAGGCTATGCGAGCGGCTCGGCATGACGCACGAGGCTCACCTTCGCCACGACGAGTTCTTCAAGGACGAATGGGTAGACACGGTGGTCTACGGGATACTGGCCGACGAATGGGTAGATCCCCGAACATAATCGTTGCGATTAGGTCAGCGCCGCGGCTAGCGAGCGTCGGTCGAACAGAACACCCGCACCGCTTCTAAACTGTGCCTACTAAACTGTGCCTACTAAACTGTGGCTATGGATCAGTTCACCCTCGCAGTAGACCTTGGCGGGACAAAAGTAGACGCGGCCCTCGTGAGCAACGGAACGATCGACCCCGCGAGCAGACACAGAAGGCCGACGGGCGCTGGCTCCTCCGCCGATGTGCTGGCTGCCGCGGTGCGCGACGCGGTGCGCGGGGCTCTCGGCGCTGTCGGGCCCCGAGCATCCGTCTCGCAAGTCGGAATTGCCACGGCCGGACCGATCGACTCCGTCGAAGGCACAACCACGCCCGTCAACCTTCAGGCGTGGAAAGGGTTTGGGCTCCGCGAACTCGTCACGTCCGAGGTGCGCGCTGCCTTCCCCGACGCGAACGTCGGGTTTGGGCTGGATGGGACAGCCATCGCGCTCGCCGAGCACCGCTACGGCTCTGGACGCGGAGTCGCCAATTTTATGAGCATGGTCGTATCGACAGGCATCGGCGGCGGCATCATTTCGAACGGGATGATGCTGCGCGGGGCGACCGGCAACGCCGGGCATATCGGGCAGACGTATGTGAGCGGGTTCGGGGGTTCATCTGATGTATGGCTGACCGCTGAGGACGTCGCCTCGGGGCCGGCCAGCATCGCCTGGGCCCAGTCTCAGGGATGGAAAGGCAGCACGGGTCAGGACTTGGCTCGGGACTACGCAGCGGGACCAGAGTCGCCCGGGCATGAGCTAGCTGTCGCCGCCGTCGAGCGTTCTGCGGCAGCTGTCGGCCAGGCGATTGCTGCGGCATCAGCTCTGCTCAATATCGAGCTGGTCGCGATCGGCGGCGGCTTCTCACGAGTGACGGATGCTTACCCAGACCTGGTGCAGCAGGCGATACGGAGACACCCCCTCGAGTACGTTCGCGCGACCAGGGTCATCGCGAGCGTTTTGGGCGACGACGGCCCGCTATTGGGTGCAGCGCTGTTGGGTGCTACGCCGCAGGCAGATTCTTAAAAGGCATCAACGGGCTTGAAAAAGCCTCTCAGCTGCAGTTTAAACTGCGGAGGGTGTTGTCCAGGAAGCTGAATCACAGCAAAGGACAACACCCCCTTAAGGTTTTATGCGATCATTATTGTCGTGTTACTCGCCGCCTTATCGTGACAAGCGCCGAAATACCAGCCAGCATCAGCAGTAGGCTCGCTGTTACCAGAAGCATTTGGACATTATCTCCACCCGTCAGAGCCAGCTTTGCGTAATCGCCTGTTGGGCTGAGGGTATCAGTATCTGTCGAGGTGCATCCCTCGCCAGAGCATCCTTTATCTGTCGTGATAGTTGCGATATTCGCAATGTCACCCGATGCGTCTGAATCAACAGTCACGGTTATACTCACGACTCGTTTCTCGCCGGGGCTTAGCGTTCCAAGGTCCCAGGTGACTGCGCGTGATCCAGGATCGTACTGTCCCGAATCGGATGCCGATACAAACGAAAGGTGTGCCGGCAGCTGGTCTGTAACGCTTACCTCTCTGGCGATTGAGTCGTTCAGGTTCTCTGCAGTTAGCTCATACGTCAGACTTTGACCCGGCGTGACGACTTTCTCGTGATCATCCTTCACAATCGATACGTTGGGCACATTATCGATATCAATCGACTCGCAAGATTCTTCGTCGATGCAGCCCTCGGGGGTACGCACGATAGCAGAGTTCTTAACGTTCTCACCCTCGACCAGGTCCTTATGCGTTACGACAGTGACCTGAACCATCTTTCTTTCACTCACCGCGAGTTCGGCAAATTTCCAGGTCACGGTTCGAGTTACCTCGTCATAGACCCCGCCCTCAGTAGCCGAAATGAATTCAACGTTGTGAGGAAGCTCATCAGTAACGATCACATCGGTAACCGGCAAAGTCTCGGAGTCGTTCCCAACTGTGAGATCATAAACGAGCTCTGCACCCGGAGTTATGGAGCCTTCGTGATCATCCTTTAGTATCCATACGTGGGAGGGCGTCCTATCGACATCCGTCGATTCGCACTCGGTTCTTTCTGTTGTCGGGTCATCTAGGCACACATTATTTGTCGTGATCGTAGCGGTGTTGAGAACCTGGGTATCCGCTGGAAGATCCTCATCAACGATAACCGTCACAAGAATAACCTTGGATTCGCCCGACTTCAGGGTGCCCAGGTCCCACTCGAATGCAGCTGCGTTATCGATTGACTGCGTCCCCGGAAGAGACGATTCCAGGAACCGAACGTTTGGCGGAAGAACATCTCGAACAATCACGTTAGGCGCGTCATAATCAGAAGTATTCGATGCGGTCAGGGCGTAAACGACGTTCTCACCAGGCTTGACTATAGTCTTTTCGTCATCCTTAATAATTGACACGGCAGGCATCCGGTCGATATCCGTAACATCACACTCGTTCTGCTCGGTTGCAGGATCATCTACACAGATTTCATCTGTGCTGACCTTCGCATTATTCGATACGGCCTCATTCGGTACAGCAGAGGCAGATACCGTAACGTCAACCGTTAGAGTACGTGTTTCACCGGCAGCTAACGTACCGAGATCCCACCTAACCGTATTGCTATTAGGATCGAAGGTTCCTGACCCTGTGGCCGACTGAAAGGTCAGGTTTGACGGCAGCGTGTCAACCAAGACAACGCTAGGGGCATCTGCCTTGCCCTTATTAGTCACCACAAGTTCGTAGGTTGAGGCCTCGCCAGGAAGAACCACATCTTTGTTATCTGTTTTCGTCACAGAGATCTGCGGTACATCATCAATATCAATCGACTCACAGTCATTTTCTGGAGTTCGTACGTCATCCACGCAGTCAACCGGCGATGTAATCGTCGACAGGTTTCGAATAGTATCACCTGGGACAACGGAATCTGCGACTGATACCTCAGCATGGACAGTCACAGCGTCACCGGAAGCAATCGTCGGAATATTCCAGGTGATCTTACGGGTAGCCTCGTCAAATACGCCACCCTGGTCCGCGGACAAAAACACCAGGTTCTGAGGAAGCTCATCGGTAACAACAACCTCTGTTGCTTCTACGACCCCCGTGTTTGATGCCGTAATATCGTATGTTACTGCCTGTCCGGGGGCAACGACCTGCTTGTGATCGTTCTTCACGACCTTCAGCGAAGGAACGTAATCCACGTCAGTTGTGGTGCACTCATCTCCTGCTGTCGCAGGGTTGTCAACACAGCCCTGTTCGGTCTCGACAGTTGCGGTGTTTCTGATTTCGGCCCCAGGGCGCACATCTTGATCCACAGTAGCAGTGACCTGAACGGTTACTTTTTCTCCGACCGGGATAGAACCGATGGCCCAGGTTACCGTCCGGGTTGCTGAATCAAATGTTCCCTTGTTGGATGCTGTCACAAACGTTAGACCTGTGGGGAGCGAGTCGGTCGCTACAACTTTTGTTACCTCATCGCTACCGGTGTTCGTAACTGTCACGTCATATACAAGCTCTTCTCCCGCGCCCACAATCAATTTGCCATCGCTCTTCTCAATCGTGACAGAGGTCGCAGGGACAGGATGGGTCGTTGTACAACCAGGTTCAGAACCCGTGACACAGTTAGAAGGTACCGTAATGTTTCCAGGGGCTGTTCCCACCGCTGTCACCGTGTTAAGCAGAGTCGCGATTTGCGAGAAATCCGATTTCACCTTGACCGCATAAGAAAGCTCCACTTTTTGACCAGCGGCAAGATCGCCTACCCAGCTCAGAATAGAACCGTTAAGTTCTGGTGCGTTACCCACGGAAGATTTGAGCGAACCGCTAACCATGTCAGCGTTATCAAGAACGTCTGACAGATCATCCGTTATCGTTGTGTTTGACAGAGCGGTTTGCCCCGTGTTCTCTGCGGTTACCGTATATGTCACGGTCGAACCACGCTTAATCTCTGTGCCCGATACTGGATCCGCCGACTTAGAAACAATCAGGCCAGGAGTTAGCGCATCGATAGGGTGAGCTGTTGAACACTCGGGTTCGGTTCCGGCAACACAATTAGAGGGTACGTCCGTGTCTCCCGGTCCTGTAGCTGAGCCCTTCACCTTATTTACCAGAGTCGAGGCTGCGATGGAGTCTGTCTTGACCGTAACCGTGTAACCAAGTGTTACTTTCTGACCTTTCGCTAAGTCACCAACCCATGACAGGTCAGAGCCTGCAAAGACCGGAGCATTGCCTACAGAGGAGACAAGGGAACCCGAGACAATATCAGCGTCATCAAGCACGTCGGTCAGGTCGTCAGTTAGGGTGACACTGGTCAGGTCAGTCTCGCCTGTGTTCTCCGCTACGACAGAGTAGGAAACGGTTGATCCACGGTTCACCGTTGTGCCTGATGAGGGAGTCGCGGTTTTGGACACAGCTAGACCTGGGACAAGAACAGGATGAACGGTGCATGTTTCTATCGTGGGATCACACTCCGTTATAGGCGACTCTCCGTCACGAACCACAACGTTTATCAACGAGTTATCGCCACCCGTTGGCGTAGATTTGACAGTTGCCGAATAGGTAATCGTTACGGGAGTTCCTCCAGTGACATTTCCCGTCCAGCTAATATCTCCGCCAGGCTTAACCGTGACACTCCCGGCAGAGGCAACAATGTCATTGTTGTAGGTAGCATCGTCAAGGACGCCGGTCATTGAATCTTCAATTACAGCAGGAATTACGGCCTCTGTGGGCGAATCAGCTGTCGGCCTGATGGTCAAAGTGTAGGTAACGGTCTGACCCGAAACAAGAGCGGTTCCTTTAGCCGGATTAGATGATTTATCGACGGTGTAATTACCTACATACAAAATTGCACACTCAGGACCGAGAAGACCAACAATGTTCTTCACGTTAATGTCAGGGCAGTTTGTGTAGTTACCGGTTCCAGGCGCCGTCACCGGAACGGTAATCTCACACGATGCCTGCCCCGCAGCCAAATCGCCTGAGACATGCATGGTCTGACCGGTAAAGGAGACAGCACCATTGGCACACGTCGTCGCCGCATTGGCAGTATCTATCACGAGCCTGGAGTCGATCTGATCGTCAAACGACCATCCGGATTTAGCCGCATTTTCACTCGTATTTGTCACGGTGAATGTGAGGGTCGAGGTACGGCTAGCGTCCGGATCTGAGAACGATTTGGACAGCGTAGGTGTCGCGTCCACAAGACGGATGTTATCCAACGCAGCATCGTTTCCGTCGAAGCTTGCGGTAGCGCTCTCAAGGCTCAGCCCGAAAGATCCTGGAGAGAGAAGAATGGAACCATTGGAATAATAAGTCCCGACGTTTACATAGTTTCCACCACCTGCCCAGCCGCCTGGAAGGTCCGGGGAAGTATAAGCTTGAGACGTCGGATCCTCACAAGCATGAATAGGGGTACTCTGAAGCGGAATCTGGTTACCGGCACTCAGCAGAAAAAAATTTAACTTGGAGTTGTTTTTGCCGCCCAAATGCAGGCAAGAAGTCTCAGCAATATCTACTGCCGCGGTAACAAATGCACCCGTTTTCAGAGTTATATCCGAGAGAGTCCTAAACATAGTTCCTGAATAATCAACATCCTTCACCAAAGTGAATTCTGAGAGCGCATGATTCGCCTGCGACTGGGCTGACGATGCGTTAATCGGCGCGAAGGGGGTACCCCCGAGCGCACCTAATTCGTGCTGTCCAAGAACATCACTTAAACGACGAACATTGTTCTCGCCTCCGCGTGTCGATGGGCATGCAACATCAGTATCTGTGTATTTAACGAGCAGACCGTTACAATCAGTGTTATCAAGCCACTGAGGGGTAGCGGTATAGCGAATACCGTTCTGTCCGACATAATTCTCAAGGCTGATAGCAGGAGAATTTGTACCCATGTTTTCGAAATCTTCAGTATAGAAAGGAGCAGGGTCTCGCTGAGGCAAGGTAGTCGGAGCTGTTGGAGAAAAACTAGAAACTTGCTCAGCAGCACCCGCCACCGAAGTCTCAGCTTGCACGCTCGATGAGGCAGCTCCAATTTCGTAGCCGAAGAGCAGGACTGTCAGACACATTGCGAGCACTACGTGTATTTTACGCAGCCCCCCCTTCTGCCTTTTTACATTGGGTTTCATAGTGCTATGTTCCATAATTGCTTTCTAAATTTCCTTAGGAATTTCAGGGGGAGCATAGCGCCCGCCCACGGTTTTTATTGAAGTTGGTCCCCAGCTTCAGACAATTTTCTGAAAAGAGCCTCAGGTATCCTGAAATATCAGAAAACCTTGTAAACGATGATCAACAGCTCGAAAGTGACTGCCCCGAGATCTCCCCATCCACTAGTAAAGAGACATATACGGTTTCAATACCACGGTTTTTGAGTTAATTCTTTATCGCTGCAGCGCAGATCCAATTACGGCGTCGAGAGGCTGAAAGATGGCAGTTCTTGGCTGCCATCGCTATCGACTATGTATTGAAGGTTGAAATCCCTCAGCTCCAAAATTTCTCGGCCAGGAACACACCGTGCAGATTCGGGTGTAATTGAACAGCTTGCGGAAGCGTTCACCAGGCGAACACCTGCGGGAACGTCTACCTCGATAACATATTCGGAGGGTGCCGTTTTTTCATCCAAGACGATCGACAGCAGTAGGGCGACACCAGCAGCCCCGTCCGCATAACCGTTGGGCACGCTACGCCAATTAACACTGCGAACTCCGGGCGGCAGGCTCTCCGCCTGCCGCCCGGAGAAGGTCCCCTGCTCAGCCGGGCTAATCGTATCGCTAGCTTTGTCCTCTGCACCGATTCCGCTGTCCATCTTCGGAGTCGGCAACTGTGACGGCAACTGTGACGGTGACGGCTGCCTAGTTGGAAGCTCACTTGCGCTAGGCTCTCCTACGCTTTTTTGTCCGACTGTCGATTTTTCGCTGCTTCTGGGGGAGGTTTCCTGCACCACCGGTGGCATATTCGGGCGGACGTTTAACCAGCCAAAAGCCCCAACCGTTACACAGGCGAGAACGACAACGCCTATTTTTATAACGTTCGATTTCGCGGCCGCAAGAAAATGCGATAAGGACGGGGCTGCTGGGCTCGGCTTCATGGCCACAGCAGGAACGGTACCTGATCCCACGATCTGAGCCTTACCCACCGTAGCCAAACCGACGATAACCGCTGCCGGGAGGCGATACGATTTCATCTTTTTTACTCGGCCAGCGCACACGGCACATCCCTCAATGTGCTGCTCGACCCGGGCGCGACGCAGATCTGAGGAGCTGCCACGCACATATGCCGCTAAGTATTCGACTTTCATCGAGGCACATTGCCCATCTGACCCTATGATTTCCACCAGATACCGGGTGCGTAACGCATCTCTGGCGCGAAAGGATGCCATGACGGCTGCCCGAGTTGAAATTCCTAAGTTCTTCGCAACAGCAGACATACTCTCGCCCTGCATAACAGTCAGTTGAAGAATTTCTTGAGCTTTTGCAGGCAGAGCCCGCAACGCCCTTCGCGCGCAGTCGGCGTCCCAGGTGGTTGGGACCTCGAAATCTAGTTGGGCATCCTGGCCTCTCTCAACTATGTCGTTGATATCTGCCGTACTGATTTCTCGTGAAGCTTTCTGCACCTTACGGCTTAGAGTATTTCGGATGCTGGTGCGCATATACGAAATAAAAGTTTGTTGCGTTGGCCCCTGCCCTTTTCTGACAAGTGCGAGAACCGCGATGAAGACATCGGCGACCACATCCTCAGCTACCATCTGGTCGGTTGTGAACCGTCTCGCGAACAGGACCAGGTGCCTTTCCGAGACGGCATAAAGATCCCACAACTCTTCTTCGGATAAAACGTCAACCTGTATTTGCATTTATTAATGACCCCTAAGTAGCTTTCACCTTGAATCTCACTCATCACGCGCCCACCAGAACCAAGTACCATCAGAGCTATACCCTCTTCAGCTTCTCTGAATCTCCCGAGCGATTCCAGGATGCATTTCTCACGGCGATGTATAGGCCGAGTGAGGAGAATGTGTAGTGTTTCACTCAAAACAAATGATCAATAAATCGCGATCTCTATTGATTCGCTTAAAAAGCATATTGACCATCAAATTCATCCCGATAAAATGGCATCACCAAGCTACATAACGAATGAGAATTCAGAATCAATCGGAGAAATAAAAAAAATTACATTTGGCTGTGAACGCCACGACGCTGCGCCGCTGCTTGGCGAGATTGGGCATCCCGGGGATACGGTCTATCGTCCTAAAGTGCGAGCGCTGGAGACTGCGCGAGTGACTTCGTGTACCGAATATCACTCGCGCAGAGCTCAACAGCACCTCCGCAGGCAGCCTTGCAACGCGAAGACTCCCCTATCCTCCTAGATAGTCTAGGAGCGGGCTTTCACACCATATCGTCGGACAACAATCGTGCCAGCACCTACGAGCAGCAAAGCGATACCTGCTGCGAGGCCGATCCAGGGCAGATCAGCGTTAGAGCCCGTCAACGCTAATCCGGCAGAGTCGCCCTCTTCCTTGACACCTGGCACCGCTGTCGGCGTCGGCGTCGGCGCCGGCGCCGAAGAAACAGTAGACAGCGTCGCAGCTGCGCTCACCGCACGACCCTCTGTATTTGTCGCTACCGCCCGATACTGGAAACCGTTATTCACGGATGAGCCGATCACCGTCAGAGAATGCGATTCCGCATCAGCAGCGGACACGGCTCCCTCTACAACGTTTTCCCAAGTGGCTCCCTCGTCATGAGAAACTTCCCACATAACAACTGGCGCAGGTGAACCCGATACCTTCACCGAGAAAGTGGCTGCGTCACCATAGTCAACAGTTACATCTGCGGGGTTCGATACAATCGGTGGAGTGTTCACAACAGGTTGAATAACAGTCAATGTCGCGCTCCCACTCGTTGCGCTTCCAGCTGGATTAGTCGCGACCGCCCGATACTGGAATCCAGCATTTTTAGCCGTTCCTACAACGTTAACCGTCAGCCCGTCAGCGGAAACCGCCGCAGAGGTATCCGCCGCAATAGATTTCCACGTTACACCACCGTCTGGAGAGGCTTCCCACGCAACCGAGGGAACGGGGGAACCCGCAACCTGGACGCTGAATGATGCTGATTCCCCGTCCGTCACCTGGACGCTTGTAGGGCTGCTCACGATCGCCGGAGCAACATCAGCTGCGACGAGCGTCGCTGTAGCAGAGTCGCTTGTCACGGTTGCAAGGCAGTTACTGATTACCGCGCGGTAAAACATAGTTGCCGCGGGAGTGATAGTCAACGTAGAACTCGTTTCGCCAGGAATTGGTGTCCACGTTACACCGTCCGTCGATTCTTCCCACGATACGGTACTAACCGGGTCCCCAGCGGTGTAGCCGATCGAGGTAGAGAAAGTTTCTCCCGCCGTCACCGTGCTTGAAACAGGTTGCATAATGATAGAGGGGCCGGATCCATACGAGAAACCATCAGCAACGGTTTCAGTGTTTGTGGAACCGAACTGGTTCCAGTTGACAGCTACATCAACAGCACCACAGCCACCGGGCGGGGTATCGATAGAGAAGGTTCCGTCGGCGTGCTGGACTAGGTTGGTCCCAGCTACCCCGGCAAAAGAAACCCCCGAAATCGTGACACCGGTAATCATCACTGGGGTAGAACTATTAATAGTTGTGCCGTTGCCCAGCCGTCCCTCAACGTTCCGACCCCAAGAGTAGGTGTTACCGTCGCTTCCAATGGCCAGAGCATGGCCAGTTCCCGCATAGATCTCGACAAATGTCACGCCGGGAGGAGTAGATACCGCGACAGGCGACCAACGATCAGTGGTGGTCCCGTCACCCAATTGGCCATAATTATTCAGTCCCCAAGCATAGGTATTGCCGTCGTCGCCAATTGCCAGGGATTGGTCGCTTGCCTGGATCTGAGTGAATGTTACTCCGGCAGGAGCCGACACCGGCACTGGTACGAGACGCTTTGTTGTGGTGCCGTCACCTAATTTACCGTAGCCGTTATCCCCCCACGCGTAAGTCTTGCCATCGCTTCCAATTGCCAACGTATGCTGAAAGCCTATTTCAATCTGAACAAAAGTTACACCCGGAGGGGTGGACACTGGTACGGGCGTCAAACGATCCGTGGTGGTGCCATCGCCTAGCTGACCGTCGCGATTATATCCCCAAGAATAGAGCTTATTATCGTCTCCGAGTGCCATCGAATGGTTGCCGCCCGCGTAGACCTTCGTGAAGGTTACGCCGGTCGGAGTGGAGACCAATCCGGGGATTGCCCTATTTGTCGTTCCGCCGTCTCCTAGAGATCCGCTACTACCGTTGATCCCCCAGGAGTAGGTGTTTCCATCATTCCCTATCGCCAGAGTGAACCCGCTACCCGCGCTAATCTGCGTAAAAGTCACCCCCGTGGGCGCTTGGACCTTTACCGGAGTCATCTGTTTAGTCGGAGAGGTCCCGCTACCCAGCTGACCCCAGAAGTTGTCACCCCACCCGTAGGCGTTTCCATCATCCGCAATCGCGAATGCGTTATTGGGCCCCGTCAGGACTTGCGTATATTTCACGCCGGGAGGAGTGGGGACTATACCCGGAAAGGGACGATTTGTTAGAGCCCCGTCTCCTAGTTGTCCATAATAGTTGTCTCCCCAAGAATAGGCGTTCCCGTCGTCCCCCATCGCTACAGAGTGATAGCTACCCGCACTAACCTGGGTGAACGCCACCCCAGCAGGAACGTCTTCAACTATTGTCGTGCCCCCAGCCGTCGGGCCACTATTTGGCGTCAAGGCTATCGCCGATGTCCCACCAACGCTGAACAATATGCCTGCCAATACGACAAGCGACGCCCCAAATATTTTTTTCTTCACGAAAACCTTTCATAATTGCTGGCCACACACGCAAAATACCCCCGTAGTTTGCGTTGCTCAACGATTTCGCGACCCCTAATAAGGGAGATTATATCATATGAAATCGAAGATCTAAGCCGTGATATCGGCGAAAAATTTCACCGAACATATAGATAAACGAACGAGTAGAGATAATCTGACGGTAAATTCAAAAAAATTTATTGCGGGTTTTCTGGAGATCAGATGCTGCCGAAGAAGACGCAACCCCATTGGCGTATCCCGCGCAGCCGAAGCGCTACTCGACCCTCGCATCCACCGAACGTTTATCGCTCGTTATGAGACCGGTAGCAAACCCCGACAGAAGCTGATTCCCCACCTTCGCTTCTACGGTAAGTGAGTATCTCCCGCTTTCATCTTCCCGCTCATCTAAGAGGTCAAAGGTTCCCTCAACCGAACCCGTAACGGCACAGGTAGCGATATCTCCGCTTGAGAGGCAGTCCCACCCCTGCGGTTCGTAGCGAATTGAGAGGCCTTCGGGGAGCTTCAATGTTATTGTCGACGGCGAACGAATACCATCAAGAACGACCGTAAGCGTGGCACTTGTCGTATTTATTTTTTGTGTCGTTACGATAAGTTCTATAGGACTATCAGATGATTTCACAGATCCGGCTTGGCCCGAACCTTGGCCATTACTGTTACCAACAATATTTACGACTGATAGCGAGACAAGGACAACACCACCCAACACGGCTAGGACGGAAATCAGGATTCCCCACCTGCCCAAGAACCAGCTGGGGAACCTACCTGCGGAGGGAGACTGTTCCCGGCTACGCCCGTTCTCTGCGTCAGCGGGGCCATCGCCCCCAATACCACTCGCCTGCGCGGCAGGGGCTGGAAGCAGGAAACCGCTAAGGACGACGACAGTTCCCATACTCAGCGCGGAACCCATCGCTGTGAATCGGGCCCATGCGGTGCGACAACGCTTACACTCTCGAATGTGTTTCATTCCCCGAGAATCTGGTGCCGATTCAATCTCCGAGGTCACAGTCTCGGGTAATTTTGAACTCCACCTCAGGCATTCGGCGGGTGCGTCCTCCTCCAAAACTGTCTGCAGAATGACTCTTTTAAGCCCAACACGAGCACGCCGCCCCAGCGCGTAAATCGCAGAAGCGGGCCTATTCAGCTCAGTCTCAAGCTCAGATGGCTTACGTCCTTCCACGATTGTCGCCCACAGCACAATCTGTTGATCCTGCGGAAGCTTCTTTACCGCCTCGCGAATAATCGATGCCTCACGATACATATCAATCACCCGAGTCGATTGCACAAAGGGAGGAAGACCCTCCTCTTCATCTGCACTCTGCTGTAACCGTGATCGCGGGGAACGGTACTCGTCAATAAGCCTGTTACGCATTGACCGCAACAGATAAGAATTCACCCCAGTCGTCGGGCCTTTTCCTTGTGACCACACGGCCAGCAATCCTACAACCGCCTCCGACAAAAGGTCTTCGGGATCAATTGTGGATGATGCAAGATACCTTGCCATGGCAGCAAGATATTCCAGATGTCGATTAAAATACTCGGCGGCCGCACGTTTATCCCCATGATTAGCCGCAGAGGCAAGCGCCTCATCATCGGAACGATAGTCAAACATCATCACGACCTCCCTTACTATTACAGCACAAACGACAAGGAACCTGAAAGCCGAGATAGTCCCAATACATCACAAAATCGATCGCCACAGACCCGACACGAGCAGCTCAATGCTCCTGAAGATCTCTACCTCTTGCAGCCCAATCGGCCTCGACCGGACGAGGAACACGCAGAACGCGAGCAGCCCAGATCGCGGCGAGATAGAGCATCCCCATAATCGAAAACGGAACGGTCCATCCGCCTGTGGCATCGTGAATCAGCCCTACGCCAAGCGGCCCTAACGCCCCGAGGGTATAGCCGACGGATTGCACGAAGCCGCTCAACGCAACGGAACTGTGATGGCTGCGGGTACGGCGGTTGATGAGTAGCAAGGAGACAGAGAAAAGCGTCGGCCCCAAACCGGCGAACACCACCCAGAGCCATAGCAACGACCCGGGGAAGAAGAGCAGACCCGCGTACCCGAGCACTCCGCACACAATAGAGAAATAGATCAGCGGGCTCACCGTGCCGAGACGAGTGGCTATGTACGGAACCAAAAGGGCGGCGGGCAGGCCCATGAACGCGAAGAGGGCCAGGAGGCTACCTGCCGTCGCAGCGGAGACCCCGGCGGTGTCGGAGAGCATCGCAGGAAGCCACGAGAACATCGTGTAGGCGTTCATGCTCGAAATGGTGAAGATAAGCGTCACGGCCCACGCAACGCGCGAGTGCCGCATCTTGCCGAGCACCCCCGGGTCGAGTTCTGCGACCGTATCTGCTGACTCGTTCACGCTAGTCGCACGATTCCGAGAGCTTCGAAGAACATAAGCCCAGGGCAGCACGACAAGCAGGGCAAGCACGGCCCAGATCCCAGCGGAAAAGCGCCAACCCGCTGCCGACGCAACGGGCACGCTGAGGAGGGCGGGGACAAAAGTTCCCACGGAGATCAGCGTTGTGTACGCCGTCGTCATGATGGCTATACTCTCGGGAAAATTCTTCTTGATCAGGGGCGGCAGGAGAACGTTCCCCATACCAATCCCGCCGAAAGCAAGGGCGCTACCAACGATCAGCCACTCCCCCGACGGGGCAACCGTGCGCACCGCAAGCCCGACGAATTGAACCGACAGCGCGAGTACCGTAACGAATTCAAGGGAGGTTCGACGCACGAGTGCCGGGGTCACGACGCCGCACGCGGCGAAGAGAACGGGCGGAAGCATCCCGATAATCGCAATCGAGGAGACCCCGAGAGGCATCTCCTGCTGGATAAACGCAAAAATTGGCGACATCGATGCGACGGCGCTGCGCAGGTTGAGCGACATCAGCAAGATCGCAATCAAGACAAGCGGCTTGCCAGCGAAAGAAGATCGAGACAGCGCGGAGTTCCGCACGGCGGCTACAGCCCCAAGAGACGCCGGGTCGCGTCAACGTCGTCGGTCATCTGGTCGATCAGCGCGGGAAGAGACTCAAACGCCACCATGCCCCGAATCCTGTCCACGAACTCGACGGTAACCGTGCGCCCATAGAGATCAATAGTGCGGTCGAGAACGAACGCCTCAACCTGCCGACGCAACACGTCGTCAAACGTCGGGTTCGTCCCGACCGAGATCGCGACAGGGAGTTTCTCTCCCTCGGTGAGCATCCACCCGGCATAGACGCCGTCGGACGGAACCATCCCCTCGGAGTCGAAGCTGAGGTTCGCGGTAGGAAAACCCAATTCACGCCCGCGCTTAGCGCCGTGCACGACCTCGCCACGAATCGAGTGGTTTCGCCCGAGAAGAAGTGCCGCGGATTGCACATCACCCTCGGAAAGAACCGCGCGAATCATGGTCGCCGAGACACGAGGCTGAGCGGCGTCTGCGGCGGGGGCCTCGACCGCCAAGCGGTCGACACCCAACGGGCCGGTATCCAACGACCCGGTATCCAACGACCCAGTATCCAATGCCTCAGCCGCAGTCACATCATCGATCACGTCAACACGGAAGCCGAGCGTCTTTCCCGCCTGCTCGAGTGTGGATGCCGTGCCAGCTCCCCTGCGCCCGTAACGGAAATCGTGGCCGATGAGCACGTGCGCCGCGGCCAGCTTGCCTATGAGGATATCGGTGACAAAGGCATCCGGCTCAATCGAGGCGAACTCTAGGTCGAAGGGAATATTGAGAGTCTCATCGATGCCGTATTCCTCGATCAGCTCGAGCTTCTGGGCAGAGCTGAGCAGCGAATCGGGGCATGACTCGGGTGCCACGATGCTCCGCGGGTTATTGCTAAACGTCAGGACCACAGATTCGAGAGTCTTCTCGATGGCAATTGCTTTCAAGCGGCTGAGTATCCGCGCGTGACCGACGTGAATGGCGTCGAACTTTCCAACGGCCACAACAGACCTTTGGAGTTTGGGTTGGAGTTCTTCGAGAGAGGAATAAACACGCATATCAGTTTGCCGCTCCGATAGAGTCACGACGCCTCAGCCAGAGAAGGCCAAGCACGGGAAGAATAAGGGGAATAAATGCATAGCCGCGGCCAAACGCCGACCACACGGTGTCGTGCGGAAAAAGATCCCCGAGCACAAGACTCAGGGTTCCCACGACCAGCACGCCTGCCATCTCGAACAGGATAGCCGCCCATGCTACGCGCCGCCAGCGAGGCCCGGGGCGCACCAGGGCGACGGCGGCCACGCAATACACCAGCCCGGCAAGGGCAGAAAGAAGATAGGCCACCGGAGCATCGTCAAACTTTGTGACGATCTGGTAGAGTGACCGCGCAACAGCGGCAAGCGCTAAAATACCGTACACCAAGACAAGCACCCGGCCAAGACCGACGCTTTTTTCTTGTTTGGATTCGCTACGTACCTCTGACATGACCAACCCAAGTTTACCCGTAAAAGCTGTTCGACGTATCCGCGGGGAATTACGCCCCCTGAACGGTCCAGATCTGAAGCATGCGGAAGATCATCACTGCAATAGAGAACGCCGCAACCGTCAGGATAAGGTTGCTCCACTTTGTTCGATCTGAGAGCGCCCACAATCCCGCAACCACCGGAATGGCCAGCGCCGAGATGAGATACAGCGCAAACTCAAGCCCATCGCCGCTCGGCGGATTACCCGTGAACGGCGCTACTATCGCGATAACTACCTGTACTACGAGGAGGACCTCGACCAGCAACAGGGACCCGAGGGTGTAGTCGTTCGGACCCCGCTTCACAAAGAAAAAGGTGAGGCACACAAGCGCTGCTAAGCTCGCAATGCCGATCTGGACCCAGGCAAACCACTCGATCATGCGTTGGCCCCCTGCGGCGTCGGAAAATTGACGATGACCTTGGTCTCGCCGTTCTTCACCCTAACGATCCCAATAAGCCGGCCATCGGGTGCCAACGCGGCTACCTGCTCCGCATCGTTCTCGCCGCCGACTCGAACCCGCTTGCCCTGCTCAAGGGCAATAGTCTGGGCGGGATCGAGAGCGATCGTCGGGAAAAGCTGACCGGCGACGGATGCCGAGGTGAGCATCCGTCCAGCGAAATCGTCCGAGCCGAGAGTAGTAGCATCATCCACGGAAAAAGCGCCAACTCGGGTTCGACGAAGGCTGGTCAGATGCCCGCCGACCCCAGCCGCGCCGCCGAGTCCCGCACTAAGCCCTGCTCCGAGGTCGCGGGCGAGGGCGCGGATATAGGTCCCAGAGGAACAGACGACGCGGACGTCGATATCGTAAAATTCTGCCCCAGAACCATCGGAGGCCGTCACCCGACGCGGCGCGCCAACAATATCAAACTCGCTCACGGTTACGGGGCGCCCCGCAAGCTCGACGTCTTCGCCCGAACGCACACGGTCATAAGCCCTCTTACCGTCTACCTTAATCGCGCTCACCGAGCTGGGGCGCTGCACGATATCACCGGTGAGCGCCAGAATACCGGCCCGCACCTCCTCGTCGCTGAGAGCAGAGACGGCTCCCGGGGCGGCCAGAAACACGGTGTCACCCTCGCGGTCGTCGGTCACCGTTGCCTGCCCGAGCCTGATGGTGGCCAGGTACTCTTTATCAGCGCCGACGAGGAACGTCAGCAGCCGGGTCGCGCTTCCAACGCCGAGCACGAGGAGCCCCGTCGCCATCGGATCGAGCGTACCTGCGTGCCCCACCTTCTTGGTCTGGAGCGCCTTGCGCGTGCGCGAGACCACGTCGTGGCTGGTGAGTCCCTCGGGCTTATCAACGAGGAGGATGCCCGTGGGTGCTGGGCCCGTGGGTACTGACACAAAAACGTCCTAACAAAAATCGTGGTTAACGAGGAGCGGGCGTTCCGGGTCGCTGAGGTTTACGGCTACTGTCGCCTGTTCCAGCGGCCGCGCCTGCTCTCGGTAAAGCGTATCCGCGGCCGCGTTCCGAATTGCGGACCGCGAATCGCCCACAGCTACTGTATCCGAGAAAAGCCACAGCGATTGGTTCCACGCGCCACTGAGGGCGCTACGGTTGAGAAACGGGCCATCGACGATAAGAACAGCATCGGCCGGGCCGGTGACCCACCGGGACTCGCGCGGCTGGTCCCGTTGCTTATCGAAGGCCTCAAGTACAAAGCCCGTGCTGCCTCCCAGGCGAAAGGGCTCAAGCAACACGCGACGCAGAACCGCCAGGTCGAAGGCATATTCAAAGCGGCCAAGGGGCGAGGTCTTACCAAGGAGATAACGATTAGACGATGGCGCGCAGAAGTCTTTCAGTCGCGCACGGAATACCGACACGCCTCTCTGCCGTAGGACGGCGGCAAGATCGTCGGCAAACGCCCTACCGCGAACACCGTTGGCAGTGTCGCAGGCGAGAGTGGTGCGACCGCGTGGATACACCGCGAGAAAGCCGTCTGCTATCTCATTCATTACGCGTTTCTTCTCCGCACTCCACGTGTACACGCTTCCAGTGTACGCCAAGAGAAAGTTGGGTACGCTTGACTACATGGAATTGTGGCGGCGAATAAACCCCTGGTTTTCCGCGAACCACAGGCGTCTGCCGTGGCGCGAACCCGGTTTTCCCGCTTGGGGAACGCTGGTGAGCGAATTCATGCTCCAACAGACACCCGTAACCCGGGTAATCCCACGGTTAGCAGAGTGGCTCGAACGCTGGCCCACACCAGGGACGCTGGCGGCAGACCCTGCCAGCGAGGCCGTACGAGCCTGGCAAAGTCTCGGCTACCCGCGCCGAGCTCTGTGGCTGCACCGAGCAGCGACAACCATAACCGAGGAGCACGACGGGGTTGTGCCTCGCGATGTGGATGCCCTCCTCAAGCTGACGGGAGTCGGAGACTACACCGCGCGCGCCGTTGCGGTATTCGCATATGGGGACAGGCATCCCGTCGTCGATACCAACACGCGCAGGGTTATTGCGCGTGCCGTCCGAGGCCAGGCAGATCCGGCCCCGCCCAGCGCAACCGTAGACCTGGCCGAGATGAACGCGCTTCTCCCCGCCGATGACTCGGAAGCTGGCGTTTTCAACGCGGGAATGATGGAGCTGGGTGCCATCGTGTGTGTCGCCCGCAAACCCCTCTGCGAAGAATGCCCCCTCGCGACCGTCTGCGCCTGGCGGCAGGCAGGATATCCCGACTACGACGGCCCAAAAAAGGCAGTGCAGAAAAGGTTCGAAGGATCGGACCGTCAGGTGCGCGGCCTGATCATGGCCGCGGCCCGCGCAAGCACCTTGCCAATACCGTATGAACGCGTCGAACTACTATGGGCTGATGTCGCACAGCGTGATCGGGCCCTCGCAAGCCTGCTCCGAGACGGGTTGCTTACGGGAGACCGATCCGGCGGGTACCTGCTTAGTTCTTAGCCTGCTTTAGTTCTTAGCCAAGGGCTCGTCGTCAGCTACGTCGTCGAAATCTTCGTCATCGTAGTCATCTTCGTCGCGCGGCTTCACATACGGGTCCTCGTCGCCAGCATACTCGGCCTGGGCCGCAAGCTCCGCCGATTGCTGATCGCGCTCGCGAGCCGTACGCAGCAGGTCGTTAATGTGATCCGCCGTCTCGGGGATCCCATCAAGAATAAACTCAAGCGTCGGCGTTAGCCTGGTGGTCATGTTCCGACCAACCTCGGTGCGAAGCATTCCCGTAGCAGCCTTGAGCGCAGCCGCACTATCGGCACGCTCCTCGTCTGTTCCGTACACCGTATAGAAGACGCTCGCGTGCTGCAGGTCTCCCGTGACACGGACATCCGTAATCGTGACAAAACCCATGCGGGGATCGCGCAGGCCCTTCTCCAGGCGCTTCGCAATAATCTGCTGGATCCGCTCGGCCATTTTCCTGACCCTGGGGTTCTCTGCCATGTCTTTTCCTTCCGATCCGTGACGCCACAGGTGCGGCCACGGTGAATCAATTATGTATCAATAAAGCGGGATGCCACGAATCGTTACCGTGACATCCCGCTTCATTGGGTGCTCGCGTGAGCCTAGCGACTAAACGCGGGGCTTCTCTTTGAGCTCGGTCGTCTCGATCTCGTCACCGATCTGGATATCGTTGAACTTGCCAAGACCGATACCGGCCTCGAAGTCCGTACGAACCTCGGTGACGTCGTCCTTGAAGCGACGCAGCGACTCGATAGCGAGGTTGTCGCCAACGACGATACCGTCGCGGATAACGCGCGCCTTCGCGTTTCGGGTAATGGTTCCCGAACGCACGATAACACCGGCGATGTTTCCGAACTTGGAAGAGCGGAACACCTCGCGGATCTCTGCAACACCGGACTGGACCTCTTCAAACTCAGGCTTGAGGAGTCCCTTAAGCGAGTTCTCGATGTCCTCGAGAGCGTTGTAAATAACCGAGTAGAAGCGCACGTCGACGCCCTCACGGCTGGCACGCTCGCGCGCCTTGGTGTCGGGGCGAACATTGAATCCGAGGATGATCGCGTTGTCGATCGTGGCCAGGTTGACATCGGACTCGGTAATCGCACCAACACCGCGGTGGATGATGCGCAGCTGAACCGAATCGTCGACCTCGATCTTGAGCAGCGACTCTTCGAGCGCCTCAACGGCACCGGAAACGTCACCCTTGATGATGAGGTTAAGAGCCTCAACCTTGCCGTCTTCGAGGGCCTTCGTGAAGTCCTCGAGGCTGATGCGCTTGCGAGCCTTAGCCAACAGAGCGTTACGTTCTGCCGCCTCACGCTTCTCGGCGATCTGACGAGCGGTGCGGTCTTCCTCGGTAACGAGGAAGGTGTCACCAGCGCGGGGAACCGTTGAAAGCCCCTGCACCTGAACGGGACGCGACGGTCCAGCCTCTTGCATCGTCTCGCCGTGCTCGTTGAGCATCGCACGAACGCGGCCATAGGCCGTTCCCGCGACGATAGCGTCACCAACATGCAACGTTCCCGACTGGATCAGCACGGTCGCGACAGCACCGCGGCCCTTGTCAAGGTTTGCCTCAATGGCGACGCCTCGGGCTGCCTTATTCGGGTTGGCACGCAGGTCAAGCCCTGCATCGGCTGTCAGGAGCACAGCATCCAACAATTGAGTGATGCCGGTACCCTCGCGAGCAGACACGTCAACGAAGATAACCTCTCCACCGTATTCTTCGGCAACCAGGTTGTACTCGGTGAGCTGCTGACGAACCTTAGCCGGGTTGGCGTCTGGCTTATCAATCTTGTTCACGGCAACCACGATCGGTACGCCTGCGGCCTGGGCATGGTTCAACGCCTCAACCGTCTGAGGCATGATGCCGTCATCAGCCGCAACCACGAGGATCGCGATATCCGTTACCTGCGCACCACGGGCACGCATAGCGGTAAACGCCTCGTGACCAGGGGTGTCGATGAAGGTAATCGGACGTTCTTTGCCATCGTGGATAGCCTTGACCTGGTACGCACCGATGTGCTGCGTGATTCCGCCAGCCTCGCCAGCTCCCACGTCTGCGTTTCGGATAGCATCCAGCAAGCGCGTCTTACCGTGGTCAACGTGACCCATAACGGTAACAACGGGCGGGCGAACAACGAGTACGTCGTCGCCTTCCTCTTCAAGTTCTGCCTCGAGATCGATATCGAAGCCCTCGAGGAGCTCGCGATCTTCGTCCTCGGGCGACACCATCTGGATTTTGAAGCCCAGCTCGTCTCCGAGGATTTCGAATGTTGCCTGGTCGAGTGACTCCGTTGCGGTAGCCATCTCACCCAGGTGGAAGAGAACAGTAACGAGGTTTCCGGGGCTAGCATCAATCTTGTCGGCGAAGTCAGAAATGGACGCTCCGCGACGGAGACGGATGACGGTGGAACCATCTCCACGAGGTACGCTTACGCCACCAAGCGAAGGTGCCTCGCGGAGTTCGAACTCCTGCCTCTTCGCCCTCTTCGACTTACGTGATTTGCTCTTGCTGCCTCCGCGACCAAACGCACCGGCGGTACCACCACCGGGTCCGCGGCCACGTCCGCCACCGCCTGCTGGGCGACCAGCGAAACCGCCGGGACGAGCCGGGGCACCTGCTGCTGCACCAGCACCAGCACCAGCTCCTGCGCCCGCTGGCGCTCCGCCGGGACGGCCTGCGCCACCGGGACGACCTGCGCCACCGGGACGACCGGGACCGCCTGGACGACCTGCGCCGCCCGGGCGACCCTGTCCAGGGCCTCCGGTCGACTGGGGCCTAGCAACCGGCCGAGGGATGTTTCCGGGGCTTGGTTTGCGAGCTGTCCCCATTCCTTGCGCTGAAGCGAAAGGGTTGTTTCCCGGACGGGGTCCGCCGGGACGGGGGGTAGCGCCCATGCCCTGAGCCGAAGCGAAGGGATTGTTTCCCGGACGGGGTGCACCCGACTGAGACGGGCGAGGAGCCTCGGAGTTTTCTGTCTTGGCAGCATCTGCGGGGGATTCTTTCGGCTCAGCCGCATCCGGCTTCGCCTCAGTTTTCGTCGCCGCTTTTGCCTCTGGTTCTGTCTTGGCCTCTACCGCTACATCCTTAGCCGGCGTAGCTTTCGCTTTCGCGGGGCCGGGAACGATAGCGGGCTTCTTGGCACCGGGCTTAGCCGCTGCCGGCTTCGTTTCCGCAGCGGGCGCATCAGCCGTGACGGCTTTAGAAGCACCGGTGTTAGCCGTGCTCTGGTCAGCCTTAGCCGCGTCGGCCGAAGCCGATTGAGCCGCTGGCTTCTTGGCCGGGGCCGCTGCCGCGGCTGCGGGCTCTTCGGCCTTCTTACCGGCTCCGTCTGCCTCGAGGGCAGCTTTTAGTTTGCGAGCGACCGGCGGTGCGATGCTCGAGGACGGTCCTTTAACGAACTCGCCCATCTCTTTAAGTTTTGCAAGTGCGACTTTGCTATCGACGCCCATATCGGCGGCGACTTCGTGTACGCGTGGGTTAGCCACAATTCTCCTGTCAGGGTCTAACGCCCAGACAGGCGCAGACCGTTATAAACGGACGGGTCTCATTTCGAGCCGCTCATTAGTTTTCCATTAGCCGTTCAGCCTGTTCTCTAGTGGTTGTGTGTCGGGCGAGTGATTCGTCCGAAACGCGCGCGAAAACGCTCTACGTTTTTTCGCACTGTCGAAGCATGCAACACCGGGATGAATCCACGCGCCTCTGCCCTCTAACGCGGCACGATCATCCACAATAACTGTGTTGTTGTTGACGACGAGCCGGACTAAGACAGATCTTTCAGCACGCGAACGGCACCCGATGCACGTTCGTAGATGTTCCATCATACCATTGTCTCACAGTGCGCTTTCCCCCAACGTCCTGAATCGGTTGGTCACGGTTAGTGAGATCATGAGATGAAATCACTGAAACTGTGACCAACCGGAACAGCAACGAATCTCTTCGCGCAGGAACCCTTAGTCTTCCAGAATGGAATCCGGCTGGATGTCAATCTTCGCGCCCGTAAGCTTAGCGGCTAGGCGGGCATTCTGGCCCTCCTTGCCGATCGCAAGCGACAGCTGGAAGTCTGGCACGAGCGCGCGAACCTGCTTAGCCGCAGCATCCAGGATGAAGGCACTTGTTACCTTTGCCGGAGACAGGGCGTTAGCCACGAACACGGGCAGATCCGACGAGTAATCGACAATATCGATCTTCTCCCCGTTCAGCTCCGCGGTCACTGCACGCACACGCTGGCCGAGCTCGCCGATACACGAACCCTTCGCGTTAATGCTGGGATCGTTGGCCTTGACGGCGATCTTTGAACGATGCCCTGCCTCACGCGCGATGGAGACAATCTCGACGATGCCGCTCGAGATTTCAGGCACCTCCAACGCGAAAAGCTTACGCACGAGCCCGGGATGTGTGCGGGACACCATTACCTGAGGACCCTTCATCCCCTTGGTCACTGCGGTTACATACACGCGGATACGCGTGCCGTGAGTGTAATCCTCACCAGCAACCTGCTCCTCCGGCGGGAGGATAGCCTCGACCGTTCCCAGGTCGATGTGAATCATCCGCGGATTTGGTCCCTGCTGGATAACCCCGGCAACGATGTCGCCCTCTTTGTTGCGGAACTCACCGAGTACCGCATCGTCAGCGAGGTCGCGCAAACGCTGATTGATGACCTGCTTCGCCGCGAAAGCCGCGATTCGTCCGAATTCGTCGGTTGACTCCTCAACCTCGCCAATGACGTTACCGTCTTCATCGCGTTCGGCGACGAGAACAGCAAGGTGTCCTGTCTTCTGGTCAAGAACGACTCTTGCCTGGGGCGTCTCACCCGGTGTCGGGTCGTTTTCTGCCGTGTGCTTGAGGTAAGCCGTCAGGATGGCCTGCTCGATGATCTGGACTAACTCCACAAAGGGAATGTCTTTTTCGCGTTCCATCATGCGCAAAACGGTGAGATCGATTTCCACGTTCGGCCTCCTCTATTCATATGTGATTTTCTGTAATGCGTCCGATGGGACGCACATGCCTTCAACTACGGTACCCGAAATTTACGGCTGCCATAACCACGAGGTTATTTCACGGCGGCACCGAGATCTGCCAGCGCCACCTTGGTGCGTTCGTTGGTACGACGATCCCAGAGCTCAACGAAGCCCTCAGCAGCGTCACGTCCGACGATCACGATGGTGGGCACACCGATGAGTTCTGCATCGGCAAATTTCACCCCTGTCGACAGTTTCGGCCTGTCATCGAACAACACCTCGACCCCGGAATTCTCCAGATCAGCCACGACAGTCTCCGCGACCTCGAAGATCGCCGGATCCTTCCCCGTTGCAATCACGTGGATATCGAAGGGCGAAACAGACGCCGGCCAGACCAGGCCCCTGTCATCGTTGTTCAGCTCCGCAATAATCGCCAGGATGCGGGTAACGCCGATCCCGTAAGACCCCATGGTCACGGTAACGAGTTTGCCGTTCTCATCGAGAACTTTGAGGCCAAGAACCTCTGCATATTTACGACCAAGCTGGAAAACGTGCCCGATCTCCATACCTCGTGCAAGCTCAACAGGGCCCGAACCGTCTGGCGCCGGATCGCCAGCGCGCACCTCAGCAGCCTCTACCAGCCCGTCGGCGACAAAGTCACGCCCCGCGACGAGGCCAAAGACGTGATGCCCATCGATGTTCGCTCCGGTGATCCACTCGCTTCCGTCTGACACGCGAGGATCAAGAAGATAACGGATGCCCGTAACAGATTCCTCCCCCAGAACCGCGCCGTTCTCCGACCACGGCCCGATGTATCCCTTCACGAGGCCGGGATACTTGGCAAAGTCTTCCTCCGTGGCCGCCTCAACCTCGGCCGGTTGGAAAGCGACCTCGGCGCGTTTGGCATCCACCTCGCGATCACCCGGAAGACCGATAATGACGAGTTCGCGAGTTCCGTCCGGGTTAACCAGCGCGAGAACCACGTTCTTCAGCGTGTCAGCGGCAGTCCATTGCCGACCGTCATCGCGAGGGTGATGCTCGTTTGCGCTATCAACCAGCGTCTGAATTGTCGGAGTATCGGGGGTCGGAAAAATCTGGGCAGGCGCAAGCCCCTCAAACGGGACCGCCTCGGGCACCGTCGTCGTGTAGGCCTCGACGTTGGCGGCGTATCCCCCCGCGGAACGCACGAAAGTGTCCTCGCCGATCGGGGTGGGATGCAGGAACTCCTCGCTCTTCGAGCCGCCCATCGCCCCAGCATCCGCCTTAACGATCACGTATTCCAGGCCGAGGCGAGTGAAAATGCGCTCGTAGGCATCACGCTGAGCCTGGTAGCTGGCGTCAAGCCCGGCATCCGTGTAATCGAAGGAATAGGCATCCTTCATCGTGAATTCACGTCCGCGCAGCAGGCCTGCGCGGGGACGGGCCTCGTCGCGATACTTGTCCTGGATCTGGAAGATCGACAGGGGCAGATCCTTGTACGAAGAGTAAAGATCCTTCACGAGGAGCGTAAAGACTTCCTCGTGGGTGGGCGCGAGAAGCATATCCGCGCCCTTGCGGTCCTGCAGGCGGAAGAGCCCGTCGCCGTATTCGTCCCAGCGGCCGGTGACCTCATAGGGCTCCCTGGGAAGCAGCGCGGGGAAGTGAACCTCGTGCGCACCCGCGGCCTCCATCTCGTCACGGATAATCCGCTCAATGCGGGCCTTCACCCGGAGCCCAAGGGGCAGCCACGCAAACACGCCGGGGGCCTGCCTGCGGATATAGCCGGCTCGCACCAGGAGCTTATGACCGATCACCTCCGCCTCGGAGGGGTCTTCGCGGAGGGTCTTCAGAAAGTAGTTAGTCAGACGTGTAGGCACCCGTCAATGCTATCGCTTTCGCCGGTCAACCGGGCTACAGACTTATGAACGAGGTATCCGAGTTGGGCCGCTGGGCGCGTTCGGAATCAACACTTGCCGTGCCGACGCGGCCGATAATTCCGAGGGAACGCAGCGAGAACTTGGCCCTGAACCGCTGGCGGCGATTCATGGTCTTATCCCAATCCTTACGGAGCGCGTGCACCTCCGACCAGAAATGCTGCACAATCGCGGGATCAACAGGCCCGTCGTTAAAAACGGCCCTATCGGCGGCCCGCGCCAGGCCTCGCACCCGGTTCTTGCCGATGAGGTCGGCGTATTCGAGCCTGGTCATAGCCCCCGGCAGCGGCTCGCCATGATCAACGGCGATATCGACAACCTCGCGCCAAGCCCCCGTGACCCGTGCGAGCGGCTCCGCCGCACGCTCACGAGACAGGCTCCGGCGACGTTTTGCCCACACAATAGCGACAAACGGAAGACACACGATGGCCACGACGAGCAGCACCCAACCAAGAATTGGCAGCAGGAACAGGAGGATAGCGAGCCAGGCCGGCATCTCCGCATCCGGCTTTCTGTCCTCGCCATCGGGACGATACGGAACAGCGGTGTCATCTGTCTCTGCGGGCGGCGGCGGCGGGACACTCAGCGGGTGAGAAACCTTTTCCGGATCTTGAGGTTCCGCTTCCGGAATCTCTCTCCACTCCGGAGTCGCGTCGATCGTAACCCAGCCCTGCTCCTTGGTGTTGATCTCGGTCCAGGCCGTCACGTTCTCGCCGGTCACGGCCGTGCTGCCTTTCTCAGGCAGGAAGCCGAACACTACTCGGGATGGATAGCCGATCTCGCGGGCAAGTAACGCCATAGTCACCGCATATTGCTCGGCATCTCCCAGCAACCTGGGCGAATCGAGGAATTGGATCACCCGATCGAGCGCATGTCCGGACCGACTGTAGGGCTCGCTATCGCGGCCGTGGCTGATATACCCCTCGTGTAGCGCGTCCATCACAGCGACAATCCTGCCGCCGGGTTGTTTCACATCGCCAGCCCAGTCCCTCACCGTTGAACGGATGATGGGCGGCAAATCGACGAGGTCCGGCACCGCATCGCTCCCCGGAGTCAGCGACGATAGGTCGTCCTTGGACGGCTGCGGCTCAAGAATCGCGCGAAGGGTGTAACTGTCCCCGCTCTTCAGACCAACCGTTACCGCGGCGGTTCCCCCGCCCGGATTAAAGAAGAACGAGTTCGTGAGGGAGGACGCCCTTGGCCCAGCGAAATCGATTGACTCAAGCCACCCCGAGGTGGGAACCCACACCCCCGAATAATTCTCGATGCTAAAGGATAGTTCGGCCGAGGAACCGTCGCGATCACTCTGATCCACTCGATAGGGAACCCGGGTAAAGTCACTCGTCTCGCTGGGAGTATTAGGCGAACCAACCCGATACAGCACGCCATCATAAGCGTCAAGAGTTGCAATGCGCACCCGCCCACCCTCGGGAAGACCATCGACCGTAAACATCGTCTGGTTAGCCGTATCATCGGCGAGGTACTCTCGGAACGCCGAGAGGGGACTCGCGTAGTCCCTCGGATCGAAAGGCTTCTGCACGCTATCCCGCAACACCTCACGCGGCGTCGACGGAGAGACAACGCTCACAGCCCCAGCAGCAACACCCGCACCAATTGCAAGCACAATAAGTGCGGAAAATGCGGAACGGACGCGAGGCCAAGCGCCCTGCTTCGCCACGACAGGCGCCCCGTCAAGGGAGGACATGACCGCGGTAGCAAGCGAGCGGCGTCGGCGGGCGCGCCAGAGCATCCAGATCATCGATACGGCAAGGAGAGCGAATCCCTGGATCACGAGCCACCACCGCGGGGAAATCTCCCCTACCGGAGAACGTACCGTAGCCACGCCATAGACGATACCGAAAACAAAAACCACAATCGGGGCCAGCACACCTGCCGATTGAAAACGCTTCGCGCGCAAGATTACCGAAAGGCCCACAACGGAGCCGAGCAGTACCAACACAAAAGGGGGTACGAGCAGGGCCTCGTATTGCCCGACCGGCGCGTCAATCGTGAGCAGACGTTTCCACCCGAGCGCGGTCGCAAAGACCAGTTCGCGGGCGCCGTCAACGCTGGGGATAAAGCCCGAGGTTGCATATCCGGGGACGGCGAGACCCGAACCAAGCACAAGGTAAAGCACCAGCGTGAGAAGAGCAACCAACCAGAATTTGAGCCTCGCGACAGCGCCGATAATTGCCACGGCCGAGCCTGCGACAAGGGCAGCTCCGAGCACCACGAATAGCTGAACGTGCTGATAAATCGGCCACAGCGTGGCAATCGATAGAGCCATAGTCAGCACGAAAAACAGGCTATTGAGGACAACGCTCCGAGGAGAGAGGTCCCGCCCGGCCTGCTTCTGATTCTTCATCATCAAATTGCTCATCGCTAGGCCGCCGTCTTACTCAGCGACCTGGTGAGGTCATCGAGATACCCGACCGTGAGCACCGTGAGCCCGTCGATCCGCTTTGCGCTCGGCACGATTCCAGGGTTACACACCACTGCGACGACCTCGGTGTCAAGCGGAAAAGCGAGAGAGGCGGCACGAATCTGCGCGGCTGTCGGAATCGAACCAAAGACGAGAAAAGCAACGGAGATCCCTGAAACGACCGAAACAGATACCTTACTCAACACGACCAGCGGAAGAGAATGCTCGCGATGTTCGACCCCGGAGAGGTCGTCTAACAGACGGGAAGGAGTTGTCACCCGCAACTTCGTCGCGGTCGGCACCGCAGTGGTCGAATATTGTGAGAGTTCATCGCCGACAGTGACCGCGGTGTCCCGCCCATCCCGAATTGCACGGATTCCCAGGGAACCAGCCACGCTCACCGCAAGCTCAAACTCTTCCTCGCTGAAGTAGTCGACACTTGCCGTGCTGAGCTGAATCAGAAGCTGGCTCCTGCGAGTCTGCTCGTATTGGCGCACCATCATCTGGCCGGTGCGGGCCGTGCTCTTCCAGTGGATATGTCGGCGATCGTCACCGGGGGCATACTCGCGCAGCGCGTGAAACGACACATCGCTATTGGTGAGGTCCCGTGTCGGATTTCCCTCAAGGTCTCTCACGAGGCCTGTGTTTGTACTGGGGATCGATGCGGTTATCGGATGCACGAATAGCTTCATCCCGTTTGTCCACACCAATTCTCTCCTCAACAGAAGCAGGGGGTCAGCGCGAACGGAACGAACGGGCCCCACCATGATCACCGCGCGTTTGACGGTGGGAACGCTGAACTCGCCGACGAAACGCGATCCAGGGGCCAGGCTCGGCAGCCTGAACTCGGCCAGCCCCTCGCCGACGGGCACCTCAACCGTCTCGGGGAAAAGCCTACGCTTTGTCGGGTTGCTGATGGCGATAGTGCCCGGGGCGTTTTCCCCCACGATGACCCGTTCGCTTTTCATCGACAGCTCGACAGCGTAGATGCTTCGCCCGATCATGAAGAGCAGGGCAATCCCCATAAACACGACCGCGGCGTAGCCGACGAAGAGAGCCTCTACCCAGCCCCAGGCATATCCTGAGCTGAGGCCGATAACGGCGACGAGGAGGACGCTCCAGCCGATCCCCGTAACGGTCGACCCGAGCCAGCGCCCCCATCGCTTGAGCTGGCGCCTCAGCCTGGCCCACAATTTTCCGATGGCGAAAACAAGCCGGCCAATGAGGCCGGCCTCCTGCGCCCGCATGTGCGCGGTCGTGAGACCGAGTCCCGTTTCGCCGAAGGTTGAGCTATAGGTGGTGTGCGTACGAGAACGCGTGGCATTGGCGCGCTCACGGCGAAGCAGCCGCCGCGCAAATGGTGAAGCGCCCGCTTTTACCGATGAGTGGGTCTTGGAAGACGATGTCTTAGAAGATCGAGCCTCGCCGCGGCGCGCTGTCCGGCGCGCGCTCACGCCCCTGCTACGCGTTCGGCAGGAGGCGTCACATCCATGAGCACCTGAGCGATCACACTATCCGGGGTGACCCCGTCGAACTCGGCCTCGGGATCAAGGATCAAGCGGTGGGTCAACACGGGACCGGCAAGCGCCTTGACATCGTCCGGTAAGACGTAGGGTCGACCCTGCACCGCAGCCCAGGTCTTCGACGTGCGGACAAGCGCCAGGGCGCCGCGCACGCTCACACCGAGGCGGACCTCGGGAGCTGTACGGGTCGCCTCCACCAAGCGAGCGATATAGTCGAGCACCGCCGGTTCGATATGAACCGTCTGGGCGAGGGCAGCCATCTCGACAATATTCTCACTCGCAAGCACACTGGGCAGCATGCTGTCGTGCGAACGAGTCCCAGCCTTCTCGAGGATAGCGATCGTTGCCCGGTGATCGGGGTAACCGAGCGTGGTCTTCATGATGAAGCGGTCAAGCTGAGCCTCCGGCAGTCGGTAGGTTCCGGCCTGCTCAACGGGGTTCTGCGTCGCGATGACCATGAACGGGCGCCCAACGCTGTGGGTGTGGCCGTCGATCGTGACGCGGCCCTCCTCCATCACCTCAAGCAGCGCCGATTGGGTCTTCGGGCTGGCGCGGTTGATCTCATCGGCCAGGACAATGCTGGCAAAGATTGGCCCCTTATGGAACTCGAACTCACCCCGTTTCTGATCATAGATGCTCATACCAGTGACGTCGCCGGGAAGCAGGTCGGGCGTGAACTGGATACGGCTGCTGGTGCCGCGCACGCTCTGCGCGATCGCACGGGCGAGCGAGGTCTTACCCGTGCCGGGGTAATCCTCAAGCAGGAGATGCCCGTCGCTGAGCAGCGCGGTAAGCGCGAGCTGCACAACACGAGTCTTTCCGAGCAGCGCCGACTCGACATTTAGCACGATCCGGTTAAAGACATCCGCAAACCAGGCTGCCTGTTCGGGGGTCATCGGCACTGTAGTTCTCCTTGGTAAATGATTGCGTACGTTTGGGGTTTTCAATGGAAGGATGCCCATAGCAGGGCTATCCCGGAAGGTCACTCACATGGCGTGGTGCGTATCGGTGTGCGCGTCTCGACCATCGGGCCGTTTGGAGGGGTGAACGTTGCCTTCGCAAGAATTTCCTTGGCTCCGGTCGGCACGGGAAGGAAGCCGTTCCACTCGCCGACCCAGGGGCCGCCGTTGATCGCACTATAGCCGTATTGGATGGTGGCGCCAGCGGTGACGACGGCCTTGGTGACCTCTGTCGGCGTGCACTTTCCAGCGGTTGGTTCGCTCGCCCACTTCACCGACACGTCATAGGGGTAGAAAAGATCTGACGGCACGCTGGAGGGGCTACACGAGGTGCCGTTCGAGGCGCCACAGGCTTGGATCCAGACCCTATTCGGGGAGTTGGGCATACCGCCGATCTTCGCGCCGGGGGGAACCTGGCTGAAAGAGCTTCCGTCCAACGAAAACAGATAGCTCAGAACGCCGTCAACGACGGGCAGGTTGAGCGCAGCAACGCCGTGATCCTGGTCAATACCCTGAACAATCTGAACGGTTGGTTTCGCCGGCTGTGCTGGCGCCTGAGTGTAGCTCACACTCGCTACCTGTTCGCTGCAGGCCCACCCGTTCCAGGCCACGACCCGAACACCATACTGCCCGGTCGCGGATACGGTCTGATCGCTCGAACTGTTACCCGTCCCATTCTTGGCGGCGTCACAGGTAAGCGCCGGCGGGGTACCGCCCTTGTCCGACCAGCTCACCGCGGTGCGGATCGTGCCGTTGGGCTCCGTAATGTCCCAGGCAGCTGAGACGAGACCATTTCCACGTGAATTCGCAGTAATAACGGGCTTCGACGGTGCCTTCTTCGCCTGCACTCCGCTCACAGATCCCGATTTCCAGCTCACAGCACCATAGGTCGCAGCATCGATATCGTTGCGGGCCTCGATCGTAATCCGGTACTCGCCCGGGGCAAACGGGCCCTCGGCGGTTACGCCCTGGAAGCCAGCGCCGGACGCGGGTATCTTCCGATCCCACTTGAGCGCGCCGGAGCCGTCATAGACAGAGACTTGATACGAGGACGCCGGGGCACCCTTGTTGGCGGCCCCGGGCGACCAACTAATGTCGAGCTGACCGGCGTTGGTGGGGTTCATCTCGTTGTTCGCGGCAGGAGCCGATGCAGCGATATTGATCGGGGCCTCCGGCACGTAATCAATTCGCACGGGAGCGCCGGGAGAGCTCGGTTCCGAACGCCCGATCGAGTTCACGGCGATCGCGGTGAACTGATACGTCACACCCGGTTTGGCCTGACCATCGCTGATCGTGCAGCTGGAGTTGTCGCGTCCGCAATTGACCTCGACGCTTCCGTCAGTGCTGCGCAGCAGGTAGCTATCGATAGGTTTTCCGTTGGAGCTATTGGAGGTGAACGAGAGCCGAAGCTTTCCGTCGTTCTGGAAGACGTCCTGCCTCATATAGTCGGGCGCACCCGGAGCATCCGGCACATCGACGATAACAGCGGTGACCGTTCCCGTGACAATTCTTTCGGACTGGCCCGTGGCATCCTGTACTCGATAGGTGAGCTGCAGATTGGCGGTGATATCGGCCTCCTTAGCGGCGGATATCGTGATGTTTCTCTTATCGGCGCTGGGGGATGCGGTGACCCCCCTCGCGGCGCTCACCACGTCTACCCCGACCACTGTGAAGGGCTTGAGCTCTTCAGGCCCGACGTCGTTTGCGAGAACATCAACGGTCTTACTGGATCCGCGCGTCAGCTCGACCGTATCGGGAAGGGCTTGCACCTTGGGCTTTGTCGAGCTCACAACCGTCACCTGAACGTTCGCTGTCGCGACCTGGCTCTTGTCGTCCCGAACCCCGATGGGAACATTAATCACCGCCCCAACGGGCGTGGCCTTATCGACCTTGATGCTGAGCTTATCGTTGGAAAGGGTAACGGCGGCCCCGTCACCGGCGGACTGAGGCTGCGACCAGACCAGCTTATTCATGTCTTTCGGATACGGGTAGGTCGTGAGCCCGGCAAGATCAACAGTGCGATCCCCGGTCGGTTCCAAGGTAAACGCGGCTCCCCTGATCGTCGGCGGCTGGTTGCTGATCGGCGTAACTGTGATTGGCAGCACGATAATTGCTTTACGGCCCTGGTCAGAACCGGCAGGCGCGTCCGTGACCTCAAACGTGACGGATGCGGGCCCCCAGTATTCCTCCTGCGACACAAATTCGATGGTGCCGTCGTCCTTGAAAAGATTGGCACCGCTGCTATTTGTCGCTTTCACCGTGGACGCGTCGGTGATCCGAACCTTCTTGTTATCAGCGGCGATGACCTGATCACCGATGTTGATCGTGAGCTTCTGTCCTGTCGGAATAGTCAGGCTGGGGGCTCCCGTACGCCGTTCGGGGACGGCGTTCTTTGTTCCTGGAATCCATACAAAACCGTAGGAATCTACCTCGGGGGTTGCGGAGACGCTCACCCTGAACGGAATGATCTGGTTCTGATCGCTGACCTTGATGCTGAGCGACCGGGCGACCGTGACCTGGGCGTTTTGATCCCATCCGGGGACGAGCGAAAGATCCAAGTCTTTGTCTGTTCCCTCGGCATAGAACACGTTCTTCCAGATGTCTGCCGTGACTGAGTCTTTGCTATCAGCGATATCGGTCAGTGTCAGCACGGTGTCTTCTACGACGGGCCTCACCGGTGGAGCGTCTTTTTTCACAGAGACTTGAATCCAGGCGGAGCTCTGCCCGCCAGACTCATTCTGGACGGTGTACAACACGCTGTACGAACCCTCCTTCGATGGGACGCTCAGCGTAACGCTTTCCTTGTCAACCTTTGCGGGGAGCTCAGACTTTTTCTCGACGCTGACGATATCTATCCGCCCGCCATCGGGATCGGAATCGTTCTCCAGCGGTTTGACCACGAAAGTCGAGTTGGGACGGGCAGAGATAACATCGGTGCGGGCAACAGGATTCGCGGCAACGCCAGAGGCCTCCATAACCCCAACTCGAATCTGTCCGATACCGACCGCGCCGAGACTATCCGTCACCGAATAGTAGAACGAATCGGTACCCAGCGAGTTGGTACCCGCCTCGTATTCGATGTAGTCCTTGCCCGTGCTGGTAACGATGCCCTTTGCAGGGGCTGTCTCAAGACCACCAAGAGTCACAGAGTCACCGTCATCGTCTATTCCAGCCAAGGGGATGGGGATACGCACGGTGTGCCCCTGAACGACCCTGGTGGTTACAGTCTTCGGCGCAGGGGCAGTATTGCTGTTCTCGTCAACCTCACGCACCGAGATATGTACCGGTGCTGTTGCGATCTCCCCTCCGGGGCTTTCAACAACATAGGATGCCGTGTACTCCCCTGGCGTGTTGGGCGCAAGATAGCGCAGCTCATTTCCCGACGCAAAAAGGAGTCCCTCGCTCTCGGGTAGACCCTTCGCGAGCTCCGGGCTCAGAGTAAGCGCGAGCCTGTCGGGATGTAGATCATTGCTCAGCACGGGGATGTTAGTGACCTCGCCGACACGAACCTTTACCCGATCCGGCTTAGCGACTGGAGGTTTCTCCTTCGGCGGCGGTGCGACCTGCAAAACCGTCACGGTCCCTCGTGAGGATTGCTGACCGTTTGTCACGTTATAGCTCAGTTCGACGCTACCGCCTGCTAGCGGTTCGGTGAGGGTGACCCGGAGCATCCCATGATTGAGAATCTCAACGATGAGTCCTTTATCAGCGAGGGGGTTGGTCACATCGCGGAGAAGCAAGACGCCGCCCGCCGGATCGTAGTCGGCGGCCAGGACATCGATTGTGTCGGTCTGATCAAGATAGAGGAAGGTCGAGGCCGGCACCGTGACGGGAGGAAGATTCTGGTCGGGTAGGGCAGAGATATCAAAGCGCAGCTTACCCGAGCCGATATTCGTTCCGTCGCCGACCTTGTACTCCAGCAGGTATGAACCAGGCTCGTTTGCGGTGAGCCGGACCTCTCCCGTGTCCGTATTGACCTTGAGTTTGGCATTGCCGAGATTATCGTCGGGAACACCCGTGAGCCGCACGTTCCCGTTGCCCCCACGCACATAGTCCAGCGGAGTAGCCATCACTTCCTGCCCCACGTTGCCCAGAACGGCAACCGCCTCTGCCGTGATGGGCACCGCGCCTGTCATGACCTCAAGATCGAGGCTCCCAGCAGTCGCGAGGGTGCCGTCTGACACGCTCAGTCCTATGCTTTTTTGCGGACTTCCCTGTCCGGAATCCTGGTAATACACGACGCCTTTTGAAGAGTAGGTCGCCACGTCAGGGGCCGCAATCGAGGCATCAGCGAGGAAGAACGGGTCACCATCGGGATCGTACCAGTCGACCAACACGTCTCGGTTGAATTGTCCAAGCGAGGCGACAGCCTGGGTGGTCTGCCTCGCCTGCACTGGGGGATTATTCTCATTCGGTTGGCGCACCTCGACAGTGACGTTGGCCGAAGCCTGCCCGCCCTGCCCGTCGGTGACGGTGTACCGGAAATCGAACGTTCCGACAGCATCAGCGGCTAGGTTGACCTGAACTTTCTGGCCGTTTTCAATGAGGGATGCCGTGCCCATTCCTTCGGGAAAGTTCGAGATCTCCGTTATCACCAGGACATCGCCATTCGGATCGAAGTCGTTGAGTAGCACGGGAAGCGGGCTAGCCCGGCCTGGCCTTGCACCAAAAGCATCGTCGCTAGCAACGGGGGGTTTCTGAACGGGATCTACCTCTGGCGGAAGGGTCGGGTCGTTCACTTCTTGTTTCTGGTCGTCCTCAACGTCCTGAAGAATCTTGTCCCAGTTATTTACTAATTGGCCGGAATCCTGAACCATCCAGGAACGTCCGCTCTGCTCGTCGTTGAGCACGGTATATCCAGCTCGGCTTGCGAATACCAGCTGCGAGTCCGGACTCATCTCGGACAGTTTCATCGAGAGCGCCTCATCCGCGCCGCAGTTACGCCAAGCGGTGCCGTTCGTCCAGGCCCCAAAAACGCATGTGTCAAGGTAAACCGGCGCCGCCGAGGGCTGAGGAGCATCCTGGTCAAGAGTGAATAGGCGCTCCCCCTGGCCTCCCCCGAAACCGATCCGGAGCATACCTTTCGAATCAGAAACGTAGACGGCATCGGCAGAAGTGCTCGATTGCATCAGCACGGGATTTTCTGCCACGTTGAGGGTACTGGGCTGGCCGCCGTCGATGCTGAGCGTTCCTTTCGTCACGTTCAACACCACTGGGTGACCGCTCACGACTGCCGCCGAGTAGATATCTTTCTCGTCGCCGAGGTTGAGTTTGGTGGTCTTCGGGTCACCAAGGCGCGGGCCGATTTGCCGCTCAACCAGGCCTCCTCCAACGGAATAACCGATAAAGCGGCCGTTATCGTCCGCAGCAGCGGCGGAGTTATCCCCGAGGACCATATCGGCCTCTGCCTCCGCGTTAAACGTGGCGAGCGAACTGCTCGGCAGGAACCAGACTCGACCGCTCGGAGACGAGTGAATCACGGCGGTGTCCTTCGTGAGGAAGACGTTCGTTGAATCCGCTGGCAGCTGGATCTGGTCATCCACTGTCGCGAGAGATTCGTTGACGATGCCCAACTCTTTTTGGTCAACTGCGTGCAGAAGAACCGTGCTGTCGTTTTGGACGACGGAGAGGACGCGACGGTCGCTTCTCTTGGCCGTGTCGAGAGCAGAAATCTGCGTGTTGAGGCGACCTATGGCCTGTTCTGAATCGTTAACGACCCAGGTACTCGCATCGCCAAGATCGACGCGCTGAGTCGTGTATCCCGTCGAGGTGATGGCTATTGTTACGACGAGACTAAGCACGACGGCAATCGCCGCACCGCTGATGACAGCGGCGAGGTGCTTCTTTGTCCACGCAAAAATCACTGGGCCACCCTCATCACTTTGCCGCATTCTGGGATGCACAGGTTTCCGCGCTAGCAGTACCCGGCTTACCCTCCCGCGTGACCGATACGGTAATGCATACGGGCTCGCCGTTGGCATTGGAGGTAGCACGGTATTGGGTGTCGCTCTGGCTGCTGGTTTCGCCGGACGCAGTACGTACGAGGTAGCGATCACCATCGCCAATTCCGGGATCATCCCAGCTGAAGATCACCACGTCACCTGTGGTTTCCGTCGTAATGTTGCTTACGACCGGTACGCCGTTATTTGTTCCGAGCAGCATGACGAGGGCAACGCTCGCCGCCGCGATGAGCGCGATTCCTCCCCCAATCACACTCCACATAAGGGTGCGTTTTTTCCGTTTTTCCTGGCCGTTCTGTGGCGCGTAGGCCGTCGCCGAGCGGATAACGGTGAGGCCCAGATCGTCCGAGGCAGCGCCCCCGCCCTGCCCGCCGCGGCCGTTGTGCCGGGCTCTTCTCTGCGTCCCTGGGAGAGGGGCCCGTGGCTGAAGCAGGTTGCCTGCCGGTTCTTCCGCGAGACGGTAGCGGGTCTGCTGAACGCGAACGTCATCCGCGACCTCGACCGGTGTCGGGGCAAAACCCATCTGGGTTTCAATCATCTGTAAGCTGCGAACAAAATCAATCATCGTTTGAGGGCGGTCGGCAGGGTTCTTGCTCATGGCAGATGTGAGCAGATGCTCAAGGGCAGGAGGGACATCGGGTCGACCGAGTGGCTGAAGCCGATCACGCCCGATAATACGGGCACGAACACGCTCACGCTTATTTTTCTCCCTGCCGTCGTCGGGGAGTTCGTAGGGCGAACGTCCCAGAAGCAGGGTAAAGAGAGTCGCGGAAAGCGAGTAAACCTCGCTCGCGACGGTTCCTGCGGTTTCTCCACGCAGAACCTCAGGGGCAGACCAGGGCACTGACATGCCCTCAGCCTCAGCGTTTGCCGCGGCTGACACGGTGGCAGCGATACCGAAGTCCGCGAGAACGGGATGTCCGTACTGCGTCACAAGGATATTCGAAGGTTTAATATCGCGGTGCAGGAATCCGATCCTGTGCGCAGTCTCAAGGGCGCTCCCGATCCGGATTCCGGTTTGCAGGACCTCTGAGACCGATAATGGATGCTCTTTGTAGCGTGCCCCCAGAGAGGCAGGGCAATACTCCATCACCAGGTACGGCCGACCGTCCGGGGCGATACTCGCAGTATGCACTGTGAGTACGGAAGGGTGTGTCTTCAGCTGCGACATGAGGTTTGCCTCGGAGAGAAACATGGCGCGCATCTTCTCGTCGGTGAGCTTGGGATTGAGAACCTTGACAGCGACCTCTGCGCGCGGAAAGTCCTGCTCATACAGGAACACGTATGCAAATCCGCCTTTGCCCAGCACACGAATGTGCTGATAACCGGGCATCTGCGGTGGCACGGCCTGTTGCGGGACTGTATTCAAGACTCGCGGCTCCCTCATTGTTGGGTGTGAAAGTTACTGACTAGTTCATTTGTTCTTATCGGTTAACCGGGGAGAACGATGAAAAACTCATTTCCTATTTCAACACGGGTTCGCACATCTACAAAAACTTTTTCTCCGGGAACGATATCTCGATTCTCGGATGCTCCCTCTTTTACCCGGGTCCCATTGCCGGAGTGAAGGTCCCGAATCCATAGGCGGGAACCCTCAACACCAACTTCCAGGTGCGTTTTCGATACCGAACGGCCGGGATCGATCACAACGTGGATGCTGTCGTAGGATACCCCTGGCTGGGGCTTAGGGTTTCGACCAAGAAGAGAGCGTCCGGTCACGACGATTTCCTGCCCAGTGCTTAGCTGAAGCGAGAACTTCGCGGATGAAACCGGTTCGGGCTTTGACACTGAGATCATAGTCTCGTCGGCATCTCCCGGCCGCACCGGTTCAGGGGCTAGTTCTTGCGCAGGTTCCGGAGCCGCGGGCGGTCTGGGTGTTGCTGGAGACTGCTGGTTAGCGGATGCCTCGGATTGCTGAAGC
The DNA here is from genome assembly GCA_040400085.1 of Lysinibacter sp. Taxonomy (GTDB): domain Bacteria; phylum Actinomycetota; class Actinomycetes; order Actinomycetales; family Microbacteriaceae; genus HNR. The sequence continues at coordinate 70,008 of JBBAQX010000007.1, read as the reverse complement.
TGGGGTGTTGTAGATGCAGGCGTTACGGACTCAGGTCCTGTCGCCGCAGGCGCAGTAAATTCTTGTGCCGCAGGAGGTGCAGGAGGGCGCTGTGCCGGGGTTGTCTGCGCTGGGGTTGTCTGCGCTGGGGTTGTCGGCGCTGGAGGACGTTGAACCTGCGCAGCTGGCGCTGGTGGCATTGGGGGAACTGGAGCGGACTCAGCCGGGGCTGGAGGTCGGGGTACAGGCGGGGCTACCGCGGCAGGGGGCATAGGCGGCACAATCGACACAGGCGGCATTGTAGAAACAGGCGGCGCTGTAGAAACAGGCGGCGCTGGCGCAACAGGCGCTGGCGGCCTCGGAACAGATGGCCTCGGAACAGATGGCCTTGGAATATGAGGTGCCGCAACAGGCACACTGGATGCTGCCGGGGGCGGGGGCGGAGCGCTTGACGTGTGCTTGTTTTCCCCAGAACCAGTCGAGCTGGCTAGCTGGCCACACTCCGCGCAAAACATGCTGTTGGCCACAAGTTCCTGACCACAGTAGCTGCATGTCGCCGCCATTAGTTTTCCTTTCAATGCAAGTTCTCTCTTGCGTACTTGCTCCTGGGATAGCATAGCTCACCGCAGATGGGTGTTTATTATGTCCCTGTGTTGTTACCGGTTACGAACGGTGCGCTCAATTCGGTTGTCAATCATTCAGCTTACGATACTTATGAACGCCCACAAGAGAAAATCCACGGTCAATGAGGGCCTGGCCAGGATACAACAAAGTCCTTTTGTGAATCAGATGGCCCCAAATGACGTGATTTTCCGCTTAAATCACGTCATTTGTGGCCACATGATTGATGCGATGTTTCCAAATCGCTAGGGTGAAATACGCCTGAGCGAAAATCCAGGGTTTGGGCACCTTGGTCGTGCCCATCACTTATTGGGGAATCGTGCTTGCCCAGTCCTCGTGAAGATCTCTTGGAACGAACGGGGGGTGAGAATTGTCCGCGCCTGAACTCGCATCGTCCGAAAGCACTTCGTCCGAAAGCACTTCGTCCGAGTTCACCTCGGCGAAGCGCACCTCGTCGACTCGCACCACGATTATAGAGATGTTATCGCTGCCGCCGGAGGCAAGAGCATCCGCCATCAATTGATCGGCCAGAGTATCCGGCTCGAGGCCCAACGAAAAGTGGGCCTCGATCTCTTCGTTTGTGAGTTCCTTGGTGAGCCCGTCGGAGCAACAGAGGATGCTTTCGCCCGCCACCACGGGGATCAACCAGAAATCGGGAAGGGGCGAATCCTCGAATCCGATTGCCCGAGTGATGACGTTTCGCTTGGGGTGAGTCAGGGATTCTGCCACGCTGATTTCGCCTGAGTCAATCATTCCCTGCACGAGCGAGTGATCGACAGACACCTGATGAAAGCCTTCTTCGCTATTGATGAACGCTCGCGAATCACCGATGTTGAAAAACAACCAATAGGGTTGCCCGTTCTGCTCGGTGAGGGCAGCTCCAACACAGGTCGATCCCCCTGATGATCCGGTTTTTTCTGCCTCACGAAATATCGCCCTCGTGGCGTTAGCAAGCTCGGCCTGGATCTCCAACGGTGAGACGGGGGCAACGCTGATCTCGCCGAGGGCGCTGACAACGGCCGCGCTCGCTATATCCCCTGCGGCGTGACCGCCCATTCCGTCCGCGACCGAGAAGATGGGGGGATGCGCGACCAGGCTGTCTTCATTCTGAGCACGTTTTAGGCCGGTATCTGTGCGGGCAGCCCAACTCAACCGAACCGTTATCCCGGGAGCACCATTCGTCGCCACCGGGACATCCGCGGTGTGATGCGTATCGCCAATCTTGTTCATCGGTAGCTCCCGCCGGTTGGGGTTGGCTCAGGCGCGACAAGGGTCAGCACGATAGAGTCCCCCAGGTCAACACGGGTTCCCGGCGTTACGGCTGTCGATTCTCCAGCGCGTAAGCGTCGAGGGGGGATACCGGGAAGCAGCACAACTGTCCCGTTGGTCGATCCGAGGTCGGTCACGATCACTGCGGACCCTTCCTGCCTGATCTCAGCGTGCGTGGACGAGATGAGCTCTCTCGCCGAGTTCACGTGAATCAGCTGGGGAAGAAGACCGTTGATAATCCTCGTGGACTGGGGACGACGCCCCACCACCACGGGGCTGGTGAGCAGAAGCTGTCGCCCGTCGGACAGGATGACGCCCGAAACTGGCGCGCTGTGTGTCGGAGAGCTGTGTGCCTGAGAACTGTGTGCCGAAGTACTGAGCGCGGGAGAACGACGCGCCTGAGCTGATGCGGAACCGGGCATGGGCGGCAGCTTCGGAAGTTCTGGAAGAGCTGGTTCCGATTGATGCTGGATTTCACGGGGTTGCGAAGCTTCACGAGCCGGATACCCCTGCCGCAGGTTAAGCACGGTCTCGTCGCGATCACCCGAGATGAGCGTATCGTCGTTACCGCCAGAGATAATCGTGTCTTCGCGACCCACGGAAATGAGCGTATCGTCGCGGCCCCCCGAGATAACAGTGTCTTCACGATCACCGGAAATCAGGGTATCTTCGTCGCTGCCGGAGGCACGGGTCAGTATCGTATCCGAGTCGTCCGGAATATACGGTCCTGGAAGGTCTTGGCTATTCACGCTCTCAGCCTATCGTTTGTCGAAACGGTAGGCGCGCGCCGTGGTATTACTTAGCGCCGACGATAACCGTGGGAGATCCCGTACTCGTGTCGTCGGCAGGCATCTCGGCGGCCAGGCGGTTGGCCTCCTCGATCAGGGTCGCGACGATCTCCGACTCGGGAACGGTCTTGATGACCTCTCCCTTCACGAAGATCTGGCCCTTACCATTACCGGAAGCCACGCCAAGGTCGGCCTCGCGGGCCTCGCCCGGGCCGTTCACGACGCATCCCATGACGGCGACGCGAAGAGGAACGCTCATTCCCTCGAGGCCTGTCGTGACGTCCTCTGCAAGCTTGTAAACGTCGACCTGCGCCCGGCCACAGCTGGGGCAGGAGACGATCTCGAGCTTGCGCTCGCGCAGGTTCAGGGACTGAAGAATCTGAAGGCCAACCTTGACCTCTTCTGCGGGAGGAGCGGAAAGAGACACGCGAATGGTGTCGCCGATTCCCTCGCCGAGAAGGATACCGAAGGCCGTTGCCGACTTGATGGTTCCCTGGAACGCTGGCCCGGCCTCCGTTACGCCAAGGTGGAGGGGCCAATCGCCCCGCTCTGCGAGCTGCCGGTAGGCCTTAACCATGACGATGGGGTCGTTATGCTTCACCGAAATCTTGAAGTCGTGAAAATCGTGTTCCTCGAAGAGGCTGGCCTCCCACACGGCGCTCTCGACGAGCGCTTCGGGTGTTGCCTTGCCGTACTTTTGCAGGATCCGAGGGTCGAGCGAACCGGCGTTGACACCGATGCGGATGCTTACCCCGGCGGCCTTGGCGCGGCGGGCGATCTCACCGACCTGGTCGTCAAACTTGCGGATGTTTCCCGGGTTAACCCGCACTGCCGCGCATCCCGCATCGATAGCCGCATAGACATAGTTGGGCTGAAAGTGGATATCGGCGATAACGGGGATCTGGCTCTTCATCGCGATAATGGGCAGCGCCTCGGCATCATCGCGGCTGGGCACGGCGACGCGCACGATGTCACAGCCGGTAGCCGTGAGTTCCGCGATCTGTTGCAGGGTCGAGTTGATGTCGGTGGTCGGAGTCGTTGTCATTGACTGAACGCTCACTTGAGCGTCGCCGCCAACACGGACACTACCCACGTTGATCTGCCGAGACTTGCGTCGGGGAGAAAGGGTTTCGGGAACTTTAGGAAGACCTAGATTAACTGCAGCCACCAGAACAGTCTAGCGGTGCACGCTGGGTACTAACCGAATAGGTTCACCGGTTTCACGATATCCGCGTAGATCAGAAGCAGCGTCATGGCACCACCGATCAGCACAACAACGAAGGTGAGCGGCACCATCTTGGCGCTGTCGACCGGTCCTGGATCCGGACGCCTGAAGAGCTTCGCGAAGAAACGCCTAATTCCCTCGAAGAGAGCACCCGCGATATGGCCACCATCTAGCGGCATCAGGGGGACCAGGTTGAACACGAACAAGGCCACGTTGAGGGAGGCAAGCAACCCGACTACCGCTTGAAGCTTTGCGGTAACGGGGATCGTGTCGAGGCTCGCGATTTCTCCCGCGACCCTTCCCACCCCGACGACACTCATGGGGCCGTTTGGATCGCGCTGCTCCGAGCCGAACGCGGCGTTCCAGGTATCAACCATGCGCTGGGGAAGGTTCGTAATGATCTGGCTGACACGGGCGATATTGTCACCAACCTGCGGCATAACGCTGGTGATCGGCTGCTGCACGAGCTCGTTGGTGGGGTTCATCCCGACCATACCGACTTCCTTGGTCACGACGTTGCCCTCGGCATCCTTCACGGGTTTGCCTTGGTCGTCGACCACGGTGCGCGTGTTGAGCGCCGGGGTCATCGAGAGGGTCACATCCTCGCCGTCGCGATCAACGACAACGCTGAGGGTCTTCGAGGGCGACTCCGAGATTGTGTCCTGAATCTGTTGCCATTCGGTGATTGTGGCGCCGTTGATGCTCACGAAGGTGTCACCCGGTTTGAGCCCCGCCTCCGCACCCGGAGCAAGCGGGTCGTTCGGCCCACAGGTTTGTGACGTGCTAGTTGCTGGCACCAGACACTGGTTCACGGCACCGACCGTGGTGGTCGATTGCGGCAGCCCGAATCCGACCAGATATATCGTGTAGAGCAGGATGGCAAGCACCAGGTTCATGGCGGGACCGCCGGCCATGATGATGATGCGCTTCCACACGGCGAGCTTGTAGAACGCCCTGCTGTGATTCTCATCCCCGATAGTCTCGGCGCTTGCCTCACGCGCCTCATTCACCATTGAGACAAAGTAATTCGCGCGGCTGGGCGCGTCTTCGCCCTCGATAACGATCTCAGCCTCGCCCGTCGAGGTGGAGCCGCGTGAAGCATCGCCAGCTGGCTCGACGTGTAGATCCTGTGGCCGCAGGGCATCGGCCAGCTTCGGGTCAGCCTGGATGGCCTCGCGCAGGGCGAGAACGGCATCCTCATGATCGGAACCGGAATCGCGGCGATGCACGACCCGCGAACTCTCGGTAGCCACCGAGTTGAGGAAACCTGTGGTGGACTCGCGCGCTTCCTCGCCCGGTTTCTTGGGAGGATACATCCCGATCATCGAAATATAGCCACCGAGGGGCAGCATCTTGATGCCGTACTCGGTTTCGCCCTTGCGTTTCTTCCAGATTGTACGGCCGAACCCGATCATGTACTGCGTGACCTTTACGCCAAAAAGTTTGGCGGGAAGGAGGTGCCCGATTTCGTGCAGGCCAATCGACACGGCGAGGCCCAGAATGATGGCGAGCACACCCAATATATAAAGCAACACAGATTCCACGTGCTTATAGTACTCCCCCGTTACTCAGACGCTGCTGAGAGTCGGCCTAATCCCGTTCGCACACCATCTGCTCGAGCATCCTTACACTCCGACGAGCGCGTCAGCCCGCGCCCGCGCCCAACGTTCTGCCTCGACAAGGCTTTCCCGGGTCAGGGCACCGCTCGGGGCGTCGTGTGATTCGACGACCCGGGCGACCGTATCCACGATATCCAGATAGCCGATCTTGCCGTCATGAAACGCGTCGACCGCTTGCTCATTTGCGGCGTTAAACACCGCCGGGTAGGTTCGGCCGGCCCGCCCGACCTGCTTAGCCAGGTTGACCGCGGGGAACGCTTCATTGTCGAGCGGCTCGAACTCCCACTGGCTCGCCTTGGTCCAATCGATGGGCACTCCAACGCCCGCCACCCGCCGCGGCCAGTCGAGGCCCAGCGAAATCGGCAGGCGCATATCGGGCGGGGATGCCTGCGCCAGCGTTGATCCGTCAACAAACTCCACCATGGAGTGCACGATCGATTGGGGATGCGCGACCGCCTCTATCCGGTCGTACGGAACCCCGAACAGCAAGTGCGCCTCGATGATCTCCAGCCCCTTGTTGACGAGGGTGGAGGAATTTGTGGTGACCATGCGGCCCATATCCCACGTGGGATGCGCCATCGCCTGGGCTGGGGTGACGTCGCGCAGGGAATCGCGCGTGCGACCCCGAAACGGCCCGCCCGAGGCGGTGAGAATGAGCCTGCGCACCTCGTGCTTCTCCCCCGACCGTAGCGCCTGGGCAATGGCGGAGTGCTCGGAGTCGACCGGCACGATCTGTCCCGGCTTCGCAAGGGCGGTAACCAGGTCGCCGCCGACGATCAAGGATTCCTTGTTCGCGAGGGCGAGCGTGGCGTCGGTCCGCAAAGCGGCCAGCGTCGGTCCGAGCCCGACCGAGCCCGTGATGCCGTTGAGGATCACATCGGCCTCGACGTCGCGGATAAGCTGCTCAGACTCGTCGGCACCGAGGGCCGTGAACTCGACGGAGAAGGACTCGGCCTGGGCGAGCATCCCCTCGCGATCCGATCCAGCAGACAGGCCAACGACCTCGAACGTGTTGGGGTTCGCCCCAATCACATCAAGGGCCTGGCGACCAATAGAACCTGTTGATCCCAAAATAATGACTCGACGCATATCTCAATCATGGCATCCGTGGGCCGCCAGGCGTGACGCGGTTAGCGGTTTGTGGCCAGAATATCTACGACGAAGGCGATATAGCCGGTGTTGGGTTTGCCCTCTTCGTACGCGCCGTAGCCATCGGCCGGTCCAATCAGGATCACGACCTGCGAGCCGACCGTCTGGCCGACGAGGCCCTTACTGAAACCGGCGATGACGCCGCTCGTGGGAAAGCGCGAGGGCTCTCCGCGCGTCCAGCTCGCGTCGAAGGTTTCGCCCGTTGCCTGGTTGACCCCCTTGTACTGAAGGGTAACGCAATCGCCCTCCTGAACTTTTTCGCCACTGCCCGAGATAGAATCTGCAATCTTGAGTTCATCGCTCGGGGCGAAACCCCCGGGGAAAGTGATGGTAGGTTCGCCATTATCAGCAAGGGTTACCGTTGGGAACCCCTCCGGCAAGGCCTTCGACTCGCCCACCGCCCGCGTGGCCAGGTCCTTCGGAATAGGACTATTGCAATCGAAAGTCTTCTTGATCGCGTCAATAACCAAAACGACGCTATCGCTCGCCTTGAGTCCCATGTTTTCATTGCCAGCCTCGCCGTAGAGGTCTGAGGCGCTCATAGTCGTTACCGCCCTGCTACCCACCGGCATACACTCGGCGAGTTTAAACCAGTTATCGCTCGGGAGAGTCTTTTCCTTGAGAGGAAAATCCATCGCCTCGGATGCGACTTTCTTACCCGAGGTGCCATTGTACAGGCTCAGCTGCGCTTTGATGACGTCATCCCTCACGATCATATCGCCCTCACCCAGAGTAAGGATGGTCCGCTGAACCCCGTCCGCTTTAAGCGGCGTATCAAACTTGACCTCGGGTTCCTTGCCAAAATCACCGGTGACCTTGATTGAGTTGCTTTGAGCCCCTGACGGGACAACCTCGCAACCAGCCTTCTTGGCATCCTCGGCACTCACGGCGCCGCCGGATGCGGTACACCCAGTAAGCGTAAGCGCCAGAACGGTCAGGACAACGGGGATTGCGCGAAGCTTCACGATTCTCGTCTCTCTAGGTATTGAGGAACAACTTGCACATCGCATAGTTTCGGCAGGAGAAACTCGCTCAGCAAATCATGTCTTATCAGGCTTGAGTTTACCCAGGGATGCTGCACGATGAGGTAAAGGCTCGGGTTTCAACACAAAACGATGCCCGCGACCGTTAGGTCGCAGGCATCGAGTTCCGACAGGTGAGGCACAGATTGTCTGAAAGAGTTCGGCCGGTATTATTACTGTGGTGCAGCTGCCCGCTCGGTGCTCAGGATTTCGATGACGAACACGATGGTGTCCGTTCCCTTAATTCCTGCCCCAGCGTTTCCTCCCTCACGGTAACCAAGTGCTGGCGGAATGGCCACGATCACGCGAGACCCAACTGTCTGACCGACGAGGGCCTGACCGAAGCCGGGAACGACCTCGTTAGTCGCAAAAGAAGTGGGCTCGCCCCTCGTGTAGCTTTGGTCGAAGACAACCCCTGTGTCCCAAATAGCTCCCAGGTAATTAACCGTGACCTTGTCCTTTTCTTGAACGACCTCCCCATCGCCTTTCAGATCGGTTCGAATCTGAAGCTCTTCCGAGGGCTTACCGTTGGGGAGGGTCATGACGGGCTTGCCATCGACCATCTCAACCGTGGGGAAATTATCAGCGATGTCAGCCTTCTTCAGGACATCCGGGGCTGGCGCAGCTGGTGCCTTCTTGATAGCGTCGACAACCAGGATGACACTCTGGCCGTCTGTCCCCTGAGCATCAGGGCCAGCAAAATCTGCTGCGGTCATGGTCGTAACAGAGCGCGTACCCATCGGGACGCAGGCAAGGGCAGCGAAGAGGCCGGGGGTTCCCAGCGTCTCTTCGTTTACTGGAAACTCAGTGTTTTCTGATGCTAGCTCATCGCCAGTCTCGGCGTTATAGAGAGTCACCAAGGCGGTAATCGAGTCGTCCTTAGCGATAAGGTCGCCGTCGCCCTTGTCAATGATGGTGCGCTGCATCTTCGTCGCAGTGAAAGGCTTCTTAAAGTCGGTTGTTTGTTTCTTCCCGAATTCACCAGTGACTTTAACCGAATCACTTTCGGAGCCGGAAGGAATGACCGTGCAACCAGCCTTCTTGGCATCCTCTGCGCTCACGGTGCCGCCGGATGCGGTACACCCGGTAAGCGTAAGTGCCAGAACGGTCAGGACAACGGGGATTGCGCGAAGCTTCACGGTTCTCGTTTCTGTTGGGTAAAAGTAGTTGGGAATTGCTAAAGGAATAGCAAAAATACCAAAAGCATCAAGATTTCTCAGCGCTTTGAGGATTAGCCTACTCCCAGTTTTTCTTACAAAGCTGTAAACCTCTGCCCCGCAAAGAAATTACCCCCGCGGAATGAGCTACCGGATAGTGTGTGCCAATGACATATTCGGACAGGGAACGCGCTGAGGCGCCCCTCATCACCATCCCTACTTCACCGACATCGTCTCAACCCGGAATGGTCTATTTTGTCGGCAAAGCCGCGTTGGCCCCCGTCGGCCGTTTTGCGTATCGGGCGACCGTCATAGGACGCCGTAACATCCCTAAAAGGGGACCAGTCCTCTTTGCTAGTAATCACCTGGCCGCCAGGGACAGCATCATCATTCCGCTCGCCGTTCCCCGCAGAGTTCAGTTTCTGGCGAAGTCACACTACTTTGAGCGCGGCGGATTCTTCGGCAGGGTGCAACGCTGGTTCTTCGGGACGATAGGCGCCGTTCCCGTGAAACGCGGGGCAGGCCACGCAGCGCAGGACGCGCTCAACGTGGGCCGCGACGTACTGAACGCCGGCGGAGCATTCGCAATTTATCCCGAGGGGACCCGTTCGCGCGACGGCAGGCTGTACCGCGGAAAAACAGGAGTCGCCTGGCTCGCCCTGGAAACGGGCGCAACTGTGATTCCCATCGGCCTGGACGGTTCGGCCAGGCGACGGATGCTCAGACCCGATGGAACGCCAGGCAGGAAAACCCCGGTCACCGTTACCTTCGGGCCTCCCGTTGACCTCTCCGATCTGACTTCCTCGGGCTCGGGAAAGGATCGGCGCGAGGCCACGGAACGGATTATGGCGGCCATCCACTCATTGACAGGCCAAGAATTGGCGGATGCCTATAACGAGGCACCCGCAGCCTAGCCCAGGTGCCGCTCCTCGGGCCCGTTGTACTCGGACAGCGGGCGGATCAGCGAGTTAGCCGAATACTGCTCCATAACGTGGGCTGTCCAGCCGACTACCCGAGCCGCCGCGAAGAGCGGCGTAAACGTGAGGGTATCGAACCCCATCAGGTTGTATGCGGGGCCGGACGGGTAATCGAGGTTGGGAAGGATGTTCTTCCGCGACGTCATCGCCGTTTCCAAAGCTTCGTAAAGTGACAAGAGGTCGGGCCGGTCGTAGTGGTCGACGAGGCGGCCAAGGGCATCCCTCATTGTGGGCACCCGAGAGTCGCCGTGCTTGTACACGCGATGGCCGAATCCCATGATTTTGCGCTTGGATGCCAGGGCATCATCGAGCCAGGCCTCCGCGCGATCGGCAGAACCGATCTCGTCGAACGTGTGCATCACTGCCTCGTTCGCGCCTCCGTGCAGCGAACCCTTGAGCGCCCCGACCGCGCCGGTGACCGCCGAATATATATCGCTCAGGGTCGACGCAATTACCCTGGCCGTGAACGTGGACGCGTTGAATGAGTGCTCCGCATACAGGATCAGCGAGACCCGGAACGCGTCGGCGACCACGGCATCCGGAAGCTCGCCGAAGGTCATATAGAGAAAGTTTTCGGAGTAGGCGAGGTCGCCGCGCGGCGCGATCAGCCCCTGTCCCCTGCGTCGCCGCTGATCGTAGGCGACCACGGAGGGCAGCTGAGCAAGGAGTCGCACCGCCCGGGCACGATTAAGCGCGGGATCAAGCACGGGATCGATAACGGATGCCGCTCCCGCATCCCCCTGAAGCGTCGCGTCCAGCCCGCCCAGGTGGCTCACCGCGGTGCGGACCACGTCCATCGGATGCGCCGTGATCAGCAGGCCATCGATGGCCTGTTTGGTGCCGGCGTCGAGCTCGCGGTGTGAGCGCTCAAGCCGCTCGAACTCGGCCAACTCGTCGGCGTTCGGGAGTTCGCCGTTCCAGAGCAACCAGGCAACCTCTTCGAACGAGCAGCGCGCGGCCAACTCCTGCACCGGATAGCCGCGATACAGAAGCGAATTCGTGTCCGAGTTGACCTTGGAGATCGCCGTGTAGTCGGCCACGACTCCCACCAGCCCCTTGTGCACGGCAGTCTCGCCCCGCGTTTCAGCAATTACGTGTGTGTCGCTCATATCTCGCACCTCACAGCTTGAAGTTATAGACCGTATCGTCAAACGTATTGTATGCCGAATAGTCCAATAGCTCATAGAGTTCGGACCGAGTCTGCATCTCCCCGAGCATCGGCGTGAGGCTTCCCTGCTCCGTGATCGCGTCGAGCCCGCGTTCAGCCGCCCCCATCGCGAGGCGCAGCAGCGAAACGGGGTAGATCACGATGTTGATGCCGACGCTTTCGAGCTGGGACGTGGTGAAGAGCTCACTCTTGCCAAACTCGGTCATATTCGCGAGCACCGGAACATCGACCGCCGCCCGGATCGCGTCGAATTCGCTGAGGTCGCGCATGGCCTCGGGGAAGATCACGTCTGCCCCGGCGTCAACGAGCGCTTTTGCCCGGTCGATGGCGGCGGGCATCCCCTCAATTGCGCGGATGTCCGTGCGAGCCATGATCAGCAGGTTCGGGTCCCTCCGCCCCTGCACCGCCGCGCGGATCCGCTTGAGCACGGTCTCCTCGTCGACGACCTGTTTGCCGTCAAGGTGTCCGCAGCGCTTGGGATTAATCTGATCCTCGATGTGGAGGCCGGCGACCCCGGCATCCTCGAGGGTCTGCACGGTGCGGGCCACGTTCATGGGTTCGCCGAAGCCGGTGTCCGCGTCGACCAGGGCGGGGAGGTTAGTCATCCGGGCGATCTGCGCGCTGCGGCCCGCGACCTCTGTGAGCGTAGTGAGGCCGATGTCGGGCAGCCCCAGATCTGCGGACAGCACGGCACCCGAGATGTAGACGCCGTCAAAGCCTTTGCGCTCGATGAGTCTCGCGCTCAGCGGGTTGAACGCCCCCGGGATGCGCAGCAGCTTGCCCGTCGCAAGTTCGGCGCGGAACGCCGCGCGCTTCTCGGCGGGAGTTGTGTGTGAGTACAGCATTAGAAGAGTCCCTTCTGGGCTGCTGGCTGGGTTTTCGCGGCTAGGAAACCAGGCCGAGCCGTGATCGTGAGGCCAGCTAGCTCGTCGGCGCGCAGCGACGACAGGCGCTGAGCCGTATCGAGGAAACGTTCGATCTCGACCTGCTCCAACACACCCTCCGCGAGCGCCCGGAACTTCGCCACGTATTGTTCCCGCGCAAACGGCCTGGCCCCCAGCGGATGCGCGTCCGCCACGGCAATCTCGTCGCGAATAACGCTGCCGTCCGCCAGCTGGATCTCGACCGAGCCGCCAAAGGCCTTCTCCGCCGGGTCGAGCGAGTGATAGCGCCTCGTCCACTCCGGGTCCTCCTCCGTCACGACTTTGTGCCACAGGGCAACCGTGTCTGGCCGGGCCGCGCGCTCCGGGGCATACGAATCCGCGTGATGCCAGCGCCCGTCCTGCAGCGCGACCGTGAAGATGTACGGAATCGAGTGATCCAGCGTCTCGCGCGATGCCGCGGGATCGTACTTCTGCGGATCGTTCGCCCCCGACCCGATCACGTAGTGGGTGTGGTGGCTCGTGCGGATGACCACGCGTTCCACGTTGGCTCCATCGATAAGTTCCGGATGCTCGTGGTGCAGCTTACGCGCCAGGTCAATCCACGCCTGGGCCTGGTACTCCGCCGAGTGCTCTTTCGTGTAGGTGTCGAGGATGGCGCGCTTGGGTTCACCGGGGGCGGGGAGGGGGACCTGGTAGCGGGCATCCGGTCCATCGAGGAGCCATGCGATTACGCCGTCTTCGCCCTCGTAGATGGGGGTGGGGCTGGTCTCGCCGCGCATGGCCCGATCGACGGCCTCGACCGCCATCTTGCCGGCAAAGGCGGGGGCGTAGGCCTTCCAGCTACTGATCTCGCCCTTACGCGATTGGCGCGTGGCCGTCGTGGTGTGCAGGGCCTGGCCGATGGCCTGATAGATCGTGGCCGTGTCGAGGCCGAGCAGCGTGCCAATTCCCGCCGCGGCACTCGGGCCGAGGTGCGCCACGTGGTCGATCTTGTGCTGGTGCAGGCAGATCGCCTTGACCAGGTCGACCTGGATCTCGTAACCCGTCGCGATGCCGCGGATCAGGTCGTGGCCGGTGAGGTTGCGGGGGCTTGGGGTATTGCTGGCATGTGCGATGTGCGCGCCAGGATTGTGAAGGCCCATGACGTGCTGCGCGACGGCCGTGATCGGCGGGATGTTGTCCCCGGGATGCGAGTAGTCGGCCGCCAGGAACGTGTCGTGATAGTCGAGCTCGCGCACTGCGACGCCGTTGGCCCAGGCCGCCCACTCGGGCGATACCCGGGTTGCCTGCGGCTCACCGAAAACGGTGGCCCCGCCGCCGCCCGTGCTGGGCGGATGGCTCAGCGCCTGCGCGCGGGCCGCCGCGACCGGCCTGCGCACGAGCGATGCGGCCGCAACCGAGGCGTTGTCGATCACGCGATTGATAATCATCTCGGCGACATCGTCGTCAACCGGCACGGGGTCGGTCGCCACCTGCGCGAGTTTCCACGCGAGTTGTTCTTCACGGGGCAGAGCCTCGTCGCTCTTATAGACGCGGACCGGGTGCAGCTGAGTCATGTGGTGCCTTTCGTGTATATAGTCCACCCTGCCACAGTTCGTGCCCGGGTGCAGTTCGGGCGTGCGCCCGGGTCGGGCTCGGGTCGGGGTCGGGTCAGGCTCGGGTCGGGCTCGGCCCACGTTTGTGGATCTCGTTTGCCCCAAATAGTACGTTTTTCCTAGAAAAAGCACTATTTGGGGCAAACGAAACTCGGGCTTGCGTTAACCTCGGTCCCGTGGTTCACTAGTTGAGTAATGAACCGAGGAGGTAAGCGTGTTTGACGGGTCAGAACCGATCTACCTGCAGATCGCAGAACACCTGCGCCGCGGCATCCTCGATGGAACGATGCCCGAGGGCGCGCAGGTCATGAGCACCACGCAATTCGCCACCACCTTTGGCATCAACCCCGCCACCGCCGCGAAAGCCTTCGCGATCCTCGTGGAGGAACAGCTCATCTACAAGCAACGCGGGCTGGGGATGTTCGTAAGCGCGGGAGCCCAGGAAAAGCTGCGCGACGAATACCGCAGCAGATACCTCAGCGAGGTATTCGAACCGGCGCTGGCGCGGGCGAGGGCGCTCGGCATCCCATCAAGCGAACTTATGCGGCACCTCAAAGAATTTATGACGCAAGAACTTACACAGCAAGAATCAACGCAAGCACCAGCAGAACAGGACCAGCCATGACCGGTTTCAGCATCAGCACGCAGGACCTCGGCGTAAGCTACGGCACAAAATACAACTCCGCGACGGGGCTCGCCGACCTCAGCCTCACGCTGCAACCCGACACGATCCACGGGCTGCTCGGCCGCAACGGGACCGGTAAGAGCACGCTGCTCTCGGTGATCGCGGGGCTACAGCGGCCCACCTACGGAACCGTCACGGTCGACGGGGAGAACCCCTTCGAGAGTGAACGCCTCGCGCAGAGCATCTGCCTCGTGCGTGAATCGGGTGACCTCCTGCTCGATCAGAAGGTCTCGTCAAACATTCGGCTCGCGGCGGATCTACGCCCGACGTTCGACCAGGCTTACGCGCACGAACTCATGGACGGCTTCGGCATCGACGCGACCAAGAAGATGATGCGCCTCTCGCTGGGCCAGCGCGCAACGGCCGCCGCGCTGATCGGCCTGGCAACCAGGGCGCCGCTGACCCTCCTCGACGAGGTCTACATCGGCATGGACTCCCCCACTCGACGGCATTTCTACGACGAACTGCTGCGCGACTTCGTGGAACACCCGCGCACGATCGTGCTGTCGAGCCACCTGATCGATGAAACAGAACGGATGCTCGAAAACGTCGTCCTCCTCCGCAACAACCGCCTGCTCCTCAACGAGAACATCGACAGCCTGCGCGAACGGGCCAGCACCTTCAGCGGGCCGCGCATAGCGATCGACGAGATCGCCCAGCGCTTCGATCGCGCCAGCATCGTCACCCGAAAAAACCTGGGCGGAACCTCCTCGATAACCGTAATCGCCCGTGTAGATCTCGAAACCTCGATGCGGGCCAACCAGATGGGGCTCACCCGCGAGCAGGTTCCGTTCGACCTACTCTTCGAGCATCTCACCGATCGCCGCACGGTCGTAGAAGCATCAGTAGTCGAGGCAACACAGCAAGGATCAGAGTCATGAGCGCGACCACGGTAGTTTTCCGGCGAATATTTAGGCTAATAGGCTCCTATACCCTGGGATTATGGGCAGGAGGAACCGCGGCTATGCTCGTAGTGCTCTCGCTGAGCGATGCCCTCAGCACGTCTCAGTTTGCGTCCCTGGTCTCGCTCACCCGCGGTAGCATAGCCGGTTTCCAACTCGCGCTGAGCCTTCTGGCCGTCACGTTCTTCTTCGCGCCCTTAGTCATGGCGGGTGCCACCCGCCGAGCCGTGGTACGGGCCAGCCTCCTCACCGTCGCGGTGATCGCGGTCGCCAACACCGCAGTATTCACCGCACTGCTCGCGCTCGACCCGCGGGTGCTCGATGACGCCGGGACGGCAGGGTTTGCGCTCCTCGGAGGGTTGGCCTGCTTCCTGGGAGGCGGCGTGAGCGGGCTACTGCTGGGGGCATCCCTCAGTCGATGGGGAAAATCCCGCAACAGCTGGCTTGCGGTTCCTCTGGGCTTCGTCCCGCTCCTCAGCGGCTTACTGGCAACCCCGGAATACGCTGGCGAAGCCTGGCCGATCGTGGCCTGCGTATCTCTGGTGATCTCACTTACGGGGATGCTCGCCTACAACACCATCCTCACCAACAGCCCGATCCCCAAAAAGAAGTAACCCCGTACGCCCCTGCCCAACGCACGCCCCCACGCCACCGTCCACGCCAGGGAAGTTTTTGTTCGATTCCGCGGGATTTTCCCCGGAAATCCGCGGAACCGAACAAAAAATTCCCTAGTCCTCGGGGCGGTGCCACCCGGCAAGCTGCAGTTGGAGGGTGACGATGCCCAGCCAGCGGTCGAACTTGTAGCCGACGTCGCGCATCCGGCCCGTCTCGACAAAGCCAAGCGACTCGTGTAGCCGCAGAGAGGACTCCGCACCCTGGTCGGAGATGACGGCGACGATCTGGGTGGGGCCGGCATCCGTCGTTTGATCGATCAGTTCTGTCAGGAGCTGGCGACCCAGGCCCTGACCCGTGGCCTCTGGGTGTAGGTACACCGAGTTCTCGACCACAAAGCGATACGCCGATTTGGTCTTCCACGGGTGCACAAGAGCAAAACCGAGCACCTCTCCGCCAGGGCCAACCGCGACGATAAACGGCAGGTCGAGCTCACGAAGCCGCTCAAATTTCGCCAACCACTCGGATAGCGGCCTAGGCTCCTCGTCAAAGCTCACGGTGCTATTTGCGACGTAGTAATTGTAGATATCGCACACGCGAGGCAGATCAAACTCGCGCGCCGACCGCACCGTCACCGGGACAGGCATCCCGTTAGCCGTCAGGTCAACCACTGCTCACAACCTCCAATCGATCGGGGAGACGCCCAGCTTCACCAGCTCAGCATTGACCCGAGTAAACGGGCGCGAACCGAAGAATCCCCGCGATGCGGACAGCGGCGAGGGATGCGCGCTTTCGATTACCGGGGTATCCCCCAGCATCGGGACAAGAGAGGATGCGTCACGCCCCCAGAGCAGCGCTACCATCGGCTGCTTTCGCTCGACAAGAACACGGATGGCATGCTCGGTGATTGCCTCCCACCCCTTCTTGCGGTGCGAGGCCGCCTGGCCGGGCTCGACCGTGAGCACCCTGTTGAGGAGCATCACGCCAGCCTCGCTCCAGGCCGTCAGGTCGCCGTGGTCGGGGGTGTCGATGCCGAGGTCTTCGCGCATCTCCTTGTAGATATTGTTCAGGCTCCGCGGGACGGGCCGCACGTTCCTGTCGACCGCGAAAGATAAACCGATGGGATGCCCGGGGGTCGGATACGGGTCCTGTCCCACGATCAGCACCTTCACCTCGGACAGCGGGTAGCTGAATGCCCGCAGGATCTTGTCGCCCGCGGGGAGATACTCCCGCCCTTCTTCGCGCTCTCGACGGAGGAATTCGCCCATATCGGCGATCTGCTGAGCGACGGGTTCGAGGGCCGCTGCCCAATCGGGCGAGATAAGTCCGGCATTCGCCATTTCGGCTAACGTCATGGGCATACTAGGCCCCCATGCTCGAGACAAGCACCCCGTTATCGGTACCCTGCACGCGCCACACGCTGCCGGTTCCGATCACTCGGAGCGCGCCCTGACCGATCACGAGCGCAGTGTTTTCGTCGATGGCGACGCCCGCGGGAACGAGCCCGGCCTCGACGGAGGCGATGAGCCTGGTGAGGGTTCCCCACTGGGCGGCATGCACGTCTACCGTGAGGTCGATCAGCCCGAGCCCTTGGGCCACGCTGACCTCGTCGAGGCCCTCCGAGAAGCGCTGGGCGACCACGGGAACCTCGCCGATCTGCCAGCCGCCTATCAGCGCCTGCTCTGCTGCGAGTTGCGCCCCGGCCGAGAAGCCAAGGTAGGGCACCCCTCCGCCGACCAGCTCACGAATGATCTCGGCCGCGGGTTGCAGCGCCGTACGGTAGGCCGGGGTCAGGCCACCTGCGACGATTATTCCGTCGACGTCTTGGAGAAGCTGCGGGTCGATCTGCCCGCCCTCCGGCGCGAGGACTGAGCGGATTCCGGCACCGGGCTGGCCATCCGGAAAGAAGAAAAAGAGCCTGGTCGCCAGCTGACCGCCGCGAACATCGCTCACGCTGCCTACCTCGATATCGTCGCCGTCGACAATAACCATCGCAAAAACGGGCGCACCCGGCCGGCCGTTCGCAACCGCGACCTGGGCGGCCTCGCTCGCGAACTCGCTCAGAACATCCGCAAGTTCCTCGAGGTCCCCCTCTTCACTGCCGCCTACTAAGAAAATACTCACGAGCTTAAGCCTACAGTGAGGTTTGCTCGGGTTCGGGTGCTCAGGATCGGGGTCGGCTCACGGTGCACGTTGTTGGCCTATGCCGCATGCTGGGCCGGCGCGCACAAGTTAGGGCGTGTCGCGCAGGTTGGAGTTCCCGCGCATTCAAGGTGTTACGGGAAACAAACTTCACAGCAATCTCGGCCAATCGGGAGGCATTCCAGCCAACCAGCCAGCCGCAAAGTGGAAACGCTGACAGCTGAACGACTACGGAATTGCCGTGGATAGGCGCTCGCACGGCATACTAAACCTGGTTTGCAAGACACTTGGCGACCCCTAAGGGAGCCAACGGTCTGAGCGAGTCTGAGCGTCTACCCGAGGGAGAACCGAGGGATGTGTTCAGGGCTCCTCGTTACTGTCAGGACCCGAACTCCGCCGAGCGCTCAAGAACCTCCGTTGATACTCGCTGGGGGCTACGCCCAACTGGGTGGCAAAGATTCGGCGCATGGTCTCCGGGCTCTGAAACCCAGCGCGTTCAACAACCCGATAGACAGGCTCGCCCTTCAACAGGAGGGCCTTAGCTGTGTCGAGCCTGACTTGCTCAACGAACTTAGTCGGGCTCACTCCAAGTTCTGCCTGGAACAAACGCGCCAAGTGCCGGGCGCTCACCCCCGCATGTTTCGCAAGCGAAGAAAGATCGTTCTGCCCGTCAGGCTGCGAAACGACCTGATCTACAACCATTCGAACGCCGTCATGAGCGCTGCGTGTTTTATGCAGCAAGGTGGAGAACTGCGACTGACCGCCCGGGCGCTGAAGGTAGACAACAAGGTGACGGGCTACGTCGCGCGCGAGGTCAGCCCCATAGTCCAGCTCCACCAGCGCAAGGGCCAGATCGATCCCAGCAGAGACGCCAGCAGACGTGTAGAACCTTCCATCGGAGACATAGATCGCATCGGGTTCGACCTCTATTCGCTTATGAACGCGAGAGAGCAACCTTGTGTAGGCCCAGTGGGTTGTCGCGCGCCTGCCATCTAGCTCCCCTGTCGCGGCCAGAAGGAAAGCCCCCGTGCAGACCGACACCACACGCTTAGCCCGATTGACAAGCTGAGCAGTTGCGTCACGCAACTCCGTGGCAATTGGAGTCACCGGAAGATCATCGCCTCCAGGGATAACCAGCGTGTCGGCATGTTTGATCTCCAACGCGGCAACATCAGCGACGAGCCTCAGTCCGGTCGAGGTTCGTACTCCGGCACCCGAGCTGGATGCAAAACGAAGTACGTAGTGTGCCCCTCTCCGATTCGCCTCAGAGAAGACCTCCGCCGGCCCCGCCACGTCCAGGTGTTTCATACCCTCGAAGAGGAGAAAAACCACGTTATGCCTCGGCATCGTCATGTATGTCCTTATCTGAGGGATAGCTGTCAGTATAGACGCTCACTGAAAGGGTATCGCCAACAAGAGACTAGAAGCACAGAAACACCACTCTCCTCAGAATCAGAAAGTTAAGACATGAATGAAACCATCGCAGGGATCACGATCCCCAACACCGCACTCACACGTGACATCACCCAGTACATCCGAGATTGTGAGGACGATCTGCTCTTCCATCACTCTCGTCGAGTGTTCCTTTTCGGGGCGATCATGGGCGAACAACGAGGCCTTAATGTGGATTTAGAGCTGCTCTACGCCGGTGCGATGTTCCATGATCTTGGTCTGACAGGCCTCTACTCAACATCGCAGTTACGTTTCGAGGTGGACAGCGCGAACGCGGCAAGAGACTTCCTTCTCGAACGCGGCGTCGATGCGACACATGCCGCTTCGGTCTGGATGGGGATCGCTCTACACACTACCCCGGGCGTTCCCGAGCATCTAGAGCCGGAGGTTGCCCTCGTCACAGTTGGTGTCGAGACCGACGTGCTGGGGATCTGGTACCACTCGCTCTCCAATGCACAGCGCGAGGCTGTCACGGATTCACATCCGCGCCCTGACTTCAAGAATCAGATCTTGAATGCCTTCACTCGCGGCAACATACACCGCCCGGCTACTACTTTCGGCAACGTCAACGCAGACGTGCTCAAACAATTCATGCCGGACTATCAGCGCACCGACTTCGTCGAGATCATCCGCAACAGCCCGTGGCCGGAGTAAGCGAGGAGACTACAGCCAGTCACGCTTCTTGAATGTGAGGTATAGACCGAGGGAGATCACGACGATAAGGCCAGAAGACGCCCAGAAACCCCAGGCCTCGGAAAAACCTGGATAGGGGAGGTTCTGCCCGTAGAAACCCGTGATAGCCGTCGGGACGGCGATAATTGCAGCCCAGCTCGTGACCTTCTTCATGATCAGATTCATCCGGTTACCCTGCAGGCTAATATTCGTTTCGAGAATCGTTGCGATCATGTCCCGCAGCGAGTCCGTCCACTCTGTGACACGCAAAACGTGGTCATAAACGTCCTGAAGATATGGCATCATCTCGGGGAATCGGGCACTTACATCGCGTCGCATCAGTGTGTTCAGAACCTCGCGCATGGGCAACACGATCCGGCGAAGTCGCCCGAGGCTTTTACGCAACTCGAACGAACGTCGCTGAGCCTCTAACGTGTCAGGTCTCGTATCGAAAAGCCTGTCTTCGAGAGCGTCAATCTCCGCGTCCAGTTCCTGAACGGTGTCGAAGTATCCGTCAACGACCACGTCGAGTAGCCCCCACACCAGAAAAGCCACGCCGTGGCCGGCCAGATCAACCTCGTTATCCCAGCGCTCAACGATTGCATCCATATCGAAATGAGGCTCGTGCACGGTGACGAGCACCTGTCCAGCAATAATCGCTCTGACCTCTGCCGTGACGAGCTCGCCCGTCTCGCCGTGAAGATCAACCGTATATGCCGCTAGAAACAGGTGCGAAGTGTAGCGGTCAAGCTTAGGGCGCTGGTAGCCCGTCACCGCATCCTCGATCGCTAATTCATGGATGCCGAGGATCTCCTGCACCCGTTCGAGATCGTCAGCCTGTGGTGACGTGAAATCCAGCCACACGGTGACGTTACTGTCCTGGACGATCTCGGCTACCTGATCGACCGAGAGCTGTTCGCTCGTGACGACACCACTGCGATATACACGGCTGCGCATCATTCGACTGGTTTCCTCTGAATCGTTGGACTGAGAATTTCGCATCGTCGCCGAGCACCCCGAAAACTTACTTGTTGTCTTGTAAGCAGCGGTCACCCGTACTAGTCCACCTACTTTATCTCTAGGTCAACGGTGTCGGGGACCAAAACCTCTGTTTCCTCGTTGAGGCTCTCGCCGCGGAAGAACGGTTTGGACCCCTCGAAGAATGCCCACACAAGCATAAGTACCGCACCGATCGCCAGGGAGCCAACGCCGATCACAAAGACTCCACCAATATTCCAGATAATGGTTTCCCCATAGTCCGGGTTGAGCATATCTATCACCGACTTCACGAAGGCACCCGCAAGCATTAACCCACCCAGCAGGGGGAAGAGGAACTTAAAGATGAAATTCTGGAACGAACTAAACAGCACCCTGCGGAAAAACCACACGCACGCAAAGCTAGTGATGGAGTAATAGAAGGCAATTGCCAATCCCAGCGAAAGGATAGTGTCCTCAAGGATGTTCTCACTGATCATCGTCATCAGAACGTAAAAAACGGTAGCAACAACTCCCATTACAAGCGTTGAGAATCCGGGCGTCTTGTAGCGCGGGTGCACGCTACTGAACCGCTTCGGCAACGCCTTGTATGCTGCCATTGCAAGCGTTCCACGCGCCGTGGGAAGGATCGTGGTCTGGGTTGAGGACACAGCCGAGATCATCACGGCGAGAACTAGCAGCCAGGCCCAGGGGCCGAAGAGGACATCCTTGAGAGCGAAGAAGATATCGTCGGCGTTATCCTCGTTGCCGAGACCGATACCCGTGCTGCCGAGTCCGGCATACATCATCGCGGCCACGGTGACTCCGACGTAGGTCACGAGAAGGATTACGGTCGAGAGCAGAGCAGCACGCCCTGGCGTTTTCTCGGGGTTTTTTGTTTCCTCGTTGAGGGCGAGGCAGGTGTCCCAGCCCCAATAGATGAAGAGGGCGAGAAGAATAGATTCCGTGAAACTTTCGAACGAGGTGAACTGGAACGGGTCAAACCAGCTCCACTGCGGCATTGTCGAGCCTTCGGGCGCTGTCCCTGTCATGACCGAGACAACCGCAAAGACGACAAAGAGGATGAGCGCACCATATTGGATGATGATCAAGACGTTCTGCAGTTTCTCGCCGATTTCCGTACCGCGATAACTGATGTAGGTCATAAGCGCGATGAACACCACACCAGTGAGCGTCACGATTACCGTGTTCTGTGCGAGGTCCTCGTTTATCAACAGCCAGAAGTATTTCCCACCGATCTGGGCCAGGTTCGCCAGGACTACCATCCCCGCGACCGCGACTCCCCAACCGCCCATCCATCCCACCCAGGGCCCGA
This sequence comes from Lysinibacter sp., assembly GCA_040400085.1. Lineage (GTDB taxonomy): Bacteria > Actinomycetota > Actinomycetes > Actinomycetales > Microbacteriaceae > HNR. Next base: position 47,779 of record JBBAQX010000007.1, on the reverse strand, counting down.
ACGCCTTTGTTCCCCAAGTAAATGTCGTGCCGCAATCTGGCACGGCTCGGTTCAGCTCCCGATACGCGTAGGCCACGAAAAACATCGGGATGAACGCCAGGATAAACGCGATGGGGGCCTGGGCACCAACCGCGAGCACCACGTAACCGAGCGTTGCCGCTAGCGAGTAGACGGGGGCGGTGGAGGCCAAACCGATCACGGTTGAGCCGAGCAACCCGAGCGTTCCTGTCGCCAGGCCTTTGCCTTGGCCCGCTGAAACCGGCGGCATGTTTTCGTGCGACTTACGGGGGGTAGTCATGAAATAGGTCCTCCTTGATCTCACCCGATAGTACTCACACTTCGAGACCTTATTAACCCTGCCGCACCGATTCGCTCACTTTCAGCGAGAGTTAATCGGGTGTGCGATGCCTGATCCGCTGCTGCAACCGCGCGCGGTACTCGTAAACCTGGGTGAGGCTGGTGCGCTCGGTCCCGCCGAGACCCTCCCGCATGAGCTGCGGAAGCACTGACCGACGAACCACGATCGCAGCCGGCGTGGCGCCCCTGGTGGAATCGGCCGCGATCCCCGGCAGCGCGTCGTCTGGCACGACGATGACCAGGGCGGTGAAGGCCAGGCCTAGCTCGCGCGCGAGGGCACGGGCATCCGTCGCTATCGATTGAAACGGATGCTCGTTGTCCCCCATCCCCTCACCGATAAGCTCGTCTCGCACGACCCGCACCTCGCTCCCCCAATCTTCGGAGCGAATCGCGAAAAGCCCCGCGGGGCCAAGCACGACGTGATCGATCAGCCCATGCGCGCCAGCACTCACATCGTTCCACAGGGTGAAACCCATTCCGAGCGAGGAAATCAGCGCAGCGGTTGCTTCCGCGGCTTGCGCACGGGCGAGGATCAGCCTGGCCTGCAGCGGTGCCGCCCGAATCACCGCGAGGTCGTAGAAGGATTCCTCGGCCAGCCCGCGGCCAAGGCGCACGCCCAGCCGATTGCCTGCCTCCGTCTCGGCCCACCCGGTCATCCATTCCACGTAGCGCGCGTGGTCGGCACATCCGGGGGTGCCGAACGAACGCGCGCGAACGCCCGTCCCTGCAGCTCCCTGTCCCTGCGTTCCATAACCCTGCGTGCCGTAGCCCTGCGTGCCGTAGCCCTGTGTCAGCCGCGATGCCTCCGCGCCTGCTCCTCGATCGTAGGATGCCCGGCTCGCCTCATCCCCGATCAGCACCCACGCCGCCTGGACCGCGTGGAACTCAGCCGCTACTCCTCCCGCGTCGGGATGAGTCCGCCGCAGGAGGGCGCGATATGCCCGACGCAGCTCTGCGGTCGACGCGGTTGATGGCACCCCGAGTACTTCGTAGGGGGTGGCAGAGGCTGGGCTGTGCGAGCTTGACGTCACCTAATTGCCTCGGACCCGCAACTCGCCCTTGTGAAATTGGTACACGCTCGACTGGGCCACCGGCTTGATGAATACGACGTCGGTGCTGACGTGCGGGGGCAGCTCTATGCTGTGCACGATCGCTTCGGCCACGTCCTCAGCGACCAGCGGGGCGGGAACATCGGCGTACAGGGCCTGGGCGCGGGCGGCATCCCCGCCGAATCGGTTGAGCGCAAATTCTGCGGTCTGGACCATGCCCGGAGCAACCTCCAGCACGCGAATGGGCTCGCCTCCGAGCTCCAGGCGAAGTACTTCGGTGAGCGCCCGCTCCGCAAACTTGGCCGCGTTGTAACCGCCGCCGCCCTGGTATGCGTAATATCCGGCCGTCGAGGTCACGTTGAGGATATCGGCGCTGCCGTGTTCTTCCGCGCCGGACCGCAGGACGGGCAGCAGCGCGGCGATCACGTTGCGCACCGCAATCACGTTGATCTCGAACATCTGGCGCCAGGACTCGTCCGTTCCGTCTTCGATCCGGTCTGCCCCTACCGCACCCCCGGCATTGTTGACGAGGGCGGTGGCTCCGCCAAGCTCCACGATCTGCCGCGTCATGGACGCGATGTCCTCCGACTTGGTCAGGTCGGCCACGATGACGTGCGCGCCGGTTTCCTCCGCGAGCGCCCGCAGCCTGTCTGCGCGTCGGGCGACCCCGATGACCGACCAGCCGTGATCGCGGAAAAGCCTCACGGTGGCGGCCCCAATGCCCGAGCTGGCTCCCGTTACTACTACCTGGCGTTGCGTCATTTTTGTGCCTCCGGCATCCCATTATTGAACCACATCTTTATCTGTCAATCATTCCGCATAATGCTGCTCTGCTGAACCACACGCCGCCGCATTACACAGTATTTCGGCACGTATTGCACCCGGTGGCACAAAACGCATATGCTCAGCAGAGACTTACCTTCGCCGTCGATAACGATCACAGACCATGAGGAGCACCACAATGACCGAAGCGAATTGGAAATTCGAGACTCAACAGGTTCACTCTGGCGCGAAGCCGGACCCGACCACCAACGCGCGGGCCACTCCGATCTATCAGACCACCTCATATGTTTTCAACGATTCCGACCATGCCAAGAACCTCTTCGCGCTGGCCGAATTTGGCAATATCTACACGAGAATCCAGAATCCAACGCAGGATGTCGTGGAGAAGCGGGTAGCGGCGCTCGAGGGCGGGACGGGTGCGCTTCTCGTAGCCTCCGGCCAGGCCGCGGAGACCTACGCCGTCTTGAACATCGCCAAGGCTGGCGACCACATAGTGTCGTCGAGCTCGATCTACGGCGGCACCTACAACCTGTTCAAGTACACGCTCGCGCGTCTCGGGATCGAGACAACGTTCGTGGAGAACCAGGATGATGCCGAGGAGTGGCGCCGGGCTGTTCGCCCCAACACCAAGCTTTTCTTTGCCGAGACCATCGGTAACCCCAAAATCAACATCCTGGACATCGAAAAGGTCTCGGAGGTTGCGCACGAAGCTGGGGTTCCCCTCATCGTGGATAACACCATCGCGACTCCTTACCTGATCCGCCCGTTCGAGCACGGCGCGGATATCGTCGTGCACTCGGCGACCAAGTTTCTCGGCGGGCACGGGACGACAATCGGCGGTGTCATTGTCGACGGTGGAAAGTTCGAATGGTCGAAGAAGACCGATAAGTTCCCCGAGCTCACCGAGCCGGATCCTTCCTACCACGGCGTAAGCTACACGGGCGCGCTCGGCGACGGTATTGCCTACATCATCAAGGCGCGCGTTCAGTTGCTCCGCGACCTGGGGGCCGCTATCGCCCCGACGAGCGCTTGGCAGCTGATCCAGGGAATCGAAACCCTATCGCTGAGGATCGAACGTCACGTGCAGAACGCGCAGGAGATCGCTGAGTGGCTGGATAATCACCCGGATGTTGCCAGCGTGAATTATTCCGGTCTCCCGTCGAGCCCCTGGTATTCCGCGGCAAACAAATACGCGCCGAAGGGCGTCGGCGCCGTTCTGAGCTTCGAGCTCAAGGGCGGGGTGGATGCAGGCCGCGCACTTGTCGATAACCTCGACCTCTTCAGCCACCTGGCCAACATCGGCGACGTGCGCAGCCTTGTCATTCACCCTGCCTCAACCACGCACTCACAGCTCACTCCGGAGCAGCAGCTCACGACCGGCGTGACCCCTGGACTTGTTCGCCTATCCCTCGGTATCGAGAATGTGGATGACCTCAAAGCAGATCTGGATCGCGGCTTCGCGGCGGCGCGCAGCGTAGTCGCGGCGGCTAGGTCAATCAGCTAGCAATGGATTGGCAGACTCACGAAGATTCGTTCCCGTCGGATTTCATCACCGATGCTCAGATCCGCTCGCTCATCGGCAAGCCGGCGACCTCTGGTGCCTGGCGTGACGGCGATGCGATCGGAAATCGCCAATTTTGCGACGTCGGCGAGCTGACAACCGAACACGGCGACAGCATCCCCTCCGTTCGCATCGCCTACGAAACATTCGGCACCCTCAACGCCGAACAAGATAACGCAGTCCTTGTGCTTCACGCGCTCACGGGTGACAGTCACCTGAGAGGCCAGGCAGGTCCTGGGCATCACACCGACGGGTGGTGGGAGAGCATCGTCGGACCGGGTAAGGCCCTCGATACCGACGAGTGGTATATCGTTGCGCCCAATATGCTTGGAGGCTGCCAGGGCAGTACGGGACCGGCATCTCTCGCACCCGACGGCACGGAGTGGGGCTCACGCTTTCCGCATCTGACGATTCGCGACCAGGTAGCAGCTCAACTCGCATTTACCCGCACCCTCGGGATTCCAAGGTGGGCCGCCGTCATCGGCGGTTCAATGGGTGGGATGCACGCACTCGAGTGGGGCGTCCAGCACAACGAACTGGTGCGCCGCCTCGCCGTCATCGCGGCGCCGCCCGTAACCACCGCAGACCAGATTGGCGTCAACCTGGTGCAGCTGGAGGCTATCCGCTCGGATCCGGCCTTCCGCTCCGGCAATTACTATGAGGCCGGCGACGGTAACGGCCCGCACCACGGGCTCGCCCTCGCGCGCCGCATGGCCCTGCTGAACTATCGCAGCCACACCGAGCTTAACGATCGTTTCGGGCGCTCCTGGCAAAGCATGCTCAGCCCGCTGGGCGGAGGGGGACGGTTCGCAGTTGAATCCTATTTGGATTTCCACGGGAACAAATTCACGCGCAGATTTGACGCGAATAGCTATGTGACCCTGGTAAACGCCATGAACTCACACGATATCGGCAGGGGCAGGGGTGGTCTCGACCAGGCACTCGCCAACGTCAGGATGCCTACCCTGGTCATTGGCATACCGAGTGACAGGCTGTTCCCCTTTGAGGGGCAGCAGGCTATTGCGGCGGGTGTCCCCGGCAATATTGATGGTGACCTGCCCGCCGTGCTCGACTCAAAGTTTGGTCATGACGGGTTTCTCATCGAGTTCGAGGAAATGGGCCGGAGTCTCCGCCGCCTACTGAGCATCGAGGTCTGACCACAAGAAATTGTTGGAATACCGGGAAACACCAGCCAGCTCACATACTCCTTTCACCTCGTCTGGTTACGCTAAACCTGTTGGTTTTATCGCGAACAGGCAGAGAGGGATTCCATGGCTTACAGACTGCGGATTGCGCTCTTCCTTGTGTTCGCCACCGTCGTCCTCTTCCTCGCCGCGTCGATCGTCTCATCGCTGATGACCAGCGCCGAGAACGCTTCGAACGAAAACACACCAGCAACTCAATCACCCGGGCCACCGATAGTTGCGAACGAAACCAGTGCACTCAGCATCCCCGAATCGATCAATTACGAAACGAGGGGCACGTCCATAGACGTCACTCCTGCTGGTTCGGGAAGCTCCGCCGGGATTAAAATCCCCGTTGCAGCGGCTACCACAGGCTCGATCAGTGTCACCAATGAGATGCTCACCAGCGCGTCGCTTGACATGAAGACTCAGGGATTTCCGACCGTAACATTTACACTCACCGAGCCCTGCTACATAGGACGGGACGGTTCCACCGCCTACGGGACGATGAGCGTCGAAGGAGACTCAGCCCCGACCGCTGTCACCATCACGGCCTCCATAAATCAGGATGAGGGCGTCATTACCGGTAGCTTCGACCTCACCGAGGGCTTCATCAGAAGCTTTCCCGCTCTCCAGGGGTACCCTACAGGAACGATCACATTTACCCTGGACGCACACCGCCTCGGTGATGATCCCGATACTACCCGATAAAGGCATGCCAACGCGGGGCCTGCCTATGCAGAACGACTGAGAAGTTCAGCCACGGCCCGACCCGCGTGAGACGCAACCTCGAACGCGACCAGGGGTCCTCCCCCGCTCGCTTTTTCCGCCGCGAGCGCGTGAATTGTACAGGCGGAGGCTGACAACTCGACGAGGCAATCATCGCCGTCGGAGATGGCACCAGAATGGGTAGCGACGAGGGCACCCAAGATACCTGCGAGCACGTCACCGGTTCCCGCAGTTGCGAGCCATGGCGTCGCCGTCGGAAGCCGCACCGCCCTCCCGGTGTGCGAGGCGACGACAGATTCGCTGCCTTTCAGGAGAACGGTGACGCCCAGCATCCTCGCCGCTAATCGAGCGAAACGCACCGGGTCTGCGCTGATCTCTGCGTCGGAGACCAGTGAGCCAGAGACACCTGCGTCAGAGACGGCGTTCGGCGTGTGACGGTTCAGAATCCTCGCCAACTCGCGGGCGTGAGGGGTGATCACGCAGGGCCCGCGAACGGTATCGATAAGGTCGAGCGCTCCAGCATCAAGCACGCATGGCAGCCCCGACGCGCAGGCCTCGTTCAGCAGCTGCTCCAGGCTGGGCGTCCGCCGTGATTCGTCGATGCCCGAGCCAAGGGCCCAAGCCTGGACCCGGCCAGGCTGTGTCACCGCCTCCGGACGGAGGGCTAGGACACTATCGGCCAGCTCACGTGTGCCATAGTAGCGAAGCATCCCCAGTCCCGTTCGCAGGGCGGACTCAGCTCCCAGAAGGGCCGCGCCGGGATACGCGGATGATCCGGTGATGAGGCCGAGCACTCCCCTGGCGTATTTATCGTCGGTGGCGCTCGGCACCGCGATCCATGGGGTGGCGTCATCCCTGGAAAAGGTAGGAACGCGCTCACTCATGAGAAACGCCCCCGCCGCGTGGCGTCGTGCACCTCTCCGACGAGCTCCTCGACGATATCTTCCAGAAAGAGCACGCCTGTCGTGGTCCCCTCAGAGTCGAAGGCCCGCGCAAGGTGGGCTCCTGTTCGCTGCATCTTGGCAAGCGCATCCTCAAGGTCAGTATCCTCGAAGAGCGACACCATACGACGGACCCGTTTGGTGGGGAGCGGATCGTGCAGCTCATCCTCATCAAGGTCTATCACGTCCTTAAGGTGAACGTAACCTTGGGGCTCGTGGTCATCGTCAACAAGTACATACCGCGAGAAGCCGTGTTTAGTCACGGCGGCTTCAACGTCCCCCGGGGTCGCCGTGGCCTCGGGGAGCGTCACGAGCTTATCAAGCGGAATGGCAACGTTCTTGACGATTTTCTCGGTGAACTCAAACGCGGCGCTGAGCGTGCCCGTGGTATCAGCGAGCAGGCCCTCCTTTGTGGATTGGTTCACAATCGTTGCGACCTCATCAAGCGTAAACGTACTATTCGCTTCGTCTTTGGGCTCTACCCGAAACAATCGAAGGATGCCGTTAGCCGTCGCATTCAAAAACACGATAACCGGTTTGAAAATATTAGCGAAGAGGACAAGCGGTGGTGCAAGCAGAAGCACGGCCCTATCCGGAAGCGAAAACGACATATTCTTTGGAATCATTTCACCAAAAACCACGTGCAAATATGATACGGACAGCAGGGTGATCACAAACGCTACTATCGAGACCACCTCATATGACCATCCGGTTAGCTCGAGAGGAACCGAAAGCAGGTGATGAATCGCCGGTTCGGATACGTTCAAGATAAGCAGGGAACACACGGTAATTCCGAGCTGACAGGTCGCGAGCATCGCCGTCGCGTGCTCCATGGCGAAAAGCGCCGTCTTCGCGCTGCGTTTACCCTGCTCTGCGAGAGGCTCGATCTGCGAGCGCCGCGCAGAGATAACCGCAAACTCTGCCCCCACGAAAAAAGCGTTTCCGGCGAGCAGGACAAATAGCCAACCGATTCCGGCCCAATCACTCATCGTCTGCTCCTTCCTGCTCAATCGTTGGGGTAAACCGGATCCGGTCTATGCGCCTGCCGTCGAGACGCTCAACGCGAAGTTCGCCCCCGGGTAGATGCACAACATCGCCTACCACGGGTAGCCGCCCGAGCTCGCTGATGACAAACCCGGCGACGGTCTCGAAGGGCCCGTCTTCCGGGACTTTCACGCCGCTTCTATCAAAAAGTTCATCCGGGCGTAGCGCCCCCGGGAAGGTGAGGGAGTCTTTGCCTCGCACAACATCCGCCCGGGCGCGGTCGTGTTCGTCAGCTACTTCGCCGATGATCTCCTCCACGAGGTCCTCGAGCGTAGCGATTCCTGCGGTTCCCCCGTACTCGTCGACAACGACAGCCATCTGGTATCCCCTGCCCCTGAGTTCTGCAAGCAACACGTCCAACTTCATCGTCTCTGGGACGCGAAGCGCCTCCTCTTGAAGGGCGGCTGTTGGCACCTCGGAACGCTTTTCTCTCGGGACAGATATTGCCTGCTTCACGTGAACGATTCCTACGACATCGTCTTGGTCCTCGCCGATCACGGGGAAACGCGAAAACCCTGTTTTGCGGGCCGCCTCGAGGACGCTTTCTGCGGGATCTCCTCGATGAACTGCCATGATTCTCATGCGTGGGGTCATGACATCCGCCGCTGTGTGCTCGCTAAAGCGAAGAGTCCGATTCAACAGGGTCGCGGTATCGGCTTCCAGGAGACCGGCTAGGGCCGACCGGCGTACCAATGACGACAGCTCCTCGGCGGAGCGGGCGCCAGAGAGTTCTTCCTTCGGCTCGATTCCGACCATCCGAAGCACACCGTTTGCGCTGTTGTTGAGCAGGGAAACGGCAGGTTTGAAGACCGCGGTGAATAGCAATTGGAAAGGAATAACAACCTTCGCGGTACTCATCGGTTTTGCGAGGGCTAGGTTTTTAGGCACAAGCTCGCCGATGATCATCGAGAGCAGGGTCGCCACGACTATTCCGATTGTCGCGGATAAGGGGCGCAGCAGTGCGGGCGGAAGGCCCAGAGCTTCGAGAGGGCCGGCAAGCATCCTACTGATCGCAGGTTCCATTGTGTACCCGGTCAGAAGTGTGGTGAGGGTAATACCCAATTGCGCGCTCGATAGGTGAGTCGACGTGATCTTGAGGGCTGAGATTGTTTTTGCCAGTCGGGGTTCGCCCCGCTCCTGCCTGGCTTCGAGTTCTGCTCGGTCCAGGTTCACGAGCGCAAACTCGGATGCCACGAAGAATCCGGTTCCGATCGTCAGCAATAAACCTATGCCGAGCAGCATTAAATCGGTTAGCACCGGTCACACCGCGCATTCTGTGCTTGTGCGCGTCCGTGTGTAACCGGTTGAAGAGAGGGAGGGTCGTCCATAGATGAATTAGTCTAGCGCGAGAGCCAGCACTCTTAACCCTTTTTTATCGGTTCAAAGCGATTTCAAAGGTGTATCCTCCGAACTTTCCCACGCTGCTGGAAGTTTACTGTGACTTTTAATTTTGACAAGAATAGCCCTGGCGACTGAAGGTCGCACTGGTCTAGTTTTATCTCACGGGCAGAGAAAACGTGTGGATGCTCGCAAAAAAAATATAGCAACCTAACGGTTTTCTGCATTAATAATCCGAGGTTAAAATGAGGTCTCAACGTAGTGGTTCTCGCACAACCAGAGAAACTCGCAGCCGAGCTCTGCTCACCCGAGGGTTATCCGTCACCACGATAATCGGGCTGGTGGTAGCTGGACAGTTGGCGATGCCCGTCTCCGCGGCAAATGCGGCACAAATCGACTTTCCTGTCCTAGAAAATTTTGACTTCGGCACATCGGGTCAGACCTTTGCGTCTAACACGTCTTGGACAGCCTTCGGAAGCCCAAAGCTTACCGGCACTAACGCTGCCCAATCGGGAGCCGCGGGAAAGGGCTGGCTTCAGCTCACCTCGAATGCCAAGAACCAAAGCAGCGGTATTATCAGCAAAAACACAATTTCGACCGCCGAGGGAGCCTCTGTCCAATTTGATTTTCGTGCATATTCTACGGGAACGGTGGGGCCAGGAGACGGATTCTCGTTTTTCTTGCAGAACGCGGATAACCCCTCATTCACACCGGCTCGACTAGGGGCCGCAGGAAGTGGGCTTTCCTATAGTTCCTCATGCACAGGTGATGGCCTCCAGAACGGATACCTCGGAGTCGGCTTTGACGCATACGGCAACTTTTCGACGAGTGCTGTCACTGGCGGTGGCGAACGAAACGAAGGGGTGGCCCGAGCTGCATCCCCCAATTCAGTAGTAATTCGCGGGTCCGGCGATGGAGGAATGGGGAGCGGCGCCACCTGCGGTCAGCAATACCTTTACGCAACGGGTAAGAAACTCACCGCCACCGAGGGTACCACCCTCACCCAGACAGGAGTATCGACAAGCGCCGCGATGTATCGGCGGGCGACCGTGTCGGTTACTCCGCAACCGGGTCATCGCCCGCTCCTCAGCGTATCGATTAGCGCGCTCACCACCGTGGGGCAGGAACCCAGCAGCCTCTTCAAAGATTTTCTAACCTATCAGATTCCCGACACGAGCACGATCTTCGACATAATTCCTAGCAATCTACGCTTCGGCTTCGCAGCATCGACAGGTGGTGCCACTCAATACACTGAGATCGACAACATCAGAGCCAGCACCTCAGCCGACGCTTCTATCGGAGTCTCGGCGACTCCCACGGGAGCGACCGGCCCAACGGTCAGCCTGCCATTGCTTCAGCCAGGCAAGACAGACGTGGGATTCACCTTCAGCGCGTCAAATGCAGGACCGGGTAGGATCCGCACAGACGGGACGACGGAGTTCGCCCGGATCTCTAGCGATCTCAGCTCGATATTCACCAATGTGCGCTGGACCTGCACTCCGAGCGGTGGGGCGGTCTGCGGCACGTCGACGGGAAGCGGAACGGGCAAGCTCCTACAGGAGTGGGGAGGCCCACCGGGTTCTTCCGTCCGGCTTGAGGTCAAAGCTGATGTACCTATTAATCGGCTACCAGGAAACTACACTGCAACGGCGGTAATCCCGACCGACCTCACGAAAAATTTGCTTTCATCGACGAGCGCTCTGATCACTCCTGATGAGGGGGTGAGCGACCCCAATCTCACAAACAACACGCTCTCTATCCTCACGACTGTGGCGTCCCTGGTCACATCGGATACCTCACAATTAGCGATCACGGGGGCAAATAGGGTCGCGAATGGCAGCGATTATTACACCGCTACTGCGACGGTCAAGAACACAGCAGGCCAGGTCGTCGTCGGAAGCAGCGTAACGTTCTCCCCTGCTGCAGGCATGGTCGCAAACCCCGCCACCGTTCCTACCGATAATCTCGGGATTGCGACGACTAAGCTCACCTCGACCGGCGCAAAAACCTATGCGCTCAGTGCAACGGTAGCTGGCATTGCCATAGGCGGGACTCCTGCTAATCTCACGTTTGTGCCCGGAAGTGTGCCTACTTCTGGCGCAAATTCTCCGACACTGACTCTGAGCAGCGCGGGAGCCGTGGCAAATGGAGTCGCGGGGGAAACGGCGACCGTGACGCTGACCGATGCGAATGGAAATCCGGTGACAGGCAAGGCGGCATCGCTCGCAATTTCAGCGAATCCCGCCCCCGGGGTAACTTTCACCGGGTTCACAGAAGCAACACCGGGGGTCTATACCGCGACGCTCAAGTCGCAGATTGCTGGCGCAAAACAGATAACCGTCAACTACGATTCGACTGGGGCAAACATCAACATCGGCCCCCAGACGGTCACCTTCGTTCCCGGGCCGGCCGTTGTCGGACCTGGACTCTCAACAGTTTCGATTTCTGCTAATTCCCAGCCCGCGAATAACACTGCTGAACACGTCCTGACCGTAACACTCAGGGATGCCGGCGGAAACGCTATCAGCGGCCTAGCTTCTTCGCTGGCCGGTTCTGCTCCGACGGGGACTCGGGTGTCGAGCTTCATCCAGGTGACTCCGGGGGTGTACGAGGCACGAGTAGCATCGACAGTTGCTGGGGACAAGTCCGTCGCTGTGACCCTCCAGCAGGGAGAGAACGCTTTAGCTGTCGGCAGCGTCACTGCGGCTTTTATAGCGGGCCCGGCATCGGCGATGAATTCGATCTTCACGGTGAGCGAAGGCAACAAGGTTGCCGGGGTGCAGCAGCATTCGGCGACGGTAACCGTGCGTGATGCGTTTGGCAATATCGTTGTTGACCAGAACGTGGTCTTTTCCTCCGGGGCACAGGTGGAAGGCGAAGCTACGGTGGCGAGCGGCCCCTCTGGCACCGCATCCGTCCAGATTTCCTCCACGAGCGCGGGAACATTTGCTGTCGCCGCCACGATTCAAGGAAACCAGGTTGGGGGAACAGCTAAGAGTGTCGCGTTCGTGGCCGGGGCACCTTCTCTCAGTGATGGAAAAACAGTGCTGAGGGTATCAGCCGGCGATGTCGAGGCGAATGGGGCGGCGAGCCACGACGTCACAGTATCCGTGAGGGATGCCCTGGGAAACCCTGTCCCGGGTGCCCGCGTGGTGTTCTCTATCGATCCCGCTGTGACCGTAGTGAATGACGGCGCGCTGGAGGTGACGACACTCGCGAGCGGGGATGCGACGGTACAGCTGGCATCGTCGGCGTCCGGGACTTACCCGGTGAGCGCATCCGTCGATGGGACGGCGCTCGGATCAGCGAATGGAGCACCGGCAACGCTAAGTTTCCGCGCGGGAGCGCCGGACGCTACGAAGTCATCGTGGACGGCGAGCCCCTCAGCGAGCGTTGTCGCTAACGGTACTGATAGCTTCGAGGCCACCGTCACAATGAGGGATGCTCAGGGCAATCCCGTTCCCGGAGCGGCGGCGACTTTCTCGGTCCCCGATAGCGTACAGATAGTGGAGGATGGGCCTTACCTCACGACTGTCGATGGCACCATCACCGTTCATCTCGTCTCGCTGGTATCGGGGGAAGCGGCGGTATCGGCCGCAATCGGCTCTGACCGGGTCGGGGAGGAGCGCATGATCAAGTTCGTGGCCGGTCCGCCAAACTTCGATGAGGGAGGGGTGTCTCTCAGCGTTTCGACGGGCGACAGGGTGGCAAGTGGCGGGGATGCTCACGAGGCTAAAGTGGTAGTCCTTGATGCGAATGAAAATCCGGTAAAGGATGCCACGGTAGCATTTTCTGTCGATTCCCCGGCATCACTGGGCAGCAGCACCGCGACAACAGATGCCACGGGTACCGCCACGGTCGCAGTCTACTCAGAGACTGCTGGCACCTTCCAAGTGAGCGCCACGGTGAACGGAACGAGCGTCACCGGCGGAAACCAGAGATCAGCCACCTTCGTCGCGGGACCGGCGTCGGAAGAAGCATCCACGTTCCGGGTTCTTTCGCGGGAAACCGCGATCGCCAATGGCGGAGATAATTACACATTAGAAGCAAAAGTTTTGGACGCACACAATAACCCGGTGGCAGGCGTGACCGTAGCGTTCGATTACCCGGCGGCTGTCGTCGGGGACGCGACCGCTACCACCGGGGCGGACGGCGTTGCGACCGCAGAGCTGGCAACCATCAAGGCGGGCGACTACGAGGTCTCTGCCCGGATCGGACCGACTCAGATCGGTGACGCCAAAACGCTGACCTATGTTGCGGGCGAACCCGACATAAGCGGCGGCGGTTCAGAGCTGTCGTACACATCCGGTACAAGGGTCGCCAACGGCGCAGACTCGCACCGGGTCACGGCGCTCGTGCGCGACGCATCCCTGAACCCCGTGAAGGGGGCTGAGGTAACGTTTACCGTTGCCGCCCCAGGTACCGCGCTGACCCCGCTCACGGCAACGACCACATCGGACGGGACAGTAGCGGTTGACGTCGCGAGCGAAACAGCTGGCTCGATTCTGGTGACGGCGTCTGTAGGCGGCAAGCAGATCGTTTCCGGTGGTCCTGCAGAAATTGTTTTTGTCGCGGGCCAGCTCTCTATCGCTAATTCACGTTTTGAGATCACGCCGAGTGGCCCGATCCGCGCTAACGACGTCGCCCAATTCTCCGCGGTGGTGACGGCGAGAGACCGATTCAACAATCCCATTTCTGGTCTTGCAGCAGCATTCACATTCGACCAAGCGATAAACGGGTCGCCCACCGTCGAGACGCTGCCAAGCGGACAGGCCGTGTCGTTACTCACCTCAACCCGAGCAGGAAAGTATCCCGTCAGCGCATCCATCAATAATCAACCGGTAGGTGACCCAATCGACATCACCTTCGAGGCGGGGCCGGTAGCGGTCAACGAGAGCACCTTCTCAGTAACCCCGGGCAACGTTGAGGCGAACGGAACCGCCCGGCATACGGCAACTGTCACGGTACGCGATGCCTACGACAATCCCGTCACAGGAGCGGAGGTAATCTTCACCGTTGACCCCAGCGCGACTGGCGGAGCTACCGTCCGAAGCGGGGATAACGGTGAAGCTACGACAAATATCACGTCAACCACGTCGGGCAATTACGGAGTCAGCGCCCAGATAAACGGCGTCGCGGTTGGACGGGAAAACGTCAGCTTCATCTCTGGCGCGGCCTCGGCGGCGGCCTCCTCCTGGTCAATAACACCGGAGGGAACGGTCACCGCCAACGGCAGCGATCATTACCAGGCCACGGTAAATGTGACGGATGAGAAGGGCAATGCCGTCGCCGGAGCCGAATTAAGCTTCGCGAACCCGGGTGAGGCAGGCATCCTCGAAAGCGGCCCATACATTACAGGACAAGACGGAACGTTGAAGATCACAATCGCATCCACGAAAGCGTTAAAGTCAAGCTTCCAGCCGCTACTCGGCGGCGATACGATCGGATCGGCATCCACCCTAATTTTTGAGGCAGGCGAGGCATTTGCCAATGCGTCCGATCTGATCGCCTCCCCCGTTATCGCAGAGTCAAATGGCTCCCAAAAAGTTATCGTCACGGTTATTCTGCGGGATGTCTTCGGCAACCAGCTGAGCGCGGGAGGCGCTGATGTGAAGATTCTCTCAACCCGTGGCGCGGTCTCAGACATTACCGACCGAGGTGATGGCACCTACGAGGCCGCAGTCACCTCGCTCACCGAAGGCCCGGCGACACTGACCTTTAGCGTCGGCTCGCGCCCTGGGGGAGAACAGCAAACCGTAAATTTCCTGCGGGGACCGACGAATCCGACCGCTGACCCTTCACGTGGTTCTCGCATCACGGGGACAGGCGATCCCGGGTCGACCATTCAGGTCACGAACGCGGCTGGCGACGTGATCGCCCTCACGAAAGTGGGGCCGGACGGGACCTACTCCATTGTGCCCTCGCCTACCCCCGGGGATGGAGAGAAGCTGAGCATCCTCGCAATTGATATCAATGGGTTCCAATCGGGCAAAACTGATCTCACGATAGACGCCACGAGCCCGTCGGCCCCCTCGGTCGCCCCCTCAAACGGGTCCGTGATCTTTGGTACCGCTGAGCCGGGTTCGACGATCACGATAACGGATGCGAGCGGTAACGTGATCGCTACACTCACGACTGCCGAGGATGGCCGGTTCGAATTTGCGCCAAGCGCTCCGGACGAGGACGGGGCAAAATTCTCAATCACGTCGACGGATGCAGCGGGTAACGTCTCCCCCGCTGCCCCCCTCACGATCGATGGTTCCGCGGTGAACCCGCCCACCCTAAGCCCCACAAACGGCACAGGCTTCGAGGGCACCGGCACACCGGGAAACACAGTGATCGTTACGCTGCCCGGCGGCGAAAAGGTCGAGGTGCCGGTTGACGACAGCGGTACCTGGAAAGTTGGACCGTTTGCGCCAGATCAATTCAAGAATGGTGACACGGTCTCGGTGGCGCAGCGCAACCCTGCAGGCACTGTTTCCCCGGCATCCGAGCAAGAAATCGATACAGTGGCACCGGCTTCAGCTACCCTTAACCCATCAAACGGTAAGACGATCTCGGGCGGCAGCATCTCGCCAGATGACATCATCGTGGTGACAGACGAAGCTGGCACACCGATTGCGGGAACAACGACTATCGATGAGAAGGGAGACTTCATCTTTACTCCTGATTCCCCGATCACGAACGGTACGATCGTCAACGTAAACATCCTGGACCCGGCTGGAAACAAATCCGGGGCAACACCTGCGACGATCGACGCGACACCTCCCGCCCCGGCAATTCCCAACATGTCCAATGGAAAATCTATCTCGGGGAGAGGCGTAGAAAAGGGTTCGACGGTAACGCTTCTTGATTCTCAGGGGAACACTATTCCCAGCACCGTGCAGGTTAACGACGACGGCACGTTCTCAATCACCCCGGTCGAACCCCTTCAGGGGGATGCAGAGTATTCGCTCGTCATTAGCGACCGGGCGGGAAACACGAGCGAGTCCACGCCTGTCATAGTCGATACGACGCCACCGTCACCACCGACGCTGAGGCCGAGCAACGGCACCACAATCGAGGGCGGTCCCTTACAGCAGGGTGAGACGGTGAGAGTTGTCGATGAAAACGGCGATGCTATCCCCGGTAACATCGTTCTCAACGAGGATGGAACGTTCGTCTTCACACCGACGAAACCGCTTGCTGAGGGCTCCCAAGCGAAGGTCATCGTTACCGACCGGGTGGGCAATCAGGTGACGGAAGAGGCTTCTATTGATACGGCTAAGCCTGATAGCCCCTCGATAAATCCCAGCGATGGTTCATCGATGAGCGGATGCGCGGAGCCCGGTTCGACCGTCACCATCCGCAACGACGTGGGCGAGATCCTCGCGACGACAACGGCCGCCGAGGATTGCAGCTACTCTGTGGCCTTCCAGCCGGAGCTTCAACGCGGCTCTACCGTCACCGTGACGACGACCGATCCATCCGGAAACGAGTCGAAGGCTATGAGCCTGCGGTTAGGACTGGCACGGGCCGAAGTGCAGGAGACACGTCTTCCACGCGGCGAAACACAGATTGCCACGGGAATAGGTTTCCAGCCGGGAGAGACTGTTCACGCGATTGTGCATTCTGACCCGGTCGAGGTTGGGGTTCAGACGGCAGACAGTCAGGGCGGCGTTCGCTTTGTTTTCGCGATTCCTACTGACCTACAAACGGGTAATCACAGCGTTGAAATCAGCGGTGAGCGCAGCGGAAGCACGCAGGCTCAATTCGAGGTGGTCGAGGCCGCCACGAGCGGATCGGGATCATCCGGCGGGTCAGCAGGAGATGCCGATTCGTCCAACGGTAACGGAGGGCTGGTCGTGACCGGTTCGGATCCGGGGATCATCCTCCCGCTTGCCGCGCTGCTGGCGGCGGCCGGTGTGCTGCTCGCCGTGGCCGCGCTTCGACGCAGGTCGTTGCACGGCACACGATCGCAGCGCGATCAAGGCTCTCAGCACAGGAACACGAAAAAGTAACCTACCAGCTCACGGGGACGGGTTTCCCCTCCTCGTATCCCGATGCAGATTGCACGCCGACCAGGGCACGCTGATGGAACTCGGTCAGGGAACGTGCACCCGCGTATGTGAATGAGCTGCGAACGCCGGAGGTGATCATATCGAGCAGATCCTCTACAGAGGGCCTCGCCGGGTCGATATAGATCGTGCTTCCGCTGATCCCCTCCGCAAAAAGTGTCTTACGGGCAAGATCGAAGGGGTCGAGCCGTCCGAAACGCCCCTCTACCGCCTTCGTGGAGGCCATGCCCCAGCTTTCTTTGTAGTGCCGGCCCTGCGAATCTGTCATGATGCGCCCCGGGGCCTCGATGGTTCCTGCGAACCAGGAGCCGATCATCACGCTCGATGCCCCCGCAGCAAGCGCCAGGGCAACGTCACGCGGATAACGCACGCCTCCGTCGGCCCACACGTGTGCGCCAAGCTCGTGCGCGCGGTCAGCGCTTTCGAGTACAGCGGAGAATTGAGGCCGACCTACGGCCGTCATCATGCGCGTCGTACACATCGCCCCGGGGCCTACGCCAACTTTAAGGATGTCTGCCCCGGCAGCAACAAGATCACTCACGGCATCGGCGGTGACAACATTTCCTGCAACGATGGGGATGCCAAGGTCCAGTCCGCGCACAGTCTCAATTGCCCGGAGCATTCCCTCCTGATGTCCGTGGGCGGTATCTATCACGAGCACATCAACCCCGGCCTCAACCAGGGCCTGAGCCTTAGCGGTAACGTCGCCATTGATGCCGACCGCAGCTGCGACCGCCAACCGGCCTTGCGAGTCCAGGTGGGGCTGGTAGAGGGTGCTCCGCAGAGCAGACTTGCGCGAGAGCGTCCCGACGATGCGTCCGTGGTCGAGCACGGGCGCGAAGTGGGCCTCTGCCGCTACCAGGGTGTCAAAGATGCTACGCCCATCCTCAATATCCTCTGCCGAGAGGGCCACCCACTGGGAACGCAGCAGGCTACCGAGTTGTGCGCCCGCCCTCGCCGTCGCGAGATCCTGGGCGGGTACGACCCCGCGGTACTCGTCGTCCTGAATAACGATTCCATGGTCGATGCTCGGCGGCAAGAGTTCCCGGGCCTCAGCAACCGTTGCTGACGGCGGGAGAACGATCGCGGTGTCGAAGTGGGTGGGTTGCGCTTTCACCCAGCGAATAGCATCCGCAAGCTCCTGGAGAGGCATATCCTGGGGGATCACGCCGAGCCCTCCCCGTCGGGCAAGCGTCGCGGCAAGCCTCTGCCCGGTTACGGAGTTCATATTCGAGGAGACGAGGGGCAGCGTCGCCGCTGTTCCATCGGTGGCATTGAGAGATACGGATAGCCTGCTATCGACATCGGATCTCCTCGGAATTAAGAAAACATCCGAGTAGGTTAGATCGTGGGTTGCACCCTCAGCGTTAAAGTCCATACTGAATAACGTACCCTGGATAGCAGGTTGGTGTCAGCTTGTGCAGTGCGCGATCAGATTTTGCGGCTAGGCTATATACCACTGTATTGCGCGATGACGCACAGACAATAAACACACATTTGTGAAAGCACAAGAGAGTGGGCGATCGGCTTGAGCAGCCAGACAACCGGGACACAGACCTCAAACGAACCTTCGAACGATTTCGGAGCAAACGAGTGGTTGGTAGAGGAACTCTACAAACAATTCGTTATCGATAAAAACCTGGTGGACCAATCCTGGTGGCCGATACTCGAAAAATACACACCGCCAGCTGCGAGCGTGCAGGAAGCACCGGCGGCAGCAGCAGCCCCGGCTGCATCCGCACCCGCGGCGGCCCCAGCGCCAGCAGCGGCTGCTCATCCCCAAACGACTCCAATCGCGCGGACAACCACAACAGCGCCCAAGCCACAACCCATCCCCGCTGATGCCCCTGTTACCGGCTCGATCAGCGCGGTCAGCTCTGCCGAACAAGATAAGATTGTACCCCTGAGAGGGATGTCGAAGTCGCTCGCGGTCAACATGGAGGCGAGCATCCAGGTGCCAACCGCCACGAGCGTGCGCACCATTCCCGCAAAGCTTCTGATTGACAACAGAATCGTGATCAACAACCACATGGGGCGCTCCCGCGGTGGAAAAGTTTCGTTCACTCACCTCATCGGGTGGGCTCTCATCCAGACGCTCAAAGAATTCCCCAGCCAGAACGTCTACTACGACGAGATTGATGGTAAGCCCTCGGTGGTTTCCCCGGCCCACATCAACCTGGGTATCGCGATCGACATCCCAAAACCCGACGGTACCCGCGCCCTTCTCGTCCCCAGCATCAAAAGAGCGGATACGCTCAGCTTTGCTGAGTTCCTGACAGCATACGAAGATATCGTCAAACGGGCCCGTGCGAATAAGCTCACCGCAGAGGACTTCGCAGGCACCACTATCTCGCTCACTAATCCCGGAGGAATCGGTACCGTACATTCGGTCCCTCGCCTTATGCGGGGCCAAGGCTGCATAATCGGAGCGGGCGCACTCGAGTACCCCGCTGAATTCCAAGGCTCCTCTCAGAAGACCCTTACCGGTCTGGGGATCGGCAAGACCATCACGCTCACCAGCACCTATGATCACCGGGTGATCCAGGGCGCAGGATCTGGCGAGTTTCTGAAGCTAGTTCATGAGCGCCTCATCGGGCGCCACAGCTTCTATGAGCAGATCTTCGCAGCAGTTCGTATCCCATACCAGCCAATCCATTGGGCACCAGATATCAACGTAGATATCTCGGACGCAATCGATAAGGTCGCCCGGGTTCAGGAACTCGTCAATGCGTACCGCGTTCGCGGACACCTTATGGCCGATGTCGACCCGCTGGAATACGTGCAGCGCACGCATCCTGACCTCGAAATCGAGTCGCATGGCCTCACCTTTTGGGACCTTGATCGTGAATTTGTTACGGGAGGAATCGGTGGTAAGCGGTCGCTTAAACTCCGCGACATCCTCGGGGTAATGCGCGACTCGTACTGCCGGAAGATCGGCGTCGAATACATGCATATCCAGGATCCCGCCCAGCGCAAGTGGATCCAGGAGCAGGTTGAGGTTCCTTATGCTAAGCCGACTCATGAGGAGCAGCTGCGCATCCTGGCCAAGCTCAACGAGGCTGAGGCGTTTGAGACTTTCCTCCAGACAAAGTATGTTGGCCAGAAGCGATTCAGCCTAGAGGGTGGTGAATCTACCATCGCGCTTCTCGACGAGGTGCTCCAGGGGGCCGCCGAAGATCGTCTTGACGGTGTCGCGATTGGGATGGCCCACCGCGGGCGTCTCAACGTTCTTACCAATATTGCGGGCAAAACCTACGGTCAGATCTTCCGTGAGTTCGAGGGGACCCAATCGACCGGTAAGAGCGGCGGCTCCGGCGATGTCAAGTATCACCTGGGCACAGAGGGCACATTCAGGGGAGCAAAAGGCCAAGAGATTCCGGTCTATCTTGCGGCAAACCCGTCCCATCTCGAAGCCGTGAACGGCGTACTCGAGGGCATTGTTCGCGCTAAACAAGATCGCAAACCCATCGGCACGTTCTCTACCCTGCCGATCATTGTGCACGGCGACGCGGCCATGGCGGGTCAGGGCGTTGTCTTCGAGACGATGCAGATGTCTCAGCTCCGCGGCTACCGCACAGGTGGCACGATTCACGTGATCGTGAATAACCAGGTGGGATTCACGACGCTTCCGTCCGACTCGCGCACGTCGATTTACTCGTCTGATGTGGCCAAGTCGATCCAGGCTCCGGTGTTCCACGTTAATGGTGACGATCCAGAGTCGGTCATACACGTTGCCCGCCTGGCCTACAATTATCGTCAAGAGTTTAATCGAGATGTCGTTATCGACCTGGTCTGCTACCGACGACGCGGGCATAACGAGGGAGACGACCCCTCGATGACTCAGCCACTCATGTACAACCTGATCGAGGCGAAACGCTCTGTTCGTCGCCTCTATACCGAGTCCCTAGTTGGACGCGGTGATATCACTGAACAAGAGTACGAAGATGCAAAGCTCGACTTCCAAAACCGCCTTGAGCATGCCTTCGCAGATACCCACGCAGCTCAGACCGCTGCGATACCCGTGATTCACACGGATGGATCGGTTGGCGCGGTGAGCCAGCAGGAGGAGATCGTCCCGGTCAGCACCGCGATTTCGAAGGCCACCGTTGAACTCGTGGGAGACGCCTTCAATAACAAGCCGGAAGGCTTCGCCGTTCACCCGAAGCTACAGCAGCTGATCAATAAGCGTGTCGAGATGACCCGCTCGGGGGGAATCGACTGGGGATTCGGCGAGCTGATCGCTCTCGGTTCGCTCCTGGTCGAGGGAACCCCTGTTCGTTTCGCTGGACAGGATGCCCGCCGCGGCACGTTCGTGCAGAGGCACGCTGCCTTCCACGATCGCGATAACGGCCAGCTGTGGATCCCGCTCATGAACCTTTCTCAGAATCAGGCCCGCTTCTGGATCTATGACTCCCTTCTAAGCGAGTACGCCGCGATGGCTTACGAGTACGGTTATTCTGTCGAGAACAAGGATGCCCTGGTGCTTTGGGAGGCCCAATTCGGCGATTTCGCGAATGGTGCCCAGACTGTCATTGACGAGTTCATCTCTTCCGCAGAGCAGAAGTGGGGACAGCATTCCTCCGTCGTGATTCTGCTCCCCCACGGCTACGAAGGTCAGGGACCAGACCACTCGTCGGCACGTATCGAGCGCTACCTGCAGCTCTGCGCCGAGAACAATATGACTGTCGCTCGTCCGTCGACCCCTGCTTCTTACTTCCACCTACTCCGACGCCAAGCCAAGTTGAGGCCTCGTCGCCCCCTGATCGTCTTCACCCCGAAGGCTATGCTGCGGTTGCGCGGTGCCACCAGCTCCGTAGAGGACTTCACTACGGGCACGTTCGAGCCCGTCATCGACGATGCTCGGATCACAAATAAGGAAGCGGTTAAGCGAGTCGTCCTTGTCGCAGGGAAGACCTACTATGATCTGCTGCACGAGCTTGAGAAGAACCCGAACGACTCAATCGCTCTTGTACGTCTTGAGCAGTTCTATCCGGCCCCCATCACCGAGCTAAGAAGCGTTTTGGACTCATATCCAAACGCGGAGCTTGTCTGGATGCAGGATGAGCCGCAAAACCAGGGCGCGTGGCCGTTTATCACCCTCGAGGTGGCTGACAAGCTGGGCGGAAGGGAACTTTCTCTGATCGCACGTCCGGCCTCTGCCTCGCCAGCTACGGGTTCCGCTAAACGTCACGCAGCGGAGCAGAACGAGCTCGTCACGCAGGCTTTGAACGCCTAAATCTACTAAGGCTAAGCTGTGGCCAGAGTAAAGGCCTTGTTCGCATCCGGTAGGAATGCGAACAAGGCCTTAGCTTTGGGAATTCACGGTGCGGGGACCCTGCCGAAAGCGCTAGGAGTGCTCAGCCTGGATACTGCGGATACGGGCCAGCACCTGGTCCCTGAGGTCCTCGGGTGCGACCTCTTTACAGGCACGCTGAACTGCTTCCTTCAACACGATGCCAACGCGGTGCTCGTCTGAACACTCAGGGCAGGTCTCGATGTGGTCGCAGATGTCCTGCGCATCCTCTTTGCATAATTCGTTGTGCAGATACTCTTCGAGTGATTTCTTTGCTTTTTCACAGCCGGCATCGCTCATGGCTGACTCACTTTCCTTTTTTCTTGGTACTGGTTACCGACTGAGGCGAGGCAGACCCCCGCTTAGCGGCGGTACCGACAACATGGCCTTGTTCTGCGGCATACTCTCCGAGCATGTCCCTGAGGAGGCGACGGCCACGGTGCAGCC
The DNA here is from genome assembly GCA_040400085.1 of Lysinibacter sp. Lineage (GTDB taxonomy): Bacteria > Actinomycetota > Actinomycetes > Actinomycetales > Microbacteriaceae > HNR. The sequence continues at coordinate 24,996 of JBBAQX010000007.1, read as the reverse complement.
TACTCATCACTGTTCCGACGGGAGTTTTCATCATTTCGGCTATCTCCTGGTAGGAAAACCCTTCGACGTCGGCGAGATATACCGCCATCCGGAAGTCCTCGGAGATCGAGTTGAGTGCATTCTTGACAACGCTCTCAGGCATCCGGTCAATCGCTTCCGCCTCTGCGGAACGCGACGGCATAGAGGTCGTCGATTCGGCATCACCCAATTGCCAGTCTTCGAGTTCGTCAATGGCTCCCATGAAGGGCTGCCTTTGACGTTTGCGGTAGGTGTTGATGTAGCTGTTCGTCATGATGCGATACAGCCAAGCCTTGAGATTGGTCCCATCCTGGTACGACTTAAACGATGCAAACGCCTTGGTAAAGGTCTCCTGCACCAGGTCCTGCGCGTCCTGTGGACTTTTTGTCATTCGTATTGCTGCGCCGTATAACTGATCGAGGTACGGCAGAGCTTGCTGCTCAAAACGTTCCTGTAAACTCGCCTGCTCACCCATAACCAGCAATCCTACTTGGCTGCCGGGTGAAACTTCCTGGGCGCGCTCCATAGTTGCTAATGTCACGTTTCTCCTCACAGGCTCCAAATACGAGAAAAACCGACAGGACACCCACCGTTTCTTCCCCCAGCAACAGACTTTTTCCGCTACTGGCGATAGTGTTAATAACCAATGTTGATCTCTAAGTATTCCCAACCAGACTTCAATCCGTTCGGCGACGAAATGGATGACGATGCCGAACCCAAAAATTGGCCGGCCCCGACTCCAGAAACTCCCCTGAACTCACTAGTACGGCTGCCAGGGTCGAAGTCCCTCACAAACCGTGAACTTGTACTTTCGGCCCTCGCTGAGGGCCCGTCCACCCTTCGGGCTCCTCTTCACTCGCGCGATAGCGACCTCATGGTGGAGGCGCTACGATCTTTGGGCGTCACCGTGGAAGAGATCCCCGGTACCGGATCGTTCGGCTCAGACTGGCTGATCACGCCGGGCGAGCTGCTCGGTAGCACGACCGTTGACTGCGGCCTCGCGGGAACCGTCATGCGCTTCGTTCCTCCCGTTGCCGCGCTTGCGCTCGGCCCGACCTCTTTCGACGGCGACGAATACGCGCGAAACCGCCCCATGGCCGCCATAATTTCCGGGCTTCGCTCGCTGGGCGTCGATATCACGGACGAGGGCCGCGGCAAGCTGCCCTTTACCATTCACGGCACCGGCTCTGTCGAGGGCGGCCGGGTCGAAATCGATGCGTCGCTCTCGAGCCAATTCGTCTCTGGCCTGGCGATCGCCGCAGCGCGCTTCGAGCGGGGTGCACACATCGTGCATACGGGCGAACGGTTGCCGAGCATCCCCCATATTGATATGACCATCGACACGTTGGAAGCCAGGGGGGTGAAGGTCGAACGCCCGGCACAAGGCGAGTGGGTGGTACACCCCGGACCCATCAGCGGCGTCGACAAGTACATCGAGCCAGATCTCTCGAATGCCGCCCCGTTCCTCGCCGCGGCCGTCGTGCTCGGCGGAAGCGTGAGCATCCCCAATTGGCCGGCCTCAACCACGCAGGTGGGTGACCAACTTCGCACGATCCTGCCACATTTCGGGGCGTCTGTCTCGATGGAGGATGCCGTCCTCACCGTCACGGGCACCGGCACTATCTCCGGCGTCACCCTTGACCTGAGCGAAGCGGGCGAATTGGCCCCAGCAATTGTTGGTCTGGCGGCGCTGGCTGACGGCCCAAGTACCATCACCGGCATCGGTCACATCAGGCATCACGAGACCGATAGGCTCGCCGCCCTCGCGGCGGAGATAAACAAGCTCGGCGGCAATGTAACGGAGCTTGAGGATGGCCTGCACATCGTTCCGGCGCCGCTGCACGGCGGCGAATGGCTGAGCTACAAGGACCACCGTATCGCGACAACGGGGGCGCTCATCGGGCTTGCCGTCGCTGGCGTAGAGATCAACGATGTGGCAACCACCTCGAAAACCCTGCCTCAATTTACCGAGCTGTGGACCGCCATGGTGGCGAATTCGCACGGCAAGGGCGACGGTTCCGAGTCTAGCCATGTTCCGAGCGCAACGGATATCCCGAACCTATGAGGGCAAGCGCATGAGCTGGTGGGACGACGATGAGCTCGACGAACCCTACGGCGACTATGACGAGTCTCGGGTGAGGGTTCGCCCTAATCCCAAGGCCAACCGCCCCAGAACCAAGATCAGGCCAGGACACAGCGATGCCGTCGGTGGAACTGTTTTGGGAGTAGATCGTGGGCGTTTTAGCGTGCTCGTAAGATCTGCTGTAGCCGGCGAGCAAGGCGCACATCACGAGCACGGCGTGACTGCGACGCGGGCGCGCGAGCTCGGCAAAAAAGCAATTGTCACGGGCGACCGGGTGAGGATGGTCGGCGACACGAGCGGCGACGAGGGCACCCTTGCACGGATCGTCTCTATTGACGAGCGCAGCACGCTCTTGCGTCGCAGCGCCGATGATTCGGATGCCGTCGAACGAGTTATTGTGGCCAACGCGGATCAGATGCTCATCGTGATAGCCGCAGCGAATCCGGAGCCACGGACCCGGCTGGTTGATCGGTACCTCGTTGCGGCCTTCGACGCGGGCGTACGCCCCCTGATCTGCGTGACGAAGACAGATTTGGCGGATCCGACCGATTTCTTGCATAATTTCGCGGGCCTCGGAATCACCATTTTCACGAGCGCCCTCGACGAGTTTCCCCTCGACGAGATCACGGACCACCTCATCGGTCATGAAACGGTCTTCGTTGGCCACTCCGGGGTTGGTAAGTCCACACTGATAAATGCCCTCGTGCCCAGCGCCGAGAGGGCAACCGGCCGGGTTAATGATGTCACGGGCAGGGGAAGGCATACATCGTCGTCGACGGTGAGACTCCGGCTTGACTCACCCACGGGAACGGGTTGGGTTATCGACACGCCCGGTGTTCGGTCTTTCGGGCTTGGCCATGTGAGTCCCGAAAACCTGGTTCATGCTTTTACCGACCTGGCTGAGATTGCTCTCGAGTGCCCCCGCGGCTGCACACACCGTGTAGACGCTCCCGATTGCGCCATCACACAGGCTGTAACGGAGGGGCGATTGGGAGAGGTCGGAGAGGCCCGCCTGGACTCGCTCCATCGGCTCCTCGAAACATTCGCGACAAAGGCGGCAAACGAGCACACCGGGCGCTAAGAGTTGTTTATCATGGAGCTATGACCGAGAACACGCGACTCCACGCGGGAGACACTGCCCCTGATTTCACGCTGAACGATCAAGACGGTAATCAGGTCAACCTGAGCTCTGTGTGGGGAGACAACGGCGAGAAAGTCATCCTCTATTTTTACCCCGCAGCCAAAACCCCGGGATGCACTAAGGAAGCCTGCGATTTCCGAGACAATATGGCATCGCTCGGAGCAGCGGGATACCGCGTCCTCGGCGTGTCCAAGGATTCTGTAGAAGTGCTGCGCTCTTTTGCCGACGAAGAGGGCCTGGCCTTCCCGCTGCTGAGCGATACCGACCTATCCGTTCACAAGGCATACGGCGCATACGGCGAAAAGAATCTCTACGGAAAGACTGTGACGGGAGTACTGCGCTCGACGTTTGTCCTAGACGAGCGGGGCGTAATCACACTGGCGCTTTATAACGTCAAGGCAACCGGTCATGTTTCCAGTCTTCGCAAAAAGCTTGGCCTGGATTCCTAGCTAGCCTGCCGTCTCACTTTTTTCGCTGTCGACCTGACGCTTCGTCGAGAGTATGAGCATGGTTAGCGCACTCCCTGCGGATAGCAGAAGTATCCATCCCACGAGGGGCTGCGCAAATTCGCCCTGGAAGCTACCGAGGGCAATCGCCAATTGCAGGATCTGAATGGTTACGGCAGAACCCCGCGCCCAAGATGAGCGGCGCACGATTCCGATGGCGGTAGCGCTGACCCACAGCGCTGCCAACACGATCAGGGCGAAGAGGAAGACGGCAGAGCCCATCGAATCTGGCCGCGCGGTGAAGAGCTCAAAGAGATACCAGGCGGTAGCAGCCCACAGCGCAACAGCCTGCAAAAAAATTATTGCGACGAGTGCGTTTATGCGACCTTTCCGGGAGTTTTCTTCCTGCTGAACAGTTCCTGAATTTTCTACCATGCGATTTCCCTCAAAACTATTGATTTGCTGCCAAGTCTATGGGAACATATTCCCTGTTGAGTTTTTACGCACAGGGTCGTGCTCGACGCTCATTAACCATGTTTCCCCTGGGCACAGGTTAATTTTCTTCCCTCCATAGGAAGGAAAATTTACTGTGCCTGCACAAAATTACCATGAAGGAGCACACGCATGGATTGGCGCGAACAAGCAGCCTGTCTCACGGCAGACCCGGAGCTATTTTTTCCCGTAGGAAACACCGGACCGGCCGTCGATCAGATCGAAAAAGCCAAATCGGTCTGCGCACGATGCACAGTAACCGAAGTTTGCCTCCAGTATGCAATCGAGACCGGCCAGGATTCTGGAGTCTGGGGTGGGCTGAGCGAAGACGAGCGCCGCGCCCTCAAGCGCCGCGCAGCACGCGCTCGCCGTGCTTCCTAAACAGTCATAACGCGCCGAGACACAGTCTCCGCTCAATTTACCCGATGGGCATTGGTATGCCCATCGGGTAAATCTGTTTAACCGACGCGCCTCGGGCATCCGGCGCGCCCTCTTATCTGTATTCTGTTGAGAACGGCACAAACGGCAACACCGAACGAGGAGGAGACAGTGATCGCGTTCATCTCAGCCTTCGCTGTGCTTTCGCTCCTCACCCCCCTCCTGGTCTCCTGGCTCGGCACGCGGGCATTCCTTGTCATTGCGTTGCTACCGATCGCGACTTTCGGGTACACCCTGAGCCAGTCTGAACGCATCATAGCCGGAGGGGAATACACGGAATCCCTTCCGTGGATTCCACAATTGGGGATATCGCTTTCGTTTCGGGCGGATGCGCTGAGCTGGCTCATGGCCCTGATCGTCACGGGTGTCGGCGCGCTCGTCCTCATCTATTGCGCCAGCTACTTTAGTCCAAAAGAACGCGGCCTCGGTCGTTTCGCCAGCATCCTCCTGCTTTTCGCCGGCATCATGTATGGGCTTGTCACGGCAGACGATGTAATCGTGATGTTTATCTTCTGGGAAGCAACCAGCGTTCTCTCCTACCTACTAATCGGCCACTACTCGCATAAGAAAGAGAGCCGGGGCGCGGCTATCCAGGCCCTCCTCGTGACAACATTTGGCGGGCTGGCCATGCTGGTAGGAATAATCATTCTTATGGTGCAGGCCGAGAGCAGCTCTCTGCAGGTTATCGTGGACACCCCTATCGACGGGCCGTTGGTCGCGACAGCCGTCATCCTGGTGATGGTAGGCGCCGCCAGTAAGAGTGCGCTCATCCCCTTTCATTTCTGGCTGCCGGGCGCGATGGCCGCACCCACCCCAGTCAGCGCCTATCTCCACGCGGCGGCAATGGTCAAGGCAGGCATCTACCTCATCCTTCGTCTCGCCCCCGGATTCACGCAGGTTCCTGGCTGGCGAGAGGCGCTCATCGTTGTGGGCGCGATCACCATGCTGGTTGGAGGTTGGCGATCGCTCCGCCAGAACGACCTCAAACTCATCCTGGCTTACGGCACAATCAGCCAACTGGGGTTTCTCGCACTCGTCGCGGGCTACGCGACGCGAGACACCGCCCTCGCGGCTGCGGCACTGCTCGTGGCCCACAGCCTCTATAAAGCCGCTCTCTTCCTCACAGTAGGAATTATCGAACACCGCACGGGCACGCGCGACCTGCGCAAACTTTCAGGGCTCAGCCGAAGCCAGCCGGGCCTCGCCCTTATCGCGCTCATCTCAGTCGCCTCGATGGCGGGGCTGCCTCCCCTGGTCGGATTCGTCGCAAAAGAAGCCGCCTTCAGCTCCCTATTCGCATACGGAGAGATGGGGGATGCCTGGGCCTGGGCAGCCCTCATTAGTATCGTGCTCGGGTCTATAGTCACGTTTGCATATTCAATAAGGTTCATGTGGGGGGCGTTCGCGTCAAAGAGAACTGTCGAGAACGGCATCCGTTCTCTATCGAGACCAACGCCCATCGTGCATCCTGATCGCGGTAGCATCCTCGTAGCCCCCGCCATCCTCGCCTCGCTGACAGTCTTGGGGGGAATAGCGGCACCCTGGCTTGACAAGATCTTAAGCCCTTATGCGGACTCTTTCGCTCACTCCCCCAACGCGCTATCGCCCGGCGGCGACTACCATCTTGCGCTGTGGCACGGGTTCGAACCGGCGCTTGCGCTTACCCTGCTCGTCGTTGCGTGCGGTCTCCTACTTGGCTGGCAACGTGTCAGGGTCTCCGCATTCCAATCCATGGTTCCGGCGTGGATCAACGCCAGTTCGGCATATTGGCGAATCGTCAGGGGGCTCGACGCCTTCTCCCACGCCATCACGGCTCGCGTGCAACGCTTTGGCCTCCCCGGGTATATCGCTGCCGTCCTTGGCCTCTTCATCGCCTCTGTCGGATACGGGATTCTTGCGCAGGGCGAATGGCCAAGCAGCTTCGTCCTCTGGGACTATCAGGCACAGCCGTTCATCGCGTTCGTCATGATCGTCGCATCCATCTGTGTCCTGCGTTCTCAGCAACGAATAGCAGCAGTTCTCCTCGTCGGCGTCACCGGCTACGGTCTGGTCGGCCTCTTCGCCCTTGCGGGCGCTCCAGACCTGGCGCTCACCCAGGCACTCGTCGAGACGATCACCCTGGTTGCCTTCGTGCTCGTGCTACGCAGGCTGCCCTCCGCCATGAAACACCTCGCGAATCAGCGCCACCGCTGGATAAAAGCGGCCGTCGCCATCTCGGCGGGCCTCATCATGGGCTGCGCGGGGCTACTCGCGCTGAATGCCAGGCAAGACCCCAGCGTCTCCGAGAGAATGCCGGAGCTCTCGCTCCAGGCGCACGGGCACAACATCGTGAATGTGATGCTCGTCGATATCCGAGCATGGGACACCATGGGCGAAATCTCCGTGCTCGTTGTGGTTGCCACAGGAATAGCGAGCCTGATCTTCGTGACCAAAAGAACGGGGTCGGCCCCCACCCTCTTCAACACCAAGCATCCCCGCAATCGAAAGAACCGGCGCAAGATCGTACTGGAGCCGGCGACGACGAAAGCCACCCTGATATCGGGGCCACAGGCATCCGTTATCGAACCGGATGCTCCCACGCGGCGCGCATTCCTGATGGCCGGGCGCACGCTATCCGCGCGGAACAGGTCGATCCTGGTCGAGGTATTGACCCGTCTGCTGTTCCACCCGGCAATAATCGTGTCGCTGTATCTACTCTTCGTGGGGCACAACCTCCCCGGCGGCGGTTTCGCCGGGGGCCTCGTCGCGGGTCTCGCGCTGGTCTCGCGCTACCTGGCAGGTGGGCGTTTTGAGCTGGGCGAGGCCCTACCCATTGACGCTGGCAAGATCCTCGGCACCGGCGTAATTCTTTCGGTAGGGACGGCGATGAGTTCCCTAATCGCTGGCAACGCCGTATTGCAATCCTCGTGGTTTGAATACGACCTGGGCTGGTTCGGCAAGATCAGTATCGGCACAACCACGGTCTTCGATATCGGGGTTTACCTCGTCGTCATCGGCCTGATTCTCGACGTGTTGCGCAGTCTGGGCGCGGAAATCGACAGGCATCTGGACGAAAATGTTGGCGCGGACGATGCCAAGATCGATGCACAGGCAGACGCCCAATCCGAGGCACAATCCGAGGTGCAGGAGGTCCCACGTTGAGCGCATCAATAACCCTGCTGCTCCTAGCCAGCACCCTGTTCAGCGTCGGCATCTACCTGATGATGCAGCGCAACCTCACGCGCATCCTTCTCGGGTTTCTACTCGTCGGCAACGGCGTGAACATCTTTATCTTCCTGATGAGCGGCCGCCCAGGATTGGCGCCCATCATTCCCGACGACGGTAGCAGCGCCGGCATGTCCGATTCCATCCCACAGGTCTTCATCCTGACCGCTATCGTGATCAATTTCGGGATAACCGCGTTCCTCTTGGCCCTGATCTATCGGTCGTGGTGGCTCGCCCAGCTCGACGAGGACGGCGATACGGTTTCGAGCGATATCGAAGAGGACGACGAGGATAGCTCGCAGGTCTTCGAACAATCACACGGCGAGGACGACGCGATCCAGGATGCCCTTGATGCTTCCGACGACGAGGACAACAACCCCGCTACCATGGCGCAGAAGGGAGGCAGATCGTGACCTGGCTTGTTCCGCTCATGGTAACGCTTCCCCTGTTGGGATCGGCGGCAACACTCGTGCTCAGCCGGTTCCGGCGCGCCCAGGTGTTGGTGAGCATCGGCATCCTCTCGCTCGCTCTCGTCGTGAGCATTGCCCTGCTCATCGTGGTAGATACATCCGGCACGCTCACCGTTCAGGTGGGAGGCTGGGCAGCGCCCTGGGGCATAACCTTGGTCGTCGACAGGCTCTCCTCCATCATGCTCCTCATCTCGGCGCTCATGATTCTCGCGGTGCTGCTCTATTCCGTGGGCCAGGGCATCGCCGACGGAGATCAGGAGACACCCGTCTCGATCTTTTACCCGAGCTATCTCGTCCTCGCTGCTGGCCTATTCAACGTCTTCATCGCGGGCGATCTTTTCAACCTCTATGTGGGTTTCGAGATGCTGCTCTCTGCGAGCTACGTGCTGCTCACGCTGGGCAGCACGGGGGTTCGTATCCGGGCTGGCACCACGTATATCATCGTCAGCCTGGTGTCGTCAGTGTTCTTCCTGCTTGCCATCGCACTCATCTACGGCGCGACAGGGACCGTAAACCTAGCCCAGCTCTCGATCCGGTTGGCAGAGCTACCAGCGGATGTTCAGCTGCTGCTTCATCTTGCGCTGCTCGTCGGTTTCGGTGTGAAAGCCGCGGTATACCCGGTTTCTTTCTGGCTGCCAGACTCCTATCCGACGGCCCCGGCCCCGGTCACCGCTGTCTTCGCCGGGCTGCTCACAAAGGTCGGCATCTACGCTATTATCCGGACGGAGACGCTCCTCTTCCCCGGCGGCCAGCTGAGTCCGGCGCTCATGTGGATCGGGTTGCTCACAATGCTGATCGGGATCCTCGGCGCTGTGGCTCAGGCAGACATCAAACGCCTGCTCTCGTTTACGCTCGTGAGCCATATCGGCTACATGATTTTCGGCATCTCCCTGGCAAGCGTCGCCGGTTACACTGCCGTGGTGTATTACGTCGTGCACCACATCACGGTTCAGACCACGCTCTTCCTCGTGACCGGCCTGATCGAACGAATTGGGGGAACGACCTCCATCAACCGCCTCGCCGGGCTGCTCAGGGCTGCCCCCTTCGTCTCGATCCTCTTCTTCATTCCTGCGCTCAATCTAGGCGGCATCCCCCCGTTTTCTGGTTTTATCGGGAAGGTTGCTCTCTTCCTCGCCGGCAGCGAGCAGGGAGGATGGCTCGTCTGGACAGTTATAGGCGCCGGTGCCCTTACTTCTCTGTTAACGCTCTATTCGCTCATGCGGGTGTGGAATATGGCCTTCTGGCGCTCGAAGGACGAGCTAGAAGGCTACACCAGCCCGATGCTCGAGAACCTGCAAGAGGTTCCTGAGGCCACGATTGGTGATGTCCAGAGCACAACACCGAAGCTGATGGCCGGCGTAACCACGGTCATGGTCGCCCTCACGCTTATGCTCACGGTTTTCGCGGGGCCCATCATGGAGTTCGCAGGACGCACCGCTGCTGACCTTATGGATAACTCACACTATGTCACGGCGGTCTTCGGGGACGAGGTGGTTCGATGAATGCAGCGAGCGATAAATTTCTCGCAAAGAGAGCCGGCCTCATTGGCGCACTCGTGCTCGAGGTTGGACTCGTCACGATCTGGGTGCTGCTCTGGGGACAGCTTGACTGGATGACGGTGACAACCGGCATCCTGGTCGCCGCTTTCGTCGGCCGCGTCTTTTATCTGCCGCCGGTAGATTTCGGCGGCAGGTTCAGCCCCTGGCATTTTTTGTTGTTCTCGACTCGGATGATCTTCGATGTTTTTGTGGCGAGTGTTCACGTCGCTTGGCTCGCAATCAACTGGAGATACACGCCCTGTAACGCGGTGATTAGGCTCGACCTGCACACCCGCAACGACCTGATCATGACGTGGACGGTGGAGGCAATATCGCTGGTTCCCGGCACAATCGTGATTGAGGCCGACCGAGAGGAACGCACGCTTTTCCTCCACATCCTTGACGTCTCCTCGGCTGCCGAGGTTGAGCGAGTCCGTCGGCAGATGCAGGCTACTGAGGCCCGGATCACGATGGCCTTTGGTTCCCGCGAAGAGGTCAGGCGACTTCGCAGCGAGCGCCAGGCCGGAAGGAGCGCCGAATGAACGCCGTAGCCGTGATCGTCGGTATCTTCCTGGGGGTCGGCGCTGTGTGCGCCGTGATCAGGATTATTGTGGGCCCAACCGCGTTGGACAGGGTTGTTGCAACCGATGTGCTCCTCGCGATCGTGCTCTGCTCGTTGGCTGCGGATATGGCCATCAATAAGCACACCAACACGATGCCGGTGCTCGTCGTTCTTGCCTTTTTCGGGGTTACCGGTGCGATCAGCATCACCCGTTTTATCTCGAGAAGGGATGAGCCGTGAGCTGGGATCTCCTACGCGATATTTCTACGGGCGGGCTGCTCGTGTTCGGGTCGTTCCTCTCTGTTGCTGCTGGAATAGGCATCCTTCGATTTCCGGATGTTTTGTCTCGCCTTCACGCTGGCACCAAACCACAAATCCTAGGGCTCACCTGCATCATGCTTGCGGTTGTGCTACAGAACCTTTCTTGGCCGGTCGCCTCCGGAGTTGCCGTGGTTCTTGTTATTCAGTACCTCACGCAGCCGATTTCTGCGCACCTCGTTGGTAGATCGGGTTACCGTTCGGACTTCGTCGATAAGGAGACTCTGGTCGTCGACGAGTTGGCGGCGGAGATCGCGGCGCACGACGCGGAGGCTGGTCCTGGTCCTGAGGCTGGTCCCGGTACTGGTACTGGTCCTGGTCCCGCTGCGTAGTCGCCTCGGCCCAAGTTTCATGCTTCGGCCCAACTGATTTGACTCTCGTTCGTCACAAATAACAGTTTTTTCGCGGAAAACTCGTCATTCTAGGCGAACGAGATAGGGTCATGTACGCCCCACTCACGTGCGCCCTCCTGCGCACGGGCCTCATCAGATGGGGACAGATCGCATGATTTGAGCCTGGAATCGCACGATTTCTCCCCACCTGATTTCGGGGGTTAGGCTTTGACACCGCACTCGCCAGACTTTCCGTGCCCGGTACTAGGCTCTGCCAAAATTTTGGTCGCCTACTGAGTAAGCTGGGGAAGACGCATCAGCCATGCAAAGGAGCCGCCGTGAGCGCAGAACAGGGAGCCAGACCGAGCCTCAAGTCGCGCACCGGAACCAGTCATGAGCAGGGCGGGCAAGCGGGTGTGACTCCCCTTGATGCTCACCTTGAGTCTCCCCTTGATACTCCCCGCAGCGGTCCGCTCAGCGGCATCGTGATCGCGGACTTCACCCGCGTGCTCGCCGGACCATATTGCACAATGCTTCTCGGGGATATGGGGGCGACGGTCATAAAGGTCGAGGGTCCTACGGGGGATGATACCCGCGGATACGCCCCGCCAACACGCGACACCAACGCAGGAACCCCACACACAAGCACCCCCGACGACGCACAAACAGCCCAAGAGGCCACGTACTACCTCAGCGTAAACCGCAACAAACATTCCCTGACGCTCGACCTCAAGAACGATGCCGATCGTGAGGTTGCTCGCCAATTGGCAACGACATCCGATGTTTTTATCGAGAACTTCAAGGCGGGCGGCCTCGACCGGTTCGGCCTTGACTACGACTCGGTCAGGGCAGACAATCCGAACGTGATCTACGCGTCGATCACCGGCTTCGGCACTGGGGAGGGAGCCCAGTTTCCCGGCTACGACCTCTCAGCCCAGGCCATGTCAGGCATGATGTCGATCACGGGATACTCAGACGGCGACGCCCTGCGCTCCGGTTTCGCTCTTTTCGACGTGATCACGGGACTGCACGCCGCAATCGGTATCCTGGGCGCGCTGCATCACCGAACTGTAACGGGCGAGGGCCAGCGTATCGAACTCAATCTGCTCAGCTCGGCGCTCTCTGGCATGGTGAATCAGACCTCGGCCTATGTCGCGGGCGGTGAGAATCCCACGCGCATGGGCAATGAGCATCCCAGCCTGTACCCCTACGAACCATTCCCGACGAAAGACGGTTCCCTCGTGGTCGCGGTCGGCAACGACGGGCAATTCGCGAGACTCTGCCGGGTTCTGGGTATCCCCGAGGCCGCAGCAGACGAGAGCTTCGCGACGATGCCCGCCCGCAACCGTAACCGCCACAAATTGCGCCCGTTGCTCATCCGGCAATTCGCGCATCACACTACAGAGCACTGGTTCGAGGCGCTGGCCGCGGAAAGTATCCCCTGCGCACCCGTCAACACGATCCGCGAGGGTATCGAGACAGCGGAGCGCTTCGGCCTCGACCCTGTTGTGCTCGCGGGCGACGGCGAGCGCCGCATCCCGACCGTTCGCCACCCGATCACCTATTCGGCAACCCCGCCGAGTTACCCCCTAGCCCCGCCGAAGCTCGGCGCGAGCAACGCGCTCGTGCGAGACTGGCTCACGAAACGATTGAAGGAGAATCATGAGTAGTGCAGCATCCACCATCGATCGGGCGTTCGACGTCTCCGCCCTCGTCTCCGCAGAGGATTGGGCCTGGTACGAGAAGGCTGTTGGCTTCGCGCAGACCCATTTGCAGCCCTACATCGACGAGGACTTCGACCGTAAACACTTCCGGCGCGAGGTCATCGCCGAACTCGGGGCAACGGGGTTCTTCGGCATGCACCTCGATGGGTACGGATGCGCGGGGGCAAGCGCCACGGCGTACGGCCTGGTCTGTCACGCGCTGGAGCAGGTCGATAGCGGATGGCGCACCCTCGTCTCCGTGCAGGGCTCGCTCGCGATGGGCGCAATTTCGCGCTGGGGCTCTGAGTCGCAGAAGAGTGAGTGGCTCCCCCGCATGGCGACGGGCGAGGTGCTCGGCTGCTTCGCGCTCACGGAGCCGGAGGGCGGCAGCGACCCCGCGGCAATGACGACGCACGCGGTGCGCGATGGTTCCGATTGGATACTCACGGGGGTCAAACGCTGGATCGGTTTGGCCACGCTCTCCGATGTTGCTATCGTGTGGGCGCAGACCGACGAGGGAGTGCGGGGGTTCATCGTGCCGACAGAGACGCAAGGGTTTGAGGCATCCGTCATCGAGGGAAAGTTGTCGATGCGGGCGTCGATCCAGTGCGAAGTCAGGCTCGATAATGTGCGGCTGCCTGCCGCGGCCGTCTTGGAAAACGCGCGTGGACTACGGGGGCCTTTTAGCTGTCTCACCGAGGCTCGTTACGGGATCGCGTGGGGCGTCATGGGCGCCGCGAAGTCGTGCCTCGAGGTGGCGGTGGCACGTTCCATGTCGCGCGAGGTCTTCGGGAAGCCTATCGGCGCCAACCAGCTGATTCAGGAGAAGCTCGCGAACATGTTCCTCGAGTACGAGAAGGGGATGCTCGTAGCCCTCCATCTCGGCCGCCTGCACGATGCGGAGGCGTTGACGCCGGCGCAGGTCAGCGTCGGCAAGCTCAATAACGTGCGGGAGGCTATCGCCATCGCGTCCCAGGCTCGTATGATCCTCGGCGGCGACGGCATCACGAGTGAGTTTCCGGTGATGCGTCACCTGGCAAATCTCGAATCGGTGCGCACCTATGAGGGCACCGACGAGATCCACACGCTGATTCTGGGGCGGGAGCTCACGGGGCTGTCGGCGTTCTAGGGTTGTCAGTGCAGCACGCTGGCCCACGTTACCCGCTTCGGCCCAACTTTCCGCAGTCTCGTTTGCCCCAAACCGTGCGTTTCCCGTGAAAAACCACCGTACGGGGCAAACGAGGTTGAGGGCATTTCGCACGCCTGATAAAGTAAGTGAATGTTCACTTACGATCACGAGGTCGCCATTATTGGGGCAACCGGAAAACTTGGGCGACTCCTGGCCGCATCCCTCTCCGCAGAAGGCGTCCCGCTTCGCCTCATCGGACGCAACGAGATCTCCCTCAAGGCACTGAGTGCCGAACTGACCGCAGCTCTCACGGGCAAAGCCACGGTCAAAGCCAGCGTCGAAGCCAAGCCCAACACCGACTATCGCATCATCACAGCTCTCGGCGATCTACCTAGCGCACTTGTCGGAGTCCACACCGTGGTCAATACCGTCGGCCCGTTCACGGAGACGGCCGATATCGTCGCACGGGCAGCCCTCGCGGCAGGCGCGCACTACGTCGACATCAGCAACGAATACAATGCCGCAGAGAAGGTCATCGCCCTCGACTCCGAGGCTCGGCGGCTGGGGCTCAGCCTATTACCGTCGGCCGGGTTTGGGACGGTCGCATCTACGGGCCTCGCGATGATGCTTCTGGAGGGGGACGAGCATCCCGACACTATCGAAATGGGTATTTTCACCGGAGACTCCGAGAACTCGTCCGGAGTGCTCGCCTCCATTCTTCATACGATAGCTAGCGGCGGCGCTCGGCTGGAGTCTGGCAAATACCGCAGGGCTCCGTTAGGGTCGACAGCACGCCGAGTCGACACTTACTCCGGCACGCAGACGATCATTGATATGGGCCTCGCCGATCTGGCCCTGGCACCCCAAGCCCTGAAAGCCAGGCGGATATCGGTTTCAGTCCCGGTTCCTTTACCTCCGCTACTAGCGAGGGTCATACTCCCGATTGCATCGCTCTCGATGAGATCCGAACGACTACGAAACCGAGTTGTCGGGCGTGCCACATCACACGAAATCGCAAACAGGCGGGCAACCCAGCCCGAAATGATTGACGTAACAGCACGTTCCTGGGCAAGAATTACCTATAGTAACGGCCGAGTCGCAGAGGCCTGGCTCGAAGCCGCCGACGGATACGAGTTTACGACGGCTGTCGCATCAGCCACGGTAATGAACCTCCTATCAGGGCAGGCACCCAGCGGCGTGATCAGCCCAGCATCGCAGAACGACCGCACGTTCCTAAAAACCCTTATCAGCACACGCATCCCGAGCGCGCGCATCACTAAGAGAAACGAGAAACCCTGATGGCACGCCCCAGCAGGAAAAACGACATCATCGCGGCAGCCACCGAGAATTTCGCGAGACACGGATACTCTGCCACGCGCGTTCGAGATATCGCCGAGCTATCGGGTCTCTCCGAGGCGGCTATCTATCGGCACTTTTCCTCGATTGACGAGCTCTCACGACACATCTATTCAGAGAACCTCGCAGACTACACCCGCATCCTCCACGAGTGCATCGTCGATGGAGAGGATGCCGAAACCACGCTACGCCGTGTTGTCAGGGCAACTCTGAGCCGCTATCGCCTGGATCGATTCAGCTTCGTAGCAACCATGATAAACACGCCAAACTTCCTTCCGACCCTCCCGGTAGGAACAGCGTATCCCATAGAGCTCGTTGAGCGGGTGGTCGAACGCGGCCAAAACGAGGGAATCTTTCGCGCAGGCCCCAAGAACCTCATTGCAACTATGTTCGCCGGCGCGATGCTTCGCCCGTTCCTCCTCGCGGAACTCGCCGCTCCAGGAACCTTTGACCTCCTCACCAGGACACACAACGACTCTCTTATCGAGGACATCGCCGTTGCGACTGTCCTCGACCGCTAAACACTTTCACAGACAACGTACGTCACAAATAACTCAGGAAAGCCATGAAGAAACTCAACCTCTACACGCTTATTTCCCTCGGCGCGTTCATTACATTTCTCGTGCTGAGCAATATCACCGCGACATTATTTTCCCAGTCCTTCGGGATCGGACTGCTCGATCTGAACGGAGCCCCGAACGCCTTGAGTACGACGGCTTCGCTAGCGCTGCCAGCCGATGGGACAGACCGAGTTCAATCAATTATCGATACCTATTCCCCCAACGCTTCCACCGTTCACGCGGTCATGACGCTCACCCAAGACGCCCTCCTTCCCCTGAGCGCCCTCGCGTTGGGAATCTTCGGCAGCCTAAACCTGGCCCGGCTATTCGGAGGGAAAAAAGCAATCGCGGCAATAGGAATTATGATCGCGAGCCTCTACACCCTCAGCGATTTGACTGAGAACGTGATCGAGCTGGCCCTCCTCATGGGAAACACCAACGAGGCACTCCTCACCACTCTGACGGTGCTCCACAGCCTCAAGAACGCGTTCTCAGCACTACTTGTCGGCAGCCTTGCCCTTGGTTATGCATGGATCGGGATCAGCAAGCTGATCGGCACAACAAACAGGACTCAGGCAGCGGTCGTATCGAAAGCGTCATAGTGCAAGGTAATCCGCATTTAGAATAACTCCGTTGATTGAAGCCCGAGAGGGACGGACCCATCCGTTCACGACAAATCGTGGGCCGCCCCTCTCGTCTGGGCGATTAGGCCGCATGTAGCAGTCCTTCTCCTATTAGTTCAGGAGAACCCGAACTCCCCGAGGAGTTTCAGTATAACCAACGACCTCTGCGAAGGCGCGCCTCAGGTCGTCGCGGGACTCGGTTAGGTGTACCCAGTCCTCTGTATGTAATCCGACAATAGTTGTGCTGCCTAGGATCTCAGCCGCTACGACCGCATCCGATGCTGACATCGTGAGACGTCCGTCGACGGTTGGGATCATCGCTGCGCCCGCGAACAATACTGAAATCGGGATAACGCCGAAGGCATCCCGCACGCTCTTGACGATGTCGAGCGAAGCATTATCTCCACTAATGTACACATCAGGACAGCCTTCTGCCCTGAGGACAAAACCGATAACCGGTCCCCTACTCTCCGAACCGGGGGGACCGTGCAGCGCTGGCACCGCGGTGATGGAAACCCCAGAAAGGTGCGTTTCCTGCCAGGGTTCGAGCCCAACCACGATGTCTCCAAGGTCTTCATGAGCTTTGGTGGTGCTGATTACCGCCGGCAATTGCAACATCATCTCTAACCCAAGTATGTCGAGATTGTCGCGATGATGATGATGTGACAAAAGCGCCGCATCGACTCGCCCCAGCTCGGACACGGTCAAGGCCGGGCCGACCGTCTTGGTGTGAAATAGACCCTTCCTCGGCGCATACACCTGAGGCAGGTCGAAAGTCGGGTCGATAATAAATCGCACCCCGGCATACTCTAAGAGCGCCGTGGGTCCCCCCACATAGGTGACGGCAATATCAGACATGACGAAACTCCCTTATCGCTTAATTATTTAATGACACGACCAAGGAAGTCGCGAATAAGATCCGCAATTTCTGGCCCATGTGTTTCCAGCGCGAAATGACCAGCATCGAGAAGATGCAACTCAGCCTGCGGAAGGTCTCGCTGATACGCAAGCGCACCCTCAGCACCGAAGATTTCGTCGTTGCGACCCCATGCGATCAATGTGGGGGGCTGGAATGTCCTCAAGTATTCCTGAAATGCTGGGTATTCGCTGAGGTTGAACTGGTAGTCCCAGAATAGTTGGAGCTGAATCTCTTTATTCCCCGGCCGATCCAGTCGGGCCTGGTCGATAGTCCAGTTATCCGGGCTGATGCGCTCAAGACGATCGGCGGGAACGCCATGAGTGTACTGCCAGGTAGTGGCATCAATTTCGAGGAGTTTTCTGACCTCTGCCTCGTGCGCAGGACGATCTTTGGCATGCGCGAAAAGCAGATCCCAGAAAGGTGTGAATCCTTCGAGGTAGGCATTTCCAGATTGTACGAGCAACGCAGTCACCCGTTCTGGCTGGCGGCTAGCAATGCGAAGCGCGATTGGCGCGCCGTAATCCATGACGTAAAGCGCGAATTTGTCTAGCTTGAGCTGATCGAGTAGACCCAATGTGATGGCAGTGAGGTTTTCAAACGAGTATTCGAACTCATCCGTTTGAGGCATTTCCGAAAAACCGAAGCCGATGTGATCCGGCGCGATGAGATGGTAGTCATCCGACAGTTCAGCAATAAGCGTGCGGAACATGTGAGAAGACGTCGGAAAACCATGGAGGAGCACGATCGTGGGCTTTATAGGGTCGCCTGCCTCTCGGTAGAAGACGGACCTTCCTGAGACTGTCGCAGTGCGATAGACAGTCGAAAATTTTGCGGCTTCTGCCGGTGATGTCTGTAGGTTACTCAAGGCATTTCCTTTTCTACGCTGTTGTGGTCGAGCTGGTTGCTCTGAACTCTTGATAAGAATCTAACCTACTAAATTGATTTAGAAGGTTAGATTTCGCCAGTGGCGGAAACACGAAGCTCGCTGTTGTTTTTCGCGAAAAACAACGATATTCTCTCCACCTATTATGCAAACGGAGGTAAGATTTTCTATTATGGATAACAGAGTGCCGAAGGGCGAGCCGCTTCCACTAGATCTGGTGAACACCAAGATGCCGGTCCGCGGGAAAGAGGTAGATTACCTCGAAACCATCGAGGGCACCCTCAGCTGGCTCAGCAATAGTGGTTTTGAAGCCATCCCGGCCACGAGAACACCGCTTATCGAAGCGCGTACCGCGATCCGAGACTTGCTTGAAAACCCAGCTAGCCTAGAAGCCGCAGCGCGAATCAATAGCGTTCTCGACCGCGGACAGATACGGTTGACGCTGGCCAACGGCCATCCAACCGAAGCCATTTCTGCCGACGAAGGCTGGCTTCCAGCGTGGCTAGCGGTACGAGAGTTCCTGTATCTGCTGGAACAGCAAGGTGACAGGGTTAAGCGTTGCGCCGGCGAGGCCTGCGTTCTGTATTTTCTTGACACCTCACGTAATGGCACTCGACGCTGGTGCTCGATGGAGACTTGCGGGGCCCGTGCGAAATCCGCGCGCCACTATGCCCGCACAAAAACCAGTGTCTAGCGCATCTATCCATCGGCGGGGCTTGGCCTCGGCCTGACGCTCGCGATACTCCGACGAGGTCAACTTTAGAAAACGCAAATAGCTAGCTTCGACTAAAAACCCCCACACAGGCTCATGCCTCACACTGATTTTTCTCAGAGTTAGGCATGAGCCTCGTTAACCGTAGAGAATGAGTTAGTGACTTCCACCGAAAGCGCCTCGCCCTTCCCCCGCTGGCTCCCCGGAGTGACGCTAGCCGCGGCCGCCGCGCTCACTTCCTGGGGCATCCACACGCTTTTCCCCGCCGCCCCCCTGCTGACGATCGCCGTCGCCCTGGGGATTATCGTGGGCCAGCTGCCCACCCTCAGAGGAAGCGTAACGGGTAGCCTCGCCCCAGGCCTGTCACTGTCGGCCAAGCGCTTCATGCGCCTCGGCATCGTGCTGCTGGGCCTCAAACTGAGCCTGATCGATATCGCGGGGCTCGGCTGGGTCACCATCGCCTCGACGGTAGCGATTGTGTTGCTCACCTTCGGCGGGACACTGTGGCTCGGGCATCTGTTGAGGCTGCCGGGAAATCAGCCACTTTTTATCGCGACGGGATTTTCAATCTGTGGCGCATCCGCCATCGGGGCGATGAGCGGGGTCGTGAAAGCGAAGGACCACGAAACGGCAACCCCGGTTGCCCTCGTCACGCTGTGCGGAACGCTCGCAATCCTGGTATTGCCGCTGCTGTGGCACCCGCTCGGACTGAGCAATCTGCAATTCGGCCACTGGGTGGGGGCCGGGGTGCACGACGTGGGTCAGGTCGTCGCCACGGCCCAGATCGCGGGTCCGGCGGCTCTGGCCGTCGCGATCGTCGTGAAGCTTACTCGCGTGCTGATGCTGGCCCCAATGGTAGCGGTCGCCTCCGTCATCGAACGCCGCAAGCCCCAAAACCGCGGATTAGAGACCAAGCGTCCACCGATCGTTCCCCTCTTCGTAGCAGGGTTCATCGCGGCGATGCTTATCCGCACGTTTGTTCCGCTGCCCGAAGTGGCACTCGTCTGGGCGGACTATGCCCAGACCGCCCTGCTGGCGATGGCACTCTTCGGGCTGGGATCGGCCGTGCGTCTCCGCGAACTCGTAGGAACAGGCTCCCGCGCTCTGCTGGTGGGCCTGCTCTCGTGGGCGCTGATCGCGGTGCTCGCGCTGGGCGCCGTGTGGCTATCGAGCTAGCCGAGCCTCCCAATCGCTGCGGAACATGTCGTCAAGCGAGTGCCGCATCCGCCAATCGAGGTCACGCGCCGCGGCTTCACCCGAGGCGACGATACGGTCGGGGTCGCCGATCCGGCGCGGCTCACGCACTGGCTCGAAGTCGATGCCCGTGACCGATCGGGCCGTGCGCATGATGTCGCCGACAGATGCACCTTCTCCACTGCCTAGATTGTAGGCGGGCAGGACAGGGTCTCCACCCTGCATTCGCCGCGCCGCCGCGACGTGGGACACCGCAAGATCGGCGACGTGGACATAGTCGCGCACGCAGGTTCCGTCGGGCGTGGCATAGTCGTTGCCGAAAATCTTAGGGGTACGACCAGCGCGCAGGGCATCTCCCACCAGCGGGAACAGGTTGTGTGGGCTCGTGTCCACCACATCTGCATGCCCGGTTCCCACAACGTTGAAGTAGCGCAGCGACGTGTGCACCAGTCCTGTCGCAACGCCCTGGTCGCGCAGCAGCCATTCGCCGATGAGCTTCGACTCGCCATAGGGAGACTCGGGATTTTTCGTTGTCTCTTCCGTCACGAGATCGGTGTGTGGGGTGCCGTAGACGGCGGCGCTGGAGGAGAACACGATCTTGGCGACCCCGGCATCCGCCATTGATTCCAGCAGCACCTGTGTGCCCGTCACGTTCTGCGTGTAGGTATGCAGCGGACGTTTCACTGATTCGCCGGCGTATTTGTAGCCCGCGACGTGGATCACGCCTTCGACGCTCCGGCTGTCGAGCGTGTGCCGCAGCAGATCTCGATCAAGGACGCTCCCCTCCACAAAGTCCGCGCCCGCGCGCACGAATTCGCGGTGCCCAGACGACAGATCGTCGAGAATCACGGTGGGGATGCCGTGCTCATCGCAGGCCCGGGCGACGTGCGTTCCGATGTAGCCGGCACCGCCGGTGATGAGCCAGGTCATGGTTTCTCTTTTCTGTCGTGAGTAATGGTGGTGTCGCAGATGACGCAGGGCAACCCAGCCTCGGTCAGCCGATCAATAACATCCTGCGTCGTGCCGGAGTCGGTGATGAGCGTGTCGAAGGCGCCAACCGCTGCGATCGTTCCGAGGCTTACCCTGTCGAGTTTGGTGGAATCGGCGAGCACGATGGAGGATGCGCTGGCCGCCATCATCGCCCTCTTCACCTCGACCTCGGGCAGGTTTATATTGGTGACGCCCCGCGTCGGATGCACGCCGTTGCAGCCGATAAACGCGATATCGGCGTTGATACGTTCAAAGATGTCCAGCGCGAGGGGCTGCACGAGAGAGTGCTGCAGGGGCCGAAGCATCCCACCCGTGACGATGACGCTCAATCGGGGATGCGCTTTCTCGAGTTCCAACGCGATGCTCAGCCCGTTCGTGATCACAGTGACGTCGCTGAGCTCGGTCCGACGCACGAGTGCCTGCGCGAGGGCGAGCGCGGTGGATCCGACGTCGATGATCACGGTCTGGCCGGGCTTCACGAGCTGAGCCGCCTCTGCCGCGATCTCCTTTTTTGCTTCGCGTTCCGTGTCAATGGTGGCTTCGACGGGGCGCTCTGGGTCTGAGGAACGCAGCGCTACGGCTCCCCCGTGGACGCGCCGCGCGTATCCTTCGCGCGCAAGCTGCTCCAGGTCTCCCCTGGCGGTGACGGTGGTCACTCCGAATTCGTCGCTGATGTCGAGCACCTTGACGTATTCGCTCGCAAGGAGCATCTCGCGAATTTTCTCGCGGCGAAGGTCGGATGGTACGGCTTCCTTGGACATGCCCCTAACTTTAGTTTCCTTTGCTTTACTTTTCAATACGAAAATAGTATTTTTATCACATGCCTACAACCCCTTTCACCGCAGACCCGACGATCCGTACTCACGCGGACACGCTGAGTGACGGCCGCGACATCATCTACTTCGACGACCGCGACACGCAACTGCAGGGCACCCGATTGACGGATGCCCGCACCCTCGACCCCCGCCCAGCAACCGCCACGATGCGCCTGGATCCGCTCACGGGCGACTGGGTGTCCATCGCGGAGGCCAGGCAGAATCGCGTCTTCCTCCCTCCGGCCGATCAGGACCCCCTGGCCCCGGCGTCGGCAACCAACCCCTCCGAGATCCCGGACAACTACGACGTTGCCGTGTTCGAGAACCGTTCGCCGTCATTCGGCCCACGCCGAGCTGAGACCGCAGAAGAAGCGGCTAACGAGCTGCAAGGCCTTGAGACCATCGCACTCGGCCAGAAGCGCCCCTCACTTGGCCGCTGCGAGGTCGTTGCCTTTAGCCCCGCCCACACGGGCGCCTTCGGGTCGCTCAGCCCGACCCGGGCGCGCACGGTAGTGGAGGCATGGGCCTCCCGCACGGCAGCGCTCTCGGCGATCCCGGGCGTGAAGCAGGTCTTCCCCTTCGAAAACCGTGGCGAGGCCATCGGCGTCACGCTGCACCACCCGCACGGCCAGATCTACGCCTACCCATACATCACGCCGCGCACCCAGCGCCTGATCGACTCGGTCGAATCGTACGGCCCTACTCTCTTCGCAGACATCCTGGCATTTGAGCAATCAAGCGAACGGATGCTCGTCACGGGCGAACACTGGAGCGCCTTCGTCCCCTTCGCCGCACGTTGGCCCCTCGAGGTGCACTTGTTGCCGCATCGCCACGTGCCCGACCTGGCGGAGACCACGCTTGCCGAACGCGACGAGTTGGCCTCTATCTACCTCCGCATCTTGCGAGCACTCGATTTGGTGTATGACTCGCCGACTCCCTATATCGCGGCGTGGCATCAGGCTCCGACGGATACACACCGGGACGATATCCGTCTGATGATGCAGATCACCTCGCCGCGGCGCACCCGCGATAAACTCAAGTTTCTCGCGGGCTCTGAGGCCGCAATGGGCGCGTGGATCGGCGACGTTGCCCCCGAGGCGACTGCGGCGCAGATTCGCGATGCGCTTGAGCGCGTTGATCATGACTCCCCCAGCACGGAAGGCACACAGAAATGACCAGAGACACCCCCAGCGCCGCCTTCGCAGCAGCTCGCTTCGAGGAGATCACCGGCCGCACCCCCGACGGTGTATGGGCGGCCCCCGGCCGGGTGAATCTCATCGGCGAGCACACGGACTATAACGAGGGCTTCGTGCTCCCCTTCGCTATCGACCGACACACGTGGGCGGCGATCAGCCTGCGATCCGACGGCATCGCAAACGTCACCAGCGGATACGCGGCAGCAGCAAACGGAACATCAGTAAACGGAACAGCGGAGAACGAGCCAAGCGCGGCATCCGCAATCGATCTCGGCACTCTCACGGCCGATCAGCTCAGCGGATGGTCAGCCTACCCACTCGGGGTGGCGTGGGCAATCGGCGAGCACCTCCAGCAGACCGGACACGACGCAAGCTTGGCAACATTGCCCGGCTTTGACTTGCACCTCGAGAGCGATGTCCCGGTGGGCGCTGGTCTCTCGTCGTCGGCAGCCATCGAGTGCGCCACGGCAGTTGCTCTCAATGATTTGTGGAACCTCGGGCTCGACAGGCGCACGTTGGCACGGATCGGCCAGCGTGCCGAAAACGTTGCGGTCGGTGCCCCGACGGGAATTATGGATCAGTCGGCTTCCCTGCTGGGACAGACCGACCACGCGGTATTCCTCGACTGCCGGTCCCTCGAATCTTCAGCCGTTCCGTTGGGTCTCGCGGAGTCAGGTCTCGAGGTTCTCGTGATCGATACCACTGTGAGCCACGCGCATTCGACCGGCGGTTATGCCTCGCGCCGGGCATCCTGCGAACGGGGCGCGGAGGCTCTGGGGCACACAAGCCTCCGCGATGTGAGCGTCGATGACCTGCAACAGGCCTCGACCGTTCTCGACGACGAGACCTTCCGCAGGGTTCGCCACGTCGTCACCGAAAACCAGCGGGTGCTTGACACGGTCAAGCTACTCAACACCGAAGGCGCAGCCGCGATCGGACCCCTGCTGGATGCCTCGCACCTTTCCATGCGCGACGATTTCGAGATCTCGATTCCCGAGCTTGACCTCGCGGTGACGGAGAGCAGACAAGCAGGCGCTATCGGTTCACGAATGACGGGCGGCGGCTTTGGCGGGGCCGCAATCGCGATCATCCCGTCGGCCTTACGCGCCTCGATAACGGATGCCGTGCTCACGGCATTCGCCAGGGAAGGCTTCGCCCAGCCACATATCTTTGCGGTGACGGCGGGCGCTGGCGCTTCGCGTGCGCTCTAGGCTATGCGGCGGGCTCTAGCCCGCCGTATAGCCTGTACTTGGCACGACCGTTACGCTCGGACCGAACCGGTTCCCTGCCGCATATCGCACGCTGAGCTCTTGCGGGGAGCCGCCCGGACCAACGTCAAACGAGGAGCTCCACACACCATTCGCATCAAGGACAACGGCAGCCAGAGATGAGAAAACTCCGCCGTTACCGGAGGTCACGTGGACGGGCGCGCCGGGAACACCGACGACCTTCACCACGATGACGGTGCTATCGGTAGCGAGCGTAGCCGAGATGCTTGGTGTTTGAATGCGGTAATTGAGTGAGGATTCTCGCACCGCCGCTCCATCTCGCGACTGCTCCCTCAGGCTGAGGGTTCCCTCGATACTGCTATCTGAGAGCTGTCCGGTGCTCCAGCTTCCTTGAGAATCTATGGTCACACGAGAGAGCGCTGTATCCGCTTGTCCGATGGTCACGGTTGCTCCGGGAGCACCAGTGCCACGTATAACTGGAAAGAAGATTCCTTCGCTATCAGAGATTATGCGAGCCGTGAGCCCTGGCGTTGGCGTTGGCGCGCTTGGCGACAGCTCCGGAACGGCGGTGTCTGCAGGAAGATTCCCGGGTAGAACGCTCTCGCTTTGCGCTGAGGGACTCAGCGCGTTGATCGCAAATACGCT
>JBBAQX010000006.1:0-115348 GCA_040400085.1 Lysinibacter sp. | reverse complement strand
TAAGCTGCTGTTGGCAGCGTAATGGTTGCGTTGCATCGACCACTAGAAACTGCCCCCCATACTCCGCGCGCCAGGCCCAAGTTACGCTCCCCGGCCCAAGTTACGCTCCCCGGCCCAAGTTACGCTCCCCGGCCCAATCTGCGGCTTGGGCCGGGAACCGGCAGCTTGGGCCGGGCCAAAATCCGCCCGCAGAAAGCCAGCCCGCAGAAAGTTCAGCTATGATGTTTCGGTCGCCCGCGCTTACCTCAGCGTGATCAGTTCACTCGCTCCCATAAAGGAACATTATGACTTCAGCACTCCCCACCACAGCTGTTACCGGCTCAACCGGGGTGATCGGCGGCCTCGTCGCTGGTTTCCTCGCCGATAAGAATCACGATCAGAGACTCCTCGTTCGAACGCCCAGTCGCGCGCCTCAGCTTGACCGGGCAGTTCCCGTCGCGTTTGACTATGCGAACAGGGAACTTGCCGTCCAGGCGCTCTCGGGGGCAAAAACCCTCTTCATGGTATCCCTCAAAGAGGGTCCCCAACGGATCGGTCAGCATAGAGGTCTCATCGACGCGGCGGTCGAAGCAGGGGTCGATCACCTCGTGTATACCTCGTTTATGGATGCTTCACCAGAGTCCACGTTCACCCTCGCGCACGACCACTATGAGACGGAACAATACCTCCGCGCATCCGGACTGAACTTCACGATTCTGCGCTATAACTTCTACTCTAACTTTCTTCCCAACTTTGTCGAAAATGGCGTAATCAAAGGACCCGCCGGCGAGGGGAAGCTCTCAGCTGTTGCACGCGAAGATGTGGCTCGCTCCGCAGCAACGGTACTCATCTCCCCCGAATTGCACGTCAACAAAACGTACACTCTCACCGGTCCAGAGGCTCTCACCATGGTTGAGATCGCGCAGATCCTTACCGAGACCAGCGGCGAAACCGTGACTTTCCATAATGAGACGGTGTCGGAGGCGTACGAGTCACGTCGAGTGTGGCCCGCTGAAGATTGGGAGTATGACTCGTGGGTCACCACCTACACCGCAATTGCGAATGGAGAACTCGACCGTGTGAGCGATGATGTCGAGATTATCACCGGAAGCAAGCCACTATCGCTGCGAGAAATGCTGACAGCTCGCTAACTCCCCTCTCCGAACTCGACATCAACGAACCCGACAGCAGCGAGACTAAGCGAGGTTTATCCGAGCCCGAGCGTAGGCAGCACCAGCATCACGGCAAGGAACGCCATCGTCACCGCGATGATGCTGTCGAGGACACGCCACGCAATGGGCTTCGAGAAGAGGGGCCGCAAATAGCGCGCGCCATAACCAACCACGGTAAACCACAGCGCGCTCGCAAGCACAGCCCCAAGGCCGAAGAGCCACTTACCCGCAGGACCGTAAGTGTTTGCGATCCCCCCGAGCAGGAGCACAGTGTCAAGGTATACGTGAGGATTCAGCCAGGTCAACGCCAGAACCGTGATAACGGTTGTCCGAAGCGACCCTGAGGGCGCCGTCATATCGTCTGCAAGCCGCTCGCCCGCCCAAGCTCGACGCGCGGCAAGAAACGCGTAGGTCAGGAGAAAGGCCGCTCCCGCCCATCTGATCACCGTAATCAAGATCGGTAACTGCTCGATGACGATCCCGATACCGAGAATCCCCAGAAGAATCAGCAGGGCATCGGACGCCGCACACACGAACACGACGGGAAACACGTGCTCGCCCTTGATTCCCTGTCGGAGCACGAAGATGTTTTGTGCACCAATCGCGACGATCAGAGAAAGCCCGAGACCAAGACCCGCGAGAACAGTAACCAGCACCGTCCAAGGCTACAGTGCGAAGGCGACGCATGCTGTCAAGCAGGCCATGAGAAATCGCATCGTTTCGGCAGAAACCACACGATGCTAGCGAATGGATTCGGTCAGAACTCCGCCGACCCAACGCGGGCCCGCCGCCGTGAGCGTTACGGTACGCGGTTCGATAAGTTCGTCAAGTTCGACGGGTTCGAAAAGTTCGTCGGGTTCGACGTCTTCAGCGCCGGCCGAGTGAGAGCCAGCGCCCGAGTCACCCCCAGCACCCGTGGGCCGTTCGATCACGATCTCCAGCAGCGAGTCCGAGATCCCGTCCAGCATGCCGGCACCCCATTCGACGACAACTACGGAACGGTCAAAGTCAATATCAAGATCGTCAAGTTCAACGGCGCTCGCTAATCGATACGCATCCACATGCACGAGCGCGGGGCCTCCCACAAGAGACGGATGCGTGCGCGCCAGCACAAACGTCGGGCTCGTCACGGGCCCGCGAACGCCTAACGCTTCACCAATCCCCCGGGTCAGCGTAGTCTTCCCCGCGCCGAGAGGCCCGGTCAGGGCGACGAGGTCACCGGCGCGAAGTTGCGCGCCGAGGACGAGCCCGAGTTCGTGCATCCGTTCCGGATCAGCCACACGTACAACGACGCTCATGAGTCTAGATACACCCGCTCGACGCGACGGCCGATACGCGTGATGACCTCGTAATTGATGGTCCCGCATCCGTCAGCGAAATCCTCTGCGCTGGGAACACCATCGAGCGGGTCACCAAAGATCACGACGACATCACCAACGGATGCCTCGTCATCGCCAATATCCACCACAAATTGGTCCATCGCGACCCGGCCAGATATCCGGTAGCTCTTGCCTCCGATAGAGACGAAGGCGGAGTTCGATGCGGAGCGCGGAATCCCGTCCGCATACCCTATGCCGACAAGTACGACGGTGGTCTCAGCGTCCGTTCGATACGTATAGTCGTAGGACACGCCGGTGCCCTTGGGAACCCGTTTGACGTTCAGTACTCGGCTTTCGACGCGCATGGCGGGCCTGAGTCCGAGCTCAGCGGGGCTAAACTCTGGGAGGGGCGAGAGCCCGTAGATCATCAACCCGATCCGAACCATGGTGAAGGGCAGGTCCGGGTAGCGCAGGGACGCCGCCGACGCCGCGATGTGGGTCAGCTGAGGCGTTATCCCGAGCGAGGCAGCTTCTTCGACCAGGGCACTAAACCTGTCGATTGCCTCGTGGTCGTCAACGCGCGACGCGTTTGACAGGTGGCTAAAGAGGCCGGTGACGCGAAGATCCCCGGCGAGTTCCAACTCTCGGGCGCGGGTCAACAGCGCCGCCGCCTGATCCGCTGGCAGCCCGTTTCGGCTAAGGCCGGTGTCAAACTTGAGGTGGACTGAGGCCCGAGGCACCCCCGCTTCTCTCCCGCGAGACGCTTCCGCGATCTCTTCAAGCTGCTGTAAAGAGTTCACCCCGAGGTCAATCCCGTGAGCGACGGCGAGCGCGAAGTCGCTGGCTGGCCCGTGAATCCAGCAGAGGATCGATGAGCGGATGCCCGCCCCCCGCAGCTCCACAGCCTCGTCCAGATCCGAAACGCCTAGCCACGTCGCACCACCCTCCAGGGCGGCGCGGGCAGTTTCTACAGCCCCGTGGCCGTATGCGTTGGCTTTGATGACGGCCATGACCTCGCGCCCGGGCAGCATAGCTCGGAGCGCTGCGACGTTGTGGCGGATTGCTCCCCTGTCGATAAGTGCTCGTCTGACGCCGACTGCGTTCACGCGGGGGTCCCCTCAGTAATTCCCGAGGCGTTCCCCAGCGCGTTCCCCAGCGCGTTCCCCAGCGCGTTCCCCCGTGCGTTCGGCTGTTGGGAACAGCCCTCAAGCACCACGAACGCGGTGGCAACA
The DNA here is from genome assembly GCA_040400085.1 of Lysinibacter sp. Classification (GTDB taxonomy): domain Bacteria; phylum Actinomycetota; class Actinomycetes; order Actinomycetales; family Microbacteriaceae; genus HNR. The sequence continues at coordinate 111,646 of JBBAQX010000006.1, read as the reverse complement.
CCCGCGTCGTGGGTCAGCGAGAGGTGCACGGAGGAGACGGCGAGGTGATCGAGAACTTCGGTCAGAGCATCCGTTCTCGAAAATTCGGGTCGGGAACCGTTCGTCTGCGGCACGATCATGTCTTGCCAGTTGAGGCTTCGCGAACCTCCGAGCGCCTTCACGAGGGCCTCTTTCGCAGCAAAGCGCGCGGCGAGGGAGGGTAGGGCGAGGCCCAACTCCGACTCTGCGAAGAGGCGGGTTGATAGCTGCGGCGTTCGCTGCAGCGAGCGTTCGAAACGCGCCACGTCTACGGTGTCTACACCGATGCCTACAATCATGCGTACGAGGTCTGACGGGTTACTCTACCGTGACCGATTTCGCAAGGTTGCGAGGCTGGTCGACGTCGAGTCCCTTTGCGGTGGAGAGTTCGAGGGCAAAAAGTTGGAGCGGAACGACTGCCAGGAGTGGCTGGATCAGGGGTGCGGCGAGGGGGATCGGGATGACCTCGTCGGCGAATGGCAGCACGGCGGCGTCGCCCTTCTCAGCGATTGCGATCACGCGGGCACCGCGAGCGCGGATCTCCTGGATGTTCGATACGACCTTGGAGTGCATGGTTCCGGATCCGCGAGGGCTGGGCACGACCACGAACACGGGCTGGCCGGGTTCGATCAGCGCGATGGGCCCGTGCTTGAGCTCGCCGGCGGCAAAGCCCTCGGCATGGATGTAGGAGATTTCCTTGAGCTTGAGGGCACCCTCGAGCGCAATGGGGTAGCCAACGTGGCGGCCGAGGAAGAGCACGGAGCGGGTGTCGGCCATCCAGTAGGCGAGAGTGCGTACGCTTTCTGCGACGGTGAGCACCTCTGCAAGCTTCTCGGGAACCTCGCTGAGTTCAGCGGTGGCTTCAACCAGTTCTTCGTGGCTCAGCGTACCGCGAACTCGAGCCAGGTGTAGTCCAAATAGGTAGAGAGCAACGATCTGGGCGACGAAAGCCTTTGTTGAGGCGACAGCAACCTCGGGCCCAGCGTGGGTGTAGATCACGCCGTCAGATTCGCGGGGGATGGTCGCGCTCTGGGTGTTACAGACGGACAGGGTTTTTACGCCGAACTCGCGGGCGTATTTCACGGCCATGAGCGTGTCCATGGTCTCGCCGGATTGGCTCACTGAGATGAGGAGCGTGCGTTCGGTGAGCACGGGGTTCATGTAGCGGAACTCGTGGCTGAGCTCAACGGCTACGGGCACGCGGGACCACTGCTCGATGGCATATTTTGCGACGGATGCTGCATAGGCCGCCGTTCCGCAGGCCACGATGACGATGCGGTCGATGTCGCGCAGGATATCGTCGCCGAGTCCGGCGAGTTCGGGGATCGTGACGGTTCCGTCGTGGATGCGCCCGCGGAGGGTGTTCGCGATGGCCTCGGGCTGATCTGCGATTTCCTTGGCCATGAAGCTTGACCATCCACCCTTGTCGGATGAGCTGGCATCCCACTCAACCTCGAACGGATGCACCTCGGAGGGAGCGCCGTCGAAATCAGTTACGACTATGGAATCTGCCGTGATAACGGCAATATTGTCTTCGCCGATAGCGGCGGCCTGACGAGTGTGCTCGACGAATGCGGCCACGTCTGACCCGAGGAAGTTTTCGCCGTTGCCAATGCCGATCACGAGCGGGGAGTTGTGACGGGCGGCGACGACAACGCCTGGCTCGTCGCTATGGATGGCGAGGAGGGTGAAGGTTCCTTCGAGGCGCTTCACCACAGTGCGGAATGCTTCTTCGAGGCTACCGAGCTCACGATACGCGCGGCCCAACTCGACGGCGACGACCTCTGTGTCGGTCTCGCTTTCAAAGGTGTATCCCTGTGCCAGCAGCTCGTCTTTGAGCGGGGCAAAGTTTTCGACGATTCCATTGTGGATGACGGCAAGCTTGCCTCCATCGGCCAGGTGAGGATGAGCGTTCACATCGGTAGGCCCGCCGTGCGTTGCCCAGCGAGTATGTCCGATGCCCGTAGCGCCAGCGGCTAGGGGCGTCTCGGCGAGATCTCCAGCCAGAACGGCGAGCTTGCCTGCACGCTTGCGCGATGCGATCGCGCCATCCGCTGTTACGACAGCGACCCCGGCAGAGTCGTATCCCCTGTATTCGAGGCGTTTCAACCCGCCCATGAGTATGTCAAGGGTGTTATTTGGTCCGGCATATCCTACGATTCCACACATAGACTCCAGTTTAGTGGCACTATTGGTTATCGATGACTGATGCGACGCGCGGTATGCGAGGAGATCTCGCCAACCCCTTTACCGAAATTGACCGCAAAAAGTGGGCGGCTCTTGCGCCGTCGACCCCGTTCCCTCTGTCCGAGAGAGAGATCGTTCAGCTGCGCGGGCTGGGTGAACCCCTTGATATGACTGAGATCAACGAGGTTTATCGCCCGCTGAGTCGGCTCATCAATATCTATGCGGCGGGTAACCGCCAGCTCACGGCTAAGGCCAATAGCTTTCTGGGAGAAGATTCTCAGCCTTCGCCATTTGTGATCGGCATCGCGGGGTCCGTCGCTGTTGGAAAATCGACGATAGCGCGCCTGCTGCGCGAGCTCCTTGCTCGCTGGGACGATACACCGCGGGTAGAACTGGTCACAACGGACGGCTTTCTGTACACGAACGAGGAACTCGAGCGCAGGGGGATTTCGCATCGCAAGGGTTTCCCGGAGTCGTATGACCGCCGGGCGCTGCTCACCTTCGTCAGCCAGGTCAAGAGTGGAGCGGCGGAGGTCCGGGCGCCCTTTTACTCGCACCTGGTCTACGACATCATGCCGTCTGCCCACGTTACCGTTCGGCGGCCGGACATCCTTATCGTCGAAGGCCTCAATGTTTTGCAACCGGCGAGCACGGATCATCCGTTGGCCGTGAGCGACCTGTTTGACTTCTCGATTTACGTGGATGCCCGCACATCCGATATCGCCCGATGGTACGAAGAACGCTTCCTTACCCTGCAAAAGGGCGCCTTCACCGACCCGACCTCGTACTTTCGCCGCTTCGCGGATCTCAATGAGGACCAGGCGCGAGCCCTCGCCGGGGAGTACTGGAAGAACATCAACGAGCCCAACCTGATCGAGAACGTGCGCCCCACCCGCCAGCGCGCCAGCCTCATCCTCCGCAAGGACGCCGACCACACGGTGCAGAAGGTGCTGCTGCGCAAGCTGTAATGCCGAGTGGGACCCACCGCCGCGGCTTCCGGCTTCCGGCTCCCAGCTTCCGGCTTCCGGCTTCCGGCTTCCGGCTCAAACTTACCCGCGTCGGCCCAAGTCTCACGCGTCGGCCCAACCTGCTGCTTAGGCCGGGAACCTGTGACATGGGCCGACCCAACGCACGATGTTCCACGCGCACCCGAATCGTCCGGTTACTGGAGATACGCGGCGACTTATGCGCCTTCGTGCGTGTCTGGTGGCAGCTGCCGACCGAGTTGCTTGCGATAACCGCGCACGCCGACGATGAGCCCCTGGATCACGAGAACGGATGCCGTAAGCAACAGAATAACGCTCACAAGCGTCTTCCCCGGGTAGGTAAACGCAAAAGTACCGGGGTTGTTTTCATCAATACACAGGGTCGTGAGAATAGTGCTGAAGTTAATCTGCACTCTGTCAGCACCGCTAGGAAGCAGGAAAAGACACGACTCGCTGGAGTAGTCATTTCGAAGCGGATTTAGCCCATACAGAAACATGTATATCAGCAGATACCACGAGGCGAGGATCAGCGCGCCAAGAGCAGCGCGGCGTAGCCCCCGGTGCATCGGGCTCCGACGCTCATAGTTGTTGAGCCGAGACGAACGATAGAAGAACACCGGCATAAGAACTGTTATCGTCGCAAACGACAAAAACACGTACGAGTATACAAATCCGGCTACAACAAAATTCCGATCCGAAAAAAGCCCGTACAGCACAAGAAGAATAAAACTAAACGCACCGATCCCAACGGCAAAAAACCCAAGCTGCGCAACCGTTTGCCCTCTGGAAAAACCGCGTTTATTCATAACCGCCCGATCAAATGCGACGAAAGCTATCTGCTTCCAAATATATTTGGACACTATCAAACCAGATCGAGTCAACCTCACAATTTACTGAAAAACTATCGCTCACTCTAGTAACGATGTATCGTTAAGTATCGTTTACGTATCGCTCGGTACGGGGACGACACGCAAGCATCATCCACCGCATCACCCAGGAGGTCATCATGAGCAGTTCATTCCCATCCGGCGGGTTCAGTATGGGCAACCCCACCGATAGCATGTGGCAGGTCATGGAGCAGCTTCGCTCCAACTTCGAGAAGCGCGCCGGCTCCCGCATGGGCCGTGGCGACGTGCGCGCGGCTGTCTTGGCGCTGTTAGCCGAGCAGCCGATGCATGGCTACCAGATCATCCGCGAAATCGAGAAGCGCAGCGGCGGCAGCTGGAAGCCCAGCCCGGGCTCGGTCTACCCCACGCTGCAGCTACTCACCGACGAGGGCCTCATCGGCGTCGAGGAACTCGCGACGGAAGAGGCAAACGGCCGCAAGACCTACACCCTCACGGAGACCGGCCGCGAAGAGGCCGAAGCAGCCGAACAGGCCCCCTGGGAAGCCAGCGACACTCACCACCACCCAACCGGGCGAAGCGCCCTGCCCAAGGCCGGCGTTGAACTTGCCCAGGCAGTGTCACAGGTCGGCCGCACGGGTTCACCCGAGCAGATCAAGCAGGCCGTGGATGCGCTCGACGAGACGCGCCGCAGGATCTACTCGATCCTCGCCCAGGATTGACGCGGGTGCCGTCGGTTCGTCGGGATCGAGAAGAATCGATACCCGGCGCAGGAGATTCCCGTGCCCGTTACCGCCGCATCCTACGATTTGCCGGATGGAACCTCGCCGTCACCTGGTGGTTTGAGATTCTTCTACCCCGCATCGGGCTCGCGAGATTAGCTGAACGCAGCCGATCGAAGCGAATGCGTCGCTTCGCGCAACGGTTTCACGTTCTCGCGATAGACCTGGGCGGGTTGATGATCAAGGTCGGCCAGTACATGTCGTCGAGGCTCGACGTGCTGCCGCCCGAGATCACGGCGGAACTCGAGGGCCTGCAAGACGAGGTTCCCCCGGTTGACTTCCCCGCGATTCGCGCGCTGGCCGAGCAGGAACTGGGAATGCCACTCGACATGGCGTTCGCCACGGTAGACGAAACGCCGATCGCCGCGGCCTCGCTCGGTCAGGCGCACAGGGCAACGCTCACGCAGCAGGATGCCGAAGACACCGGCCTCAGCGCGGTCGTACTCAAAGTACAGCGACCCGGCATCGACCAGATCGTAGCCGTTGATCTCGCCGCGCTGCGCAAGGTCGGCGGATGGCTTAGCCGCGTGCGAATCGTCTCACGCCGCGTCGACATGCCGTCGCTCGTTGAGGAGTTCGCGCAGACAAGCCTCGAAGAGATCGATTATCTCAACGAAGCGGCAAATTCCGAACGCTTCGCCGAAGATTTCGCGGGCGATCACCGCGTGGAGGTACCACGTATTGTGTGGGAACGAAGCACGAGGCGCATCCTCACTCTCGAGGACGTCACCGCAATCAAGATAACAGACACCCATGCCCTACGCGCGGCCGGCATCGACCCGGCAGACGTCGCACCCGTCTTCGCGGAGGTGATGTTCGACCAGCTCTTCACGAACGGTTTCTTCCACGCGGACCCGCACCCCGGCAACATCTTTGTGACGCCGGCTACCGACCCGGAGTCCGAGCGCCCCTGGAAGCTGACCTTCATCGATTTCGGGATGATGGGCCACGTCCCAGCAGGCACTCGCAGCGGCCTGCGCAAGCTACTGATCGCCGCGGCCTCACGCGATGGCAAGGGCCTGGTCAACGGAATACAAGATGTGGGCGTGCTACTCCCCTCGGCCGAGACCACCGAGCTTGAACAGGCCATGACGCAGCTCTTCGCCCGCTTCGGCGGCATGGGTTTCGCCGAGCTCAAAGAGGTTGACCCGCGCGAGTTCCGGGACTTCGCTATTCAATTTGGGGATGTCGTGCGCTCTTTGCCGTTCCAACTCCCCGAAAACTTCCTCCTGATCCTCAGAGCGATGTCACTGGTCTCGGGGGTGTGCAGCGCACTTAATCCGGCCTTCAACCTCTGGGATTCCGTCGAACCTTATGCGTCGCAGCTGTTGCGCGACGAACGCGGAAACGTAGTGAAGGACATCGGAAAGCAGGCCCTCGAGATTGCGGGGATCGCGTGGCGGCTCCCCAAGCGAATGGATGCCCTGGTCACCCGCATCGAGGACGGCACTATCGCGGTCAACACCCCACGCCTCGAACGCCGGGTCGCGCGGCTCGAACGAACAGCACGAAGGATAGTTTCGGCGACGCTCTTCGGCGCGTTGCTCATCGCCGGGGCGATTGTCCGTGCGGACGACCCCACCTTTGGCACGGTGTTGATAGGCGCTTCGGTCTTGCCCCTGCTGCATGCCTTGCTAGCAGGGCGATTCGATCGATAGGCGCTTCGGCGGAGAGACTATTCGGCTGCTTGACGCAGCTGAAGTCGATGGCTGTTCCAACCCATTGTTTACCCTGCGTCTATTCGCCAGATACTTCCCAGTTGCTTCCCGGTTGAAATCGAGTGTGATTCTTGTGTCGATCGGGTGGGCTCAGTCCTCCCGCAGACACTGGAGAAAGAATGCTCACCAAGAAACTAGTAACAGCGGCTGCTGCAGCCCTGGCTTTTTCGCTCACGCTCAGCGCGTGCAGCGGCTCGACAACCGAGTCCTCCGACGGTAGCAACTCGGCGGTCGGCGCTAATCTCGAAGAGATCACGGCGAATGCCAAAGAAGAGGGAAGGGTTCAGCTCATTGCTGTACCTGACGATTGGGCCAACTACAAGGGCCACTTTGCCGAGTTCGAGGAAAAGTACGGGGTGAAAATCGATGTTGCGAGCCCAGATGCCTCAAGCGCTGAGGAACTGCAATCAGTAAAGACGCTCAAGGGCCAGGCCACCCAGCCTGATGTCCTTGACATCGGCTACTCATTCACGACCCCAGCTATCGACCAGGGGCTCATCGAGGCGTATAAGCCGAGCAACTTCGAGAAGATCCCTACGGAGCTTAAGGATCCTGACGGCATGTGGGTCGGCGCGTACTACGGCGTGATCAGTATGGGCGTCAACACAGATATGGTGGATGCCCCGAAAACGTTTAAGGATTTGCTCGACCCGAAGTACAAGGGAAAAATTGCGCTTCCGGGTGACCCTCGTAAGGGCGCGTCCTCTATCGCGACAGTGATGGCAGCGTCGTTGGCAAACGGTGGAAGCCTAGACGATATCGAGCCGGGCATCGATTACTTCCAGAAGCTCGCGGACTCGGGCAACCTTGTCAATATCACTTCGCCCGCCGCTGCTCTCAGCACGGGCGAGGCTGCGGTTGTTTTCGATTGGAACTACAACCTGATCGGCGCGAAAGATCAAATTGAGCAATCGGGTATCAACTTCGAGATGATCGTCCCGAGCGACGGAGTCTATGGAAATTACTACGCTCAGCCCGTGACCGTTAACAGCCCCCAGCCCAATGCTGGCCGTCTGTGGGTGGATTGGCTCACCAGCGACGAAGGCTCGGAACAATATGCCCTCGGCGGCGCAGTTCCCGCTCGTTACCAGGAGCTCAAAGACGCTGGCAAGCTCAGCGATAAGGCGCTCTCGATGCTGCCGGACGCGGACATCCTCGATAAGATTTCTTTCCCCACCATCGATCAGGGGGCACAGGCCAACGAGAAAATCGCCGAAAACTGGGCCCAGAAGGTTCAAATCAAGTGACAACGGTATCCGACAGTCCGTCTGATATCGCCTCGGCAGAGGCCCAGCCCTCTGCCCAACCGACCGCCGCCCCAGCCGAGAAGGCTGGGCGGCGGCCCCGGAACCTGTCGAGGCTGATCGATTGGCTCGGTCTTCTGCCGTTTCTGGCCTTTGTGGGGGTCTTCCTCGTCGCGCCAATCGTGGTGAACGTATGGACGAGCCTTACCCCCAAGGGCTCGTTCTCGTTTGACGCCATCGGAAAGCTCTTCGCCCCTCAATACGTGGATGCTTTTGCCAGCACTATCAATCTTTCTGTCGTGACGGCTGTCGCGGGGGGCATCCTTGGGCTCGTGCTCGCGTGGGCTCTCGTAACAGCTGACCGTCCCAGGTGGCTACGTAGCCTGGTCCTGTCGTTCTCCGCTTTGGCCTCACAGATGGGCGGAGTTCCTCTCGCGTTCGCTTTCATCGCAGCAGTCGGAGCGCAGGGTTCAATCACCGTCATGCTGAGAGACAGCACAGGCTGGGACCTGAGCGATAACATCCGATTATCGTCGTTCTGGGGCTTAGCTCTTGTCTATCTCTATTTCCAAGTACCGTTGATGACCGTGCTGATCCTTCCCGCCTTCGGCGCCCTGAAGAAACAATGGTCAGAGGCCGCGATGAGCCTTGGGGCGTCTCGTTTTCAGTACCTGCGCGATGTCGTCGTGCCGATCATGTGGCCGGCCGTCGCGGGCTCTCTGCTCCTGCTTTTCGCAAATTCGTTTAGCGCGTACGCGACAGCATACGCCTTAGGCGGCAGCCAGCTAAATCTGGTGCCGATGCTGATCGGCTTTTTCGTCTCGGGCAATGTGATGCTCGACGAAAGCTTCGGCGCAGCACTCGTGACCGGCATGATCGCGATTGTCGTGGCCGCCCTGAGCCTGCGCTCACTTCTCGAGAGGAAATCCCGTCGATGGTTGTCCTAGACCAGAGCAACGTTCGCCCCGCCTCTTCACGAACGGATGCCCGTTGTTCGTGGGTACAGATCGTCATCTTCATCGTCGCGCTCGTCTTGTTCTTCGTGCCACTCGTGGCTTCGGCTTCCTTTGGTTTCAGCCTGCCGGGACAGCCGTTCACCCTTGACTCGCTCGCGCTTGTCGGTCGCGACTCGGCGTTCCTGCCGGGGCTGCTTGCGAGCATCCAATTAGCGATACTCGCAACGCTCTGCTCGTTGGCCCTCCTCGTGCCCACGCTTCTGTGGTTACATATCAGGGCGCCGAGGCTGCTTCCCGTGGCGGAGTGGCTTTCGGTTGTGCCCTATGTGATTCCTGCCATCGCGTTGGTCGGGGGTGCCAGCCTATTTTTCCGTGCGGTAGCGCCTGGCTTTTTGGTGAGCATCTATTCGCTGGTACCTTTCTACGTCGTTCTTGCGCTTCCGCTCACGTATCGCAGCATCGATGCGGGTATGCGCGCGCTCGACCTCAAGACGCTGTATTCCGCCAGCACCAGTCTGGGCGCCGGTGCGTTTCACACGTTGTGGAGGGCAATCCTGCCCAATCTCAAGGCCGCCCTTCTGAGCGCATCGCTGCTGTGCGTTGCCTTGGTTCTCGGAGAGTTTGCGCTCGCCAGTCTTCTGCTGCACTCGACCTTTCCCGTCTACATGGTTCAGATCGGGGCGAGCCAGCCGCGGGCGGCAGCTGCGCTTTCGTTCTTGTCGATCCTCGGCACCTGGGTCATCCTCATCGCGCTCTCCCTGGCGACCAGACGGAGCGCCTCCCCACGAACATCCCGTACAAAGCACGCTTCGCTCAAAGTAGGTAAAGAATGAAAAGTACTGCAACAGGTATCTCGTTACACGGGATCAACAAGTCTTTTGGAAAACGCCAAGTATTGAGCGACCTCAGCCTCGACCTCCACGACGGGGAACTCGTTGCTCTGCTCGGCCCGTCAGGCTGCGGCAAAACCACCGTTCTCCGCGTGCTCGCCGGATTCGAGCAACCCGACAGTGGGGAAGTACGGATCGGCGGCCGGGATGTGACCAAGTCGAGCGTACGTCAGCGCGGGGTCGGCATCGTCTTCCAGTCGTATAGCCTCTTCCCCCATCTGACGGCCCGTGAAAACGTGGCTTATGGCCTCCGGGTTCGAGGAAGCGCTGCGGCAGCGCGACAGACTAGGTCGGGAGAATTACTTGACACTGTTGGCCTCACGGACCACATGGACAAGTACCCTCACCAGCTATCCGGCGGGCAGCAGCAGCGTGTGGCGCTCGCCCGCGCCCTCGCCGTCGAACCCCAGGTCCTGCTCCTTGATGAACCGCTCTCCGCGCTCGATGCCAAGGTCAGGGTCCAACTGCGCGAAGAGATCCGCAGGATTCAGACCGAGGCGGGCACGACAACGCTTCTCGTCACCCATGACCAGGAAGAAGCGCTGACAATCGCGGACCGGGTTGGTGTGATGCGCGAGGGCAAGATCGAACAGATCGATACCCCCGCAGCGGTGTACCAGAATCCGGCCTCAGTTTTTGTCTCGGAGTTTGTCGGCGTGGTAAATCGCATACCGGCTTTGCTCGCTGGCAATTCTGTAACCGTCCTGGGGAGACCCCTCACCGCGCAGAACCTGAGCGAGCTTCCGCAGCTGGGCGAAGCGGCCGGCTCGCAACAAGGCTCGCTGGTCGCGCTCATTCGTCCGGAAGACCTGGCCGTGTCACGTAATCCCGAAGGCCCCGGCTCTATCGAGTCGATGACCCTGCGCGGGCCGATGACGAGCGTGTCGGTCTCGATGAGGGGGATGCCGTATCAGCTTCGCATCGATGTCCCCTCTCACGTCGCGGCCGAGTTTTCGCTCAGCGACCGCATCGAGGTCAGCCCTCGGTCGTCAAGAACGCTCATTGACGTCGCCTAATTTTTCTCATATCTCCACATTTAGCATTAGAAAGATAGAACTATGAAAATCTGCCTGGTAGGAATCGACGGGCTCCGCTTAGACGTAGCTGCGGAAAACGATGCCGCCCCAACCCTTTTCTCGCTTGCGGAATCGGGTCGGCACACCACCCTGCGTACCGAGGTGCCAACCATTTCCGGCCCGAGCTGGTCCACCCTGCTCACGGGTTCAAGTTACTCCGAACACGGAATCAGCGATAATTCCTTTGTGGGCAGCCGCCTTGCAGGTTACCCCGATCTGCTCAGCCAGGCATACTATGCGTATCGGTCGAGCACTTTTGCCGCTGCGGGTTGGCCTGCCCTCGTTGACCCGGGCGACGTGGGTCCGGTCATCTTCGAGCGCAAGGAACAACAGCGAGCCGGCGTACACCGCGTGATCGTGCGCGATGGCGAGACCTATGGTTACCAGACTGTCGACGCTGAGCTGGTGGACTTTACCGTGGCGGCCCTCGCCTCGGATGGACCGGATATGAGCTTTATTTACATGTGTGACACTGACGACAGCGCACACATTTACGGAGCGCGGTCCGCGGAGTACGTGGCCGCGATTCGCCGAGTGGATGCGCATCTCGCGCGCATCAGGGCCACCATCGAAAGACGAGTCGAGCTCACAGGCGAGGATTGGATGCTTGTGGTCACAACCGATCACGGCCACCTCGACGAGGGCGGTCACGGCGGCGACTCCGCCGAGGAGACTGCTTCATTCGTCGTTGCGCATCGGTTCGGAAATGATGTTGAAGGCTGGCCCGAAGACTTACACCCGACTGGCCTTACCCCGTTGTTGTTGAGTTATTTGGCTTAGCCATTGCGAACCATACATTTTTAATGTTGTCACCAAAAACTTGCTACATCACGTACAATCTTTTTCGGGGATAGCAAAACGTAACTTTTTCGCGCTTTCTGCGTCTTATATGTGAGGCGCTATCGCCACGCACCAAGAAACAACCAGTCATCAGATAAAACTTTGAAACGGAGCTTTAATGTCAACCGTGCCAGGCATACGCCGCACACTCATCATCACAGCAGCACTCGCAACCACGCTTGCGCTCAGCGGCTGCAGCATTATCCAATCCTTTATGCCCGCCCAGCGAGATGGTGAAACGGGAGAGGTCGTCGCCGGCGGTAACGCCGATGTTTTCAGCATCAAAGTTGGGGATTGCATAAACGAAGATAACCCAGACGCGGAAGAGGTCTCTAACGTGCCCGCGGTTCCCTGCACAGAGTCCCACGACTACGAAGTATTCCACGATTTCAAAATTGAGGGAGATACGTTCCCTGGAGCCGCATCAATCGACGAGCAGGGCACAACCGGATGTGAATCAGAATTCCAGTCCTTCGCTGGAATTGCTTATGCAGATTCCGCGCTTGACTATTCGTTCTACTACCCCACCCAGGCTAGCTGGGATGACGGGGACCGCCTGATTTCCTGCATCATTATGGACCCCGCGGGGAAGATAACAGGCACTCTCGCAGGCGCAGCACGCTAGACGCCTCAGACAGCGCTAGACACAAAAAATCTGCTCGTCCCGGACTGCGATACACTCACGGTATTCGCAATCTGGGGCGAGCAGATTAGGTTAATAAGCAAATCGATTAGCCACGCTAGCTGCAAGAACCAGCCGCTAAAGCGAGGTACGGGCCCGCACAACATCCGCAAGGTCGTTGGCCAGCTGCTCTGCAACGCTCTGCTCAGCGGCCTCAACCATGACCCGCACAACGGGCTCGGTTCCTGACGGGCGCAAGAGCACGCGGCCTGTCTCACCCAGAACAATTTCCGCCTGAGTCACCGCTTGGGCAATAACCTCGTCGGTCTTGACCTTGGTGCGATCGACATCACGCACGTTCAGCAAGATCTGCGGATAGACGGTCATACTGGCCGCCAACTCTTTCAGGCTCTTACCCGTGCGCACCATCTCGGCGACAATCTGAAGACCTGTCAAGACGCCGTCACCGGTCGTAGCGTGCTCGCTCATGATCACGTGGCCAGATTGTTCCCCACCGAGCGAGAAATTACCCGCGTTGAGCGCCTCGAGAACGTAGCGGTCGCCCACTCCCGTCTCGACAATCGAGATCCCCCGATCGCTCATCGCGATACGAAGGCCCAGGTTGCTCATCACGGTGGCCACCAGCGTGTGATCCTTCAGAAGGCCACGTTCCGACATAGAGATCGCAAGGATCGCCATGATCATATCGCCGTCTACGATAGTGCCCTCATGGTCTACCGCAAGGCAGCGATCGGCATCGCCGTCGTGGGCTATACCTAAGTCGGCACCATGTTCAAGTACCGCGGCAGAGAGCTGATCTAGGTGAGTCGAGCCCACTCCGTCGTTAATGTTGAAGCCGTCAGGGTCGTTACCCATCACGGTCACTTTCGCACCAGCTGCCTTGAAGGTATCGGGTGAGATCCCCGCGGCAGCGCCGTGTGCGCAGTCAAGAACAACGTGCACGCCAGCGAGAGAGCCGGGGAGAGTACCAAGGAGGTGAACGACGTAACGATCCTCGGCATCCGCAAATCGACGGATACGCCCGACCTCACGGCCGGTAGGACTAAGTTTAGGCTCCGAAAGAGCTGCCTCAATCATGTCTTCGACATCGTCTGGCAGCTTCTTACCACCGCGCGCAAAAAACTTGATGCCATTATCGGGTGCGGGATTGTGCGAGGCCGAAACCATCACACCAAAATCTGCATCCACATCGGCGACCAAGAACGCTGCTGCCGGGGTAGGGATAACTCCGGCATCGAGAACATCGACACCTGAGCTTGCGAGTCCTGCCGCCACCGCGGCGGCAATGAACTCACCAGAGACGCGGGGGTCTCGTGCAATGACGGCTACGGGCCGACGGCTCTCCTCACGTGCAGAACGACCCAGCACCCGGGCTGCTGCTTGAGCAAGCCCGAGTGCCAGGTCGGCTGTAACGTCAATCCCGGCGAGACCGCGGACACCGTCCGTGCCAAAAAGGCGACGCACTGTATAGTCCGACTCGGCTTAACGCTTCGAGTACTGAGGAGCCTTACGGGCCTTCTTGAGTCCGGCCTTCTTACGCTCTTTCACGCGAGCGTCGCGGCTCAGGAATCCGGCCTTCTTAAGTGCCGGACGGTTGTTCTCTTCATCGATCTCGTTCAACGAACGGGCGATTCCGAGGCGAAGCGCTCCGGCCTGACCCGAGGGTCCTCCACCTGAGATGCGGGCGATAACGTCGTATCCGCCAACCAGGTCAAGAAGGGTGAAGGGGTCGTTGATCAGCTGCTGGTGCAGCTTGTTGGGGAAGTAATCTTCGATCTCGCGTCCGTTGACGGTGATCTTTCCGGTGCCGGGAACGAGGCGCACGCGGGCAATAGCCTGCTTACGACGTCCAACAGCTGCTCCGGGAACGCTCAGCGCGGGGCGAGCTGCCTTGGGAGCGGCCTCAGCCGGGGTCTCGGTGGTGAAGTTCTCGGGCGCTGCCTCGAGCTGGTCTGCAATAGTAGCCACGGTGTCTAAATTCCTTTATTTCTCTGTATAATCTCTAGGCTTCGCGACTACTGCGCGACCTGCGTGAACGTGAATGCCTTAGGCTGCTGAGCGCCGTGAGGGTGCTCCGAACCCGAGTAGACCTTCAGCTTGCGGAACTGGTCAGCACCGAGCGAGTTCTTGGGGAGCATGCCACGGATGGCCTTCTCAACCGCGCGCTCGGGGTTCTTCGACAGAAGTTCGGTGTACGACACCGAGCTCAGGCCACCCGGGTAACCCGAGTGACGGTAGGCGCGCTTCTTCTCGGCTTTGTTACCGGTCAGAACAACCTTGTCGGCGTTGATGATGATGACGAAGTCACCCATGTCCATGTGAGGAGCAAAGGTGGCCTTGTGCTTGCCGCGCAGGAGCGCTGCGGCGTGTGTCGCGAGGCGACCCAGTACCACGTCAGCGGCGTCGATTACGATCCACTCAGGCTTCTGATCTGAGGGCTTGGGAGAAAATGTGCGAGTCACGTGCTGTGCTGCTTTCTGTGTCGAAATGAGGTGTTCGTGAATCCCGCTCCTATCGCAATTTTCGCTAGCGGATGCTCGTGAAAATTGTCCATCGGAGGGCTCAACTTCGGGGCAGCCCCACTAATGAGACTGACACCAAGGATCTACAATACCATACGTCACTCGTCATCGCCCGCATCCCGCCGTGATCGCGTCAAATCTGCGCGTTCCTGCCACTCTTCCGCGGGGGGATACGCCACCTCTTCAAGCGATAACCCGTGGGCAGGCATCACGATGAACTGCCCGGCACGACGAGCCTCAGCAAGCACGACCGCGAGTTCGTCGAGGGTCAGCCTGCCGCTTCCGACGGCTACGCATGCGCCTACCAACGACCGAACCATCGAGTGACAAAAGGCATCAGCACGCACCGCGGCAATAAACACCCCATCAGCATCCTTTCTCCACTCGAAGATCTCGAGCGTACGGATGGTCGTTGCCCGCTCCCTCGCACGGCAAAACGACGCGAAGTCATGCAACCCCAGGAGCGAGGCGGCGGCAGCGTTCATCAGGTCAAGATCGAGGCACACGTCCAACCACACGGTGTGATGTCTGCGCATCGGGTCTTTGAACCCGTCGAGGTCAGAGACGCGATACTCATAGCGCCGCCACAGAGCCGAGAAGCGGGCATCGAAAGCAGGCGTCACCTCTTTTACGCGTCCGATCCTGATGTCCTGGTTGCTCACGCCAAGAACTCCCTGAAGCCGGGACGTCAGGTGATCTGCCGGCGCGATAGGCTCGCCGCTGTGCCGCCTATCGCCTATCGCCGCCACCTGAGCGTCTGTCAGATCGACATGCGCCATCTGACCGCGCGCGTGAACACCCGAATCGGTCCGTCCCGCGACGGTTAGAACAGGGTTATTCTCCCGGCTTCGCGTGATGATGCCGAGCGAGTGTTCGAGAACGCCCTGAACCGTGCGCAGTCCGGGTTGTTTTGCCCATCCCATAAAATCAGTACCGTCATAAGAAATCGGCAGGGCAAAGCGACGGGTGGATGAAACAGGCATGTGCTTGATTTTAGCTCACTCCGCGGGATGGCCACCTGACCGGACCCGCAGCTACGGGCGCTATCCTAGAGAGAGCCGCGGGAGAAGCATCCCTCTCGCGAGCCAACCGTTATGACACAAACAGCCATCTCCAACGCATCCACGCCTACGCCAACTCGTTATGTCGGCCTCGATGGGCTCAGGGCGATAGCTGTGACACTCGTCCTGATCTACCACCTCATGCCCGGGCTGCTACCGGGCGGTTTTCTCGGCGTTGATATGTTCTTCGTGGTCAGTGGGTTCCTCATCACGAGCTTGCTGCTGAAAGAGCGTCAGACCACAGGCCGCGTATCGTTTTTCGGATTCTGGCGCAGGCGGGCGCGACGCCTTCTTCCTGCACTCTGGCTTGTCGTGCTTATGTGCAGCAGCCTGGCCTATCTCGTGGGCGGCGATGCCCTTGTCAACCTCGGAAGACAGATTTTCGGCGCCGCAACTTTCAGCAGCAACTGGGTGTACATCGCCGATGGCGGAAGCTACTTCACCAGAGACACCCCGGAGCTATTCCGCAACCTCTGGTCGCTCGCTGTCGAAGAGCAGTTCTACATCGTCTGGCCTTTCTTCGTGCTTCTACTTTTCGCGCTGCACACGCGCTTCGCTAGAATCCTCACGGTCACACTTCTGGGAACTGGCTCGGCACTCCTCATGGCGCTGAACTATGTTCCGGGGCTCGACCCAACGAGGGCATACTTCGGATCGGACACCCACAGCTTTGGACTATTCTTCGGAGCGGGCCTCGCCCTCCTCCTGAGCCGCGCTCACTCAAACAAGAACGCCACTGGCAATGGGAAAACCGCCCCGGCGCCGAAACTTCTGGTCTGGTGTGTTGGAGCGGTGAGTGCGCTCTGCCTTGCCGCTGGAAGTATCTGGCTCACGGAAAAAGGTGGGTTCACCTACCAGGGCGGGTTGCTGCTCGTGAGCCTGGCGAGCGTAGGAATGATCTGGGCTGCCACGAACCCCGCAATCAGATTAGGGCTATTGCTGGATTCCCGGCCCCTTCGCTACATCGGAGAACGATCGTACGGCCTCTACCTCTGGCATTGGCCCCTTCTCGTGCTTGTCCTGACCGCGGTCAAGGGTACAAACGTAGATCCCTGGCTTGTTGGTAGTTTCACGCTCATACTCACGGCAGCCCTCGCACACCTGTCATACCGCTTTGTCGAACAACCCGTTCGGCGCTTTGGCCTGCTCGGTAGTATTCGAGCTGCCTTCTCCTCGATCTCCCAGAACAGGATGCGTTTCCTCACCGCGTCCGTTATATCAGCGCTGTTCCTCGCCGGCGTAGTCGGAAGCACGGCAGCCATCACGAATAGCGTCAGAACGAACTCCGCGACCACGAATATCGCACGCGGAGAACAAGCACTTGCGGAAGCTCAAGCCCAGGCCGAAGCAGCACCGCCCCCAGGTCCCGCAGAGGCCGGAGCGTCTGCCCTCCCCCAGGGCTCGCAGATCAGCGCGGTCGGCGACTCCGTCATGCTCGCAAGCGCACCGGAGTTGCAGGCGACCTTCCCGGGGATCGCGATTGACGCATCCGTCTCTCGAGGGCTCGGGTCTGGTGTCGACATTGTTGCGACCCTTGCCCAAAGCGATCAATTGAGGGATGTCCTGGTCATCGGGCTCGGAACGAACGGTCCCATCCGTGCCGACTCGCTCGAGGAGTTGCGCTCCACAGCCGGGGCTAGACCTATGGTGCTGGTGACGGCGTTTGCACCGCGCGAATGGATTCCGGGGGTCAACGATGAGCTCCGCGCCTTTGCCGCGCGGTACAGAAACGTTGAACTCGCACAGTGGTCTGACGCAATCGCGGCACACACAGATTTGTTGGCGGGCGACCAGATTCATCCCGGGGCAGCAGGCGGCGAGATCTATGCCGTGGCCGTACAAGACGCGTTACAGCGCCTTGCTGCACTGCCACCGCTGCGGGACAGCAGCGGCTTCGGCCTCGCTGGCCCGCCCAGCTAACGCTTCGAGTGCCCATGTGCCGCGCTGACCATCAGTTCCGCATACAGGTGTGCCCCCGGTCGCGATGCGAGCGGGGGCACACAGGGTGAGACGGTGGGTCTCACGAAAGGTGTTACTTAGCTTCGGTTGCTTCCTCGGCTGCGGCCTCTTCAGCTGCAATCTCGTCGGTTGCTACCTCTTCGACGGCGGCATCTTCTGTTGCCTCTTCGACGATAGCTTCCTCAGCAGCATCCTCGGCTACGGGAGCCTCGACCTTCTCAGCAGCGGGCTTAGCCTTCTTAGCCTTGGGAGCTACGGGCTCAAGAACGAGCTCAATGACGGCCATAGGAGCGTTGTCGCCCTTACGGAAGCGCGTCTTGGTGATACGTGTGTAACCACCCTCACGCTCAGCCATCTGAGGTGCGATCTCTGCGAAGAGCTCGTGCACAACATCCTGCTGCGTGATCGTGCGCAGGACGCGACGACGCGAGTGCAGGTCTCCGCGCTTAGCGAAGGTGATGAGGCGCTCGGCGTGAGGCTGCAGGCGCTTTGCCTTGGTCTCGGTCGTCTCGATGCTCTTGTGGGTAAACAGCGCAGCTGCGAGGTTCGCGAGCATCAGACGCTCGTGAGCCGGTCCGCCTCCAAGGCGGGGTCCCTTTGTGGGTCTTGGCATTTTAGTTTCTCTCTTGAATAAAAATTGTAAAAGTTGTCAGAGCTGGCGGGCCCGTGAACTAGTTGGACTCTTCGTCGTAGCTGTAGAACTGTGCTCCGTCAAAGCCGGGCACGGCATCCTTCAGCGACAATCCAAGCTCAATGAGCTTGTCGCGAACCTCAAACACCGACTTCTGACCGAAGTTACGGATGTTCATAAGCTGAGCCTCTGACAGCGCAACCAATTCGCTTACGGTGTTAATACCTTCGCGCTTGAGGCAGTTGTAGCTGCGAACCGAGAGATCAAGATCCTCGATCGGAACAGCAAGCTCGTTGCTCAGCACTGCATCAACCGGCGCAGGGCCGATCTCTACACCCTCAGCAGCCGTATTAAGCTCGCGAGCAAGCCCAAAGAGCTCAACCAACGTGCTACCGGCTGACGCGATTGCATCGCGAGGCGTGATGGCGGGCTTCGACTCGACGTCTACAACGAGACGGTCAAAGTCGGTACGCTCACCGGCACGAGTTGCCTCGACACGGTAGGTCACCTTGAGAACCGGAGAGTAAATCGAATCGATCGGAATACGACCAACTTCGGCATCCTCGTTGCGGTTCTGGGTGGCCGAAACGTAGCCACGGCCACGCTCGATGGTCAGCTCCAGCTCAAACTGAGCCTTCTCGTTCAGAGTTGCGATGACCAGTTCGGGGTTGTGAACCTCTACGCCTGCTGGTGCAGAAATATCGGCAGCGGTAACCTCGCCTGCACCTGTCTTACGCAGGTAAGCGGTGATGGGCTCATCGTGCTCGCTCGAGACGACAAGGCCCTTGATGTTCAGGATGATCTCGGTTACGTCTTCAGCAACACCGGGAATGGTGGTGAACTCGTGCGAAACGCCCTCGAAGCGAACGCTGGTCACAGCTGCACCGGGGATCGATGACAGCAGTGTGCGACGCAGGGAGTTTCCCAGCGTGTAACCGAAACCGGGCTCGAGAGGCTCGATCACGAAACGTGAACGGAACTCCGAGATGTTGTCTTCAGTCAGAGTGGGTCGCTGTGCAATAAGCACTATGTGTGTCCTTTCGGCTAAGAGTCCGCTATATGACTCTTGCGTTGCGTTGATTTTAAGTTATGTAAGTGCGCTGAACCCGAATAAGTCGAGCCCAGCGCACAAAGACACCGCTAAGCGGAGCCTGTAGCTTTACGCGGTTTTATACACGACGACGCTTGGGCGGGCGGCAACCATTGTGCGCCTGCGGCGTAACATCCGTAATCGAACCAACCTCAAGACCAGCGGCCTGGAGCGAACGGATAGCCGTCTCGCGTCCTGATCCGGGTCCCTTGACGAACACGTCAACCTTCTTCATACCGTGCTCCTGCGCCTGACGGGCTGCAGACTCGGCTGCAAGCTGAGCGGCGAACGGGGTCGACTTACGTGAACCCTTGAAGCCAACTCCACCTGACGATGCCCAGCTGATAACAGCACCGGTGGTGTCGGTAATCGACACGATGGTGTTGTTGAACGTGGACTTGATGTGGGCCTGGCCCACTGCAATATTCTTTTTGTCTTTACGACGCGGCTTACGAGTAGCCGCTTTTGGTGCTGCCATTGTTTTCTCCTAAAACTGAAACTTGGCGATAGCCCGTTGGCTAACTACTACTTGGCCTTCTTCTTACCGGCAACCGTACGCTTTGGTCCCTTACGGGTACGGGCGTTGGTCTTGGTGCGCTGTCCACGAACAGGCAGACCGCGGCGGTGGCGGAGTCCCTCGTAGCTACCGATCTCAACCTTGCGGCGGATGTCGGCTGCGACCTCACGACGCAGGTCACCTTCTACCTTGAAGTTGCCCTCAATGTAGTCACGAAGGGCAACGAGCTGCTCGTCGGTCAAATCCTTGACTCGTGTGTTTCCGTCAATCTTGGTGTCGGAAAGGGTTTTAAGCGCACTCGTACGGCCTACACCGTAAATGTAAGTGAGTGCGATTTCCACGCGCTTCTCGCGCGGGATGTCAACGCCTGCTAGACGTGCCATTATGGCTTCTCCTCATAGATGAGTGGAGGTATGTCACAACACCTGTACCTCGGCCTCCAACCGTGGGTGTCAGTTGTTCTCCGCGATGGCAGAACAACTTCTCGGTATTGCTTGTATTCGATATTTAGTTGTTAGACCAGCCGGAGGCCCGATATAAGAATCGAACCATCCCGGCATGCCAATAACTTAGCCCTGGCGCTGTTTGTGGCGCGGGTTTTCGCAGATAACCATTACGCGACCGTTGCGACGAATGACCTTGCATTTGTCACAGATCTTTTTAACGCTGGGGTTAACCTTCATAGTTTCTATCCTTGTTTCGCTGTCCTCGTACCCGTGGGATGCCACGGGCCGTTACTTACAGCATCCGTTATTTGCGGCAGATGTTTACTTGTAACGGTAAACGATACGACCCCTAGTCAAGTCGTACGGGGTCAGCTCTACAATCACGCGGTCCTCAGGGAGGATACGGATGTAATGCTGACGCATCTTGCCCGAAATGTGCGCAAGTACCTTGTGCCCATTCGTGAGTTCAACACGG
Organism: Lysinibacter sp.; assembly: GCA_040400085.1. Taxonomy (GTDB): domain Bacteria; phylum Actinomycetota; class Actinomycetes; order Actinomycetales; family Microbacteriaceae; genus HNR. The sequence continues at coordinate 90,760 of JBBAQX010000006.1, read as the reverse complement.
AACATGGCATTGGGCAGAGCCTCAACAACCTGGCCCTCGATCTCGATGACGCCGTCTTTCTTGGCCATAGCCTCACTGTCGCTAAAGTATTGTTGGATGCTGGTCGTGCGGTGGAGTGCTTGCACCCATGAAGGCACAAACCACCAAGGAGCAATCCTATCGTGAATCTACTGGGTTTGTCCACTCGGCGCTTCCCTTATAGTGATGCAGTACCGCATCACTATAAGGGAAGCGCCTCGTTTGCTGCCTTGTCGGCAGTAAACAAAGCTTAGTTTGCAGCTGCAGCGGCAAGAACCTGTCGCCGAATCAGGTCAAATAGCAGATGCTCGGGGGCAAGCCCGGTGAGCGCGCTCACCGTGCGATCGGCGTTTCCCTCGTCGGCTCGAACTTCAGCGAGCATCGCCCGGATCGAGACGCTTTCCTCGTCGGCTGGAGCGTCAAACCGCAGGAGGGCGCCAACGGCGTCAACGAGAGCGTCGACGGGCAGTCCCCGCTCAATGAGTTCTGCCGCGGGCCCAATGAACCGCTCGTGACGTGACACCTTACGCGCAGGCTGACGCCCAACACGCTCGACGGTATCGGTCAGGTACGGATTGGCAAAGCGCACGAGGATCTTGTTCAGATAAGCCTCCTGCACCTCGGGGTCAAACCCATGTTTGGCAACGACGAGAGCTTTAGTTTCTTGCAAAACCGCGTAGACCCGTTCGCGAATGGCTGGGTCCGCAAGCGACTCTGCGATACCGGTGTGCCCAGCATCGAACCCGTAATAGGCGGTCGTCGCGTGCCCGGTGTTTACGGTGAATAATTTGCGTTCGATGTAGGGTTCCAGGTCTGGGACCCAGGTAACTCCCGGGATATCGGGGAGCTGGTCGCCGAATGGCCCCGACTCGATAGCCCACTCAAAGTATGATTCCACCGTGACGTCGAGGCCAGCATCAGCAGCCTGTCCAGGGACAATCCTGTCTACTGCGGTATTCGCGCAGATCATTCGGCTCGCGAGGAGTTCCCATTCCTCAGGGTCGCAGAGTTCACGCAGGTGCAGCGCAAGAACATCCGTAGCGTTGATGGCGTTTTCGCACGCCATGATGATGAGCGGTTTGGCACCGGCTGGGCGCTGACGAAGTCCGGCAAGCACAACGGGCGCTACAAAACGGAGAATATTCGGGCCAACCGCGGTTGTCACGACGTCCGCCCCCGCGATAGCCTTCACCACATCTGCTTCGTGTGTAGCACTATTCAGGGCGCTAAACCCGGTGACAACGTGGCTCTCCGGCGATGCTCCGACCTCGTGTACGGTGTAGCTATCCGCTGCGGCCAAGGAATCAATCAGTTCCGCGTTGACGTCCGCGAAAACTAACTCGTATCCGGCACGGTTCAGCAGGAATCCGACGAATCCCCTACCGATATTTCCCGCCCCAAAGTGTACTGCACGCATTAATCGTTCACATCCTCAAGTAGGTCGAAAATCTCGTCAGAGTTCGCGGCATCCACAAGTTTTTGAACGTCGTTAGCATCCGAGAAGATAATTGCGATTCTCGAAAGAATCTCAAGGTGTTCGTCGTTTATGCCGGCGATCCCAATCACGAAACGAACCTCGTTTCCGTCCCAATCAAGGGGAACGTCGTAGCGAACTACCGAGAGCGCCGAACGAACAATACTGTCCTGCGAATCATTAGTTCCGTGGGGAATCGCAAGCAAGTTTCCCATATAGGTCGACACAGAAGCTTCCCTGGCAAACATGGCGTCAACATAGGAGGAAAGCACCGCACCGGAATCGACGAGAATTTCGCCAGCCTCACGAATGGCATCGTCACGAGTAGTCGCGTTCCCCGGAACTCGGATAACACGCGGACTTAGAATTTCAGCGGACATTATTGTTCCTTCTCTCCCGTAGTGTTCTGCTCTACCTGAGACACTACCGCCGCTACGACCTCGTCGTACTTCGGACTTGCCATAAAGTTCTCAACAGAGAGGTGTCGGGCTGAGGGGGTCTGCCCTTCAGCCCTGGCGGTGAGATCCTTGTGGGTGATAATGATCTCGGCTTCTCCGTCGATCAGGTTTGCGATCGCCTTGTTTGTCACAACGATATCGGTGATTCCCGCCTTCTTCAGCTTGTTTCGTAAGACGGATGCCCCCATCGCGCTGGATCCCATACCGGCGTCGCAGGCGAAGATGATGCTCTTAATGGGTTCTGCGAGCAGAGCGGCGGCAGCGCCTGAGTCGGCACCACCCGCAGCAGACGCAGAGCCTGAGCCCCCGAGGAGCGAACCGACACGGCTCTCGCCGCCCTTGTTCTCGGCGTTCTGTTGCACGGCATCCGCAAGCTTGTCGTTACCGGCGGCCAGAGCGGCGAGGTCTCGGGTACGGCTGGCGCGAAGGAGCACCCCTGCAACAAGGAACGAGACGGTCGCGGCAAGGATTACCGAGAGAATCACGCCGAGGTAGCTATCGTTTGCCGTCTGAATGAGAATAGCGACGATACTTCCGGGTGAGGCAGGCGCACGCAGCCCGGATTGGAAAATCATATTGGTTGCGATGCCGGTCGCACCGCCAGCAACAGCGGCAAGAAGCAGAATCGGCTTCATCAGCACATACGGAAAGTAGATCTCGTGAATTCCACCGAAAAATTGGATGATGATTGCGCCCGGAGCGCTGGCTTTAGCCTGTCCGACTCCGAAAAAGGTAAACGCAAGAAGTATGCCAAGGCCGGGCCCGGGGTTCGCCTCAAGAAGAAACAGAATCGATTTCCCGGTCTCAGACGCCTGCTCAATTCCGAGCGGTGTGAGCACCCCATGATTAATCGCATTATTCAGGAAGAGAACCTTGGCCGGCTCAATGAGAATACTCGTCACCGGCAAGAGACCGGTGTCGATCAGCCAGTTTACGCCGTTACCGAGCACACCCGTAATCCACGTAACCGCTGGCCCGATCGTATAGAAACCCGCAATCGCCAGGCCAAACCCGGCAATACCGGCAGAAAACATGTTCACGAGCATCTCGAAGCCTGGCTTGATCTTGCCGTCCCAGAGCGCGTCAAGCTTCTTCATAATCCACCCGGCAAGCGGGCCCAAAACCATTGCCCCAATGAACATGTGAATTTCGGGCGCTGCCGCTATGGCACCCATGAGGGCGATTGATGCAACAACCCCGCCCCGCACGCCGTGAACCATACGACCGCCCGTGTTGGCGATCAGGAGGGGCAAGAGGTAATGAATCGTCGGGCCTACGATAGAGGCGAGGCCTTCGTTAGGCGTCCACCCCGTTGGAATGAAGAAGGCTGTAATAAACCCCCACGCGATAAATGCGGGAATATTGGGCATCACCATGCCACTCAGGAAAGTGCCAAACTTTTGCACACCAACCCGCGCCCCTTTAGCGGCTGTTGTTGCAGACGTCGTCGTCATATCTTTTTCCTATGCTTTCTTCTGGGTTGCCGCAATGACGGCCGCGCGAGCGGCCTGAGCATCTTCGGCGTTCAAGGCGATGCCCGCGAGTTGTTGAGCCTCGTCGAGCGTATGTTGTGATAACTCGGCCCGCACATCCGCGAGGGCAGCTGGTGACATCGAGAGGCTGGTGATGCCGAGCCCGGCGAGCACAACAGCGAGAAGCGGATCTGCTGCCGCCTCCCCGCAGACTCCGACCGGTTTGTGCGCGTTGGCACCGGCATCCCCCACCATTTTGATCAGGTGAAGAACGGCGGGATGCCAGGGGTCCTGGAGATTTGCGACGCTTCCGAGCATCCGATCAGCGGCCATCGTGTATTGGGTAAGGTCGTTGGTCCCGATAGATGCAAAGGCTGCGTCCCGCAGGATGTGTCGCGCGCTGATGGCGGCGGCGGGGATCTCGACCATAACTCCAACGGTCGAGAGCCCGAGTTCGTGAGCTAGCGTCGTGAAGTAGCTGGTTTCCTCGACAGTTGCCACCATGGGGGCCATGACCCACAAATCGGCATCCGTTGCGGCATCCGCCTCGGCAAGCGCGGTAAGTTGTTCGCGCAGGATGTCCTCGTTGGCGCGAAGCGCACGAAGGCCCCGCACGCCGAGCGCCGGATTCTCTTCTCTCTCCGAGTTCATAAAGGCGAGAGGTTTGTCCGCACCAGCATCGAGCAGGCGAACCACAACCTTTTTACCGGGGAACGCCGCGAGAAGTTCCTGATATTTCTCGCGCTGTTCTTGAACGGTCGGCGCGCTGGTCGCGTCAAGGAAAAGAAACTCCGTGCGGAAAAGTCCAACACCTTCCGCGCCCGCACTGAGCGCAGCTGTTATCCCGCCAGCGGAGCCGAGGTTCGCGAGGAGAGGTATTAGCGTCCCATCAGCCAGGGCCCCAGGCGTAAGGGGCACCGTTGCTACGGAGAGTCGGCGATCTCGCTCCTGCGCGGCCTGGGTGAGCTCTCCAGCGGAAGGGTTCACGATCACGGAGCCGGTCGAGGCGTCAACGATAAGTTCTGCGCCATCCTTCACCTCAAGCGCACCCTCAACCCCAACGATTGCCACGATGGCCTTGTCCCGGGCGAGGATAGCAGTGTGAGCGGTCGGGCCGCCATCGCTCGTGACAAGAGCGAGCACCTTGGTCAAATCAAGGAGGGCGGTATCTGCAGGGGCAAGATCCCGGGCGACAAGAATGAAGGGTGAGTCAGATACCGGAACACCTGGCGCTGGGACCCCCTGAAGGTGGGCGAGGACGCGACCAGACACATCGTCAAGGTCGGTCGCCCTCTCAGCCATGTACCCACCGAGACCAACCAGCATGTCACGGAACGAACCAAAGGACGTCCACACCGCTGTCTCCGCGGTTTTCCCGGACGCTAGGAGATCACTAATGGATGCTATAAGGCTAGGATCCTGCGCCATAAGCGCCTGCGCCTCGAGCACGTCGCGTGCCGCACCGCCCGCTCGCTCTCCTCTGTCTTTGAGTTCCTGAGCGACGGCTGCTAACGATTCGTCTACGCGGGAACGTTCCAGCTCAGGGGTGAGCTCGCTCATGGTGTCGCTGGGCGCAGGCAGGGGGTCCGGCATCCGCAATACCGGGCCAACTGCAAGCTGGCGGCCGATTCCGATGCCCTTGAGGTGTACTGTCTCAGTCATGATTAGGCGTCGTGATCAGTCTCGAGGAAGGTCGCAAGCTCGGCTAGGATCTCCTCGCTCTTGTCACCGGTAACACTCAGGACGACCTCGTCGCCGTGGCTGAGCCCGAGAGCAATAATTCCAAGAATGCTGGCTGCGTTGACAGGGGCACCGCCAGGTTTGGTGATCGTCACTTCTGCGCCGCTCGCAACGACTGCCTGAGTGAAAAGCGATGCGGGGCGCGCGTGCAATCCCTGCTTAGACAAGATGGTTACTTTTTGCTCTGCCATGGTGGGCCTTCTTCCGGTACGGGTTTTATTGTGGACGCTGGTAAGAATTAGTGTTCTGCCGAGGCAAGAAGTTGGAGTACCTGGTCGAGGGCGGCATCGCCATCGAATGCTCGCAGGGTCTGTTCGGTCACAATTCCGACTCGAGCGAGAGGATGCTCTGCCACGACCCGTTCGTACTGATCAACCAAGTGCGGCCCCAGCAAAATCACGTCGCCCGCGTTCTGCGAGCCAAGTGCGGAGAAGCTCGATGCGCTAAACGTGAAACCGAGCTCCGGCATCCGACTCTCTGCCGAAGCCAGGAGCCGCTGAGCAAGAAAGCTGCTTGATACGCCGGCGCCACAGGCAATCGTCACTCGGGACATATTTCCTCCTTGACTCAGGGTTTTTCACGCATTCTTCTCCAACGATATTCATTCTGGCCCCGTAGCTTCAGGACGTCCAATAGACGGGTTTCCTCTTCCTAGGAAAAGGATGTGCCAGGCCGTAATCACGGGGAATTCGGTGCTGGCAATCCGCTTCAGAGATACGCTCCCCCGTTTAACACATTAAGTGAGCATAGACTGTTCCAATGTCCGCAGAAAGAGCCCGCCGGTTAGTCGCCTACCTTGCGGCTGCCGAAGGATGGACTACTGCCGACGAACTCGCAAGCCGCCTCGGAGTTACGACCAGGTCGGTTCGGAACTATGCGGCATCCGTTCGCGAGGCATATTCGCCCTACGACGTGGTAGAAACAAGCAGTCACGGCTACAGAATCCGCGAAGCCGACTACCAAGCATTCCTGGAAGCCCACGGCTCGACACCCACCCGAGAGGCCCAGGCTGCCGCACGGCCACAGGATCGGCAGGCACACCTGATTGAATGGCTTCTTGATCAGGCCTACCCGGTTGACATCCACACCATAACGACAGTATTTTTTGTGAGCGATTCAACCGTAGAAGCAGATCTCCGAAGGGTCAGGCCCTGGCTGGAAAGCACACACCTTTCCCTCCAACGCTCCGGGCCTGATGTCAGCATCGAAGGCGCCGAGCTCGATAAGCGACGGATGCTAATTACACTCTATCTTCGCGACCTCACCGACAACGTCATCAGCCTCACCGACGTTCAATCTCGTTTCGATACGCCTCCACTTGGCCCGCTGAAGACTCGGGTCATTGAGCTACTACGACTCGACGGGCTCGGAGCGAACGAATTCGGGCTGGGAAGCGTTCTCCTCAGCGCGGCAGTGGCCGGATCACGGCTGCGCTCTGGCTTTTCGTTGCCCGTTGAATCGGCAGATGATCACCCCGCAGTATCGTCTGCGGTCGCGGAGGTCGCGTTCACGGTATTGGGAGAGATTACGGGCTCGACCCCCTCGCAGCGCACCCAGTTCCCAGGCGAAATCATGCACGCCGAGGCCCACCACATTGCTCGTCTCTTCGACGCCCAGGTCGCGCGCTCGGCATCACCCATCTTACGAATCCGCCCCCAAGTAGCCGAACTGGTTCAGGAAGCAAGCGATCATTTTGCCTTGTCGCTGGACGATGAGGGGTTTATCGACCGCCTCACCGGGCATATCAACAATGTGCTCGAGCGGGCAAAGGGAAACCTATCCTCGCCAAACCCCATGACCCAATCTCTCAAGGAAAGCTATCCTCTTGTTTACGAGGTAGCAGTTTACCTTGCCCACAACATCGGCCTCAGCTTCGATGCGACTCTCGATGAGAACGAAATCGCATTCCTCGCGCTGCATATAGGATCTTATCTCGAACGAGGCTCTCAGCGATCCCGCCGCCTTCGCTGCGCGTTCGTCTGCCCTGACTACTACGGTATGCACCTTTTCCTTCGCGACAGGATCGAGGAAGAACTCCGCGACATCTTGGAGGTCACATCCGTGATCACCCGTACCGACGTCGAATGGTCTGAAGTAGATGCAGATATAGTTCTCTCGACGATTCCTGCACCGACAGCGCTCACAAACGTGGTGCAGATCCAACCGTTCCTCACCGAGGATGATGAGGAACGCATCCGTTATCGAGTGTCACGCATTCACCGGCGACAGCGGAGATCCCGACTTAAAACCCAGCTGCTCCGATACCTGTCCCCCGAGCTGTTTACAACAAATTTGTCTGCGTCCAACGAGGTAGATGCAATCCAACAATTGGGTGAGTTACTCGTTTCTCAGGACGTGGTTGATAGCAGCTATGTGAATGATGCTCTCAGCCGTGAACGGATGTCCTCAACGCTATTCGGCGACCTCATAGCCGTTCCACACGCGATGAATATGACTGCAAACCGCACCGCGATTGCGCTCGCTGTCACAAAAACGGCTATTCCATGGGGCGAAAGTCGCGTGCAAATTGTAGCCTTTGTTGCATTCGCTGCCGACGATAGGGATGAGTTTCAAACCGTATTCGATCAGCTAATAAAGGTGTTTAGCTCTCGCGATGAAGCGCAGCAAATCATCCGATCATCGGAGTCATTCGAGTCATTCCTAGATGCCCTTACCCGTGTCATGGGAAGCTAAGAGCATAACAGGCAGCTAGTTTGCGAGTTGCCTCGGTCTTCTGACTCGAACGGTTTAGAGAGCGTTAGCAACGAAAAACGCTGTGAAGACAGAGTTGTCTATCAGATCACCTTTATAGACGGCGCCATTCACCACGATCGTCGGGGTTCCCGTAACCTGCGCGAGCTTGTCGCTTGCCGCAATCGGTCCGGTGAAAGCCTTGTCCTGCTCGGCTGATATCCAACCGGCGAACTCGCCTTTCTGAATACACGTTTCTGCTCCGGCAACACCGAATGAGGATGCAGTACTCAGCAGCTTTGCGGGATCCCACGAACCGGCCGGTAGCTCAAAAACCGCCGCACTAAATCCAAGAATTGAACTCGGAGAGATGTTGGCAACACAAGAAGCCGCGTTAGCCGCCTGAATTGATGCGTTTGATGTGAGCTTTTTGTCCATGAAATACAATGGGTGGACTCTTACGGTGGCAGCATTGGATTCAACTAAACCCGCGATGTAACCGCCGTTTACCTTCTCAAATTCTTGGCAGTGGCTGCATTGGAAGTCAACCCAGATATCAATCTGATTCGGCCCGGTTCCTTCTTGAAGCCCCCCATCTAAGGAATTCGCTGGTGGCGTCGTTGACGAGAAGTCACCCCACGGCATAGCCTCGCTTGGCGCAGTTTTCTGCGATGACCCGCTGGAGGACCCATCACTAGAGGACCCCGTATTTGAGGATGAGGTAACAGAGCACCCTGTCAATACAAGTACAAGGACGGATGCCGATACCAGGCCTGAGAAAAATCGATTAGTGCGAGGCATATTGTTCCTTTCGGGCGGCACCCGACTAGCTATGTTTTAGCCGATGGGAACCGGTGTAATTCCAAATTGTTTCAGAGCCGAGGCTCCTCCATCGTGAGAGGTAAGCACCCATATTCCGTCCTTATGGACGGCAACGCTATGCTCCCAGTGAGCGGCTGATTTTCCGTCAGCCGTAGTGACTGTCCAATCATCATCCTGAATAAAGGTATCAGGCGAACCTGCGACAACCATGGGTTCGATTGCTACCACAAGCCCTGGCTTAACCTCGGGACCACGCTCTCGAACTCGATAGTTGAAAACGGGAGGTTCCTCGTGCATTGTGCGTCCGATTCCGTGGCCGACATAGTCGGTGAGGATGCCATAGTCACCCTGTGACTCAATATAGCCCTGGATCTCGTCGCCCACCTCATTGAGGTATCTAGCACGTGCAAGCCTGGCAATACCGTGCCACAGAGATTGCTCGGTAATATCGGAAAGCTGCTGCCTGTCCGCTACGACATCGGGGTTAGCCTCGTCTGGAAGAACAACTGTGAATGCGGCGTCGCCGTTCCACCCGTCGATCTCAGCCCCGCTGTCAATCGAGATAATATCACCGGGTTGTAGCACTCGATTATTGGGGATGCCGTGAACGACATCCGCGTTTACCGAGGCACACACCATGTGACGGTAGCCTGGCACGAGTTTAAAGTTTGAATGCGCGCCACGGGCGGTGAGCGCCGCCTCGGCTACATCATTGACGTGAAGAGTTGTCGTACCAGCTCTGAGAGCGTTTCGTGCAGCTGCAAGGGAGTCTGCCGTTGCTAACCCCGGCTCAATCATTTTTCGTAACTGGTCCGGAGTCTTATAAATCGACTTTCGAAAAAGACTCACTCGCTCAGAGCATCCGCAATACGCCCGGAAACCTCTTCAACAGTTCCCAGTCCGTCTACCCGGACTACGAGCTTGCGGGCATCATATGTCGCGATGAGTGGAGCGGTCTGCTCGGTGTAGACATCCTGTCGATGACGGATGACTTCTTCCGTATCGTCTGATCGCCCCTGCTCTTGTGCACGCTTGAGCAAACGTTGAACTACAACGTTAGCGTCAGCTTCCAGCAGAACAACAGCATCAAGTCGATGTTTTGATGCCGAGAGAATGCGATCCAGCTCGACAACCTGTTCCGGTGTACGTGGGTACCCGTCGAGGAGGAATCCGTCAACCGCGTCATCCCAGCCCAATCGATCAGCGACAATCCTATTCGTGAGCTCATCCGGGACATAGCTTCCGCTATCAACTATCGCCTTGACCTGAAGACCAAGATCAGTCTGCTCCTTGATATTTGCTCTGAAGATATCTCCCGTAGAAATAGCCGGGATGTTCAAACGCTCAGCCAAGATAGCTGCTTGTGTTCCTTTACCGGCCCCGGGAGGACCGACAATCAAAAGGCGGCTCTTCGACATTATTTAAGCAATCCCTCATAGTGGCGCTGCTGAAGCTGCGCATCGATCTGCTTCACCGTCTCAAGACCAACACCAACGATAATTAGGATGGAAGCGCCTCCGAAGGGGAAGTTTTGGTTCGCTTGAACAAGCGATAGTGCTATAAGCGGTAGCAGAGCTATGAGACCCAGGTAAATTGATCCGGGGAAAGTGATTCTGGTCAGGACATAGTCTAGATATTCCGCAGTTGGACGTCCAGCACGGATACCGGGGATAAACCCGCCATACTTCTTCATGTTCTCGGCAACCTCTTCAGGGTTGAACGTAATAGCAACGTAGAAGAATGTAAATCCAACGATGAGTAGGAAGTATAGAAGCATGTAGAGAGGGTGATCTCCCTTGGTCAGGTAATTTGTGATCCAAACTACCCACCCTGCAGGGTCTTCTCCAGGCTTCGGCTGATTAAACTGTGTGATCAATGCGGGGAGGTACAGCAATGAAGACGCGAAGATGACGGGAACAACGCCGGCCATATTGACCTTGATGGGGATATAGGTGTTGTTACCACCGTAGGTGCGCCGCCCTACAACACGTTTTGCATATTGCACAGGTATTCGTCGTTGTGATTGCTCAACAAATACGACAAGGCCGATAATCACAATTCCTACCGCGATAACGAGGAGGAAGGTTCCGATGCCGCGTGCCTGCTGGATAGCCCAGAGCGACCCTGGGAACTGTGCTGAGATCGAGGTGAAGATGAGCAGCGACATTCCGTTACCAACGCCGCGTTCCGTGATGAGCTCACCCATCCACATGATGAGTCCGGTTCCTGCGGTCATGGTAAGGACCATCAGAAGAACCGCATACCAAGAGTTATTTGTAAGCAGATTCGCACATTCGGTCTGAGTATTCGATCCGAAGAGCAGACCGCTACGTGCGACAGTAATGAGCGTTGTGGACTGCAAGATTGCCAGAGCGATAGTCAGGTAGCGTGTGTACTGAGTCAGACGGCCCTGGCCAGCCTGGCCTTCTTTGTGAAGAGTCTCAAAGTGAGGAATCACGACTCGCAGAAGTTGCGTGATAATCGATGCCGTAATGTACGGCATAATTCCCAACGCGAAGATTGAAAGTTGCAGGAGGGCGCCACCGCTAAAGAGGTTTACGAGTTCGTAAAGTCCCGAAGTCCCCTGATTAAGTGCAAGACAGGCCTGCACATTACTGAAGTCGACAAATGGCGCTGGGATGAAAGATCCCAAGCGGAAAATCGCAATGACCCCGAGTGTAAACCCGATTTTGCGACGCAGATCTGGTGTCCGGAAAATCCGGCCAATGGCGCTGAACAAAAAAGCCTCCTGCTTTGTGTACCGTTTCCCCCAACGGCGAGGTGAGGTAACCAATAATCGAGCATACTAGATATTTATACTCAATGTTGGCAAATATGTGAGGCAATGCCTACCTTTATTCACAAAAGTATGAAAATTTACCTTTGAAAGGGCAGAGCATTGCCTCACACGAATGAACTAGTTTACTGAACCGCCTGCGGCGACAATCTTCTGCTCAGCTGAGCTCGAGACCTTGTCGACAGCTACATTCAGCTTGACAGCGATATCTCCGTCACCAAGGACCTTGACACGCTCGTTCTTGCGAACCGCACCCTTAGCGACGAGGTCACCAATGGTAACGTCACCGCCCTTCGGGTAGAGCTCAGCGAGTTTGCTCAGGTTTACGACCTGGAACTCAACACGGAACGGGTTCTTGAATCCACGGAGCTTCGGGGTGCGCATGTGCAGCGGCATCTGCCCACCCTCGAATCCAACGCGAACCTGGTATCGAGCCTTAGTACCCTTGGTACCACGACCCGCGGTCTTACCCTTTGAACCTTCACCACGGCCCACACGAGTACGGTCCTTCTTGGCTCCGGGCGCTGGACGAAGATGATGCACCTTCAGAACCTGCTCGCGCTTTTCGGTCGGCTCTGCAGCCTTCTTGGGAGCAGACTTAGTTGCCGTCTTGGTCTCTGCCTGTGCGGCGTCAGCCTTCTTGGCAGGAGCCTTTTTAGCCGACGCCTTTTTTGCGGGCGCCTCTACAGTCTCCACGTTCTCTGCTTCTTTCTTTTCATCAGCCATTAGTCGATCTCCTCAACCTTGACCAAGTGAGCAACAGTATTAACGTAACCACGGTTCACCTTGTTGTCTTCGCGGATGGTCGACTGACCAATCTTGCGAAGCCCCAGGCTGCGAAGCGTGTCGCGCTGGTTCTGCTTCTCGCTAATTTTTGACTTGATCTGTGTGATTTTCAGGCTCTTAGCCATTAGGCACCTGCCTTCGCTGCTGCAGCTTCCGCTGCAGCCTCTGCTTCTGCACGTACGAGACGATCAGGAGCAACCTGGTCGAAGTCAAGACCACGACGGGCTGCAACTGCGCGCGGCTCTTCGAGTTGCTTCAGCGCAGTCACTGTGGCGTGCACGATGTTGATAGTGTTCGAGGAACCGAGCGACTTGCTGAGCACGTCGTGGATACCTGCACACTCGAGTACGGCGCGAACCGGTCCACCGGCGATAACACCGGTACCAGCTGCGGCGGGACGTAGCAGGACAACTCCGGCTGCCGCCTCACCCTGAACCGGATGGGGAATAGTCTTGCGGACGCGGGGAACTCGGAAGAAGTTCTTCTTCGCTTCTTCAACGCCCTTGGAAATAGCGAGAGGAACTTCCTTCGCCTTTCCGTATCCAACTCCGACGGTACCGTTTCCGTCACCGACGACTACGAGGGCGGTGAAGCTGAAGCGACGACCACCTTTCACAACCTTCGAAACACGGTTAATGGTAACCACACGCTCCAAGAACTGGTTCTTGTCTGCGTTGTCGCGACTTCCGCGCTCTCCGCGGTTAGGGTTGCGCTCACGGCTTCCACGACGGGCCTCGCGGGGCTCGTTGCGGTTATCCGCTGCGGACGCCTCGGCGGTTGCCGCCTCGGTCACCTGAGCATCACTGGCCGTAGCAGCAGTGTTCTCGGTGGTCGCTGCTTCTGCAGACACCTCTTGCTCCTTCTTATCGTTGCTCACAGGTTCAAACCTGCCTCTCGAGCTCCGTCAGCGATAGCAGCAACGCGACCTGCGTACTTGCTACCACCACGGTCAAATACAACTGCCTCAATACCGGCAAGCTTTGCGCGTTCGGCTACCAATTCGCCAACCTTACGAGATTTTGCGGTCTTGTCACCGTCAAACGCACGAAGGTCTGCTTCCATGGTCGATGCCGATGCCAGGGTGTGCCCCTGTGCGTCATCGATAACCTGAACAAACACGTGACGTGCCGAACGGGTTACAACAAGGCGTGGACGGAGAGCCGTGCCCTCAATCTTCTTACGAAGACGTGTGTGACGACGTGCTCGCGCCGCTGTGCGGCTTTTGCCACTCTTAACTACGGCCATGGTTACTTACCAGCCTTTCCAGCCTTGCGGCGAACAACTTCGCCCGCATACCGAACGCCCTTACCCTTGTAGGGTTCTGGCTTCCGGATCTTGCGGATGTTTGCAGCTGCCTCACCGACAGCTTGCTTGTCGATTCCGCGCACAGTGAGCTTGTTGTTGCCCTCCACCTCAAAGGTGATTCCTGCTGGCGGCTCAACGATGACAGGGTGCGAGAAGCCGAGAGCAAACTCGACTCCGGAACCCTTTGCTGATACACGATAACCGGTACCGACAACCTCAAGGCCCTTTGAGTAGCCCTCTGTTACGCCGATAATCTGGTTCTGGATCAGTGTGCGGGTCAAACCGTGCAGCGAACGTGATTCGCGCTCATCATTCGGACGAGTTACGTGAACGTGTCCTTCATCAATGGCTACTGCAATCGGCTGCGAAACGACAAGCTTCAGCTCGCCCTTCGGACCCTTTACAGTTACATCCTGTCCGGCGACTTTAATGTCGACCCCGGCAGGGATGCTAATGGGAAGTCTTCCAATACGTGACATTAGTGTCTACCATACGTAAGCGAGGACTTCCCCGCCTACACCCTTCTTCTCGGCCTGACGGTCTGTAAGAAGACCGGAGGAGGTGGACAGGATTGCAACGCCAAGACCACCGAGAACGGTGGGGATTTCTGTCGACTTTGCGTAAACGCGGAGACCAGGCTTAGAGACGCGCTTGATTCCTACGATAGAACGCTCACGGTTGGGACCGTATTTGAGTGAGAGGGTGAGGGTCGTGCCTACGCGGGCATCCTCTACCTTCCAGTCCGCGATGTAACCCTCTTTTTTGAGGATATCCGCGATGTTTGACTTCAGCTTGCTGCCGGGCAGCTTCACCTCGTCGTGGTACGCCGAATTGGCGTTGCGCAGTCTGGTCAGCAGGTCTGCGACCGGATCTGTCATTGTCATGTGTGTGTCTTCTTTCTCGCCTGGTTTCCTTCAGTCGTTACACGGCTGAGGACCTGTGGTGGTTGAGGTGTATTCATTTGTGATCGATCGGGTGACCCCTGCATGCGCAAAGGTCACCCGATCAACCTTACTCGATATCCGCTGGTTTTCCTGACACGATTGGAAATTCAACGGCTATCAAAATTTTTAGTCTTCCGACTTAAACGGGAAGCCGAGCGCCTTAAGAAGTGCGCGACCCTCGTCATCCGTCTTCGCTGTTGTCACGACAGTGATGTCGAAACCGCGAACACGGTCGATCTTGTCCTGATCGATTTCGTGGAAAACGCTCTGCTCGGTCAGACCGAACGTGTAGTTTCCATTTCCGTCGAACTGACGCGGGCTCAAACCACGGAAGTCACGGATACGGGGAAGCGCGAGCGACAGGAGCCGATCGAGAAATTCCCACGCACGGTCACCACGAAGGGTAACGTGTGCGCCGATGGCCTGGCCTTCACGCAGCTTGAACTGCGCGATAGACTTGCGAGCCTTCGTAACCATAGGCTTCTGACCCGTGATTTTGGTGAGATCAGCAATAGCGCCGTCGATGACCTTGCCATCGCGTGCTGCTTCACCCACACCGGTGTTTACAACGATCTTCACAAGCCCGGGAACCTGGTTGACGTTGGTGTAACCCAAGTCAGCAGTGAGCTGTGCAACGATCTCGTTCTTGTATTTCTGCTTCAGTCTCGGCTGGATTTTGCCAGCGGGAGCAGCAGCCTCGGTTGCTGTCATTAGAGGTCCTTACCTGACTTCTTGGCGTAGCGAACACGAACCGTCTTTGTGACGCCGTCTTTCTCTACTTCTTCGACGCGGAAACCTACACGAGTAGGCTTCTTGGTCTTGGGATCGATGAGAGCAACGTTGGATACGTGGATGGGAGCCTCGTGAGTTTCGATGCCGCCCTCCTTCGATCCGCGGTTGGTCTGACTCACGCGTACGTGCTTCTTCACGTAGTTGACGCCCTCAACGATGACGCGGTTCTTTTCGGTAAGAACCTCAAGAACACGACCCTGCTTCTCACGGTATCCACCGCGGTCCTGCTTGGGACCCGAGATGACCTCTACGATGTCACCTTTTTTGATGTTAGCCATAATTAAATTACCTCCGGCGCCAGCGAGACGATCTTCATGAACTTCTTATCGCGAAGCTCACGACCGACCGGTCCGAAGATACGAGTCCCGCGGGGATCACCCTCGGTGCTCTTCAGGATAACGGCGGCGTTCTCGTCGAACTTGATGTAGGAACCGTCTGGACGACGAGTTTCCTTCTTCGTGCGAACGATGACTGCCTTAACGATGTCACCCTTCTTGACGTTTCCACCGGGGATAGCATCCTTCACGGTTGCAACGATGGTGTCACCCAATCCTGCGTAACGACGACCCGAGCCGCCGAGAACGCGGATGGTAAGCAGCTCCTTGGCGCCGGTGTTATCGGCAACCTTGACTCTGGATTCCTGTTGAATCACTTCTTACTCCTTCTTAAGTAGGCCTCGCGGCTTACTTAGCCTTCTCGAGAATCTCGACCAGGCGCCAGCGCTTTGTAGCGCTAGTCGGACGGGTCTCGTTGATGAGCACGAGGTCTCCAACACCAGCGGTGTTGTTCTCATCGTGTGCCTTCACCTTGGACGTACGGCGGATAACCTTGCCATAGAGGGGGTGCTTTACGCGGTCCTCAACCTCTACAACAATGGTCTTGTCCATCTTGTCGCTGGTAACGATGCCGCGGCGAGACTTGCGGTAACCGCGAGCTTCCTCGTCACGAACATCGTGCGCGGCCGATGCGTGGCCGTCGGTCTTTTCTTCGACCTTTGCCATGACTAGGCCTCCTTCGTTTCTGCAGCGTCAGCAGCAGGAGCAGCATCGGCCTTCTTGGTCTTCTTCGCAGCAGTCTTCTTGGCGGCAGAAGCCTCAAGAGGAGCAGGCGTTGCCCGAATTCCGAGCTCGCGCTCACGAATTACGGTGTAAATGCGAGCGATGTCGCGCTTTACCTGGCGAACGCGGCCGTGGCTTTCGAGCTGGCCTGTGGCCGACTGAAAACGCAGGTTGAACAGTTCACCCTTTGCTTTGCGGAGCTCTTCGACGAGGCGCTCGTCCTCGAAGGTGTCGAGCTCAGCGGGGTTCAGCTCTTTAGATCCAATAGCCATTACGCGTCACCCTCCTCTCGCTTGATAATGCGGGCCTTGAGCGGAAGCTTGTGAATTGCGCGGGTGAGCGCCTCACGTGCTAGTTCCTCGCTCACACCGGCGACCTCGAAAAGGACGCGGCCCGGCTTGACGTTTGCTACCCACCACTCCGGTGAACCCTTACCGGAACCCATGCGGGTTTCCGCAGGCTTCTTGGTGAGGGGACGGTCGGGATAGATGTTAATCCATACTTTTCCACCGCGCTTGATGTGACGCGTCATGGCGATACGAGCGGACTCGATCTGACGGTTGGTCACGTAAGCAGGTGTAAGAGCCTGGATGCCGTACTCACCGAAGCTCACTGTGGTGCCACCGGTTGCCTGGCCCTTACGACCTGGGTGGTGTTGCTTGCGGTACTTAACTCGACGTGGAATGAGCATATTTACTTCTCCGCTCCTGCTACAGCCGGTGCTGCCTCGGTCTGCGGCGCGTTGTTACGCGGCGCACGACGGCGGTCACCGCGCTCGGGGCGAGACGACTTCTGAGACGCCTGCTCGCGAGCGAGTTCCTTGTTGGTGATGTCACCCTTGTAGATCCATACCTTCACGCCAATGCGGCCGAAAGTGGTCTTTGCCTCGTAGAAGCCGTAGTCGATGTTTGCGCGAAGGGTGTGCAGAGGCACGCGTCCTTCACGGTAGAACTCCGAACGGCTCATCTCGGCGCCGCCAAGACGGCCGGAGACCTGGATACGAACACCCTTTACGGTGGACGTACGCTGCGCACCCTGCAGCCCCTTACGCATTGCGCGGCGGAAAGCCACACGTGCGGAAAGCTGCTCGGCGATACCCTGGGCTACAAGCTGAGCTTCTGCCTCGGGGTTCTTCACCTCGAGGATGTTCAGCTGGATCTGCTTGCCCGTGAGCTTTTCGAGGTCGGCGCGGATGCGCTCAGCCTCTGCACCACGACGACCGATAACGATTCCCGGACGAGCGGTGTGGATATCCACACGCACACGGTCACGGGTACGCTCAATCTCGATGCGGGCTACACCGGCGCGGTCAAGCGTCTTGGCGAGCAGCTGACGGATCTTGATATCTTCTGCAACATAGTCGGCGTAACGCTGACCCGGCTTTGTGCTATCAGAGAACCAACGCGACACGTGGTCGGTGGTGATTCCCAGACGGAAGCCGTAGGGGTTTACTTTCTGGCCCATTACTTGGCTCCCTTCTTCCCGGCCACGGCCTCATCAGGCGTCGACAGGACGACCGTGATGTGGCTGGTGCGCTTGTTGATACGGAATGCGCGTCCCTGTGCACGAGGGCGGAAACGCTTGAGGGTTGCACCCTCATCAACGAATGCCTTCGATACGAACAGATCCTGTTCGTCCAGGAAGGTGTTTGTCGCGTCTGCCTTTACCCGGGCGTTCGCCATTGCCGAAGCAACAAGCTTGAACACCGGCTCGCTCGCACTCTGAGGTGCGAACTTGAGGATAGCTAGTGCTTCCTCAGCCTGCTTGCCGCGGATCAGGTTAACGACGCGGCGAGCCTTCATGGGGGTTACGCGGATGTGACGAACGCGTGCGATCGACTCAACCATTTTCTCTCCTCCTTCACGTCGCCGCTTAGCGGCGACGGCCCTTCTTGTCGTCCTTCACGTGTCCACGGAAGGTGCGGGTAGGTGCAAACTCTCCGAGCTTGTGCCCAACCATGGTTTCGGTGACGAACACCGGAATGTGCTTGCGACCATCATGTACAGCGATGGTGTGACCCAACATTGCAGGGATGATCATTGAACGGCGTGACCAGGTTTTGATCACGTGCTTTGTATTGGCCTCGTTCTGGGTAACAACCTTGCTAAGCAGGTGGTTGTCAACGAAGGGGCCCTTCTTAAGACTGCGTGGCATCTTCTAAAACTCCTACTAGCGCTTCTTGCCGACGGTACGACGACGAACGATAAGTTTGTCGCTTTCCTTGTTCGGACGACGGGTGCGGCCTTCTTTCTGGCCCCAGGGGCTGACCGGGTGGCGACCACCGGAGGTCTTACCCTCACCACCACCGTGCGGGTGGTCAACGGGGTTCATGGCAACACCACGAACGGTCGGACGAACGCCCTTCCAGCGCATACGTCCAGCCTTTCCCCAGTTGATGTTGGACTGCTCGGCGTTGCCGACCTCTCCAACGGTCGCGCGGCAGCGTGCATCAACGTTGCGGATTTCACCCGATGGCAGACGAAGCTGCGCATAGGGGCCGTCCTTAGCAACGAGACGAACCGATGCTCCTGCACTACGAGCCATCTTGGCTCCCCCGCCCGGCTTCAGCTCGATGGCGTGGATAACCGTACCAGTCGGGATGTTGCGAAGCGGAAGGTTGTTGCCCGGCTTGATATCGGCGTTAGGTCCCGACTCAACAATGTCGCCCTGTGAGAGCTTATTGGGAGCGATGATATAACGCTTGGTGCCGTCAACAAAGTGCAGCAACGCGATACGTGCGGTGCGGTTGGGGTCGTACTCGATGTGAGCGACCTTGGCATTCACGCCGTCTTTATCGTTACGACGGAAGTCGATAACGCGGTACTGGCGCTTGTGGCCACCACCGATGTGACGGGTCGTGATACGACCGGAGCTGTTACGGCCACCGGTCTTGGGGAGTGGGCGAAGAAGCGACTTCTCCGGGGTCGAGCGCGTGATTTCAGCGAAGTCAGCAACACTCGAACCGCGACGACCAGGCGTCGTGGGCTTGTATTTACGAATAGCCATGTGTGTATTCCTCTTGACTTCCTGGTCTAACTAACGACCGTGAAGATGTCGATGGAGCCGGACTTGAGGGTAACGATGGCACGCTTGGTGTCCTTACGCTTTCCCAGTCCGAACTTGGTACGACGCGTCTTACCCTTACGGTTCAGCGTGTTGATCGACGCAACCTTGACATCAAAGATCTTCTCGATAGCGAGCTTGATCTCGGTCTTGTTGGAGTCGGGGCGCACCTCAAAGGTGTACTGTCCGTTGGTGTCGATCAGAGAGTAGCTCTTTTCAGAGACAACCGGGGCGATGATGACATCGTGTGGGTTCTTGTTCAGGCTCATGCCGAAACCTCCTTCTTGGTGTCAGTTGCCTTAGCATCGCCTGATTTAGCGCTGACGAATTCATCGAAGGCTGCCTTGGTGAAGACGAGATCGTCGCTGACGAGGACGTCGTACGCGTTCAGCTGGTCCCAGCTGATTACGTGCAGGTCTTCGATGTTGCGAACGCTCTTCTGAGTTGCGTCGTCACTGCGATCGAGAACCATCAGCACGCGGCGTCCGGGAGCTACGGTCGACAGAAAAGACACGGCGGTCTTGGTTGACGGTGCGTCTGCGAGCCCGATGGACTCAACAACGTGGATGCGTCCGCCGCGTGCGCGGTCAGACAGCGAGCCACGAAGTGCAGCAGCAATCATCTTCTTGGGGGTGCGCTGCGCGTAATCGCGAGGCACTGGCCCGTGAACAATTCCACCACCGGTCATGTGAGGAGCACGGATCGAGCCCTGACGAGCGCGACCGGTTCCCTTCTGCTTGAACGGCTTACGTCCTGCACCGGAAACCTCACCACGACCCTTGGTCTTGTGAGTTCCCTGGCGAGCAGCTGCAAGCTGAGCAGTGACAACCTGGTGGATAAGCGGAACATTGGTCTCAACGTCGAAGATCGAAGCGGGAAGCTCAACGCTTCCTGCCTTCTTACCCTTCGCGTCAAGTACATCAAGCGTGGTTGCGGTAGCCATGAACTACGCCCCCTTCACAGCGTTGCGAACGAATACGAGACGGCCACGAGCGCCAGGAACGGCTCCCTTGACCAGGATGATGCCCTTTTCAGCGTCAACAGCGTGAACTGTAAGGTTCTGAACGGTTACCCGATCGCCACCCATACGTCCAGCCATCTTCATGCCCTTGAACACGCGGCTCGGCGTAGCCGATGCACCGATTGAACCGGGCTTGCGGTGGTTACGGTGTGAACCGTGAGACGCACCAACACCGTGGAAGTTGTGACGCTTCATTACACCGGCGAATCCCTTACCCTTGCTCGTGCCAACAACGTCGACAAGCTGTCCAGCTTCGAAGACGGTCTCGACGGGGAGCTCCTGGCCTGCCGAGTAATCAGCGGCGTCGGAGGTGCGGATTTCAGTGATGTGGCGGCGAGGCGTTACGCCTGCCTTATCGAAGTGACCGGCAGCAGGCTTGTTCACCTTGCGAGGGTCAATCTGACCAGCGGCGATCTGAATCGCGCTGTAGCCATCCACCTCGGGGGTGCGAACCTGGGTTACCACGTTCGGGCTGATTTCGATAACGGTAACGGGGATGAGTTTATTGTTCTCGTCCCATACCTGAGTCATGCCAAGCTTCGTGCCTAGCAGACCCTTTGAGGTCTTTGCAGCAGTAGACATGATTCCCTTAGAGCTTGATCTCGATGTTAACATCGGCGGGCAGGTCAAGGCGCATCAGTGAATCAACGGCCTTAGGCGTCGGGTCAACGATGTCGATAAGGCGCTTATGAGTGCGCTTCTCGAAGTGCTCCCGGCTGTCCTTGTACTTGTGAGGAGAACGGATCACAGCGATCACGTTCTTCTCGGTTGGAAGCGGCACTGGACCGATAACAGTTGCACCCGCGCGGGTAACAGTGTCAACGATTTTGCGTGCCGAGGTGTCGAGACCGGCGTGGTCATACGACTTAAGTCGAATGCGGATCTTTTGTCCCGCCATTAGTGACTCTCTCTTTCTAGTTGCGTCTTATGATTTTCACCACATTGGACGTCTTGCGGACTAAACGTGGAACACTTTCATGTCACACCGCTGTTCTTCTATCAAGGCTCACTCTCTAGTCACGAACGGCGCACATCAAGTACGTTTAGTGAGATGGGATTGTGAGCAGTGTTCTGCTACCCGCGGCCTAACTATGTGGATTAGAAGCGATCCTAATCAAGCTATGCACTGCCTGGCAGTGATTCGAACACACGTATGCGTTCGAAATACTGAACTACGTAATTCTGCCACAGTTACAGGTGATTATGCAACCCGGGCGTGTCGCATTCGTTCCCTTATACACAAAGTTCTCAGCGTAGGTTAACCTCCCGCTTCACATGAGGAAAAGTACCAACCCTCATCTCCTCCAGCGCTTAGGATTGATTCATGCCTAAAATTGTTCTCACTATCGCAGGATCCGAAGCCACCGGCGGCGCAGGCGCCCAGGCCGATCTCAAAACATTTCAAGCCCGCAATGTGTTCGGAATCGCAGCGCTCACGTGCATCGTTTCGTTCGACCCGAATGACAACTGGAACCACCGCTTCGTTCCGATTGATCCCCAAGTGATATCGGACCAAATAGAGGCCTCACTATCTGCATACGGTTCGGACCAGCTTGACACGGTCAAGATTGGGATGCTCGGTTCCCCCGCCACAATCTCGGTTGTTGCAGATGCCCTCAAGACTCGTAACTTCAGCAACGTAATCCTCGACCCGGTCCTCATCTGCAAAGGACAGGAACCGGGGCATGCACTCGACACGGATCAGGCTCTGAAATCAAGCATCCTTCCGTTTGCGACGTTCGTGACCCCAAACCATTTCGAAACGCTCCAGCTTTCCGGGCTCGACTCGATATCCAACGCACGCGAGCTCTCAGATGCGGCTAAGCGAATTTTTGATACCAGTGGAGCAACGGTCCTAGCCAAGGGTGGAGTGAGAATTTCCGGCAGCGATGCAGTTGATGTATTTTACGATGGCACAACTCTCGAGCTCCTCTCAGCTCCCAAAGTCGGCGAAGTTGCCGTAAGTGGCGCAGGGTGCTCGCTTGCCGCCGCCGTCACGGCTGAGATCGCGAAGGGTTTCTCTCCCCTCGAGGCAGCCCAGATTGCCAAAGAGTTCGTTCACAAGTCGATCGAGAATCGGGTACCCTCCAACGCCCCATTCGACGCCGTCTGGCAAGGTAGCTAAAACCATATCGGCCCAAGTTGCACCACTCGGTTCCAGCACCAGCTGGGACCGAGTGGTGCAACTTGGGCCGACTGCGTTTAACGCACGACGCCTAGGCGGGAACCGTAACGGCTTCTGAAGCTGGCTCTGTGACCGCCTTCTGAGCATCCCTTCTCGAGAGGGGCACCGTAAGAACAATTATTGACGTGATCAGCACGACCAAGCCAGTCAGGAAAAGCCCTAGCTGAAGCCCACCGAGCATCTCTGATGCCGATGCGCCACCGGGCGTGACCTGCGACAACGCAATCGTTGACATCACGGGGATACCCACGAGCATTCCGATCTGAAATGACATCCCGACGATGCTGGTTGCCGTTCCCTGATCATCGTTAGACAGCCCCGAAGTACCGACGACAGAATAAGCCACAACGGCGACGAGATGACCTATACCTCCAATAAATGTGGCAACCAAGATATGCGCGTAGCTCCCGGCGAAGTCCTCTCCCAGCAGCACAAGAGTCATGGCAGTTAAGCCCTGAAGCCCGAGTCCAGCGCCCAACGCAATACGAGCTCCAATCCTCGTGATAATCCTCGCTGCAATAGTTCCGCCCAACATACAGCCAAGCCCAAGCACGCCCAGTGCGAGGCCGGTGACTCCAGCCGTCGCACCGAGAACCTGTTGCAGGTAGAGAGTGAGCAAAAAGACCTTCGCAGTTTCCATGGACACCGTCACTATGCCACCGAGGTTGCCAACCAGCACAGCCCTCTGCTTCAAAAACCACACGGGCAAGAGAGCATGACGCGTACGGCTTTCGATGATTCCAAAAATAATAAAGAGTACTGCCCCTGCTGCAAGGAAACCGTAAGAAAGCAGTCCATTAAATCCGGTTTTCTCCACCTGGCTCAGCCACAACACGAAAAACACCAGGCCCAGAGTAATTGTAAAAGCTCCCGGCACGTCAAGAGCTTTTGTGCTTAGCGGTTCACGATCCGAGACAAGGACCCAGGCAAGGATCACCACAGCAACCCCAATCGGAACATTGATCAGGAAGGTGAACCGCCACCCCAAAAGATCGGTCAGCACACCCCCGAGAAGCGAACCTGCAGAGAATCCCATCGTCATCAGGAGGCCGTTGTACGACAGGGCCTTAGTGCGCAACGGCCCCTCAGCAAAGGAGGTCGTCAGCAGAGCCAGAACCGT
The DNA here is from genome assembly GCA_040400085.1 of Lysinibacter sp. GTDB lineage: Bacteria > Actinomycetota > Actinomycetes > Actinomycetales > Microbacteriaceae > HNR. The sequence goes on along the minus strand of JBBAQX010000006.1, from coordinate 67,014 downwards.
GGGCGTTGTAATCGCGATGGCTGCTCCCTGCAAAACTCGCGCAGCAAGCAAGACTTCTTGGCTCTGAGCAAAACCACCGAGAAGGGATGCCCCGGTCAAGAGAATAACCCCAGACAAGAAAAGCCTCTTCCTCCCTACTCGCTCTGCGACCCTCCCCATCGTGAGGATCAGGCTCGTTGAGGCAAGAGAGAACAGCGTAATCACGAGCTGCAGATTTCCCGTTGGCATCGATAGCTCCGCCCCCATCGCAGGAAGGGCTACCGTGACAATCGAGAAATCAAGCGTGAGCATGAACTGCGAAGTAAGCAAAACAAACAAAATAATGCGCTCTCGTCCAGTAAAGACGTTGCGTGAAATAGTATCAACATATGGCATATAACCATTGTTTGCCCAAATAGGGGTGGTACCCACCCCTTGGTTATGCTGACAGTGAGAGTGCTAGGCTATCGAGATTTCCCTGTGCAGCAAAGCTCTGACGAACAGAGTTCCACACGTCAGCCGAACCCTCCTCAACCCGGGGCAGGTAGACCAGAACATTCAGGTCCGTCTCTCCGCTCACCTCGAGGGTAGTCGACTCAAAGTTGACGCTACCGATTTCATCGTCTGTATAGATCAACTGTAAACGTAGGTCAGAACCGACGGTATATGCGCTCCAGAGTTCTGCAAAGTCCGTGCTTTGGTGCGACAGAGATCGAGCAATATCAGCAAATCTAAGGTCACCAGGATACCTCGCGGCATTTCGCCGAAACTGAGAGACAAGCATCTGGGCCGTATCGCTCCGGCTCTGATATTTGTCGTAATTGTCTGTTTCTACGAAGAATGACTCAAGACAATTTCGCCCAACCGTGCAATCAAAAAGATATGCCGCGAGAGGATTAGCCGCGAAAACATTCATATATCGGTCTAGACACACAGCTGGAAGGTCTCCAAGGCTACTGACGATACGCTGAACGTTCTCGTTCTTTGCACAGTCGATGGAGCTAAACCCAAAGTCTCTCTGTCCAGAGAGCTGCTCCAGATGAGCTCTTTCTAACGGATTAAGTTTCAAAGCATCCGCTATCGATGCCAGCACACCAGACGACGGTGTAATGTCCTTACCCTGCTCAAGCTGGGCATACCAAGAGACACCGACGTTGGCAAGAACCGCCACCTCTTCCCTTCGCAGACCCGGGGTTCGGCGTCGCCCACCACCGGGCATACCCACGTCCTCGGGATTAAGCTGGCGACGTTTGGAACGAAGAAAGTAGCCCAGCTCCGTCCTACGTATATCGTTTGGATCAGAGGAGACAGTCATAATTATCGAGACTTTCGAGTTACGACAAAACCGGCCTCACAGCGTAAGCTGCAAGGCCGGTTTGTCAGGTAAGAAAAATACTTACTTGTTGATCTTCGTTACGGTACCAGCACCTACGGTACGTCCACCCTCACGGATAGCGAAGCCGAGGCCCTCTTCCATAGCGATGGGCTGGATGAGCACAACCGCCATGTCGGTGGTGTCTCCAGGCATAACCATGTCAGTGCCCTCAGGAAGGGTGATAACACCCGTTACGTCCGTCGTACGGAAGTAGAACTGGGGACGGTAGTTGGTGAAGAACGGGTTGTGACGGCCGCCCTCTTCCTTTGACAGGATGTAAGCGGTTCCGTCGAACTCGGTGTGCGGGGTTACCGAACCGGGCTTAACGATAACCTGACCGCGCTCTACGTCTTCACGCTTCGTTCCACGAAGGAGCAGACCACAGTTCTCACCAGCCCAGGCCTCGTCGAGCTGCTTGTGGAACATTTCGATTCCGGTAACAGTCGTCTTGACGGTGGGGCGGATACCAACGATCTCGACCTCAGAGTTGATAGCAAGCGTTCCACGCTCGGCACGTCCCGTAACAACGGTTCCACGACCGGTGATCGTGAATACGTCCTCAACGGGCATCAGGAAGGGCTTGTCACGGTCACGAACCGGATCCGGCACGCTCTCGTCAACGGCTTCCATAAGTGCGAGAACCGAGTTAACCCATTTCTCGTCACCCTCAAGAGCCTTGAGTCCCGACACCTGTACAACAGGAACGTTGTCGCCGTCGAAGCCCTGGCTCGACAGGAGCTCGCGAACCTCGAGCTCAACGAGCTCAAGGATCTCTTCGTCCTCAACCATGTCAGACTTGTTCAGTGCGACGAGCAGGTAAGGAACACCAACCTGCTTCGCGAGCAGAACGTGCTCACGGGTCTGAGCCATCGGACCGTCAGTGGCGGCAACCACGAGGATTGCACCGTCCATCTGAGCGGCACCGGTGATCATGTTCTTGATGTAGTCGGCGTGACCGGGAGCGTCTACGTGTGCGTAGTGGCGCTTCGGGGTCTCGTACTCAACGTGTGAGATATTGATCGTGATACCACGCTGACGCTCCTCAGGAGCGGAGTCGATGGTAGCGAAGTCACGCTTCACGTTTGCAGCATACTCAGGAGCAGGGTACTTTTCAGCAAGTACCTTTGAGATAGCAGCGGTAAGAGTCGTCTTACCGTGGTCAACGTGACCGATCGTTCCGATGTTTACGTGCGGCTTAGTCCGCTCGAACTTGGCCTTCGCCACTGTGGTCCTCCTCAGGACTTTCGTGTAGCACCCCGTGCCGGCGACTGCCGACACGGACTGTTACGGGGTTTGTGTTTTATGATACTTGGTTAGTCGAAATATTTCGACCAGCCTCAGTGCGAAATTATTCGCCCTTGGTTTTCTGAACGACCTCTTCGGCTACGGCCTTAGGGACCTCAGCATAAGAATCGAACGTCATCGAGAACACTGCACGACCCGAGGTCTTCGACCGTAGATCACCAATGTAACCGAACATTTCGGAAAGGGGGACGAGGGCGCGAACGACCTTGACTCCCATAGCGTCCTCCATGGACTGGATCTGGCCACGACGCGAGTTCAGGTCGCCGATTACGTCACCCATATATTCTTCAGGGGTACGAACCTCAACGGCCATCATCGGCTCGAGCAGAACCGGGTTTGCCAGGCGGACAGCTTCCTTGAAAGCCATCGATCCGGCGATCTTGAAAGCCATTTCCGACGAGTCAACGTCGTGGTACTGACCGTCAAGAAGCGAAGCCTTGATTCCCACCATGGGGAATCCGGCAAGAACACCAACAGCAAGCGCATCCTGGATACCGGCATCAACCGAGGGGATGTACTCACGAGGAATGCGACCACCGGTCACCTTGTTCTCGAATTCGTAGATCTTGTCGCCGTCAGTCTCCAGAGGAGCGATAGCGATCTGAACCTTAGCGAACTGACCCGATCCACCCGTCTGCTTCTTGTGGGTGTAATCGTACTTCGGCACCTCGCGACGGATTGTTTCGCGGTAGGCAACCTGCGGCTTTCCAACGTTAGCCTCAACGTTGAATTCACGGCGCATACGGTCAACAAGAATATCAAGATGAAGCTCACCCATACCAGCGATAACGGTCTGACCGGTCTCCTGGTTCTGTTCCGTGCGGAACGTTGGGTCTTCCTCAGCAAGCTTCTGGATAGCCGTTCCCAGCTTCTCCTGATCGGCCTTGGTCTTGGGCTCGATGGCAACCTCGATAACGGGCTCCGGGAAAGTCATCGACTCAAGAACCACCTGGTTGTTGGGGTCGCAAAGGGTATCACCGGTGGTGGTATCCTTCAACCCGATAACAGCGTAGATGTTTCCTGCGGTCAGGAAGTCAACAGGGTTCTCCTTGTTGGCGTGCATCTGGAAGATCTTCCCGATGCGCTCCTTCTTGCCCTTGGTTGAGTTGATAACCTGCGAACCGCTGTCAAGGCGACCTGAGTACACGCGAACGTAAGTCAGACGACCGAAGAACGGGTGCACGGCAACCTTGAATGCCAGAGCTGCAAAGGGATCGTTAGCATCCGGGTGACGCTCGATGATGATCGTCTCGTCGCGGGGATCGTGCGCCTCAGTTGCGGGAACGTCAAGCGGCGAAGGCAGGAAGTCAACAACGGCATCCAGCATCGGCTGTACACCACGGTTCTTGAAGGCAGAGCCACAGAGAACCGGGTAGATTTCGCTGTTAACAGTGAGTTTACGAATAGCAGCTTTTACCTCGGCTACAGTGAGCTCTTCGCCCTCGAGGTACTTTTCCATGAGCTCTTCGCTGGTCTCGGCAACGGTCTCAAGAAGAGTCGTCCGGTATTCGTTGGCCTTGTCAACCAAGTCAGCGGGGATCTCTTCGACCGCATACTTGGCACCAAGAGCAACGTCACCCTTTGCATCTCCACGCCAGGTGAGAGCGCGCATCTCGATGAGGTCTACGACACCCTCGAACTGCGATTCCGAACCGATAGGGAGCTGCAGAACCAAAGGCTTAGCGCCGAGACGCTTAACAATAGTGTCGACCGTGTAGTAGAAATCAGCTCCGAGCTTGTCCATCTTGTTGACGAAGCAGATGCGGGGAACGTTGTACTTGTCGGCCTGACGCCAAACCGTTTCCGACTGAGGCTCAACGCCCTCTTTACCGTCGAACACGGCTACCGCACCGTCGAGGATACGAAGCGAACGCTCCACCTCAACCGTGAAGTCAACGTGACCCGGGGTATCAATGATGTTGATCTGGTTGTTGTTCCAGAAGCAGGTAACCGCGGCGCTGGTAATAGTAATACCGCGCTCTTTCTCCTGCTCCATCCAGTCGGTGGTCGAAGCGCCGTCGTGCGTCTCGCCCAACTTGTGGTTCACACCCGTGTAGAACAGGATGCGCTCAGTAGTTGTAGTCTTTCCGGCATCGATGTGAGCCATGATGCCGATGTTGCGGACCTTATTCAGGTCGGTGAGCACGTCCTGTGCCACGAGTTCCTCCGAAAGTTTTGGGGTGTCTGTGTGGGTGTTGTCGGGGCGGCGCGAAAACGCCGCCCCAACGGCCTGGGCCTAGTCACAGTATCGCACGCGAACCTGACCAAGCCATTAGCCACATCACTACCAGCGGTAGTGTGCGAAGGCCTTGTTCGACTCGGCCATCTTGTGAGTATCCTCACGACGCTTTACAGCGGCACCAAGGCCGTTTGAGGCATCAAGGATCTCGTTAGTCAGGCGCTCGGTCATCGTCTTTTCGCGACGAGCCTTTGCATAGCTGGTCAACCAACGCAGAGCCAGGGTGTTTGCACGGTGAGGCTTAACCTCAACGGGCACCTGGTAGGTTGATCCACCAACGCGGCGTGAACGAACCTCAAGGGTGGGGCGAACGTTGTCGAGAGCCTTTTTCAAGGTAACGACGGCATCCGCGCCATTCTTGGCAGCAACGCCTGCGAGTGCGTCGTAAACGATGCGCTCAGCAAGACCCTTCTTGCCGTCTTTGAGGATCTTGTTAACGAGCTGGCTAACAATTGGGGCACCGTATACCGGATCGGCAACTACGGGGCGCTTAGGAGCTGGTCCCTTACGAGGCATTACTTCTTCTCCTTCTTAGCGCCGTAGCGGCTGCGGGCCTGCTGGCGACCCTTTACTGCCTGAGTATCAAGTGCGCCACGGACGATCTTGTAGCGAACACCGGGAAGGTCCTTAACACGGCCTCCACGGACGAGCACCATCGAGTGCTCCTGAAGGTTGTGACCTTCACCGGGAATGTATGCGGTGACCTCGGTACCGTTTGAGAGCTTCACACGGGCGACCTTACGCATCGCCGAGTTGGGCTTCTTAGGGGTTGTGGTGTACACACGGGTGCATACTCCACGCTGCTGCGGGTTTGCCTTCAGAGCGGGCGCCTTGGTCTTAGTGACCTTCGGCGTGCGACCCTTCCGGACCAACTGCTGAATAGTTGGCACTTCTTCTCCTTGTTTGTGCTGCACGGTGACAGCTTTGCGTAATGCGGTGTGCATTCGCCGTAACTCAGGGCGTAAACCCCAAGAAAACTTTGGCGAGTTCATTTGGACCCGTCGAGGCTACAGAACTGCAGTCTCTTTGGTGACGGGTATGCCGTGGGGGCCACTCTCGTGAGAGACGAGGCCCTGAGGATTTCAATACCTAATCCTTCCCATACGAACCCGTTAAGGCACGACAAGATGAATAGGTAAAGAGCACCAAGGAAAAACTCTATCGTGTACCGCCTCAACGGCGCAAGGCCAAACAGCGTAGTGAGGTGGCAGTTAGCTGACAGTCTTAACCAAATAGCCACGGAATAATTGTGACGGTCGCCTTACCATCAGCAAATCCCGTGACACTCCCGATGACCTTAAACTCTACGGGTGCCGGCAAATACAGCGTGCCACTCCTAGACCCCGACGTCATATCAGCGGTCATATCCGCAGAACCCGACGTAAGGCTACTCATCGACCATCCGCTGCTAGAGTAGGCATCTACCTTGATTTCCGGGCGGCTTTTTATGGTCCATACAACGTTACTCGGGACAACGGTTGGGTCGGGGAGCTTGGCCGCAAACGGACACATCGGCGGAGCGATAACGCCCGTGGCGGCACACGCGTCAAGATAGGCGTCGACTTCGGTTTTGACCGCGGCGATTCCGGCGTCTGTCAACTCAATATTTGCCTCGGAAAACTCTGCGGGATCTCCACCACCCATGCCAGATACTGTCGCCGTTACGCTCGCGCCGGTATACATGTCGGTACCCACGATATCGGCGGAGTATCTTCCGGGGAAGGCGCGAAGAGCATCCGTTTGTTGATCAATAGTTTTCCCACCGAGAGTAATGGACGCCCCGCTAGGAGCTCCGACACTCGAGACATCAACAGAATCTAGTTTCAACCCATCAATTTGCCACGTGTCAAAGAAGAGCAATTCCTTGCCCGTGCTTACCAACGTGAAGTTCTGATTGAATGAGCCAGACTCGGTTTTAAGGGTTGCAGCGATGGTTGATTTTCCATCTTTCGTCTTTGCTTGTTTGAGCGAGTATCCCGTGATCGTATCGCCCGCAGCACTGTATGCCTTATCGGTGAGCAACACGTCCTCATCTGTCACCTTGATCCCCGCTTCAGAAAGTGCGGCCTCAACCTTTCCGTCGACGAGGTTATCGAGGAAGGCTTCGACTCGATGCTCGGGGGCCCGCTGCTCGGCCATCGTGTTATAGACGACTGAGCCACCCACGGCAAGAAGACCGACAGCAACGACGGATGCCCCGACGATGATCAACGCGCGACGAACGTTGCTCTTTCGATGGGGAGCACCGACACCGCCATGGGCAGCAGCTGGAGGCTGAGTTGATTGGCCAGGGTCCTGCTGGTTCCCATGCAGGGCAGGGTAGCCGGGATGGGCCGAATATCCCTGCTGGCCAGCAAAACCATCTGCTGCCGGCTGGATGTACTGCTGGTCATTTGCGGGCGCGTATCTGACCGCATTCGGCGGAGCATGTTGCGGAGGCGGGGGCGCAAACTGAGGCGGCGACGGGATTGACGGCGCAGGAACAATTGGCATCTGGCTATCTTCTGTCCGACCAGCATCGTATGGTTGCTGCGAATATCCGCCTGCGCCAGTGGGCTGCGCGGGGTTTTGCTGCCCGTCATCGTTTTTCGTCATCTGCTCTGAATCCTTCAATAAGATGCGGCTCACTGCCACGCACGAGTCTAGCGAACTGCGAGTACAAACGCTTTATACACGACACACCAGCGCAGCCTCGGAACGGAGCAAAGCTTTTGTTCCCCGGTTAGCAGGGCCAGATTTTCGGCGCTCCCGCTGGACGTTCATTGGCCATGCGGCCGAGCGCGAACTCTAACTCAAGCCATGATAGAAACGCTCTCCGAGTTACACCTCGGCGAGCTAGGGATAAGCGACCTAACCGGTCTTGAATACGCTACAAACCTCAAAAAGCTAGACCTCTATAAGAACAACGTTCACAACCTAGAGCCGCTCCGATCTCTTCACGAGCTGCAAGAACTTTATCTGTGGAACAACCCTGTCGGAAGCATCCAGCCCCTCATCGACCTACCAAAACTCACTCATCTGTTTCTCAACGAAACCAAAATGGACGACTATTCCGCCGTCAATAAGATACCCACCCTCCACACATTGGCACTAAATAATAACGACATAACAGACATCTCATTCTTGTCAGAAATGACGCAACTCAATCGCCTCTACCTCGGCCTGAACGCAATCACCGATGCCGGGCCGCTGGGCTCGCTTAACAACCTGACTCATCTGAGCATGGGGGCAAATCCCGTCGCCGATATCAAAGCTGTCAAAGATCACACGAATCTCGTCAGTTTGAACCTACGAGGAACACAAGTTAGCGACATCAGCGCCATAAGTTCCCTCACCAAGCTTGATTACCTCAGCATTGCTCTTACAAAGGTCACTGATCTGGCACCGGTTTCATCTCTAACCGCCCTCACCTACTTACAAGCCCACACCCTAGGAATCAGTGATATCTCCGCAATAAGACACCTCACAAACCTGACAGGCTTGGATCTGGACAACAACGCCATTACATCTATCACACCACTTGCGAACTTAACCCAGCTATCCCACGTATTTCTTGAAAACAACAAAATCGCTGACCTGTCACTGCTTCCCACCGAGAACCTGCATCGTGATCACTCAAGCGTGATGAGTCAGGTAATCGAAAGCCAAACATCGGCAGTTCGGAACGCCACTGAGACCGTTGCGCCAGCGGCAAACATCCTTGACGAAGACGGCGACCTCGTTACTCCGAGCAACGCGGACGATTATAGCTTTGCCGTATCTACGAAGTTCCTTACCTGGAAAACCATCGAATCTGCCAGTGTTTCCTATCGCTTTTCGGTGGAGGGAAGCGAGACCACTCTCCCCTATTCGGGGACAGTCAGCTATCCTGTAACTGCAAAATCTATAGATCCACAACCGGAGATCCCCGTAAAACCTGAGGTCAACGGTGCGAACGTCAACCCTGAGACCGTGTCCGCTCAGAGTGGTAAAGCTTCTCTCAGCGACACCGGCACCGACCATACAATCCTCACCTGGACCGTTATGGCATTAATCGGATTGCTCGCTACCGGCAGCATTCTGCGAGCCTCTCGGAAGCGCTTCAACTGAGACGTAGCCCTTTAGACGACCTAGGATACACTCAGCGGCGCTGAACGCCAATAATGAGGCTGGGGTCGGTGAGCGGACAGGAGAAAACCTTCGCTCACCGTTCCAGCTATCACCTATTCCGGAAACTCCAGCGAGGTCGTCAGTTCATCGAGCATCGCCCGGACCTGCGGCTCAACACACATCGCGATTGCCTCACGAATGCGTGCTCGATGAGCATCGAGTGCCACACATACCCGCTGTCCCGTGACAATCGCACACTCGTCAGCAAGCGCAACTTCGGAACGGAGTACAGCTTTTTGCTCCTCGGTTAGTGGGGCCGGAGGTTCGGGAGCCCGACCAAGATGCTTATCAGCCAGGCTGTCGAGCGTAAACAGAAATGGGTGACCGGGTTCTGGCTCCGGATCGAGTTCAACACCCTCGTACTCTGGGTCAAGGCCTTCAGCTGGTCGGTACCCCTTGGGAGCCGATTCTGCGACGCCCCCGTCCAATTCCCGCTTCAGATTTGGTAGTCTCGCCTCAGTAAACTCGTCGACCGTCTGATCAATAATCTTCTGCATCCGACTAACCAGAGCATGCTGCACCTGATGGGGCACATCGAAATCGAGACCGGCCGCGCGCACAATAGGCGAGTTCAGACATCGTCGACACAGCCTGCCCCGTGCCCGATACGAGCCAATGCTCCACTTGGGCAGCCAACGAAGCCATGCCTCAACACCGACGGTCACGCGCTCGGTGATTCTGGGGTCGCCCATACTAGTTAACGGTACCCAAGTGTCACTCACATACCAAGCCCGCTGCCGCTCCCATCACATGCCGGTCTAAATCCAAGCTATCAGGGCGCACCCTTGCTAAAGTGACCCACAGCGAACCAGCGTATGTAGGTCAAGGAGATTTAGCGATGAGCGACGACAAGAAGACACAATCGGATCAGGGCGAACCCGTATCTGATGACGTCGCATCGCAAGAAAAACTGACGGATGCCCTTGGCCGCGCAAAAAGCGGAGACCTCGCGACCCCCTCAGCTCCAGATCACGCCGATCCAATAGCCAAAGACGTAGACCCACTCGAGACGACAGACATGTCTGACCCTTCCTTCCATCCTGATGCACTTGCGCAGGTCGAAACCGGAGTAGACCCGACAGCGATAGCGACGGGTGCGACGCTACCCGCGGCATCCCCCATCGAAGAGACACCCACGGAGGTGGCCCCGAGCCTTCCGGAGATCTCTGCTGACTTGCCGCAGAACGTCGAGCCAGAGGTGCTCACTGTTCGAGCGGACCACCCGATGGCTCCTCTGTATGTCCAGGCCCCGGCCCTGCCTGACATCAGAGGCAACCGTGGCGCGGGTGCATGGATCGTACTGCTCGCTACGCTCGGTTTCGCAATCGTTTACGCTGGCGTTATATCAGCCATACTCGCGCCGATCACAACTGCAAGCGCCTTCGTCGGCGTTCTTCAGGACCATCTGCTGACACCTATGTTTTTCGCCTCAGTAGGCTCATTCTTTATCGGACTTTTGGTGGTGGTTCTGCTCGTTAACCGGGCCGGGTGGTGGGCCTATGTCCTTTTCGGCTTCCTAATAGGCGCGTTCGTGTACTGCGCAGCCGTTATCGGACTCATCTACTCAGGCGGACTCACCGGCCTCACCCCCGACCAGTCGTGGGGCCGCCTAGATGAGTTCCTGCTCTCACCGTTTACAATCCTCGCCGGTGTCGCTGGCAGGGAAGTTTCCGTATGGTTCGGCGCGTGGATTGCTGCCCGTGGACGCAAGATAAAACGAGCCAACGCCGAAGAAATCGCTGAATACGAAACACGGCTCCAGGCATCCCCTCTCGCAGATATTCCTGCACCGTAGCGAGACGTGAGGCAAGCGAGTGGATCCCTCACCACGCAGAGATGACAGCGCCGGATACTGTTTCGTCGCCGCCGGCATGGTCGCCATACTCGCAACGGCCCTGACAATCGCCGCGTGGGGTTTCGTATCGCTTTTTACGACATCAACCCCAATCGAAACAGAAGAAATACCTTTTTTCATCGGCCCGACCATGGTGATCAGCGCCATTTCTATAGCGTTTAGCTGCATGATGAGAATCGGGTTCGAACTAAGGGATGGCAGTGCCGCTTTTCCGTGGCTGCTGACACTCGCGTCGGGCATCGGCGGATACCTCGCAGCATCGCTCATTGGACTTTTTGCCGGGCTCCCGCCTGCCGACTCAATCCAGAGCATCTTTCTTCTTATGCTGATACCCATAAATTGGTTGTGCGTATCCGCGTATTGGGCCATCACTGTTCGCCATATTTATACTGATCGTAATCGGCCACGCTGGCGGTGGGAAGACCCTGACGACGAGTAGCTGGGGCATAGTTATTGTATGACTAACGTTGCAGCAATCGATTGCGGAACAAACTCTATCCGCCTCCTCATAGCCGCCCCCACCATTCGGCCCGACGGTACTATTCAACTCACTGATATCGTGCGGGAGAACAAGGTGGTCCGCTTGGGCTACGGTGTTGATCGCACCGGCGAATTTGACCCGGACGCGCTCGCCCGAACTCTTGCGGCGACCCGCGAGTATGCAGACCTTATCTCCGCAAACGGATGCTCAAGAATTCGTTTCGTTGCCACCTCAGCCACACGCGACGCACGCAACCGAGACGTATTCATCGAGGGCGTACAGAATGCTCTCGGGATAGAACCGGAGGTCATCTCCGGGTCTGAGGAGGCACAGCTCTCGTTCGCGGGAGCAATCAGCGCGGTTTCAGCTACGGCCAGCAGCCCCTATCTCGTCGCCGACCTTGGCGGCGGGTCAACCGAGCTCGTAGCGGGCAGCACAGTGCCTCTCAGCTCATATTCAATGGACATCGGCAGCGTACGGCTGACCGAACGCTATCTCGATATCACGGATGCTGAGAAGCGAGCTGAAGCCATCACTACTGACATCGATTCCGCTCTTGACGTCGCAGAGCAGCAGGTGGACCTCAGTACGACTGGCACCCTCATCGGGGTCGCCGGAACAATTACCACCGTCACGGCCCATGCCCTCCGCCTCCCCCGCTACGACCCGGCAGCTATCAATGGGCGGATGCTCACGGTCGCGCAAACGATATCTGCATGCCAGGACCTCGCCACCATGGACCGTAGCGAGCTTTCCGAGCTGCCCTATATGCATCCCGGTCGTGTCGACATCATCGGCGTTGGCGCCACGATTTGGGAGCACACGGTGAGGCGAACAGCACAGCGAGTTGAGGATGCGAATGGTTCACTCTCTGGCGTGCTAACCAGCGAACACGATATCCTCGACGGTATTGCCCTGAGTATCGCGCAATAGGCCGTTAACGTCGGAATGGGCTGTCCCCCCGAACAGCCCATTCCGATGACTAAATTACCACTATTTCGGGGCTTCTGCACCCTTTAAACGCCACTATTTCCGCGTCTTTCCGCATAAATCACAAAATCCCCGTCCGACACCACATTAATGGCATCGGACGGGGATTTTCAGCTATAAACTAACAGCCGTTAATTATATGTTCCCGGGTTGAAATCATCCGAGGTGAAGCTCTCGAAATCGACAAACGACAGGTCTGTCTCATCGAAGTTAGCATCGTCAACGAAGATACGGTTCGGGTAACGCTCCGCTTTCGCCTCCTCAGTCGCCTCAACCGTCACGTTACGGTAGCGATCCAGACCGGTACCGGCCGGGATGAGCTTACCGATGATGACGTTCTCCTTCAGTCCGATGAGTGGATCGCGACGACCCTCCATTGCAGCCTGGGTGAGAACGCGTGTGGTCTCCTGGAACGATGCAGCCGACAGCCATGACTCGGTCGCAAGCGAGGCCTTGGTGATACCCATAACCTCGGGACGAGCCGTTGCAGCCTTCTTACCGTCCAGCAGAGCCTCGCGGTTCAGCTGTGCATAACGAGCACGGTCGACGAGCTCACCGGGGAGCAGATCGGTGTTACCGTGGTCAACCACTGTCACCTTGCGGAGCATCTGGCGAACAATAACCTCGATGTGCTTATCGTGAATCGGAACACCCTGCGAGCGGTATACGCCCTGAACGCCCTCAACCAGATACTTCTGAACCGCACGCTCACCGGGGATATGCTTGCCGTTTTCAGTGGTACCAACCTGCAGAACGTCCTTGGGGTCAAGGGTTCCTGCGATGAAGGGCTGTCCGAGATCAACGTGCTGGCCATCCTCAATAATGAGGGTGGCACGCTTGAGCACGGGGTATGCCTTCTCTTCTGTTCCGTCATCGGGGGTCAGGAGAACCCTACGTCCCTTATCCGTGTCCTCGATCTCAACGCGACCAGCAGCCTCCGCTATTGGCGACGCACCCTTGGGGGTACGAGCCTCGAAAAGCTCCTGAACGCGGGGCAGACCCTGGGTGATGTCATCCGCAGAAGCAGAACCACCCGTGTGGAAGGTACGCATCGTGAGCTGGGTTCCCGGCTCACCAATCGACTGGGCCGCGATAATACCGACGGCCTCACCGATGTCTACGCGCTTACCCGTCGCAAGTGAACGACCGTAGCAGGCAGCACACACACCAACGGCAGACTCACAGGTCAGAACCGAACGCACCTTGATGAGCTCAACACCGGCAGCAACCAGGCCGTCGATCAGAACGTCACCGACGTCTGCGCCAGCCTTAGCGATAACCGTGCCCTTTGCATCCTCTGCGTCGGCAGCAAGGGTACGTGCGTACACCGAGTTTTCGACGTTCGAGTCGCGCGTCAGAACACCATCTACGTGTGCGGCAATTGGCAGCTCGAGACCGCGGCGCGTGCCACAGTCTTCCTCACGGATGATGACATCCTGCGAGACGTCAACAAGACGACGCGTGAGGTAACCCGAGTCGGCTGTACGAAGGGCAGTGTCAGCAAGACCCTTACGAGCACCGTGTGTCGCGATGAAGTACTCGGCAACCGAGAGACCCTCACGGTACGACGAGATGATCGGGCGGGCGATAATTTCACCCTTCGGGTTGTTCACCAGACCACGCATACCGGCGATGTTACGGATCTGCAGCCAGTTACCACGTGCACCCGACGACACCATACGGTTGATGGTGTTGTCCTCGGGGAACGCAGCGCGCATGGCTTCGGCAACCTCGTCGGTAGCCTTCGTCCAAATGTCCACCAGCTCGCGGCGACGCTCGACATCGGTCGTGAGACCCTTGTCGAATTGCGATTGAACCTTGGCCGCCTGAACTTCGTACTTAGCCACGATCTCCTTCTTGTTAGAAGGCGTGAGCACATCGGACAGGGCTACGGTGACACCGGAGCGGGTTGCCCAGTAGAAACCGGCATCCTTGATTCGGTCAAGCGTTGCGGCAACCTCTACCTTGGGGTATCGCTCTGCCAGGTCGTTGACCAGTTGAGAGAGCGAACCCTTGTCGGCTACCTCTTCAAAGTAGGGGTAGTCGGCAGGAAGGGCCTCGTTGAAGAGGGCACGGCCAAGAGTCGTGTCCACGATAACCGGCTTGCCGGCAGCGTAGTTCTTGGGCGCTTTCTCCGGGGTGAAGACCACATCGGTCAACCGGATACGAACCTGTGCGTTGATGTCCAGCGAGCCCTGATCCTTTGCCAGGATTGCCTCGGCAACAGACGAGAACGCACGGCCCTCACCAGCAACACCCGTCTTGAGCGTCGTGAGGTGGTGCAGACCGATGATCATATCCTGCGTAGGCAGGGTAACCGGGCGACCGTCGGACGGCTTCAGGATGTTATTCGATGCGAGCATCAGGATGCGCGCCTCTGCCTGGGCCTCGACCGACAGGGGCAGGTGAACTGCCATCTGGTCACCGTCGAAGTCGGCGTTGAAGGCCGCACAAACGAGGGGGTGAAGCTGAATAGCCTTACCCTCAACCAGCTGAGGCTCGAACGCCTGGATTCCCAAACGGTGCAGCGTGGGAGCACGGTTCAGGAGAACCGGACGCTCACGGATGATCTCTTCGAGAACATCCCACACCTGGGGACGGCTACGCTCAACCATACGCTTCGCGGCCTTGATGTTCTGAGCGTGGCTCAGATCGATCAGGCGCTTGATCACGAACGGTTTGAACAGCTCGAGGGCCATCTGCTTGGGCAGACCACACTGGTGCAGCTTGAGCTGAGGTCCAACGATAATTACCGAACGGCCCGAGTAGTCAACACGCTTACCCAGCAGGTTCTGACGGAAACGACCCTGCTTACCCTTCAACATGTCGCTGAGCGACTTGAGGGCGCGGTTACCGGTACCGGTAACGGGACGTCCACGACGACCGTTATCGAACAGGGCGTCAACGGCCTCCTGGAGCATCCGCTTCTCGTTGTTCACGATGATCTCGGGAGCACCGAGATCAAGCAGGCGGCGCAGACGGTTGTTACGGTTGATCACACGACGGTACAGGTCGTTGAGGTCAGAGGTCGCAAAACGTCCACCATCGAGCTGAACCATGGGGCGAAGCTCCGGCGGGATCACCGGAACAACATCGAGAACCATGGATGCCGGGCTTCCGCCGGTCTGCAAGAACGAGCTGACTACCTTGAGTCGCTTGATCGCGCGGATCTTCTTCTGGCCCTTGCCCTCAGCGATCTGAGTGCGCAGCGTTTCTGCCTCTGCCGCCAGGTCGAAGGCCTCAAGGCGTCGCTTGATTGCTTCCGCGCCCATGAACGCGTCAAAGTAGCTACCGAAGCGGTCAACGAGCTCGTTGAAGACGGCATCCTCCGGCTTGAGATCGCCGACCTTCAGGTTGCGGAACTCTTCCCAGACGCGCTCGAGACGAGCAATATCCTCGTCGTAGCTCTTACGAATCGAGGTCATTTCCTTGTCAGCGGAGTCACGGGCGCGACGCTTCTGGTCCGCCTTTGCTCCCTCTGCCTCAAGGGCTGCGAGGTCGTTCTCCGCGCGCTGCTGACGCTCGCCGATAGCGGCATCCCGCTGGTCGCCCAAGGTCTTGAGTTCGAGGCGAAGCTCGTTCTCAAGGCCAGGCATATCTTCGTGGCGGCCCTCTTCATCGATATCGATGATCATGTACGCGGCGAAGTAGATGACCTTCTCGAGGTCCTTCGGCGCCATGTCGAGCAGGTAACCCAAGCGCGAGGGAACGCCCTTGAAATACCAGATGTGGGTTACGGGAGCTGCAAGCTCGATGTGACCCATCCGCTCACGACGAACGGAGGACTTGGTGACCTCCACGCCACAGCGCTCACACACGATTCCCTTAAAGCGAACGCGCTTGTACTTACCACAGGAACATTCCCAGTCACGGCTGGGTCCAAAGATCTGCTCACCGAAGAGGCCGTCCTTTTCAGGTTTCAGCGTACGGTAGTTAATCGTTTCGGGCTTCTTTACTTCACCGTATGACCAGCGGCGAATATCCTCCGCCGTAGCCAGACGGATCTGAAGCTCGTCAAAAGTTGTTGCGTCGAGCAATTTTTCTCCTTGAAAAGAAATTTTCTAGTGTCTGATTACGGCTTAGATCTCGTCGATAGTCGACGACTCAAAGCGGCTCGAAAGGTTAATGCCGAGTTCCTCCGCAGTGCGGTGGGCCTCGTCGTCGGTGTCGCGCAGGTTTACCGCGGTGCCATCGGCACCAAGCACCTCTACGTTCAAGCAGAGCGACTGCATTTCCTTCATCAACACGCGGAACGACTCGGGAACGCCTGGCTCCGGAATGTTCTCGCCCTTGACAATGGCTTCGTAAACCTTCACACGTCCGAGGATGTCATCCGATTTGACCGTAAGAAGTTCCTGGAGCGCATATGCTGCTCCATAAGCTTCGAGAGCCCACACTTCCATCTCACCGAATCGCTGTCCACCGAACTGCGCCTTACCACCCAGCGGCTGCTGCGTGATCATGGAGTAGGGTCCGGTTGAACGGGCGTGGATCTTATCGTCCACCAGGTGGTGCAGCTTGAGGATGTACATGTAGCCGACAGAGATAGGCATCGGGTACGGCTCACCTGAACGACCGTCGAAGAGCTGAGTCTTACCGGACGAACCGATCAGACGATCGCCGTCACGGGTGACATTTGTTGAGTCCAGCAGACCGGCAATTTCTTCCTCGGTCGCGCCGTCAAACACCGGGGTGGCAACCTTGGTGCCGGGCTCGGCCGAGAAGGCCTCCTTCGGCAGGTTTGCGGCCCACTCTGGGATGCCCTCAACGTTCCATCCCTGCTTGGCAATCCAGCCGAGGTGAATCTCCAGCACCTGTCCGAAGTTCATTCGACCGGGGATACCGAGCGGGTTCAGGATGACGTCAACCGGGGTTCCGTCAGCCAGGAATGGCATGTCTTCAACAGGGAGAATCTTGGAGATAACACCCTTGTTTCCGTGACGACCGGCAAGCTTGTCACCCTCGGTGATCTTACGCTTCTGAGCGATGTACACGACAACGCGCTGGTTCACACCAGAGCCGAGCTCGTCATCCTGCTCGGTGTCAAATACCTTGACAGCGATAACCGTTCCGGAGACACCGTGAGGCACCTTCAAGCTCGTGTCGCGGACCTCGCGGCTCTTCTCATTGAAGATCGCGCGGAGGAGACGCTCCTCGGCGCTCAGCTCGGTCTCACCCTTAGGCGTAACCTTACCAACGAGGATATCGCCGGGGCGAACCTCGGCACCGATACGGATGATGCCTCGCTCGTCGAGGTCCTTGAGCGCCTCAACGGATGCGTTGGGCAGATCACGGGTGATCTCTTCCTTACCGAGCTTGGTGTCACGAGCATCCACATCATATTCTTCGATGTGGATCGACGACAGGGTGTCGTCCTTCACCAGGTTCTGGCTCAGGATGATCGCGTCCTCGAAGTTGTGACCCTCCCACGACATGAATGCCACGAGCAGGTTCTTACCGAGTGCAAGCTCACCGTTCTCGGTGGCGGGGCCATCAGCGATGACCTCTCCAGCCTCGATACGCTCGCCAGCCTTGACGATGACGCGGTGGTTGTAGCTTGTTCCCTGGTTCGAGCGGTCAAACTTGCGCAGGTAGTAGCTCTTGCTTCCACCCTCGTCAAGCTGAACGGTAACGACATCGGCCGAAACCTCGGCGATAACGCCGGACTTCTCCGCGGTGATAACATCGCCCGCGTCGATAGCGGCGAAGCCCTCCATACCGGTACCAACGACGGGGCTCTCGCTGCGAACCAGCGGAACGGCCTGGCGCTGCATATTCGCACCCATGAGGGCGCGGTTAGCATCATCGTGCTCGAGGAACGGGATCAGCGAGGTTGCAACCGACACCATCTGGCGCGGCGAAACGTCCATGTAGTCAACGCGGTCTGCATCAACCAGCACAACCTCAGAACCCTGAGGGCGAGCAAGAACGAGCTTCTCGGCGAAACGTGCCTCTTCCGTCAGAGGAGCGTTTGCCTGGGCAACCAGGTACTCGTCCTCTTCGTGAGCAGTGAGGTAGTCGATGTGATCGGTAACCACACCATCGACAACGCGACGGTAAGGAGTCTCGATAAAACCGAAAGAGTTAATTCGGGCGAATGTTGCCAGCGAGCCGATCAGACCAATGTTCGGGCCTTCAGGGGTCTCGATGGGGCACATACGGCCGTAGTGGCTGGGGTGAACGTCGCGAACCTCAACACCCGCGCGCTCACGCGACAGACCACCGGGTCCAAGAGCCGAGAGACGACGCTTGTGAGTAAGTCCCGCGAGCGGGTTGTTCTGGTCCATAAACTGCGACAGCTGGCTGGTACCGAAGAACTCCTTGATCGCTGCGAGCACTGGGCGCGTGTTGATCAGGGTGTTCGGGGTAATGGCCTCAATGTCTTGCGTGGTCATGCGCTCGCGCACAACACGCTCCATCCGGCTCAGACCCGTGCGGACCTGATTCTGGATGAGCTCACCAACGGCGCGGATACGACGGTTACCGAAGTGGTCGATATCGTCCGTGTCTAGACGGATATCAACAGGCTTGCCCTCACGGGTGCCCGGCAGGGTAGCTTGACCCGCGTGCAAGGCGACCAGATACTTGATCGTAGCCACGATATCCTCTAGCGAGAGCACCGAGTCAGCAAGGGGAGCCTCAAGACCAAGCTTGCGGTTGATCTTGTAACGGCCAACCTTGGCCAGATCGTAACGCTTAGCGTTGAAGTAAGAGTTATCGAGGAGCGAACGAGCCGCCTCGATAGCAACCTGCTCGCCCGGGCGCTGCTTGCGGTAGATATCCTTCAGAGCCTCTTCCTGGGTAAGGACGTTGTCCTTCTCCAGCGTGATCTCGATGGACTCGAAACCCTTGTACTCTTCGAGGATCTCTTCGCTCGTCATGCCGAGGGCCTTGAGGAAGACCGTAACCGACTGCTTACGCTTACGGTCGATGCGAACGCCTACGTGATCGCGCTTGTCGATCTCGAACTCAAGCCAGGCACCACGGCTCGGGATGATGCGAGCGGTGAAGACGTCTTTATCGCTCGTCTTCTCCTGGATACGCTCGAAGTACACGCCGGGGCTACGCACCAGCTGTGACACGACGACACGCTCGGTGCCGTTGATGATGAACGTACCGCGCTCGGTCATGAGCGGGAAGTCGCCCATGTAAACGGTCTGGTTCTTGAAGACCTGGGTCTCCTTGTGGAAGAACTCTGCTTCCACGTACAGAGGGGCAGAGTAGGTCTTACCCCTCTCTTTGCACTCGTCGATCGAATACTTCTGCTCGTCAAGGAACGGATCCTTGAACGACAGTTGCATCGTGCCGCCGTTGTCTTCAATCGGCGAGATCTCCTCAAAGATCTCTTCAAGACCGTTGCGGGTCGCGAGGTCATCGCGTCCTGCAGCTGTGGCCTCGGCGAGGCGTGTCTTCCACGCTTCGCTACCGACGAGCCAATCGAAGCTCTCGGTCTGCAATGCAAGCAGATCGGGAGCTGTCAGCGTGTCGCTAATTTTGGCGAACGAGAGTCGCTGGTGAAGGCGACCGTTCTTGGGCGTATTACTGGTGGATGCGTTGCGCGCAGCAGCCAAGGGAAATAACCTCCGTGGGCCCCGTCGGGCCAGTTCACTGGTGTAATTATTGGGAAGACTCGTCAGACGGTAGCGTTATCCCCACTTAGTGGAGCAGGGACAAAGGCCGACCGCAATATGAAGGCAATAGTGTCTGGGAGCGCAACTATCTACTATAGTGCCGCTTTATGTCATGTGTCTACCCCAGCTTTGCAATTAGTTTTACACTCTGATAGGGGTGCGTTATTTCAGGTTCGGCGGGCTAAAGTCTAAGGGTGAATAACTCCCCTCAGCAGCGGCTCGGCATCAGCGGCTATATCGCGACCATAGAGAAGGACCGATTCGTCCCTGGCGCCTTCGAGCTCATAGTCGACGGCACGCCTCAATCGCATGTTAACCTGGCAGATCCCAAAGAGCTGTTCTTCGAATATATTCAGCGAATGGGGCACGTTATCGACCTCATCGGCAAAAAGGGCGAACAGATAACCGCATTACATCTTGGTGGCGGCGCATTCACCCTCCCCCGCTATGTCGAGGCAACACGGCCTGGTTCGCGCCAACAGATTATCGAGCTGGAAAGCGACCTGGTCGACTTTATCCGCCGAGAGCTCCCCCTGCCCAAGCGCGCACCAATCCGGGTTCGCCATGGGGATGCTCGCGAGGTTGTAACGAAGCTGCCCGACGGCCTGCGCGGAAATGTTGACCTCATCGTGGTGGATATTTTCGCGGGTTCGAGAACTCCTGCGCACGTGACGAGCCAGGAGTTTTATGCCCTACTCGTCCCGTTCCTATCACCGCGCGGAATCATGGTCGTCAATGTGGCGGATGGCCCTGGCCTCGCCTTCGCCCGGTCACAAATCGCGACCATTCGCACGCTGTTTCCGCATGTCAGCGCCCTCGCGGAGGCACAGGTGCTCAAGGGACGCAGATTTGGGAACGTGGTGCTCATGGCATCCACTCGCGATCCTGGCGCGGAATGGATGCCGCGGCTCATGGCGGGTGGCCCGCACCCGGCGAAAGTTATGACGGGCAAGGAGCTCGCCGATTTCTGCGCGACCGCGCATATCGTGACGGACAATACGGCGATCCCGTCGCCCCCGCCGGCCCGGAACATCTTCCAGGTTTAAGGAGCTATCGGCCCGCGTTACACGCCTTGGCCCAGGCTGAAAGTTAGGCCCACAACCCGCAGCGTAGGCCCACAAGAAAGGATGTCCCTCGTGGCAGACCTCACACGCGTCAAGACCTGGGCGGATGCCCTCATCGCGCTGCACCTCAACCCCGCAGAATGGAGCTTCGGCTTCGACAACGCCAAGCGGCGCGCCGGAGCCTGCCACTACGCGACCAAAAAGATCACAGTATCCCGCTATCTCGCAGCGAAGTATGAGGATGACGAGATCCACCAGATCCTGCTCCACGAGATAGCTCACGCCCTCGCCGGTCACGCAGCGGCACATGGTCCCCGCTGGAAGAAGATCGCCGACGAACTCGGCTACGATGGCAAACGCCTACACGATGGGGAATCCGCTCACGAGTTCGCACCCTACGTCGGGCGTTGCCCCGCAGGTCACGAGCACTACCGCTATCGTGCTCCCACTCGCGAACTCTCGTGCGGCACCTGCGGGCGGGGCTTCGACAAACGCAATCTGATCAGCTGGACCAAGCGAGAGCTCGGGTCGGACGCGCACCGCCTACGACGAGCAGCTCGCTAACCGTTGACGCTCAGGGCGGCGACCAGGGGTTTCTTCGGCTTGCTCCACACCTTATGTGCCGAGACCTGAACCAACTCTTTCTCGGGGTACCGTAACGCCGATAATTTTCCACCGCTCACGCATCCCGTATCGAGACACATGGTGTTATTGACCCAGCGAGTTTCGAGAGCTGGGGTATGCCCATAGAGGACGATGGCCTCGCCCCGGTAGTCCTCAGCCCACTGGTATCGTACGGGCAGCCCGTATTCATCAGTCTCACCTGTAGTTTCACCATAGAGCGCAAAGCTGCGCACCCGCCCGGAGTTCCGTCCGTGATACTTCTCGATAAGCCCTGCGTGAGCCACGACCAGTTTGCCATCGTCGAGTACCAGGTGCGGAGCCAATCCATCGCACCAATCACGCACCTCTCGTCGAAACTCTTCGCTCTCGCGCGACAATTGGTCGATCGTTTTGGCCAACCCGTGACCAATCTTTGCGCTCTGCCCATCGAGCGCCCGCACGAGTTTATGCTCGTGATTTCCCGGCACGGCAAGGGCATGACCATTGCGATGCATCCCCATGGCGAGCCGGAGAACGCCAGGCGAGTCAGGGCCGCGGTCTACCAGATCTCCCAAGAAGATTACCTGTCTCAATTGAGGATGCACGGCATCAACAGCCCGTCCCTCAGCGTCACGCACAATCTCGTACCCGAGCTCGCCGAGCAGCTGTTCAAGCTCAGCCAGGCAGCCGTGCACATCTCCGATCGCGTCAAAGGGCCCGTGAAACGATGTGCAATCACTGGGCATTGGTCGACGAACGACCAGGGTTTCGCTCATCTCCCGCTCGGTGCTGAGCACATGAACAGCGTGAAATCCTTGTCTCTCCGGAACAGGAAAAGAACGCTTAAGCTGATCGCGCTGCTGCCGTATGGCGCTGGCCCCAAGATAACCCTCGTCCCGATTCCTCGTGCGCTCGAGGCAGGTCTCCTCCGGCAGATCGAGCACAATTGCAATGGGAAGAACGTCGTGGGCCCTCGCCAGGTCGATCAGCACACGGCGCGATGCTGGCTGAACGTTGGTGGAATCAATTACAACGAGCTTTCCGGCATCGAGCATTCTTCCCGCGGTGAGACACAATACCTCGAATGAATCGCGAGGGGAGGACAGGGCGTTGGAGTTATTTGCTCCCACCACGCGGTAGTTATCGCTCGAGATCACCTCGGACTCACCAAACTTCTCTCTGGCAAAGGTGGTTTTCCCCGATCCAGAAGCTCCGACGAGAACCACGAGGGCCAGCGCGGGAATGTCCAGGGCTGTCGCCGTTTCGGTCATTCTGTTCCCCATCTTAACAAGCACCATACGACTTTATGATCCGAGTACCGATATACACATTCCCATCATGCCACACGGATAAATTCACAGGTTTGTGAGCTATAGTTATGTCCGAGCGCACATCTGTGCGCTTCGCGTCGTAGAACGCACACTCTTATCGGGTAACCGGTTCAGACACTTTCTTACGGCGAACGGATGCGCGAACCCGCGCTTTCGCCACTCTCACACGGCTTTCAACGTGTTGTGTCAATGCTCATGCATTGACTGCGGCACACAGCGCCGACTTATGCCCTCAGGGGATAAATCGATGCCCGCATGCGTGAGTAATCAGCGCCGCCCGCACGGTGGCGCAGAGACAGGACATTATTAATGACGACAACTTTCGCTGAGCTGGGCCTTCCAGCTCCCCTCGTGGCCGTACTCGAAAAAGACGGCAAGACCGAGGCCTTCCCTATCCAAGAAGATACCCTTCCAGATACCCTCGCTGGGCGCGATGTGCTCGGACGCGGAAAAACTGGATCGGGTAAGACGATCGCGTTTGCGCTTCCTCTCGTAGCCCGCCTTGGTGGCGTTCTCTCCGGCGGACAGCGCCGACCTGGTCGTCCGCTCGGACTGGTTCTCGCGCCAACCCGCGAGCTTGCTACCCAGATCGCTGCGACAATCGCGCCACTGGCTCAGGCCTACAACCTGACCACCACCACCATCTTCGGTGGGGTCAGCCAGACACGTCAGGTGGACGCGTTGCGCCGCGGAGTAGACATCGTCGTGGCCTGCCCTGGCCGCCTCGAAGACCTCATGAAGCAGGGCCATGTGAAGCTCGACGCTGTCGAAATCACCATCCTGGACGAGGCCGATCACATGGCCGACCTCGGCTTCCTCCCCGGCGTCACGCGCATCATGGACGCGACTCCAGCCGACGGGCAACGCCTACTCTTCTCGGCTACCCTTGACAACGGTGTGGACAAACTTGTTCGCAAGTTCCTCACGGATGCCAAAATGCACTCGGTCGACGAGGCAAACTCCCCCGTCGCAGCGATGACTCACAACGTGTACGAGGTCGCATCGGCGGATGCCAAGAAGGACCTGATCAAGAAACTCGCGTCAGGCCAGGGGCGCCGTATCCTCTTCACCCGCACGAAGCACGCCGCGAAGAAGCTTGCGAAGCAGCTGACGGATGGGGGCATCCCCTCAGTCGATCTGCACGGCAATCTCTCGCAGAACCAGCGCGACCGTAACCTGGCGGCATTTGGTTCGGGCGAGGCTAAGGTTCTCGTGGCTACCGATGTGGCCGCACGCGGCGTACACGTGGATAACGTTGAGCTCGTGGTTCACGTTGACCCACCTATGGAGCACAAGGCTTATCTGCACCGTTCGGGCCGCACAGCCCGTGCCGGTAGCGAGGGCCAGGTCGTCACGATCTGCCTTCCCGAGCAGCGCCGCGACCTTTCTCAGCTGCTGCGCAAGGCGGCTATCACTGTAACCCCCATCCAGGTGACAGCAAACTCAGACGAGGTCAACGAGCTTGTCGGGCCAATCGCAGCCTACGTGAAGCCAGTTCCCCGTGTTCAGCAGCCTCAGGGCGGCGGACGCTCAACGGGTGCTAATGCTCAGCGCAAACGCGCATCGCGCGGAACCGGCGGGTTTGCCGGGGCTCCTTCGCGCAGCGGAAACGGCGGCGGTGGCGGAAACGGTGGACGAGGTCGTTCTGGCGGAGGCCAGGGTGCAGGAGGCCAGGGCGGCGGACGCTCCGGCGGACAATCCGGCCGCCCTGCTGGCGCTCGCTCGGCTCAGACAAACTCCCAGCGCTCCTACTAAATAAAGCGCTTACGCAGGCCCCGTCCTTTTCGAAAGGACGGGGCCTGCGCTGTATGTGCAAGATAAAGAACGGTTCATCGGAAAACGGCATACTTCGAGGTGCGGGGAATAGCTGACACCATGGCCGAGTTAACCCTCAGTATGAGCCAATCTCTTCTCTTCAGCCCGATCACGCTGCGCAACACTCAGTTTCGAAACAGGCTTTGGGTTGCGCCGATGTGCCAATACTCAGTAGAGAAGCACGATGGGACAGCCATAGATTGGCACCTTGTGCACCTCGGTTCTTTGGCGCGTGGCGGCGCCGGGGTTGTTATGACAGAGGCCACTGCTGTCCTTCCGGAGGGACGAATCGCTCGCGAAGATCTCGGCATATGGAACGATGAGCAGAGGGATGCGTTGTCGCGCATCGTCGCTGAGATCCACTCGCATGGGGCGGCAGCTGCGATCCAGCTCGCTCATGCGGGTCGCAAGGCTTCTGTCTATCGACCGTGGGATGCACAGAGAGGCTCGGTTCCTGCCGCG
The DNA here is from genome assembly GCA_040400085.1 of Lysinibacter sp. Lineage (GTDB taxonomy): Bacteria > Actinomycetota > Actinomycetes > Actinomycetales > Microbacteriaceae > HNR. The sequence continues at coordinate 41,735 of JBBAQX010000006.1, read as the reverse complement.
GAGGGCGGATGGCAGACCTTTGCGCCGACCGCCCTCGCATTCGATGGGTATGCGGAGCCCCTGGCCTTGGACGTCCCCCACATTGACAGTGTTGTTGAAGCTTTCGCGGCGGCGGCGCGGCGGTCGGCTCAGGCAGGTTTCGATGCTGTCGAGATTCATGCAGCACACGGCTACCTGATCCACCAATTCCTCTCTCCCCTGAGCAACAAACGCACAGACGAGTACGGTGGCAGTGCGGAGAATCGGGCGCGGCTGCTGCTGCGCGTGATAAAGGCCGTGCGAGCGGAAATCGGTGATCTTCCGCTCATCGTTCGATTTTCCGCGGATGATTATGCCCCGGGAGGCTTAGATGCCAACCAAGTGGCGATCTTTGCACGGTGGGCTGAGAAAGCGGGGACGGACCTTCTTGACATTTCCACGGGCGGGCTTGTTGGCGGTGTGCACATCCAGCTCTCTCCCGGCTATCAGGTTGCTCACGCCGCAATTGTCCGGGACGCGGTCGGTATCCCGGTGTCGGCGGTCGGGCTGATAACCGAAGCTCATCAGGCGGAAGACATCATTCGAAACGAACAGGCCGATGTTGTCATGATGGGACGTGAGTTCCTTCGGAATCCGCACTTCCCAATGAAAGCAGCAGCGGATCTCGGCGAGATCCTCTCCTACGCTCCCCATCAATACGAGAGGGCTGCGTACCCTATCGCTATGGTCGAGGGTGCCCGCTAAAGCACGCCAGCGGCAACGAGTGCTGCGCGAACAAGCGCGCCGCGCCCGCCTTCCATCTCAGCAGCAGCATCTTCGCTCCCCGCCTCGGCAGGGCTGAGCCACGTTATTTCGAGAGCGTCCTGACGGGGATCGCAACTCCCAGTGACGGGCACGACGAAGACCATCGAGATCGCATGCTGTCTCTCATCTACAAAATTGCTGATCCCCGGCATGGGGAAGTACTCTGCGATCTGAAAGGGCACGGGGCTTATCGGCAGGAGTGGAAATGCCATGGGACCCAGGTCTTTTTCGAGGTGTCGGAACAGCGCCTCACGGATGGTCTCACCGTACATGACCCTACCGGTAACAAGCCTTCGGGCCATCTCACCTTCCTCGGTCGCTCTGAGCAAGAGGCCCACCTCGGTAATCCGCCCGAGCCCGTCTACCCTCACGGGGATTGCTTCGACGCAGACCATTGGTAGCCTTCGCCGAGCCTGAGCTAATTCCTCTTCACTGAGCCATCCGGGATTGGGGTCGGGGGTACGCAGGTCCATGTTCTCATTCTGCCTCACTCGAGGGTCAACACGGAACCTGTCGCGAACATTTTTCCAACCGTATTTCGGCGAACCGGCAAAGTCTGGCCATACTGAGGCACCTCATATTAGGGTGTAACCATGAGCGTTTTAACAATTGATGATGCGGTGGTGCGCTGGTCTGTCCCAGAGCACAGCCGCGCAGCCGAGTTACGCGTCCGGCCACTCCTTGTCCTGATGCACGGATACGGTTCGTTCGAGGGCGATCTCATCAACTTGCGAGAGCACCTACCACCGCACTTTGTTCTTGCTGCGCCGCGGGGACCATTAGAGGCACCCGCCCCCGTCGTGGATGGCTACGCCTGGTTCTCAATGAAGCGACCGGGCGACCCCTCTTCTGAAGAGGGTGAAGCCGCCGTCACCGCCCTACTCGGATGGCTTGACCGCCTCGCGGTAACCGTCGAGGGCGGGCTCAGCAGAGTGATACTTATGGGTTTTTCGCAGGGCGGCGCGATGGCGCTTCAGGCGTTGCGGACCCAGCCAGAACGCTTCGTGGCTGCGGTTAATTGCTCTGGTTACGTCATAGACACAGACATGCCAGGAGACAAGGCTCTCTCAATGACCAGACCCCCTGTCTTCTGGGGTAGAGATGCCGAAGACCCCGTGATAACCCCTGATGCAATCTCGCGAACCCAGAAGTGGTTACCGGATTACTCGACGCTCACCGCGGAACTGTATCCGGGCATCCAGCACTCGATATCCGCGCCGGAACTCGCAGATATCAGCGACTTCCTTAACCGGGTATGCCCGGAATAGCCGACAGGCTCCCAACCATAACCAAACGAAAAACGCACAGTAAAAGAATATGATCAACGGTGCGTTCTCACAGATGTGATCGGTACAGTCGATACTTATGGACAGGATTAACTCTCCCCAACAGACCGCAAATGAACGAACCAGCGCGGGTTCCGACGTTACGTTCCACAATCCACCTACCGGTTCCCTCAACTTGCAAGGGCTTCAACTGGCTGAGGTACAGGGCATCGGTGATGTCAAAATGCTTCGTACCGAGTTCACCAGATTCATGATGTTGTACAAATTCGCAATCGACGAGATCACCACCAAAATCTCCATCCTGCAAGAGGAATTCAGCCTCGTACACGATTACAACCCCATCGAGCACCTATCCTCGCGCCTGAAGTCGCCCGAGAGCATCATCGATAAGGTCACCAGGATGCGCTGCGAGCCATCCTTCGAAAGCATCCGCGATACTCTCCACGACATCGCGGGGGTTCGAATCACGTGCAGCTTCGTCTCCGACACCTATAGGGTCTTCGAGATGCTCACCCGCCAAAAAGATATTCATGTGCTCGAGATAAAGGACTACATCAAGAACCCCAAGCCCAACGGGTACAAGAGCCTGCACGCGATCCTCGAGGTTCCCGTATTCATGTCGACAGGCGTCGAATCAGTCAAGGTAGAGGTGCAATTTCGCACCATTGCCATGGACTTCTGGGCAAGCCTCGAGCATAAGATCTACTACAAGTACAACAAAGAGGTGCCCGCACGGCTCCTCGAGGAGTTGAAGAGCGCTGCCACGACGGCGAGCCAGCTCGATAGCACCATGGAGCGCCTGCATGACGAGGTGAAGTTGCTCGATGCCGACGATATCGTCGTGCCAGAGTCAACCGCGCGTGACGAGCATCCGCGCCTCAGCGATAGCCTGCTCAAGAACCTCAACGATGCCAGGGTCAAGTTCTTTAATCGCGGATCGGATGAGCCGCGGAGCGAGACCGGGCGCGACGCCTAACGCACCCCGCGCACGTAAGGTTCACCGAGTGCTGGCGGGTTGTACGAACGGCGCGCGAAGAGCACGAGGGCGAGCATCACCGTGATAAAGGGAAGCATCTTGATCACATCGGTGGGGATATTAAACGTTGTTAGCTGCAGCGCGGTGCCTAGCGCAACGAAGAAACCGTAGGCGAGGGAAGCGACAACCACCCACACGATCCGCCCACGCGCCAGCATAGTGACGACAATCGCGATATAGCCAAGACCCTGGGTCATAAACGGTGTAAACGCCCCCGTCGAAATCAGCGCCAGATACGATCCGCCCAACCCCGAAAAAGCGCCGCTGAGCAGAACCGTCGATGAACGGATGCGCAACACGCTGCCGCCCGCAGCATCAAGCGCCGAGGGCTTCTGGCCCGCTGCCCGCAACCGTAGACCCCATTGCGTGTGCGCGAGAGCCCAGGCTACGATCACGGCCAAGCCGAGCGCGATATAAAAATACACGGGCTGGGAAAACAGAGCGGGGCCGACCACGGGGATATCGGAGAGAAGCGGGATGGCGAGCGGAGCATCCGTCCCCAATCGAGGACTGCTCTCCCCATAGTTCAGCGTATACAGGACACTCGTGAGGCCGGAACCCGCAAGCGTTACGGCGAGGCCGATCACGACCTGGTTAAGCCCGAGCCATACCGTGAGTAGAAGGAAGACCACAGAGGTGATCGCGCCGGTGAGGGTTCCCGCGAGCATCCCCCAGGCGAAAGACCCCGTCGAAAGAGTGGACACAAACGCGACGTAACCTCCGAGCAGCATGGTTCCCTCGATGCCGAGGTTGAGAACGCCGGATTGTTCGCCAATAGTCTCGCCGATCGCGGCGAGCGCGAGGGGCACCCCGGCGGCGATAGCGCCCACGAGAAAGGCAACGAGGAAGGCCTGGGTGAGGAGATCGCTCATCGGGCATCCTCCTGTCGAGAGCCAACTCGCAGGGCCTTCATAAGCGCGGGTGGCAGGTAACTTGCGCCTGCCTGGCGCCGCGATCCCCAGAGCTCAATAAGCGTCATGAAGACGAGGATGAGGGCGATAATGACCATGAGAAAGTCAACGGAAAGGTCACTTTCCTGGGCAGCAACCGTGCCCCCGGTAGCCAGCACCGAATAGAAGGCAACGAGCGGCAGCGCGCCCAGCGGATTCAAGCGAGCGAGAAAAACGAAGGGGAGGATCGCCGCGCCGTAGGAAGGATTCCAATTCGCACGCATATAGCCCCACTGGCCCGTGATATCGATACCTGCAGCCAGCCCGAAGAGAGCACCGCTAAGCAAGAAAACGACAACAATAACGCCGCCAGTATGAATCCCGGCGTGTGCAGCAGCCCGCGGATTCTCACCGTAGACATCGAGCCGAAGGCCGAAAGAACTCTTTGTCAGGGCCAGGTAAAGCACTGCAGCCGCCGCGAGCGCCACGATGAGACCCACGTGGATCCGGGTTCCGGGAATATAGGGAAGCATCGACTCAATCGGAAGCACCCGGGTCTGAGGAACGATAACTCCCGGATCCTGGAAGACTCCCCTGACAAGGAGGTTAGCAATACCAATACCGATGAACGACATCATCAGCGTCGTGATGATCTCGTTTGTACCGAAACGCGCCTTAAGCACGGCGGGCACAAGGGCCCAGGCGGCGCCCACGGCTGCCCCAAGCAAGCAAAGCAGCGGAAGCGCCAGCCAGAACGGCACGGCCTCGCTGATGACGGGGCCGACGCCCGCGACAAGCGCAGCCCCCAGGAGGAATTGGCCGTCGTAGCCCAGGTTCCACAGCTTTCCGCGAAAGACAACGATGAGGCCCAGCGCCATCAGCGTCAACGGCGCCATCAGCGAGAGCGATTTCTGCCAGCCATTCTGCGCAATCCCGTAAAACACAATGTCACCGTAAAAGACGAAAGGGTTCTTACCCATGAGCGCGAGGATGACTGCCCCCGCGACGAGGGAACACACCAGCGGCACGAGCGCCCGCGTGAACGTTGCCAGCCACCCCGGCGGCGATGCGTTCATGATTGGTCTCCAGTCGCGCGGAAGCCTGCAGCATGGCCGCCGGCAGCGTGCACACCCGCAATGATGGCACCGATGCGCGCGACGATCTCATCCGGAGCTGTTTCTGCGCCGTCAACAGTACCAACGATGCGCCCAGCATCCATAACGTGAATGCGCTGACTCATCTGGGCAAGTTCGCCCAGATCGCTCGAGATCAGTATCGCGGCGCCGCCAGCAGCCACAAATTCTGACATTTCCCGCCGGACCCTCAGCACGGTGTTGTGATCAAGTCCGTATGTTGGCTTGTTAAAGACGACAACGCTCGGCATACCGTCGAGCTCACGCGCGAGCAATAACTTCTGAATGTTCCCACCCGAGAGCGTAGCGGCGCGCGCGTCGATTGAGGGCGTGCGGATGTCATGCTCCCGAACCAGCACACGGGCGCCTCTTTCTATCTCGGCTTTTCTGGTGATCCCCCTCCGCCACATCGGAGGCCGGCCAATCTTCTTGAGGACCAGGTTAATTGCGACGCTCTGATCGCCCGCGATCCCCTCGCCTAAGCGGTCGTCCGTGACGTATCGAACGCCGTCGGCCTGTCGCATGGCGACGCCAGAATCTGAGATCTCCGAGCCGTTGTGAAGAATGCTCCCAGAACTGATCGCTCGCTGGCCAGCAATAACCTCGGCAAGGGTTTTCTGCCCGTTACCCTCTATCCCCGAGATGCCAAGGAGTTCACCGGATCGAATTGTAAGCGAGATCCCTGCAAGTGGTGCGTCGCCGTGGGCCATGCGTCCCGAGCCTGGCGGGGCGGTCTCTACATCGCGCACCTCGAGCACGATTCGCGCCGTTTGTTCTACGCGTCTCGTCGTCTCCTGCCGTCCCGCACGCGTCGCTTCCGAGGATTTCGGCTCCGAGGCTTTCGGCTCCGAGGCTTTCGGCTCCGAGGCTTTCGGCTCCGCCGAAGTCTCCGGCTCAACGCTCTCACGTTCACCGAACATCGCCCCAAGGATTCGCTCCTCCGCTGATACGACGCCCTTCTCCAAAAGCTTGTCCGCTGAGAGCGAGAGCGCAACCCGCCCACGACGCAGCACCGTCACCGCGTCGGCAACAGACAACGCCTCATCGAGCTTATGCGTCACGAGGATAACGGAAATCCCTCGGGAGGCGAGATTGAGGATGCTGGCGAGGAGGGCATCCACCAGCGAAGGAGGAAGTAGCGAAGTAGGCTCGTCAAGAATCAGAATTCTCGAATCCTTCCAGAGCGCCTTCGCGATCTCAACCTGCTGCTGCTGGCCAACGCCAAGGGCCGAGGCGCGCATGCGGGGATCGAGGTCGATACCCAGCAGCGAAGACAGCTCCTCAAATCGCCGCAACGCGCCCGTGCGGTCCTGCAACAGCTTTCCGGAGTTGCCAAGCATCAGGTTTTCGAGAATGGTCAGCGCTGGAACCAGGGTGGAGTGTTGGTAGACGACTCCGATCCCCATGCCGATCGCGGCGGAGGGCGAGGAAATCGTCTCGGCCCGGCCTCGCAGCTCAATCGTGCCCCGATCAGGACGTTGCATTCCGCTGAGGATGCTAATCAGGGTCGATTTTCCAGCACCATTTTCGCCGAGAAGACAGTGGATACTACCGGACATCACATCGAGCGAGACCTCGTCGTTCGCAACGATGCCGGGGAAGGCTTTCGTAATTCCGACGAGGCGAAGCACCGGCTGATTTTCAGGCATGAAACCCAGACTATCCCCCGCACAGGCTGTCGGCTTCCAAGTCACCGGTTATCGATGATCTTTTGCACCTCATCCTTTGTGGTTGCAACGGCAACGTTAATCGTGCCGTCGATGATTCCCGTGCGGGCCTTCTCGACGGCAGCGGCAATTTCCGGGCTCAGTCCGGACGCGTTCTGCAGCGTGAGGCCACCGTTTTTCACCGTGAGGGTGTAGTTCTTAGTACCGAAGCTACCGTTCTCAACATCCTTGATCGCTTGGGTATAGGTATCGGTGAAGTTCCAGAGCACGGAGGTAAGCAGGGTTTCGGGCTTTGTGACAGCTTCGGACACATCGCCAATCGTCGCGATGTATTTCACGGGCGTCGCGGCCGTCTCGACGGCCTGCAGATATCCAACGGTCGCGCCGTCTCCCATCCCCATGAGAACATCAGCCCCCGCGGCAATAACCTGATCGGCAATGTTCTTTCCCCCGGCGGAGTCTCCGTATTCGGCGGGCCCGATATAGGCCATGAGAACCCGGATGCTGGGGTCGACGCTACGCACACCCTCGGCAAACCCTCCGGACATGCGGAACCAGTTGAGGTCCTCGGCCGAAGCCACGATGCCAACGGTCTTCGTGGTGGTGCTCATCGCAGCGACCACGCCGGCCAGATACGCGCCCTGCTCTGCCTCGGTCGTCACAGCGGCGACCTTGCCGGGAACATTTATTTCGTAGTCAGCGACGAGGACCGGAACCCCTGTGCTCTCCGCGACGCGGGCAGCTATGGTTGCAAACCCGCTCGCATGGGCGATAATGAAATCGTTGCCCTTGTCTGCGACCTGGGTCAGAATCGTCTCGGTGTTGTCGTAGCCAACGTTGGTGTTTTCTTCAAGCTTGACGCCCAGCTCTTTCGAGGCCGCATTCGCGGCTACGATTCCCTGTTGATTCCAGCCGTGATCCGATTCTTTTTCGGGTGTGACGATCGCGAATTGTGATACTTTACCGCCGGATGCGTCCGCAGTCCCGGTATCACCCGATTCACGCGAGCACCCCGTAGCAAACAGGAGGGACGAGACAATCGCAAGTGCAGCCCCCGCCCTGGCGACGGTGCGCAGAACTCCGGAAGTGTGTGTGGTCTGTGTCATCTGGGCGCAGTTTCCTTCCCGCCGCTGCTGGCGAGTTATGTAAACGTTTAGCAACGAGCTTTTCATGCGACGGCAGAATACGCAATGCCACTTTGGTTAAGGCCGTATTTGTTTTTAGACTCCCTGTCTCTTTCGGGCGGTTAGGGATCTTCGATAATGGGCCTCTAGCGACCGTCCTCAAAGGATGGAGTGTCCGTATACGGAACCCACGGATAGCAGGATTCCACCGCGGGTTCCCTGCCAAATTGGCCAACGCAGATCATATCGCGATAGCGTTCCGCGCCCTGCTGATCGTAGTGAACCCTGCAGATGACCCGGAACAAACCCGGCTGAGGTGTTGGTTGCGGTACGGTTTGCTGATCTGTTTGCTGATCGGTTTCGGATCCGCTCTCCGGCGTGATTTCAATTCGATGATTGGATGCTCGCCAGCAGTCCACGGCCCCCACGGTCCCGTCTACCCCCGCGTCCCGAGCCGCCGTCGTGACGAGGCTTTCCTGTGCAGCAGCCTCGAGGGCGGACTCGTCATCCGACTCGGCTCCCTGCTCGCTTGCCGGAGCCGTGGCCGTTGCGCTGTTCAGCGTGCTGGTGGTTTCCGTTGGCGCTAACGTCGGCGCTGACACCGAGCATCCGACAATCGAGAGGGATAGCGCCGCGCATGAGGCAGCCGCGATTAACGCGCGTAAAGCGGTTCTGTGGCGTCCCATGCGGCGTCCTCTCGTCCCGTGGCGTTAATCATGTCACAGGTGGGGCTGTGAGACGCAACGATTAGATCCCTCGCGCCAACCGCCAATATGCCGCATTCCACTCCAGCTCTTTGAGAAAGCTTCGGAGCGAGGTGCCCTCGTCGATCGCCAGAAACTCGGTTGAGGCCATACGCGCAAAGTCTTCAAAAGCCTCAATACCCACCGCGCTGGAAAGAACCGTGTGGTGGGCGGCCCCCGCATGTAGCCACGCTGTTGTCGAGGTTGCGAAATCGGGGAGCGGTTTCCATACGGCATGGCCGATCGGCAGCCGGGAGAGTGGTTCCGTTGGTTCGACGAGCGTCACGGTGTTGGCAACAATTCGGAACCTATCCCTCATATCTGATAACGCCACAACCACTCCTGGCCCTGGGGCTGCAGTGAACACCAGCCGGACGGGGTCAGCTTTGCCCCCGATACCGAGTGGATGCACCTCCAAGCGGGGTCGATGAGCGGTCAGACTCGGGCAGACCTCCAGCATATGAGCGCCGAGAATACGCTCGTTACCGGGGGATAAATCGTAGGTGTAGTCCTCCATAAGAGAGGCACCACCTGGCAGCCCCGCTCCCATGACCTTGGCCGCCCTCACCAGCAACGCGGTCTTCCAATCGCCCTCTGCCCCAAAACCGTAGCCCTCCGCCATCAATCGCTGCACAGCAAGCCCTGGCAATTGGCTCAGGGTTCCCAGGTCTTCAAAATTGGTGGTGAAGGCGCCGAAGCCCCCTTCTTCAAGAAAACTTCGCAAACCAAGCTCGATAGCAGCGCCTTCTCGTAACGAGGGATGCCGCTCGCCACCGCTCCTCAAATCCGGTGCAACGTCATACAGCTCCTGATACTCAAGGACGAGCTCGTCAATCGCGGCGGCAGGTACGTCACGCACCGCGTCAGCAAGCTCGGTAACGCCCCAGCTATTAACCTGGACTCCGAAGAGCAACTCAGCCTCGGTCTTATCGCCCTCGGTAACCGCGACGAAACGCATATTATCGCCAAAACGCGCGATTCGAAGAGACCTGACGGCTGCCCACCCAGCCGCAGCCCGCACCCAGGTGCCAATCCGAGCCGACACATCGGGATTGCTCACATGCCCGACTACTGTGGTGCGCGAAACGTTCAGACGGGTTTGGATATAGCCAAATTCCCTGTCGCCGTGAGCAGCCTGGTTGAGGTTCATAAAATCGAAGTCGAGCTCGCGCCAGGGCAATTCGACATTAATCTGGGTGTGGAAGTGCAGGAGCGGCTTATCCAGCGTGCGCAGCCCTGAAATCCACATCTTCGCTGGGCTGAACGTATGCATCCACGCAACCAGCCCGATAACGTTGTCGTCACTATTTGCCTCGATTATCAATCGCCGGATAGCATCACTATTCGTTAGGACAGGCTTCCAGACCACATCCACAGGAATCTGCGTGGATAGCCCCAGCTGGGCTGCGATGGTGCGCGACTGTTCCGCTACCTGAGCCAAGGTTTCTTCCCCGTAGAGTTCCTGACTCCCCGTCAGAAACCATACTTCGTAGCGATCAAGGTTAGTGCTTAACACAGACATTTAGTTCCCGATTCCTTCTAGGCGTTGCCCATATGTGTTCTGATATCGGTGATAGAGCCGGTCGATTGCCTCATCCGGGATCGGCATGAGGTCCCCACCCAGCCGTGCAATATGGACGGTTCTTGCAACGTCCTCGGCCATAACCGCGGCCTTGACTGCCGCACGGGCATCCACACCGACAGAGAAAAGCCCGTGATTGCGCATGAGTACGGCAGGCGAGCGATGCCCGGCAAGCGTAGCAACGATCCCCCGCCCGATGGAGTCGTCGCCGATCATGGCAAACGGGCCAACGGGGATCTCTCCCCCAAATTCATCTGCCATTGCCGTGAGCACGCACGGTATGGGTTCGGCACGCGCAGCCCAGGACGTTGCGTAGGTGGAATGGGTGTGTACGATTCCACCGGTCGCAGGCAATTCCCGATAGACATATGCGTGGGCGGCAGTATCGCTGGAGGGAGACCCCTCGCACCCGATCGAGTCGGGAACAACCGCCCCATCACTAGTGCACAGGATCAAGTTCTCAGGCCTCAGCCGTTCGTAGTCGACCCCGCTCGGCTTAATCAGGAAAAGATCACTACCGGGAATTCGTCCCGAGACGTTACCGCCGGTCCACACCACGAGGCGGTTACGGGTTAACTCACCGTGTAGGGCGGCTACTTCTTCCCTCACTCGCCGAACAGCCGCGCTCTCCGGCGCCATGATGTTCCTGCCCATTACGCGCCTTTCCCCTGCGGGTCGGATATCAGATCGAGGCTTTGCCCCTCACCGGCGCGAAGAAGCTTAAGACGATGCATAACGTCGTTGCCTCCGCGGCCAAAGTAATCGTGAAGCGTCCGATACTCCGCATAGAGCAGATCATAGATTCGAGTCGCCTCGGATCGAGGCGTGTATGCAGCGGGGGAAACGCTTCCCATCGACAATGCAGCGCTGCGGACATCGGGATAGATTCCGGCGGCAACCGCAGCATGAATTGCCGACCCAAGGGCAGGACCGTGCTCGGTGGTGCTGACCGAGATAGGCATATTGAGTACGTCACTATAGATCTGCATAAGCGGAGCATTCTTGATAAGACCTCCCGCCGCAATAAATTCGGTGACAGGAACGCCGCTACTCACGAACGTCTCCACAATCATGCGGGTGCCAAACGCTGTAGCCTCAAGCAACGCCCGATACCCGTCCTCTGGTGGGGTCGTCAGAGTACTTCCAAGGATCATACCCGACAGAGCATGATCAACAAGCACCGAACGATTACCAGAATGCCAATCGAGCGCGACTAATCCGTGAGACCCCACGGCCTTGGACTCGCTCAGGTTCGTAAGATACTGATGAATCGAGATTCCGGCCCGTTCCGCCGCGCTAAAGTATCGCTCCGGCACGTGGTTCTCCACGTACCAGGCAAAGATATCGCCAACTCCTGATTGACCAGCTTCGTAACCAACCAGGCCGGAAATAATGCCGTCAACAACGACACCACACATACCAGGAACCTCTGCCAGGTGGGAAGCGTTGAGCACGTGACAGGTAGAAGTTCCCATAATAGCGACGAGTTGACCAGGATCCACTGCCCGAGTTGCCGGCGCGGTAACGTGAGCATCCACGTTTCCCACCGCAACGGCGATGCCCTCAGGCAGTCCAGTCCACCCTGCTGCCTCTGCTGTCAAGGTCCCCGCTCGCGCCCCCAGCTGGCCTATCTCCTGAGCGACCTTATTCTCCGCGAAGTCAGCAAATTCAGGGTTCAGAGCTCCCAGGAAATCTGGACTCGGATATTCTCCGTCCTGCAAGTTTCCCTTATATCCGGCGCTGCATGCGTTTCGGATATAGCGCCCGCTCAGACGCCAGACGATCCAATCGGCAGCCTCGACCCAGTGTTCCATTGCGTTGTAGACAACTGGGTCCTCTTCCAGCAGTTGCAGCCCCTTCGCCAATTCCCACTCGCTGGAAATCAGCCCGCCATATCGACGGAGCCACCCTTCGCCGCGCTGCCTAGCAAGGAGATTGATCCTGTCCGCCTGCGGCTGGGCCGCGTGATGCCTCCACAATTTAACATAGGCATGAGGCCGGTCGGCGAACCCCCCTACCTCGCTCAGCGGGGTACCGTCAGCAGTGACGGGCAGCATAGTACAGGCCGTGAAATCCGTGGCGATCCCTCGGACCTCGCCAGGGTCGATACCGGCAACGGCGAGCGCTGCGGGAACGGCGACCGTCAGCACCTCGATATAGTCGGATGCCACCTGAAGGGCCCATTCCGGCGGAAGCAACTGTCCGCTGATGGGCAGTTCCCGATCCAGTACAGCGTGAGGATAAGGATGGGTTCCCACGCCAACGATTGCGCCATCCGAGGTCCGAACGACTACCGCACGGCCGGAAAGCGTACCGAAGTCGACCCCAACAACATAGCCACTATCAGCTTTCATTATCGGATATACCTCCCAGGGATATCGCTGTCCATGACACCGGCGGCAAAGTAACGGTAAGCGTCCCGTCGTTGAGGACAGCAGAACCGTTAGGTTTGAGCCCTACTCTATCCTGATCGAGACGGGTATTTTTTGCATATACGTCCTTGTCATGAATGCTGAGCACTTCTAAAACCCGAGAGACGCCAAGCTCCTGGACGGCAATATTGACAGTCAGCGATTCGCTCTGGCTTCTGTTGACCAAGAAAACCGCGGCGTCGCCTTCCTCAGAATCGAAAGTGGCTATCGCATCCATGATCGGGGTTTCACCATACAGAGCTGTCGAGTAGCTGGGGCATGAAATCACTGGACGGATGACCTCCCCCCGTGCCAGCCTGCTCGTCACGGAGAACGGGAAAAAGGTTGTCTGCCTCCAGGCATCCCCTCCCGGCTCGGTCATGATTGGCGCAATCACGTTCACGAGCTGAGCCAGGCTGGCCGATGTGACCCTATCGCTATTTCGCAGGAGCGTAATGAGGAGGCTAGCCAGCACAACCGCATCCACTACCGAGTAGACGTCTTCCAATTGACGAGGGGCAAATTGCCATGGCTCTCCACCGCTTTTCGTGGCCTGATGCTCGTCCAAATACCAGATATTCCACTCGTCGAAAGACAGTTGAATTGTTTTGGTGGCCCTCAGCTTGTTTTTCACGTGATCAGCAGTAGCGACCACGGTATCGATGAAATACTGCATGTCACGGGAGGACGCGAGATACGAACCGAGGTCACCATTTCGTTCCTGGTAGTACGCATGGCAGCTGATGTAATCAACCTGGTCGTAGCTGTGTTCAAGGACGACACGCTCCCACTCTCCGAACGTGGGCATTTGCGAGCCTGACGAACCGCAGACCACGAGTTCAAGATGTGGATCGGCCATCTTCATCGCGGCCGCGGTGCGGGCAGCGAGCTTGCCGTAATCCTCGGCGGTCAGGTGACCGAGCTGCCAGGAGCCGTCCATCTCGTTTCCGAGGCACCACATCCGAATGTCGTATGGCTCCGGCGAGCCGTTCGATATCCTCAAATCGCTCAGGGTGGTTCCCGACGGGTGATTCACATATTCGAGAAGATCAAGAGCCTCACTGATCCCGCGCGTTCCGAGGTTTACCGCCATCATGAGTTCTGCCCCCGCAGCCTGGCACCAGCGGGCGAATTCATCTATCCCAACCTGATTAGATTCGAGCGAATGCCAAGCCAAGTCTCGCCGAACCGGGCGTTGATCTCGTGGACCGATGCCATCCTCCCACTTGTATCCGGAAACAAAGTTACCACCGGGGTAGCGGATCGTAGTCGACCCTAGCTCACGCACGAGATCGATTACGTCTCCGCGAAAACCATTCGCGTCTGCGCTGGGGTGACCTGGTTCATAGATCCCGTCATAGACGCAACGCCCGAGGTGTTCGACGAAAGAGCCAAACAATCGGCGATTTACAGGAGCCACGACGGTATCGCGGCGAAATGTTATTGAGGCACTGAGCATGAGTGTGTTTTCTTGTTATTTTCTAGTCGTTCGGAGAAAGAAGTGGGACGGTAGGGCGATGGGGTTATCTTGCAGGCGCGTCCTCCTCAACCCCAACAATGCGCAGATCTGTCCCTGTAACAACGTGGTTGGAGCCGGTGAGCAGAATCGTCGATTCCGTTTCTCTGCTGTTGCAGGAGGAACCGACCCAGAGCTGGATCAGACCTGGCTCAACGATGCGCACTCCGTTGTAGTCGCTGAAAGCAACCCTTGCCGTTGGAACATCAAAGTGAACAAGTGATTGAGCACCCGCTTCCAGCTCGATCCGGGCGTAGCCGAGAAGTTGCGCGACGGGTCGAGTAACGCTTGCATAGACGTCGTGAGCATACAATTGCACGATGTCCGTTCCCGCGCGGTCGCCACTGTTACGAACCCGGACACTCACCCGGAAGCACCCATTTGTTGATGCCACTGCGGGGTTCGTCAGCCCGGAGCGCTCAAACGAGGTGTAGGTTAGCCCGTGTCCGAACGGAAAAACGGGAGTGCTATCCGCACTGGTAATTTCGCTTGGCCCTCCAAGACGCGGATGCAGATAGGAATATGGCTGGGCACCACCAGCGCGGGGCATCGAGACGGGAAGACGGCCGGATGGTGCCACCCTTCCGGAGAGCACAGCGGCGATTGCGTTACCGCCCTCTTCGCCGGGAAAAAAGGACTGGATCAGGGCATCAGGTGAATGCGGACCATCTGCTGCCCAACCGAGCGCATAGGGCCTCCCCGATAATACGATGAGCACAGTGGGAGTTCCTGTCCGCGTAACAGACTCGACGAGCTCGCGCTGAAGCCCGGGAAGCCCAAGGCTCTGCGCATCATTTCCCTCACCAACCGTTCCACGACCAAATAACCCTGCCCGATCGCCAACCACCACAACGGCAAGGTCGGCACCGCGAGCCGCTGCGACAGCCGAATCAATTCCGGATGCGTCTTCGCCTTCTACCTGACAGCCAGGTTCGTGAGTCACAGTCGCCCCAGGAAACTCTGCGCGCAATGCCTCAAGAACGGTCGGAAGTTCAACTCCGGCTTCCACCCCCGGATGATGGGCTAGGACGTGATTCACAAACGAGTAACACCCGAGAAGGGCTTCCGACGAATCAGCGTTCGGCCCGATGACTGCGATCCGGCGAGGGACAGGTAGGGAGGGTATCCCGCCACTATCTGCGCCAATCGGGAGCACTCCATTATTTGTGAGTAAGATGATGGACTCCTCGGCGAGGGTCCTGGCGAGCAGCCTGTGTTTTCCGGAATCGAGAGCCACCATTTCGGGTGGGACGTCAAATGATTCATCAAGGAGGCCCAGTTCCTCCTTCTGAGCGAGCAGCCTAAGCACAGACTGATCCACAAGTTCCTCGTTACAGTCTCCAGCCTTGATCTTCTCGGCAAGCGGTTTAAGGAAGGCATCTCCCGTCGGAAGCTCGATATCGATTCCGGCTGTGAGCGCTAATCGTGCTGCCTCACCGGAGTCAGCGGCTATGCCGTGCATCGAGTGTAAAAAGGACACCGCGAAATAATCGGCAACGACAACACCTTCAAAACCCCACTCATCCCGCAAAATATCCGTAAGATACCCCGGATGGGCAGCAAGAGGCACACCGTCAATCTCAGCGTACGAGTTCATGACAGAACGCGCACCACCGTCCCTCACCGCCATCTCGAAGGGGAGGAGGAGAACATCCCTCACCTCACGCTCACCAAGATGCGCGGGGGCATGGTTACGACCCGCCTGCGACGCCGAATACCCAACGAAGTGTTTCAGCGTTGCATGAACACCAGCCTCTTGAAGCCCCCGCACGTATGCGGTTCCGATTGTCGCAACCAGGTAGGGGTCCTCCGAGATACACTCGTCAACCCGCCCCCAACGCGGGTCACGGATCACGTCAAGCACAGGTGCCAGTCCCTGATGGATTCCCAGCTCACGCATCGAGCCGCCAATGAGGAGCGCCATCTCATGAACCAGCCGATCGTCAAAGGAAGCGCCCCAGGCAAGCGGAGTCGGAAAGATTGCTGCTTGCCATGCGGCGAGACCGGTGAGGCATTCCTCGTGTACCAGCGCAGGTATCCCCAAGCGTGTTTCGGTTTTCAGGCGCCGCTGTTCAGCCCATAACCACTGCGCACGGGCGATCGGATCGACGGGCCGAGTGCCGTACACCCGGGTAAGGTGGCCGATACCGTGCCGCACCGCCTCGTCATAGCTCTCAGCGTTTCCCAGCTCTCCCGACATGGGCGCGACCATCTCGTCGCCCTTATCAACCCAGAAGCCGACAATTTGGGCAAGTTTTTCTTCCAGCGTCATCATCGCGTGAAGCGCGCGTACCCGTTCCGATGGAATCGGCATATTGCGAACGCTCATCCCTTGACCGCCCCCGTAAGCCCGCCGACTATTCTTCGTTCGAAAAGGCTGAAGAAGATCAGGGCAGGAATCATCGAGAGCGACGTAAACGCGAGCACCTTTGCGGTGTCGACCGAATATTGGGACGAGAAGGTCTGCACCCCAAGAGGGAGCGTAAACGACGATTCGTCATTCAAGATAAAGAGGGGAAGCAGGTAGCTATTCCAGCTCGCTATGAAGGCTAGGATTCCGGTCGTGATCACCCCTGGCAGAGAAAGCGGCAGCACCATTCTTACGAAAAACCCGATTCTGCTGCACCCATCAATGAAGGATGCCTCCTTGATTTCGTCCGGAATCGCGCGCAGAAACGGTACCAAGATAATAATCGTCGTAGGTAAACCAAATGCGATCTGCGGGAGGATAATACCGCCAAGGGAATTCATGAGCCCAAGGTTCCGCACCACTATATAGAGGGGCGTGATAGCCACCGTCATCGGGAACATCAATCCCGCCGCGAAGAGCGAATAAAAAACGCCCCTGCCCCTAAACCGATAGTGCGCAAGGACATAGCTCGCCATAAGCCCGAGCACAATCACACCGAGGGTAGTTCCCAGCGCCGCGATGGTCGAGTTAAGCACCTCCGTCCAGAAGGTGCTCCCGGTGAACACTGCAATGTAGTTTGAGATGTTCCAGGGGTTAGGCAACCCCGCTGGATCGGCAGTGATTTGGGCGTTGGTGCGAAAGCCCCCCAGGATGATATATGCAATAGGTGCAAGCATCAGGGCTATGACGATAAACGCTACGAAGTAGGTCGCGGGTGACCCCCAACCGAGGCTTTTTGCGCCATCCCGACGTGTGATGCGACTCCTGGTAAGTGATGTCATCGGCGTTTCCTTTCTGTGAGGGCACCCTCGGTGTCTCTCCTCAGCACAAAACGCTGGTAAATGAGTGCGACCGCGAGCGAAATGAAAAAGATGACTACGGCTACGGCATTTCCATAGCCGTAGTTACCGGCGTTACGACCGTTTGTCACCATGTAGGTGGCCATAGTCGAGGTTCCCGCCGTCGAGGAAACATATTGCCCCCAAATGATGTACACCAGGTCAAAGAGCTGCAGCGCCCCAATGATCGACAGAAAGGCCCAGATGCGCAGGGTCGGTCCCAGCAGTGGGAACGTAATCCTGCGTTGGATCTGCCAATATGAGGCCCCGTCAAGAGCTGCTGCCTCGTAGAGTTCTTCCGGGATCCCCTGCAACCCGGCGAGGAAAAGGATGACGGCGAAGCCGATGTACTTCCACGTGATGATGAGCATCAGCGTCCAGATCGCGATTGCGGGATCGGACAGCCAATCCTTCGCAAACCACTCCATGCCGATGCTTTTCAGGAGGCTATTGAGCGCGCCGTTGGATTGGAGCATGAGGCTCCAACCCGTTCCCACTACGACCTCTGAGATGACATAGGGAATAAAAATCAGGACCCGGATGAGAGACTGCCCACGCATTCTTCGGTTCAGGAGCAACGCCAATAAGATCGCAGCAGGACCCTGCAACACAAGCGAGGCAATCACGATGAAACCATTATGGGAGAGCGCCTCATGGAATGCGGGATCTTGGATGATGGTGAGGTAATTTTTGAAGCCGACGAAATCGGTGGGGGCTCCGTATCCTTGCCAGCTGAAGAAACCGTAATACGCCGCCATCACAACTGGGAAGATCACAAAGGCCAAGAACACCAGAACGGCTGGCCCCATGAGAAGGGTAACCTCGAGTCTCCCTGCCCAGCCGAGCCCGGAGGACCTGCGGCGCGGAGGGCTCTCGCCTCGGCGTCGCTCTTCCGCCACCGAACTCGGACTCGGACTCGGACTCGGCTCAATCGTCAAAACATCTTCTCCTGTATTGACCATGGAGGGCCTAGACTTTCTTCGCCGCGTCGTTAACCGTCTGCACAAATTGCTCAGACGTGCTCTTTCCCGCCAGGAGGTCAACCACGCCAACGTTCAGGGCGTTACCTACGTTGAGGCCGTAGACGGTGTCAAGCCACTGCGACACATATGGCGCTGCGTTATACACCTTGAGAATGTCTTGGAGATAAGACTCCGTCACGTCCTGTTGGGATACGGTATTTACCGGCGGCGCGTTGAAAGCCTTGTAGTAGCTAGTTTGCACCTGTGCCGTGGCAAGATAGTTCAGGAAGTCAGCGCATTCCTTCGGAGCCTTTGCCGAGCACGAATAGCCGTCAATACCGCCAAGTATCGAGCCGGGTTTGCCCTTACCACCTGGAATCTCGGGGAACGGAAACCACGAGAGATCAGCGAGCGGCTTCTCATCCGGGGTGAGCGACGCTATAACTCCGGGATTCCAGGCGCCCATGAGCTCCATGGCAGCTTGGTGGTTTGCCACCAGACCGGCGGAACTGCCTGCACCCTGCTGAGCAGATGTCGTGAGGAAGCCATCGTTGAACGGCTGTGTCTCAGCGAAATTCTTCAGGTCATCCGCGGCTTTCAGCCAGCACTGGTCGGTAAACATTTTATCGTCCGCAGCCTGCTGGAGAACTTCGGGGCTGCACTCGCGAAGTGCGAAGAAATAGTACCAATGAGCCGCTGGCCAAGCATCCTTCGCCCCGAGGGCAATCGGCGCAACACCTGTCTTCTTAAGCTTGGCCGCGGCGGATTCCAAGTCCGAGATGGTTGTCGGTGCCTGTTCTATTCCCGCTTGGGTAAAAAGATCTTCGCTATAAAAGAAACCGCCGGGAAGCACTGCGACGGGCATCGCCCAGACCTTGTCTTCGTAGCTATTTGCCGAGAACGATCCCTCCGGTATTTCTGACTTTGCATCATCCGACAATTTATCGGTCAGATCCATCAGCTGGCCGGCTTTCACCATCGCGGCCATTTTTCCGCCTCCGCGCTGCAGGAAAATATCAGGACCATCACCCGAGTTCAACGCGGTTTGCAGCTTTCCGTCGAGGTCCTCGTTCTGGATAGCCTGAACCGTGATTGTGACATTCGGGTTAGCGGATTCGAAGTCGGCGGCCGTCTGTTTCCAAAACCCCTGGCCGGGACCCGTTGTTGAATTCTGCCAGAGCGTGAGATTGACTTTTCCATCGCTTTGAGTGTCGTTCGCGGTTCCACAGGCACTGAGCGTGAGCGCCCCGATAACCAGGGCAGCCGTTCCCATAACAATTCTTTTGGCTTTCATATGATTCCACTTCTCTTCGTTGAGTAACATCTCGAGTTCTGAGATGCGCGGGGCCCGTCGTCGGAGTGACGACACGTACGGCTCCAAAATCGATCACGAACCTAATCTAAAACGTTCTTGGTAAACGTTGTAGGTAAACGTTGTAGAAAATATATAATGAAGATTATGCGCTGTCAAGACACAAATATTCCCGAGCCGACCGATGTTATCTAATTGACACCAGCTGGCAGTTGCTTACCGAGTGCAACAAAGCTCTTTTCCTGAGATTCAAGGAGCTTTAGCCGCCGTCGACTCCCGCTCAACCACCCGAAAACTGGCCTCATACAGACGCGGAGGAAGATCCTTATTCCCCGAAATCCGTTCCAAGAGCATCCGAACCGCCTCGGTCGCAATCTCGGATCTCCCGGGGTCGATTGTCGACAACGTTGGCAGCGAATATCTAGTCTCATCGATGTCGTCGAAGCCAATCAGCGCGACGTCCTCAGGGATGCGCACCCCAGTCTCCTGCAAGGCCCTCATCGCACCCAACGCAATGACATCGTTAAAAGCAATAACGCCATCGAAACGAATGTTGCGCGCAAGGGCAGCCCGCATCGCCTCGGCCCCCTCGGATCGACGCCAATTATCCACAGCAACAATTAATTCTTGTTCGATAGGAATCCCCGCGGTTTCAAGCGCCTGCCGATACCCTTCGAGTCGTAAACCTGTAGAGCCAATAGCTTGATCCATACTTGCCCCGAGAGCTAGGATGCGCCTACGCTTCCACTTAATCAGGAGCTCGGTTGCCGCACGCGCGGCAGCAACATTTTGCATAGTTACTTGATCGGCGGCGCCATCAAAAGCTCTTTCCCCCAGCAGCACGAGAGGTTTGGATATCCTGAGAAATTCCGCATCCTCCGCCCCTAGCCCGAGTACGCTCAGCAACACTCCGTCGACCATTCGCATTTGAGGCCCACTGAGCAATTGAATCTCTCGCTCACGGTCGCCCTCGCTCTGCTGGATCACAACGGCCAAGCCGTGCTCAGCAGCCGAGCGAATAACCGCATCAGCGAGCTCGGCAAAATATGCGTTCTTCAGGTCAGGAATAATCAAACCGATTGCACCGGTACGGCCAGACCGTAACCCGCGCGCCGACAGATTGGGTTGATACCCGAGCTCATCAATCGCTGAGAGAACTCTCTCCCGCGTAGAAACACGGATGTGAGGGTAATCATTGATGACGTTCGAGACAGTTTTGATTGAGACCCCAGCTACCCTGGCAACATCGTGCAATGTGACCGCCATCGAAATCCTTACCTCTCGCGAAACCCTGTCAGTATCACACAGCCTAATGCCGACAGAGATTGCTGCCCTCTCCAATATCGCACACTTGTAGTAGCAACCGAACAAGAAACGCAATTCGCTCACCCGAACGACGCGCGATAAGTCGGAGAATGCCACCAGCGCCCCCGCAGACCCACCAAATTGAATCAATTACGCATGAGAAAATATGGGAGGTCAAGCAGCACAAACGAGAAAAGCCCCGGAAACCTTTGAGTTTCCGGGGCTTATCTGTCGGGATGACAGGATTTGAACCTGCGACCTCGTCTTCGTTTGGGTATCGATTTGCTCAGTTTTGTTCAGTTTTGAATAGTCGTGAATCGCTTTCGCTAAAAGGGATCTTTCCTGATTCCTGCGTTTGCATGAGTTGTCATAAATTTGCCTTCCTTTGTCTCGCGTTATGTCTGAATTATGTCTGAGGATTGCCACCCACATGTAGATATGCAATCCTCGTTCTCATGGCTATATACACTGCACATCTTCAGTCCACTGAGCTAGTCGAGATCTAGATAGAGGTGGCCCCAGGTGAGTCCCCGGCAGACGCTGCGCGAGCCGCTGCGCCGGAGGGTTTCCGAGTCGAGTGGGTCATGCGCGAGCCGGAGGAAGCCAAATAATCTCACTGCCTGCAAATTCCTCCTAAATGTCGCGCCGGTTTACACTTTGTAAACCGACATGGCTAGACTGAATATAAGAGGATATGGAGGGAAAATTGGAATCATCATTCTATGCGCGGCCAGAAGATGCCGCCCAGATCGCTCTCGATACGTATCACAACGGGGAGAGCTATCAGCTTCCTATCGACCCTGTCGTTATCGCGCGAACCCTGGGAATAAACGTTTTTTCCACCAAACTCGAAAACGGAACTTCTGGGATGATTGCCAAGCTTGAGAGCTCTCCAGATTCTGATATTGACATGATCCTCAATAGTGAACATGCCCCCGTTCGTCAACGTTTCACATGTGCGCATGAGATCGGTCATTTTTTTACCGTTTTACGCGACAACCCAAGCATGGACAAGGGCTTTCTATATAAGCGAGATGAGCTTTCCTCATGCGGCACTAATCAGGATGAGATCTACGCAAACAAGTTTGCCGCAGAACTTCTCATGCCCACATCTTTGGTGAAGCAATACGTGGATGAAGGGCACAAGATGGGTGCGCTTACACGGATGTTTAACGTTTCCATCCAAGCGATGACGAACCGTCTCGATACTTTGAGGTTACGAGCGGAAGTCTAATTCTAAATTGAATACCATCCCCCCTGTCAATGGCGACGTTCCTTCAAAAGATGCAGCCAATTTTCGCAGCACAAAAGCCGTGGCTACCGAGATGGAAGCATCCGAGGATGTAAAGCCAAGAGCATCTACTGACGACACTGGCGTTCCTGGACTAAAGGTTATGCAGGGGCTGGTTACTGCCACATTCTTTTCGGACCTCTTCTGTCACCAGGCGTGCAAGCGGTTTACCCATCCGGGCGAGGAGGATCGTGTAGCCGCGTTTATTCGTGAGCACAAAACCTATTATCGAATATGTCGATACTCCGACTTCCTCTATCGAGCCGTAGCCGCTACCGCCTTGCTTGGCGCACTTGTGACCATCGCCGTTGGCGGAATCATCAAAGTGTTTTTCCACTAGATATGTTTGATTCACCGAATTGCCTCAACTGCGGCGATCCTATGGTGTGGGATGGCCGCGCCTGGGTGTGTACTTGCGGGCATGTGCGGGTGTCGCATGATGGGGATATGGTGCAGCCGAAAAAGGACGAGTAGGAAAGTTCTCCCCCGATGCTTGCATTACACACAATTGTATGTATAGTAGAAGCATAACCAAACAGAGGAGGTGAAAATGACACCCAAGAAGCGCAAAGAGCAAAGGCTCCTAATCGCAACCATCGGAGCCGTGCTAACCGGGCTAATCAGCTCGATAGCCGCCCTGATAACCGCGATCAAGTCCTAAGCTCAAACGGGCCGGAGATAACCCAATTACCTCCGGCCCGCACTTCCCATCGTGTCACTCACACATGAAAAACACAATCCGATTCATGCCCACAATAATGATGCTCACCGTCGCGGTCATCACCTTCACCACCAACCCCACAGCAGCGTTCATAGCCCTCGCCGCAGCCGCGATAAGTCTTATCCCCCAAGGCAAGAAATGATCATCTATTTGTCATCCCCTGAGGTCGCCGAACGTCTCGGCGTCACTCGGGGCACCCTCAACCGCTACAAACTCCCTGCACCTGATGCTATGACCGGCAAAACACGCGGATGGCTCCCCGAAACAATCGACGCATGGAACGCAGCCCGCCCCGGGCGTGGGAACTGGCGCGCAGAAGAGTCTGCTACAGGTGATGCAGGCACACCGTGACCACGCCCCACACCGAGAACTCGCCCAGCTCGGGGACGATGATATCCGGGTAGGCCGGGTTCTCTGCGTGGAGGATCGGCCGCCCGAAGTCGTTCAGGATGAGCCGTTTGATTGTCAGCTCGCCGTCAAGCTCAGCGATGACGATGCTACCGTGCTGCGCGGTCTTTGAGCGGTCTACGATCACCTCGTCGCCGTCCGAGATCCCCGCGCCCGTCATGCTGTCGCCGCTCACACGGAGAAGGAATGTTGACGTGGGGTCGTCTATGAGGTGCGTGTTGAGGTCGATGGTTGGGCCGCCTGGCCCCTCGGACACTGCACGAAACTTCATCAACGGCACTCCATCACTCGAAAACGTGTTCGAGCGATACTCTACGTCATGCCCCTGACAAATGCCGAAGCATGTCAGGTTGTCACTGGTGGGCTTTTTCTCCAGGCGTAAGCGAACAATTAGAGATACTGGGAAATAATCTATTCAAGATTGCAATCACGAGATCTAGCCACGTAGGATGAGGTTATGAACACACCCACTGAAGATCAAGCTTTAGTGCAATCCATTTTGATTCATGCTGAGCAGAGCCTCGGTGCCGGAGAGAAGATGCTTTCCCTTGGGATTCAGTACTCCGCGACTTCCCAACAAGGTGTAGTGCATGCTGAATTGATAACCAATACTTTTGAAACGCAAAAAGAAGCAGTAGAGAGTTTCTTTGCTGTCCAAGATATTTTTTCGGACGAAGCGGAGCTAGTTCTCCGATTCGGGCGATTGAACCTCGAACAGTCCGATAGAGTATCGGTCTCAAACAAAATATTTGCTGCGCGCTAACGAGATGACTCCCCCCTCATCCCCCAGCGTCCCTGTTGACCACATTCAGCGACACGACACGCATCTAAGCACAGCAGAGTGCATATTCGGGCTGGGTGACCAATGGTCTGTAGTCTGCTATTTTTACTCGGCTCTCCATTTACTCAGAAATGCATTACTCGCTGACCCTCGACTAAACAGCGACGCCACTGCGCGCGAGGTCCACCATAAGCTCACAGCGTCATCGCGTCATGTTGACTTCCACCAAGGTCACCCAAAACGAGGGGAAGGGCTGAATCAAATAGCTCGATATTTGTATCCAGATATTGGCGGTGACTACACAATGCTGCACACATTGAGCGTTGCGGTTCGTTATGAGCATGGGCTTAACGGCCCGACGTTACGCGACGCTCAAAAGGCATATATGCGCGTTGCTCGATGCCTCAGCCCAGAATAACGAAAAACGCCCCGTCTCAGTCCGAAGACCAAGACGGGGCGATGGTGACAATATCCCCCAGGAAACTGTCTAGTGCAAGATTAATTGATCTCCCTGGGAAAAGCTAGGACTGGTCGCCATGGCGCGGCGTTTGGGATTACTCTTCGGCAGCGTGACGAGGTCGTGTGGCGTCCTCTAATGCGAGCTCGGCATATGCCTGGGGCAGACCGTTTCCTACCATCCCCAGGTATGCCGCGAGTCCAGCGATTGCACCGGTGACGGTTGCGCCACCAATGGCAATGCCCAGGCTGACCAGATTCCCACCCGACAGCACAAGGCTCGAGGCGGCGAGGGGCGCGATTGATCCGCCGGCCGATTGTGCAAACGTTCGGATAAATGCTCGCTGAGCCGCGTCATGTAGCGCGCGATCTTCTGTCGTGAATTTCACTTTTCTCCTATTCTGCCGGTCGTATCCCGGCGTCGAGTAATTGCCGCCGTAGCCGCGACATTGCTTCCTGTGCGATGCGTTCGTCCCGCCGTGAGTTTTCGAGCTCGACGGCGAGGCGTTCGGCACGCTCGTCTGATTGCGCGGCACGTCCGAGTGCGTTGTCGCGCTCTGCGATAGCTCGGTCGACGTCGCTGCGCTTTCCCGCGCCCCGGTTTGGCCACGTCTGCACGACCGCGACGATGATCGACACGATGCCGCCGACCAGGCCGAGTATGAGCACTGAATCTAAAATCATTCGCGCCCCGCTTCTGCCCGCTCGGGGCGTGGCTCAATCTGAAATCCCGGTGTGAAAAAATACCAGCGGATCGGCACGAAAACGAGCACACTCAAAATGCTTCCGAGCGTGTACATTGCCCGGATACCGTCGCCTCCGTCAAAGATGCCATTCGCGACGGCGAATAGTGCGAGGCCTGCTGCGAGAAGCGCACTCCCCGCACGCTCCACAGCCTGGTACCCTGCGGCGCAAGACACAAGCCCCACAGTCGCGCCGATGAGGACGATGATCGTCCATACCCAGACAGCGACCGGCCCCGCCCACTGTTCCACCGGAGACGGCGGTGTAGATATCGCCCAGAGCGGCAGGACGACGGCGAGACTGTACGCGCCGAGGTAAGCGCTTCGTACTGCCCTACGCGCTTTAGCTGTTCGATGAGTCACTGTAATCCCTCCGAATCGTTGTCCGTGACGTGCTCGTACTCGAGTGTGTAGGGGTCGAAGGTGAGCCGCGGCATTCCCACGGGCGTCCGTGACAGTGGTACCCCAGACGGGCTTTCTTGCACAATCCGATCCGGTGTGCGATCCGGGCCAGCCACACTAGGAAACCTGGCTCGTGTAGCGGCTGATGACGATATCGACCTCGACCTCGAGCATCGGGCCGGCGTTGATCTCGCGTAGGTAGCGTTGCACCAGGCGCAGCTCGGCAGGGCTCCCAATGTGGACCTTGCCTTTGGGGCCGAAGAGGTAAATCTTTCCAGCATGGCCCTTGTCCGCGAGATTGCCTGTGTAGAGCTTCATAGTTTCGTCTCCTTCTGTTATAGCTACGCCGCCGCTAGCGGTACCGCCGTTGATGATGCTGCGAGGGTCAACGGGTTTTCCGTTGACCCGGAGTTCGAGGTGCAGATGTACGCCCGTCGCGAGGCCGGTATCTCCTGCGCCACCGACTGGCTGGCCCCGTGTGATCCGCTGACCTGCCTGGACATCGAATCGGCTGAGGTGCCAGTAATACGACTGCAGCCCTCCGCCATGTCCGATACGCACGTACCATCCGCCGTACTGATCTTTGCCGACGTATTCGACTGTGCCGTCACCGATCGCGGGGATTGCTTCGCCACGAGTTGCGCGAAAATCGCGGCCGTCATGATGTCCTGCTGTTGCGCCTGCGCCGGTTTGAATGCCTCCGCGCGGGCCGAATTCACTTGTGACTCGTGACTCTGGGAAAGGCCATGCATAAGCCATAATTGCCTCTTTTCTAAGTGTCCTTGGCTACGGTAATTTGTCCACTGGGGGCCCCAGGTAGATGGCTTCCAGATAGATTTGTGATGCTGTATTCGCTGCAGTCCCGACGGGCGTCGCGGAAAGCGACAAGGCTGCACCTGAGTTTTGCCAGCACATCAAGCGCAAAATATCACCGGCGACGAGGCGAGCGATATTCGAGGTTTCGACGGTGTTGGGGGCCACAGCGGAGGCCGCCAGCGTTGGCGAGTAGGAGAGCTGATTTGAATCTGTCGTCGAATTCTTTGTGATTTGGCAGATCCTGTATCCTGTACCATTTGGCGAAAATGATACTGAACCTCGGATCTGATAAATGCCGTCTTTAGGAATGAGAATTCCGGTCCCGGAGACACCCATTCCTCGCGAAATCCCATCCTCCGCCATCGAAAGCGTTGAGATCAGGGTCATCGTCGCATGTGGGATGCTAGGCCGCGCTTGGTTCGCACGCATCCTCATCAGTCCGTGGGCCGGTGCTTCGGCTGCTTGTAGGCGCGCCTCAAGCCCCGTGACATCAGCGACAGCATGCGCGTGGCTTCCGAGCGCGACCGTTGATGTCGTGGTGCCGGTTGGGAGCTGTGCGAGAGCAATCTTGCCCGAGACAATATCCGTCGCTGGGTGCGTGTGATTATTAACACTCCCAGGGTCGCCCTTCAACCCAGGGTCTCCTTTGTCACCACGCGGGATCGTGAGATTTAAGGTTTGGAGGGGGTTTGTGCCTGAAACGGAGGCGGATGCCGCAGACCCCGCCACTCCCGTGGTTACGGTTCCTATTTTGAGGGTGTTGTCGCGGCCGCGGTCACCTTGTCCGCCGGGGATGCCGAATTCCACGACATCTGAGATTTGATCTACCATGATTGTCCTTTACTACGAGAGATACAGGTAGCCGCCAGCCACCTGAGTAATTTTTGAGAAGAGCTCGACGTGGACACTCCATGCGCCCGTGGTGCGTGAGGCCCACTCAGGGCCAGAGAAGAAAACCGAGTCAGTCTCAATTGAGATCAAAGAATCGTCATAAATTCGCGCATCAAATTCTGACCAGACCTCCCCGGTGAGAGATTCAAAGCGCACCGTTGCTATTGCATAGGTCAAATCGACGAGTGTCTTCGTCGTCCCGTCTGTCTTGTACCAGCGGAAGCCGACGCTCTGGTCAGCGCTGCGGCTGAGGATGATGTCCTGCCGGTGAAGCTGAGGCCTACCCATTACTCCATTCATATGGTCACTCCCTCGTAAAGATTGCTTGTGCGGTAATCTGAGCCGCGTTGTCTGTGCTGCTTGGAAAGATGCCTGTGCCGTCGGTCCACATCTGAAAAAAGACATCGATCGCTGCTGCTGGGTTTGCGACTGCCATGCCGTAGGATCCGGTACACACATGCACATCACCCGAATACCCATAGGTCGGAGATGAGAAAGACTCAAGTCCCGAGCTTCCCCCAATAACCACGCGCGCTTTGACCTTCGGGAAAGAGTATTCCTTGGTATTGACCGCTGATCCTGTACCAATGGCCATTATGCTCAAACGGTTTTTACCCGCAGGCCGCAGTATCCGCGTTGATGCGACTGTCACCCAGTCAGCCCCCAGTGCATAAGAGCTGTTCTGTCCAAAGCCTACGGTGGCGTAGGGCTGAGCTAGGACCAGCGCTTCAAGTTCTTTCATGCTCGCGGTGAGTTTGGCGACTGCTTGGAATGAGCGCGTACCGCCAGCGGCGAGAGCTTCACGTGTCGCCAAAGCCTCAGCTTCACGGGCGCGACGGATGACCTCAAAAGGATCGTTCGTTGCTGCGTTATACCCCATTGCGGATTCTCGCTTTCACTGTCAGCCAGTCAGTTGTGTCGCCACTGACATCAAGAATTTTCAGCGGCATGGGCTGGTCTCCCAGATACATATCTTTGGGTGTCAAATCAGCCCAGTCACCTGGGCGCACGTTTTGGCTTGCGCTCACCTGAATGGAGAAAACTTCCTGCGTGACAGACCCACGAACAATGGCCTCGTCAACATATCCTTTGAGCGTGGGCAGCTCCGATACGCTCGAGTGCGATGTGTCTGCTGATTGCATTACCGGCCAGCCCTGTGCAGTGAGTGCCGCGGATGATGACCTAGCCATCAAGACCATGTCATCGCTACCGCCCCCGAGTGCCCACCGATCGGTTGTCATTGCATCGCCAGATTCATCGACACTCGCCAAGACGACCGGTTGATCCGGTGCCGCGCAATTCCACTGATGTACGGTGTCGATCAACTCGGCAGAGCCGCGCATCGCAAATGAAATCTTGCCGTCGGCTCCGATCTGTGGATCGAATCGGATCTCAGGCCCGCCAACAACCTCCGTAATTTGAGTCAGCCGGTCATGCACAGTTGCAAGATCAAAACCAAAATACGTGCGCACATTCGGACCGCCAGTGAGTGGCGGTAGCGTGATCGGGAGAGCACCCCACTTGAGCGCCTCAGTTACAAGCTTCACAGCGATATCGATGAGTGATCCGGTGAATTCGAGTATCCATTCTGGCGATGGGTTTTCGTCGTCAATCAGGACCATGCCGTCGACGTTTTTGGAGGCAAGCTGGTAATTCAAGACCAAGCGGTGTTTGAGCATCTCCCACATACCAGACGCTTGAATCGACAGCTTCCCGCCAACCCACGCCCTCCGGGTGACAGGTCCAGCGTTGATGATTTGGTCGCCGCGCATCACAGCAATGATCGTTCGCCAAGGGTAGGTTTTGTTTCGGACGGCCCACGCCATCGCTCGGAGCGACCACTTCACCTCAACATCGATTGACCCGGGCTCATTTACTGAGCATGTCCACTTGATATCAGTGGCAGGGATTCTGCCGATGAGCGAGCCTGTCATCATCTCGAACGCTACAGCCTTAAGCGGCTGCACCTCTTCTAATACCATGCTGGTCTCACCTTCATCCTTACCTGTGCGCCCGCGGTCACCGAGACCGAAAGAGGTGTTTTGCCTGGTGGCAGTGCTGAGATAGCATCATCAATGAGTCCACCGACCTCGATGCCGTTGCTCGTCGCTAGTCCGGTGCGAGTGTCAATTTGGAGGCCCGTGGCGTTTCCGGCCCAGCGAATTCGGCGGGTGCCCTGAGTCAGCGTCAGGTCCGTCACCCTGCCCGTCACATCGATGAGCGGATATGTCTCGGCAGTCCCGCTGTTCTCGGCGCTAATCATGCTTCCCACGGCAGTGAATATCGCCTCAGGCCCGTATTTTCTCGGATCAGGGCATGTCAGTATGAGTGCAAATCCACACGTGAATTCACCGAGTGCTCGGAAGTCGGGCTGTGACCCGTTGAACCCTGTGACGGTTCGCCACCCTGCGGCGTCCTGAACATGCACCGTGATTTCCTGCGTAATCAGCGCTGCGATACGATCCCGCGCCACAGCCTCAGCGACCGTTGATGACCTGTCACGGTGAAAACCGCGAATCGTCAGAATACGAGGATTGAGGAGCATTTGTGCAGGCCAAAAAGCACCGTGCATTTGCGGAATCAGAGCAGCCTCCGCGCGAGGCGGAGCAGGCTCGTACCATCCTGAGAGCCCGTCCCGTTCGAGACCCCACACACCGGGGCCGGGTGCTCGATTCTCATGTGGTCCATCCACTAGATCGAGCACCCCCAAAGGTGAAGAAATCGTTACGCGCATATCATCACCTCGGCCTCAGCTTTTCTGCGACGACCGCAGCCGCCAAATTCGGATCATTTGTGTGTAGGTTGAAAATGTTCCCAGCGGGTGCCGCAGGAGCCTGCCCGATAGCAGCGCCTGAGGTGGCAGCCGATCCGGACGTTGTGTAAGACGCGGAGACCGTCGCCGAAACTGAGGACATGGCGCTCTGAGCGCGAGACGACGCATCCTTAGCCATACTCACCAGAGAATCACCCAGGCTCGACGATTCATCATCCACACCAACGACCGCACCGCGAACAATGTCGCGGCCCGGTTGGATCATTTTCCGCGCGGGCGATTTGATGCCAAAAAAGCTCTTGAATCCGTCAAACGCGGACCCGGCGAGCTTCACCACAGCATCGACGATTGCCCCGACCATTGACCCCAGACCCTTGATGATTCCCATTACGATCTGTATGCCGAGGTCGAGCCAGTCCACACCGAGCAATCCTTCCCAGATCGCTTTGATGATCTGTGGAAGCATTGCAAGAATCTGCGGGACGGCTTTTATTAGGCCACCGATAAGAGCCACGACGAGCTTGATACCCGCCGAGATCAACTCAGGAAGCATCCGTAAGAGCCCTGCAACCAATTGCAATATCAGGGAGATTGCCGCGGTAATGAGCTGCGGCAACGCATTGACCAAGCCCTCAATCAGCGACATCAGTAGCTGGATGCCAGCCTCGATAATCTTGGGTAGGTTATCGATGATCGCGCCCAGAAGCTGCATTACCAGATCGATCACGGCCTGAAGCAGTGTTGGCAGCGCCGCGACGATACCCATGATGAGCGCCATGAGTAGCTGGATGCCGCCCTCGATGATCATCGGCAGGCTATCGACGATGGCAGACAGCAGCTTTGTAATGAGATCGATGATTGCCTGCAGCAGAACGGGCAGCGCCGTGACGATCCCACTAATGAGCGCTTGGAGCAGCTTGATACCACCCTCGATAATCATCGGGAGATTATCGACAATCGCTGTCAGCAACGAGGTGAGAAGTTGGATGATGCCTTCAACGAGCAGCGGCAGCGCCTGGACGATACCCGCGACCAAAGCCATGACAAGCTGAATCGCCCCGTCAATGATCATGGGTAGGTTCTCGACGATCGCTGTCACGAGTCCAGTGACAAGCGCAATAGCTCCGGAGACCAGTATCGGAATCATCGACACGATTCCCTCAACCAGCGCCTTCACAATTCCCGTTGCGGCTTCCAGAATCGCTGGGAGCTGCGCGAGGATCGCGGCCACGAGTTGCGGGATAACCTCCGCGACCTTCTGCACGATGCCCGGCAGCGTTGCAACGATCTGATCAATAACACCTGTCAGCCCGGCAACCATGCCGCTCGCATCCCCGCCTGATGAGGCAAAGACAGCGAACAAGATTCCGAGGAGCCCCAGCGGGCCTGACAGCAGCTTGAGCGGGCCAAGAAGTCCCGCAAGAGCCCCACCGAACAGCGGCAGTTTGGTCAGCAGCCCGGCGATCCCGCCACCGGCGAGAACCGCAAGGCTTCCACCAATCGCGACAACCGCAGGATTCAGACCCGTGAGCACATCTTTCACGCCGCCGAGTCCAGACCCAGCAGTCGAGAGAGTAGCACCGACCTTCTCAAACGCTGGCGCCAGAGCATCCACACCATCCCGCAGCCACTTGACCGCCGGAGTGACTATTGATGTAATCGCTGTAGCCAGCCCTGTAAGGATCGGCAGCACGGCAGAGCCAATGCGCACGGCAAGGCCCTGGAAGGTCACACCAAGGGTTCGGACAGCGCCACGAAATGCGCCGAACTTTTTCTTATCGGTGTCGTCTAGGACGATGCCAAGCTCTGCGGCTTTCCCCGTGAGCTCCGCGATACCTGCCGCTCCCTTATTGAGGAATGGCAACATCGCGGTACCTGACCGGCCAAACATTTCGACCGCTAGAGCCGTCTTCTCCGGCCCGTCAGGCATACTCTTGAACTTCTCGGCGATCTCCGGCAGCATGTCTGCCATCTCGCGGATATTACCGTTTGCGTCAGTGATCGATGTGCCGAGCTTGGCTGACATCGCCGCTGCGGTATCGCCTGACTCGGACGCCGCCTCAAGCTTTTTCGAGAAGATCGTCATGGACGTATTGGCCGCGTCGGTGTCCATGCCTGCGAGTTGCATCGCGCCGCGCAGCCCCGAGACCTGCTCGGTCGTGCCGCCGATAATGCGTTGTAGGGAGTTCACTGACCCCATGAGGCCGGTGAACGCTTTGACTCCGATACCTGCGACAGCTACGAGACTTGTCGCCAAAACGGTCGCGCCGGTCGATACACCGGAGGCAATCGACTGCCCGATCCGTACAGCAGCCGAGCCGACGCTAGAGCCGATGGACTGCAGTCCGCTAAGCAGCGAGCTACCAAGCCCTGAAAGCCCACTCACTGCTGAGCTCGCGAGACCGGATAGGCCAGCCCCCACCGAGGAAACAATCCTCGATGCGTCAGGGCCAACCTTCGCCCCTATTTTCGAGAAAAGCCCAGAAACCTGAGTCCCTACAGGAGCAACCAACGTAGAGATTTTTGACCCGAGCTGAGCAAAAGGCGCTGCAATTGCTTTAGCCGACGCAGCAGCATAAATCCCCATCGGCTGAAACGCTGATGCGACATAGCCGCCTACACCAGACAGGCCCGTTTGAACCTTCGACGCAGCGCTCTTCATTGTCGATGCAGTAGCTGACCCAATTTTTGAGAATGCATTCCCTACGCCAGTGACAACCGGGGTCATCCACGAGGAGACCTGCGCGCCCAGTTTCACGAACGGCGACGCAACCACAGTTCCCGCCGCGGCAGCGTATTGAGCCCCGGCAGCGATCGCCGATTTTACATACGCGCCCATGCTTGCCAGACCAGCACCGATAGACGTGACAGCCTTCGCAATGCCACCACCGACAGAGGTAGCCATAGAGGTAAAGAATTTGCTCACTTGTGAAGCTGCGAGCTGCGCTAGGCCAGGAAGCTTGGCGATCCCGCTTGCATCAACGAGGGATCTTGCGAGGCCGGCCAGCGACCCGGACAGGCCGGTGAAAGCGGATTGCGCCGCGTTCGCATCAGCCCATCCGGCACGGATGTTCTGCGCCAGGCCACGGAACCCAATACCTGAGGCCACCGCAGCGGTAGAGGTTGCCGTGGTTGCTGCCGCTAGCGCTGCCTGCGCCGCCTGTAGGCGCTGCGATGAAGCTGTGACCGCGTCGGTTGCGACCTGATTCCTCCGCCGCGCCGACTCGAGTTTTTCCTCAGCAGCGACCGCACGAGCCGATCCCTCCCCAGACTTTGCAATTGCCTCTTGGAGTTGAACCTCGGCGACTCGCACCTTGCCAGCCTCGTCTTGCTGCTTGAGTCGGGCTCGCGATAGGACCGAGCTAGCCGAGGATATCTCGCGCTCCAAGCCGCGCAGTTCGTTCGCTCCGAGGTTCCCTGCGGTCGCAGAGAGACCCGACTTCATTTCGTTGCCGAGGATACGCCCTGTACGCGCGCCGACTCCACTAAAGCCGCCTTCGACAGACTTCGCTCCCGCGGCCCCTGCCTCTTTCGATTCCTTGGAGACAGCGGACTTGAAGCCCTTCATCTCGGGGATGATTGAGACGTGGGCGTTTCCGACCTCTGACGACATCGCGCCCCCCTTCGTTAGCTGCCGAAGATGATTCCTGAATCAAGCTCGGCAATTGCCTGCGCTACCTCATCGGCCGACGCATTCGGTTCTTTGTCGCCGGGCCGTTCGAGCTTCCACGGCATCAGTCTTTGTGCGACATCTGGATTGGCGATCTGAGCGCTGAGCGAAATCAGATCGCGAATAGATGCGGGGTACGCCCAACCGGCGAGCTCAGCGCCGAGAGCGGTCGATTGATCGCTGGAAGCTTCCTCAATGAGCAGCTTGGCTTCACCCCATGAGAGGCCGTCGCCCAAATCAGACAGACCGACACCGAAGGTCTCGCGCAATGTGCGGGCGACGGTTCGGGGCCGGTCTGTGATGATTCGTGCGACGGCTATTATTCCGGGAGCGACGCCTTAGCAACCTTGTTCAGAATCTCAAAGAATTTCGAGGCCAGCGCTGTTGTCTCTGCGATGTCGTGCGATGTGAATTCAGCTGCTGCTTCCTCCCCGCCGATCTTCACAAGGAGGTGCTTGAGCTGATCGATTGGTGCGTCAGAGGTCTCCTGTAGCTCATCAACCATGTCAAGGGTGAGCTTGAGCGGCAGCTCGACCGTGACCATGTCGGCGAAACGTCCAACAAATTTGTCGCCGACGATGATGTGTCGCACTTCGGGAACGAGCGCAGCGATTGCATCCTTCTCGGACGCAGCGTCCCATGCGTCAAAGTCATATTCGGGTGTCTTTTTGGTAGCCATTATTCTCCTTGTCGGGTTACGAGTTGGTCGGGTTGGTTGTGAAGTGTGGTACTGGCCGGGGTGACCCGATAGCGCCCCGGCCAGTAGTTTGTGTGGGTTAGGCGACAGTGACCGAGGGGTTTGTTCCTCCGGTCAGAGCGGTTGTTCCGGCAGTCAGGACGCCAGCGGATGGCAGAGTGACTGTCCAGGGCCCGCTGCCTGATGTCGAGATCCCTGAGATGCCGGTCACCCCCGACAGCCCGTTCAGAGCCCCCGTAATCACCGCGGCCGTCGCGTTGTAGACGATGGGCGGAGTAGCGGCACCACCGAGAGCAAGCGCGAAGGTTCCGCCGGTAGGCGCGCCGCTAAGCGTGACCATCCACGAGGTCTTCGCCGTCGCTCCTGCGCCGGACGGTACGCCCATCCATTGCCAGAACGGCGACCCGTTGAACAGCTCGTGATCCTGCCAAGTGAAGGTCACCGACGCGCCCTCGATGGAGCCGCGCTCCTGCTTGTCGGGCTCGACAGCAGTAACCGACGCCACGCCGATCTGGCGCTTTTCCGAGCCATTACGGTATTTCGTGACCGTGAAAAGAATGAAGCGGTTGTCAGGCAGCGAGGATGAAACCTCGATGACGCCGTTCACATCAGGAACAACGCCCTCAATCAGTTCCAACACCTCTGTGTTTTGCTCAGCCAGCACAATCTGCACTGTTCGAGTACCATCGCCGGAAATCGAATACCCCTTCTGAAAGAGCTCGATTGCGTCTCCGCTTTCGCGCGCCGCAGCCGGACCCCCGTCAACCTTGTAGAGACCGAGCTTCTTGAATGCTGCGGGAAGGTTCAGCGGGTTTGCGGCAAGCTGAGCCTTTGCGAGCATGTTTGCCTGGCTAACCGGCGCGAATGCAGCCATACCCGTAATGGGTACGCCGACCGCTGAGAGGTCATTCCCTTGTGAATCTTTAGCCATGATTACTCCTATTTCTGTAATGGGCCGTGTGGCCCCGGGTTTGAGAGTGAGCAGCTCACCACGAGCCACTCACGACATATCGAGCAGTGAGATACCGGCGTGCCACATCGAGCGCATCCGAAACCGGGTAAGGGCCATTGCATCCCGACCAATCGACGGACACAATTGGTGTGCCCGCGGCAAGGGGAAGCACGTCGTCAAAGAGCACCCCAGCGAGCCAATTCCCCAAATCATTCGCCGGTTGGTCATACTGCCGCGTACCGGCAAGCACCGAGACGCCGACCGATCGGTCAAACGTCGTCCAGTCCCGCCGCGGACCGGAATCATCACGGATGACGATTACCGGACGCGACAGAGGCAATTGCAGGTCAGTTGGCTCCTTGTTGCCGACGACGAGGTCGTGCCCCGCTTTGACAGATTCAGCGCGGACATGCTGAGTTAGCCACAGGACAAGATCCGGAGGAGTGACTCTCATTTCTTCGCCTGCTTCAAAGCGCGCGCAAGATTGCCGGTCTTCGCCTCAATGAGGAGGGTCTTAGCGTCAGTCCCTACGACTCGCGTCGTTCGCCGATATCGCGCCTCGTAGTGCTCAAGCTTTAGCCCACGCTTGTAATCTTCCTTATCAACCGGCGCAGTCGATTGGGCGATTGAAAGCGCGCGTTCACCGACCTCATCCGTGAGCTTCTGGACACCGGCAGATTTCATGATGGAATCGAAATATGCCTGATTGAAAATGACAGTTGTTTGACCCTTTGCAGCCATCTCACTCACCCTTCCTTAGCCAACTGAGCGTGTCAGCGGAATCTCACGCGGTGGAGTCCATCCCGTAAACGGGTTCGTGTCCGCAGCGGGAGGGATACCGGCGATCACGTAGACCGGTGCACCTTCGAGACCGTCGCGGATACGGTCACCCTTTCGGATATCGACGCTGCCTTCGCAGAAAAGCGACTTGGCCTCAAGAGCTTGCTCCCGAGTCGCATCGCCCAGCATTGCGGTTGAGGTCTGCGCGATATGCGCTCCCTCGATCGGAAGCACATCAGGATTGTCCCAATCGGCTCCAACCCGAGTATCTGTGTTGTACGGGTCAGGTATGCGGTTAGCGCGAAGCCGGTAGACCGTCGACCCAGCTTCGAAGTTCATCGGGGAGCCTGTTCCTTCGGCAGGAATATCATCGAGCCAGGACATCAAGCCCCCCACGTGAGAATGTAGGGTTTCAGCGTTTGAAGTTCAGACTCGAGGAGAGGAACGCCGAGCACTGCACCGTCCTTGCCTGTGGCAAGCCTCTGTGATGCTGAACCGATGGCTTGGGATACGACATTTCCTGATGACGAAGCGCGCTTCGTCAACGTGACAATCAGCCCTGCGACCTCTGGGACTTCTTCGATCGCATATCCATGCTGGAGGGTGACCTCGATAGCCCCTAAGCCGCTCGGCCACCCGGAGGCGAGGGAGATCATCCCCGAGTTCCGCGAAAACTTTACCTGGGTCGTGATATCGACCCCATCAGCGAGGACTCTCTCAATACTGTGGACTCGTTGCGATGGGAGGAGTAGGACAGTCCCACCCCTCCCATCCAGCACGAGAGTTTCCGTGATGATGGGCGCAATGTGCCAATGACACGCGCTGCGAACTGCTCCGTTAGCTGCTCGCAGCCAGAACGCAGGGTCGACCTGGCTATCCGCGGTGACGATGTCTGGTTTAGTCACGCCCGCCACCTCCTCCCTTACTTCGTTTCAGACGCAGCAGGCTTTACCCCACGAGCAGTTTTCTTAGTCGTGGCAGGTTCTGACGGTTTGTCTGATTCCTCAGGTTCCTTAGTTCCCCCACCACCGCTCTGAGTTGCTTCTACGAGGGCTGCTTCCACAGCGGTTTGCACTCGCTGATCAAAGGCTTCCTCAAGCTCCGCAGTACGTTGCTCATGCTGCTGATTGAGGTCAGTCTCGATCTGCTGTACACGGGCTTCAACAAGCTCATCGACAGGAACTTGTGCAGCTGTCAGCGAGAGAGCCTTCGTTTCACCATGTTTTGACCGGCCTACAGTGAGTCCACGGGCGGCGGCTTCCTCGGGGCGGTATCGGACACCATTGATAACAATCATGTTGCTCATGGGTTAGCTCGCAATCGTTCCGCGGTGGCCGAAAACGAGACGGTTTGGCTTCCAGACAACCTGAGCAGCGCGCAGCTCGGCACGAACATATGTCATGTTTCGCTGTGCGTAGTCCTTGTGCTGGTTGAATGCCAGCACGGCGAGACCTTCACGGTCCAGCAACGCAATCTGCTTGAAATCGCCCAGCAGGAAAGTTCCGGGCTGGATGAGTTCCGATGTGATTCGCGGACGCCCCCAAAGCGTCGGGATAGTCCCGCCGAACGGTCCTTGCCCAAAGAATCGCTCCTGGTTGTCCTGCATCAGGTCGATCTCTTCGTCATCCTCTGGTGAGATCAGTACCGCTGTCACGCTGCCGCCGATAGCCTTGCGGGTCACCTTCGTGATCGCCCTGCGAACGCCTTTCACAATGTCCATCGGTGCGGTACCGACGAACTCATGATCCTGGATTCCTGTGGTGTTGAGGATACCTTTCGGCTCACCAGAGACACCGCTGCCATTGAGTAGTTTGTCCTCAATGACGGAGTCGAGGGAGTAGCGGAGCTCCTGGTCCATGTAGGACGCGAACGCTGGGGCATCCGAGAGGAGCTGATTTGTCACGTCATAGCCGTCTGCATATGTGTAGACCTTCGCATCGGCGAGCTGTGTTGAGATCTCGGAGGTGGGCTTGAGCGCTGCATTATCGGTGCCGCTCGTAGCTTCGGGGACAATCTTGGCGTTTCGAGTGACCGAGACGACCTGGACATACTCGAAGTTTCCGCCGGTCTGCCCGCGAGAAATGAGGTCTAGCAGGCTGAGTTCGGCCCGGTCCACCTGGTCGACCATCGGCACACGGATGTTTTGGACATGCGCCTGTGGTGAGGTCAGAGCCTTACGGTTCGCAAGGAAGTCGCTCATCGTTCCGATTCGGACACGGTCAATGTTCACCGGGGAGCCGTTGCCAATACCGGATTCGTTCGACTTCATGAAGGTGGTGTATGCCGCAGATTTCATGAAACGTTCGCCAAGCGGTACGTTCCTGAAATCTTCGGGGTTGTCCTCGGCTGCATCGTCAGATTTTCCGAGCTCGACGAGATCTTTGAGAGATTTCTCTGAGGCCTCGATACGCTCCATGCGTGTCTTGATCTCCGCTATTTCAGCGCTTTTACTCTCAATTGTGGAGAGTTCGTCATCGGTGAAATCTCGGCCTTCTGCCTTTGCCTTCGACTGGATACCGAGGAGCTCCTTCTGGAGCCCTTCGAGAATTTGCTTGAGATTCATCTGAATCTACCTTTCTTGACCTAGAGGGCCGTTGCGATGGTAATAAGTCCCAGGTGTTGCTGTGACTGTTCGGTAGTGCGCTCCTTGACCTTGGCCGTTGATGGCTCCTCGGTCTTGGCGGTGGACGGTTCGTCACTTGGTTCCTGGTCATCAGTCGGAGCATGGTTCGCTCCGACTGCGTCTGCCTTTCGGCTGGCGTCTTCGTGGGCCGTCAAAGCTGCTTCACGCGCAGTTTTGACAGCGAGAATTTCCGTGTCCTGGTTTGCACCGACAGGAACAACCGAAACTTCGTGAAGTCCCATCTTGCGCAGTTCGTAGTACGATCCGCCCTCGGCTGCTTTACGGTCAACCCACGCGCCCTCAATAACGTCGTATGCGAAACTCATTTGCCGGACCAGACCAGCTTTGAGGAGCGCGTAGACCTGCTTTGCGTTGTTCGTGTCGAGTAGTTGGCAGTCAACCCAAAGTCCGCGATCATCTTCTTTTGCCTCGACGGTTTGGCCGATGAGCATAAACGGATCGTCCATCCGGTGCCGCCAGTACAACGGAATACCTGCGCCCTTTGCCCCGTACTCATTGAGGGTTTCGGTAAAAGCTCCCTTGACGACCATGTCGCCGTATGAATCAATGACGTCAAACGTAGAAGCGTAAGCTTGGAAGCGGCCTTCGCCGTCTTCGCCAATTACCTTCAGTTCAGTATCAAGCGTTTTCGTGAGCATCTTGGCCCCTTTCGTTGAGAAGCGTCTGCTCCATCTCGTTATTCGCAAGCCGCGCGAGCGAGGCCGCGACAGTTGCGTCAACGCCTGCTTTCACAAGATCCTCGGCAAGCTCTCGGTCCCACCGGTCCCGATCCCACCAGTCGACGACACCCGCAAATTTTTGTGAGTAGACGATGTGCCGTTGGCGGCTCTGAAACTTCTTGAGTATGAGGGCGACTGATTTACCGTCTTGCGGGGATGCCTGACCGCCGACGAGAACGTTGAGCGGAGTAATGAGTTCGTCTCCGCCGGTGATTGTCGGCAGGTTGAGTCGAGGGCGCGCTTCGTTCCTTGTCATCACAGGGGCACCCACAGCAGTCGACATATAGTCGATCTGCTCTTCAAAGCTCCCGCGCATCTTTGATTCGATAGCTGCCTCGATATAGACGTTGGTACCTGGCTCAATCAGCGGGACAAGTGTGGCGTTGAGTTGCTGTACCCATGCGTCGAAGTACGGGCCGAGGTTCGGCCCGAACAGCATTTCTTTGAAGGCTTTGATGTTTGCGAATGTTCCTTCACGTGCGCCGACGAGTTCCGGAGCGATGAAGTATGCAGAAGCAACCTCGATATCGGTCAGTCTGCGCCCTTCCAGATCATTGGTATCGGTAGGCTTGAAAGAGTTGACCTCTTTGAGCGTCATCCCATCCTCAAGAATGGGAGTTCCTCCCTCTTGCCCTCCACCGCGGCTGAATTTTTGCCAGGATTCTCTGAAGCGCTCGAAAGCCGATCGCTCCCACTTGCCCGCGGTCGCCGGGCGCTCAATCACTTGTGGAATCCGTGCCCCGTTCTTCATCACCTGACGGCGGTACGTGATCGCTTCCTGATACTCATCGAGGAGATTCTGAAGCGTGCGGAGCGGGCTTGTCCCATTTGCCCCGCGCACGGAGTAGCCCACATCGATCAGATATCCCGAGGGGTCGTGTTCGATCGTGTTCCCGGTGTCGTCGGTGATCTTCACTTTCGTGATTTGGCCCAGCCAGTCACTCTTAAATCTGACCCGTGTTGCCGGGATTCTGATGAGCTCGTATCCGTCTGCATGTTCGGTGATTTTTGCGCACCAGCGATCATGTAGCAGTCCGTCGATGAGTACTGATTCCCAAAATCTGTAAGCAGTCATTGCCGGGGCACGGGACGGACGGCGCAGCAAGTCTGCGAGGGCACCGTCACGGACTCGTGTGCGATCATTGTTCGCCGCGTGGTTATAGAGATGAAGCGGAGTTGATGCGAGCTGTCGTGCGACAAAACCCACAACTTTTCGGACTGAGGGCTGATTAGTCCACGCTGGCCCATAAGCTAGCTGGTCGCTCCACTCAGACAACGACATTGGTGAGTCAACTATGTCGATCGAGGCGCCAGCGGTTGCTGCATATGAGCCGAGCGCGGCCAGCGTTTCAAAATAGGCCATTACTCAACCACCTGCACATAGATCACACGGTTCACCGGGATCAGGACCGATCCTGCTACGGCGGCTGGATCTGGTCGACCCACGTCTTCAACGTTGTATAGAGTCACAAATCGACGTGTGGCTGACGCGATGATTCCGCGGAGAGTGGCACTGTCAAGGGCGATGACGACGCGTCGTCCGGTCAGCGTTTTCAGCTCATGCATGTATTTTCCCCTTTACACCACGAGCAAGTCGTGATCTTCGTATGCTGAGTCCTCCGGGTCTGGAGGATCTGTCGTGAGCAGTGCGTAATGGGCCATAGTCGCCGCGATAATTGGGGCGACATCGACAGCTCCGCTGCGATCCCAGACCGGCATACCGTTGAGTTTGCGGGCTGTCCCGTGCTCGACGGCCATATTCAGGACCGGCTGCGAGCGTTGTCGGATATTGCCGTCTCTGATTGCATCGCTCATTTGGCCGGCCGAGTTGAGCATCGGTGTCCCAGAGATCTCGTGGACAATAAAACCCGCATCCTTCAGCGGCTTGACGAAGTCTGAGGCCGGGCAACCTTTGGACTGTACGGCAACTTCGCGAATCCCTCTATGTCAGGCTGTGTGTGAGTCACTCTCTTACCAAAACGGCAGAGGAAG
>JBBAQX010000005.1:91962-115974 GCA_040400085.1 Lysinibacter sp. | reverse complement strand
CGGAGGTTAAAATGGCGTATCGTGCTATGCTCGACCAGATGAGGGACATCGGGGTCCCCGTATCCGCAGTCAGATTATGGGACGCGGAGTATGCGGAGACCATGGAGTTTCTGGATGCAGCCGACGAAATTTCGGCAGCACCGGTGTCATAAGAATTTGTAATGTGGGAGTTTATAACTCTGTGTCCCCGATACACCAATTGGATCACAGCGGTAATTTGCGGAACACGTTCATCCTTTTTGGTCAGTCGTTTGAAAGCCAGAAAGGTCCCCACGAGGATAGCGCACATCCGGTGCGTCCTCGGTCCGATCCCCGCCTGCGCCGGATGCGTAGCGGATGTGATGAGCTATGCCTCGGGTTAATAGCATACTGCCGGACGACCAGCCACGTGGGGTAATTACCCATTGGTTGCCGGGTGCTCGGATTTCCGTTTGTCGCAGGCTCCCAACTTCGGGAGCCTGCGCCACAATTCTATGTATATGAAAAAAATCGCAACTGCCTTGGTAGCTGGCCTTGCGGCCTGGTGTGCCGTTCTCTTTCTCGTTGCCATCAGATACCCCGCAGTGTTCTTCGGGGCGCTGGTGACCTTCCTCATTCTCGCGGTGGCCTACGGCTACTACTCGCGAGTTGTGAATTGACTTTCGGCAACGCTGGGATAGCGTAGCCACTCATGGGGCTGCAATGGTTTCG
The DNA here is from genome assembly GCA_040400085.1 of Lysinibacter sp. GTDB lineage: Bacteria > Actinomycetota > Actinomycetes > Actinomycetales > Microbacteriaceae > HNR. The sequence goes on along the minus strand of JBBAQX010000005.1, from coordinate 115,284 downwards.
ACTGAACTATTGAAGTCTGCGTCGCATCCAGAGGTTGACCAGCTGGCCTCTATAAAAGCCGGTCGAAAAAAACAAATGGCAACGATAACATCGTGCCTTTCCGCGGTCGCGCTTCCCAAGGGACGCTCGCCCTCGCTTCCTAAACGAAGCACGGATTGGGCCGTCTGAAGCCTAGAAACAGAAATCAGACAAGCTCCAGGCCTCGCTTGGATATGCCGCCTGGGCGAGAATCAGGACGAGAAGCTCAGCTGACAAATTGAGACGACACCGGTGGATCCGGTTGCGGTTGTCGAAGACCAATATACAGAACTACGACTAAGGATGTAGAAGCGTAGATGGAAGCAGTTCAACACGCCGGTTCGATCCCGGCCAGCTCCACCAGTTTTCGGGCGCAAGCCCATGTTTGCATAATTACCGGCGGGTCGTCCGTAAGGGCCGAACCAACTAAGACCCGCTGGGTTTTGCTGATTCTCCACAAGGGAGACCACCGCGTGACAGCGGTGGTCTCCCTTGTTCTTTACATACCACACAATGAATATACCAATTATAAGACTAGAAGTTGAAGGCATAAAGCGCACCATGATCGCCGCGCTATTGGAGCAACAGACCAAGATTGACGCGGACATTGTCGCTGCGGTGGAGAACTACTGCACGCCAGAAAACATTTCCAGAATTGTCGACAGCGCTGCCCGTGATGCACTTACCTACGCCATACAGGAGGAAGTGAAAGCGTTCTTCCGTGTCGGGCCTGGGCGTAAAGCCGTCGCGGAGGCCGTGAAGGAGGCGCTACTGAATAAGGAGACATACACGATCTTAGACACGGTCTAGGCGCAATACCGCCCACTTCAGCGTCATAATAGGTTGCTATGGTAACGGCGGTTTAAGCCTTCCTGCTTCGCGGACCTTTGCCCTTACCGGAAGCCGGTTTAGGTCTTACGAGGTCTCCACAGGCTGAAACCGCCCTACCGGCGGCCAGAATGTTTTTGGCCGCATTAACATCCCGGTCATGAGACTCTCCGCAGCGAGGGCACTCCCATGATCGAATGTTTAGCGGTAGGCGTTCGACTACGAACGCGCAGGCGGAGCAGGTCTTGGAAGACGGGAAGAAGCGGTCAATCTTGACCACCTGCCTCCCGTGCCACTCCGCCTTGTATTGGAGCATGGTTGTAAAATCACTCCAGCCTTGCTCGGATATAGCTCTAGCTAGGCAGTGATTTCCCACCATGTTTCTCACAGCAAGGTCCTCAATGAACACCGCTTGGTTTTCGCGTATGAGCCTCGTGGACAGTTTGTGAAGGAAATCTTTTCGGATGTTGGTCTTGCGTCTGCAAGCACGAGCAACGAGGCGTAGCGCCTTCTTGCGGTTGATGCTGCCTTTTTGTTTCTTGGAAGCTCTACGCTGGAGTAGCCGTATACGCTTCTCAGATTTCTGGAGAGAAGGCATCTTGCACTTCTCGCCAGTGGAGAGAGTAGCGAAAGTTTCGATACCCAAGTCAATCGCTACTGACGTGTCGGTAGCGTCGCACTTTACAGGCGAAGCGTCGCAGGTAAAGGAAGCCCAAAAGTCACCACAAGAGTCTTGCGCGATGGTGACAAATTTAGGGTCGCAGGGTAGCGGGCGTGTCCAGTTGACCCGGATGAGACCTTCCAGCTTCGGAAGTCTCACGCCTACCCCCTCTATCCTGAATTGTATATTGTCGAATTTCACACTACCACCTAGCAACTTTCGGCGCTTGAATCTTGGATACTTCGCACGCTTCAAGAAGAAATTGGAGTAAGCGACCTCCAAGTTCATCAGGGTAAAGAACAGGGATCGGGCGGAAGCCTGCTGCAACCAAGAGAGCTCCTCAGTCTTCTTGAGCTGGGTGAGCTTCTTACCAATCTCGGGGCCTGTGATCTTGGTCTGATCCTTAGCCCAAGCCTCTGAGCGCAGACCGAGAGCCCAATTATAAACGAAGCGAGAAGCCCCAAACTCTTGGCACAGGAATTTCTCCTGCTCCTTGTTTGGGTAGATTCTCTGCTTGAACGACTGCACGTTCAAAGAATAAAGTAAAAATTTGAAGCTGACAAGAAAAATCATGTCAACTTCGATGCGTATGAAACCAAAAAAATGCTATGAAGCTGGTAATTACATCGCCCGGCGGATCTCCCATTGAGATCTCACCGGCGAACCGCCACACCATATGGCGGATGTATTCGCTACCGCAAAACGTGCGCGTAGCGCTCACGGCACTGCTGCCGCTCGGCGGTGCCGTAACTACCGAGGGAGTCCGTTACTCCCTCGAAGAACCCGAGGTCGCCCCTCGGACATCCGCGCGCCCCCGTAGAGGGTAGCGCACATTACAACCAGCCCTTCCGCAACGGCGGCTCCTACACGGGGCCGCCGTTGCGGATCTTTTACCTACCGCAATATGCGGCGGCCCAATCGCACAAAACAAACACATGAGACAAACAATCGAAGGAAAAACATACAACACCGAGACCGCAACTTCAATCGCCGAGGACAGCTCAGGAGGCAGCTCTTCGGACTTCCAGTGGTGGCACGAGGAGCTCTATGCCACTAATAAGGGAGCCTACTTCCTGTATGGCCGAGGAGGGGCCATGAGTCGCTATAGTGAAGCGTGCGGCAACAGCCGCGGAGGCGGTAGCCGCATCATCCCCATGACCAAGACGGAGGCGCTCGTGTGGTGCGAGGAGCACGCCGCAGAGGAAGCCATCGAGGAGCACTTCTCCGACATGGTCGAGGAAGCTTAACTTCCTATTACCTTGAAGGCAAGACTGGCGGCGTATCACATTACAGACTAACATAACTATATACCAAACAAACAAAATGACTAAAGTTAACATCAAAAAAATCAAACGCGTGCGTAACCTTGAATGCGGAGATTACTTCGAGCACGACGGCGGCGACGTATACATTATGACCAGGATCAGCGGACGCTACGTTCTAGTCAACACGGACATGGGCGGCATCTGGGACGACCCGGCTACTACGATTCTCGGCGCATTCGGAGGTAGTCGTCGAGACTTCCGCTGGATCCAAGAACTGACGATCACCCACTGACGTGGCCGCCGGCCTGACGATAGTAGTCGGCGGTGGTCACGGTTTGAGCAATGCCAAGTAGGCTGCTCAGCTCGGAAAGAATCTGACGGTTCGGGATCAGCGACTCCTGTGTGACGATGCGCTTCATCATGCAGGCGTAGTTGGTGGACTGCATGAAGTCGTCCGCCTTTGATCCGTGCCGGACGTAGCGCATGACCGCGCGGCCGCTCTGCGACTCGGTGATGTTTCGGCGCATGTTCAGGCAGTCCAGCACGAAGCCGCTACTGACGTCCCAGCGAGGCCAGCGGATCTTCTTTGCTTTGATGTCACTGATAAGGGCCGAGATACTGTCGCTGCGGTGCAGCGACATGATGTGGGCCTCCGGATGCGGGATGCGCTCCAGCAGTAGTTTGGTATCCGTGTAGTTGAACGAGATGATCTTGTTCGTGGGAATGCGTCCGCAGTCCCTCATGTAGGCGTTGTAGTATGAGCCGCCTCCGTTGTCGGTGCCTATGGCGAACGTCTTGAACTTGTTGTGCGCCTCAACAATTGTCCCGGCGATGTCCTGGTAGTTCATACCTGCGTAGCGGCAGGCGTAGATGAGCTCCATGACACCGTCCGGAGTCAGCCCGTAGATGGTGTGGACTGTGTAGGACTGTTTCACCTTCGTAGCCGGGTTCCAGTCGGAACCGCCCCAGTCGCACCCAGAGAACAGGTAGGCGTAGCGCACCTTGCCAGAGAGATAGTCTGCCTGAATCTGCTCGAACGTGCGGTCGCTGCAGCATGCCTTTAGATCGGCTTCGTTGAGCTCGCTCACGCCGGCTTCGACGGGAATGCCCATGACTTCCTGCAAGAACTGCTTCTCGCTCATACGCTTGAAGTCCTTCCAGATGTTGATGAATTTCTCGCCCGAGGCGTATTCAGGAACGATGAGCTGCGGCAAGTGGAAGCTTAACTGCTTTAGATCGATCATGCGACGGTCTTCGTGCACAAACTCGCCCAGCATAGGATTTAGTAGACGCGATGTGTGCGGGCAGCAAAGCCCGTCGACGGACATCATTTTAGGTATCATCTCCTTGTTGTCCAAGGCGTGCCAGCCGTCCTTGCAGTCGCAATGAATGTGCCACACGCCCCGACTGCCTAGCTGATATTGCTGCTCCAGGCACGTATCCATGTCGAGCGAGGTTCCGGCGAACACTGTGGACCTGGTCTCTGGGAAGGACTTCTGCACCTGGGACAACTCTCCCAAATGTTCAGCGTCGAAATGCTGCGCCTCATCTAACACCAAACTGTTAGCACTGATGCCCCGCGCCTTACCAGAGTCAGTTAGTATGTGCATCAGTCGCAAGAACCCGCCCTTCACCGAGCCCTTGTAATACATGCTGTTCTTTACACCGCGCGATGTGCTGTATTCCGCCGGGAATACTGAGCCGCGCTGCATGTCCATGAACTTCTCGGCCAGTGTTTTGAGCTGGTCGTGCATGGGAGTGATATACAGTGATCGATAGCTAGGCAGCACACTCAGCTTGAACAGCTCCGCGGCCCCCAGGCCTGTGGAGTTGTGGCTGGCGATGCCGTCTGTGTAGTAGATGTGGTCCTCGGAGGCCACGCGCAAATCATATAGCTGCTGCTCTTCGGATCCGTGGCTTACAGACGTGACAAGCTCCAAGCCTGTCTGCGTGTAAACGAACATTACCCCCGCGCACAGTTGGTCGACTGCGCACGGGCCGTCGGGTGTGATGACAAGGTGCTTGCCCGCACAGGACAACTTGTGACTCTTCGTGGTCACCGTCCAGACTAGCATCGGCACCGTGAGGCATACGTGCGTCACCTTTGTCCACCCCCCAGGAGCCAAAACTTTGATTTCCAAGTGCTCCAACGACCGCTCTTCCGCTATCTCGATATCCAGCAACATGTGCCGCCATGGTGGCGCACGGATCGAAAGCGTCAAGCAAATCCCCGCGACGTGCGGGGCAGGGAGGCATCGCCTCCCAATCGAGCAAGGATTACACCGCAGCGGCTGGCTGCGGTTTGCTGAAATTCCCCACTTACGGACCATTTGGGCACGCGAAGTAGTCCCGAGGAACTTGATGTTCCTCGCCTTCGCGTGTAGGGTTGCGTCCCGGACAATGACCAAACAACGATCACCCAGAAAATTTACAAACATTCCCGCGCCACTGCTGCCGGGACTATACAGTTTACAAGCGGTTGCCGCCAATGACGGCCTGCCGGACGTCACAGTTTACCGCCCCACCGTAGAAGGCGCCGTCGCATGGAAGGACTCGATGGCGGCCCGTGGAGGGTTCTCCAAGTTCCTTCTGCGGCACGCAGATGATGCGTGGGACGTGTATAACGCCGAGGGAAAACTAGAGTGCCTTTGTAATGACGTGGTGGATCGACGCCCCGGTGACCAACCATCCGCCATCGCGGTGGACCTGGACATCCTGGACGCCGAGGCTGCCTGTGTTGTCGGTCGAGCATCGCGCGTCATACACGCAGAGGCGCACGCAGCGGCTTCAGCCGCTGACCACTCCAACTACGGCTTCGTTCTGCGCTCGATGATACGCGACGCTGATCCGCTGGATCTCCCCCACTGGTATATCGTGGAGAGTCACTCGTGGCGCTGTCGCGTGGCGGGTCTCTATGCGGACGTGGGGGCGCTCCGCCCCGCGGCCCAGGATGCGTTCTTAGATGTCTACACAACGCTGCGCCGGCACATTCCTCTCGACGTAGAGGACCATCGCAAGTTGTTCGTGAACCGGCTGGCTAGCCTGCGCGTTGACTACCTCAGTGATGTGTGCGCCAAGGCCGGCGCCATAAGCGGACTGGACGACGATGAGATTCTGTCGCTGAGGCTCAACGTAGGAGCGCGCGGCGTGGAGTTCCGCCGCGTGCTGGCCAACGAGTTGCTGCGCCTCACCGGCGGCGACCCGGTGTCCCCGGCTTCCGGGCTCGCCGAGGAGCTGAACACGACCAAGCTGGCCAAGGTCAGCGACGCGGTCGTCGCTGCGGCGTTCAAGCTTTAGCCATGGAGAACAGCTCGCTGATCCGCAGGTTGCCCAGCTTGTCTGTGGTGACCTGCGTGGCTCCGGCGACGCACTTTCCGACCTGCCGGCCCGCCCGGAAAGTCACTACACTGTCCGGCGCCATACAGGTCATAGCGAACATGAACGGGCGCGACATCAGGCTCAGCGGCTCGTCGAGCGGGTAGCGCGTAAAGAAGTATGGTATCAACATGCCGAAGTTGAAACCGCACAGCGGAACCAGCGCATACTGCGCCGCTGTGATGTCTGCGGAGGATGCCTTGCCAAGCCCCGCGTCTTGTATTACCGTGTCCAGTCGTTCCGCCGCCGCCTGTATAGCCTCGGCCTTCTTGGGGTTGCGGCGAATATCGCGGAGCAAATCGTGCGAAAAAATTTCAGAGGAACTAGTCATGGCCGAATCAAACTCTACAACCGACGTCGAACAGGAACGCGCGGATCGCTTCCCGAAGGCGCGTGCAGCTTATGTTGTGTGGACGCGCCAACAAGGAGAAAAATTAAGACAAATCAAATCGAATGAGCAAACAATCGTCGGGAACCCCGGCCCCACCGAAGCAGAAGAAATCGCCGACAAATTCAACGCCTGACGCGCCCGCGCTGGGCGACTTGCTGCACATACTGCAGCCGCTGATCGCGTTCCACAAGGAAGTCGAGGACGCCAGCTCCAACGACCTGCGCATCTATTGGGACGTGCGGGTGGTACGCGGAGCGAGCGAGACGTTCATGACCAGTAACGGCAGTAGCTCACTCCCCGATGCGCTCGGGGCAAAATCACTTCCTACTGCTTCGTCCATGATACAGCAGGAGGTGCTCGACAAAATCGCCACACCCCTCGTGGGCAAGATGCAGGCGTTCGTGGAGACTGGAGCGCTGGAGTCGGCGACAAAGAGAAAGGTGCATGTATTGACCGACACACCTAAGGCACCTCTGATGCCTGGAGCAGTGGTCACCCTGGCCAACTCGCTACCATGACAGCGATGCAGATCAAATGGAAAAAAGAGACTGCGTGGTGGGACAACCTTGAGGTGCCGGATTCCGAGAACGGACCGCACACCTTCTCTTGGCTGGACTCTGTCGCACCAGCCCCGGAGGAGCATGACTTCATACTCTACACGGACGGGTCAGGCTGCACAAAGGGCTGGGGCGCATCAGCGTCCATCATTGAGCAGGTGGACTTCTTCGCGGAAGAAGATCGTCGCAGGGTTAAGGATAACCGACGAGTGCTGGTGTCTGCCACCTACGGCTCCACCGTTCAGCGTCGAGAGCTGACGGCATTCTTGGATGGTATCCGCGAGATCCTCCGTGTGCGCACGGAAGACTTCCTGGACCAAGAGCTGGAAGACTGGTCGGAGATCGATCGCAAGAATGTGCTGAACAATTTCACAGGCCCCAGCCGGGTGTCGGTGTTGTGGTTCACGGACCGCATGAACTTGGCTAAGAGCCTGCTGTTCGACGAGCACGGAGATCTGCTCAACGCACGCAGCACCGAGGTAGACCTCTGGTTGCGCTTCAGCGCTATGGCGCGCTACGTGTGTATCACACCGATGTGCCTACCACGCAACGTCAACCCTAAGCAGGAGATGTGTGACGCCCTGTGCGGCATTGCCAGGCGCGCCCTGATGGCGCAGGCAGAGAGTATGGAGAAGATCACTGAATCAATCTACAATTTAGAAAAATGGAATCAACCGCAGCCTCAAAAGGCTCTATTTTGAACGCCCAATGTCCGCCCACGGGCGCTCAGGAGGGAGAAGTTGGAAAGTGATTGAAGGGCTTACGGCCCGTTGGTGCTGGACGACTTGTTCGTTGTCTTTATTCTTATGGGAGTCACATTCCTTTTGAGTTGTGAGTTCGGAATGCAGTCCGCTATAATAATATGGAGAACAATGTGTATAAACTCAGCGCGAAGATGACAATCGACCTATCTCAGATTGAAGGTGCCGAAGAGCTTCTGCGACCGTTGCTACTTCTGGCCGGATGCTCAGACTCATCCCAGATTGGACGTGGAGTAATGGAGCTAAGATTCCCATTGCCTGACTGGTCTCTTCCTCCGTTGGGCGATTTGGAAGCGTGAGATCTATCGATGTCTTGGACTTGATGTTTAGAGTATAACTGATATGCATAATATTAATTTTCTAACGAACGTCCAAAGTCCGCCCACGGGCGCTCAGGAGAAGAAGGTTGAAAAGTGATTGAAGGGCTTATGGCCCGTTGGTGCGCGACGGCTTGTTCGTGACTAATGAAGGCGCAACCTGCCTTTGAGTGGTTGCTGGTCGGTGACCAACTGAACAATATGGAATCTATTCTTATCGCCCACATCGGAGACGTTCACCTCAGAGACACACAGTATGCTACAGCCCATCGAGGCCTCGATTTCTTCGAGGCCGTCAAGCGGGCGGTCAAGGCGGCCAAGAAGGCCGGCGCTGACTGCATCGTCTGCACTGGTGACAATTTTGATATGGCGCGCCCGAGCGCCAGGGTGATCGGTCAGCTGATGAGCGTGGACGCGCTGCTGAAGCAGCTCGGTCTTATCATGTTCACCATCACCGGAAATCACGACTACAGCAGCCCGTCGTGGCTGTCGACGTTGTTCCCTGCTCCGAACTACTTGGACGGAGGCATCTACCCCATCGACGGTGAGACTGCGAACTTCAAGGGATTCAACATCACCGGCATCCCGCCCTACACCGCACGCACCTTCTCCGAGAAGACTGCGGAGATCGATAACCTGACGCGACATAGCGACGTGGTGCTGTATCACGGATTCGTCACCGGAATCGTCCCCGCCTACACAGGAGACAAGACAGTGCTGGACGTGAAGGACCTACCGGTGTCCTCGCACAACAAAGCCATCCTGCTTGGCGACATCCACGTGCAGGGCTTCGTCAAGCGTGACCGCCCAGGTGGCGGCTACGTCCTGATCGGCTATCCCGGGTCGCTGGAGATGTGCTCCAAGTCGGAATCCACGAAGAAGTCCATCCCTATGATCCGCGTGACGAAGGACGATGCTACTGTGGAGAACTATGTCCGGCTCGACATCCGGCCCCACATCAGCAAGGTGGTGAAAACCGCCGAAGAGCTGGACGCGCTCGTTGACCTGGCTAAGGCATTCGCCAACACCCACCCGGTGGTAATCGTGGAGTTCGACCGAAGCCTCCCGCAGACGGTGGCACGCCTGCATGCTGTGATGGATCCCCAGCGCTGCGTGATCCGCTGCTACCCGCTCCCGATGGTGCAAGGGACAGCCAAGCGTGAGGAGCGTCCCGAAGGAGACCCCGACCTGACGGTTGAGCACTTCGTCAAGGCGCGCTTCGCCGACAGCGAAGCAGACCTGGCGGAGACGGCCCTGCGCCTACTCTACGCCGGCGACTCCAACACCGCCAACATCGTGGGGGACTACGTCGAGAAACGTCTGCTGGAAATGGGGGTAAGAGAAAACTAAGTCATGGAACAAAAAGAAACCATAACCACGAATACCTCCGCACTTGGTGAGGTGTATCAAGAAGTGTTCGACGTCAAACTGACGCGCACGCGGAACGTCCTGAGCCCTCGCTGCGAGAAGTGTTACAACTGGGGCCACCATCACCGCCCGCAGTGCGAGTATGCCACCCGAGCGGACGCCCTCCATCACATGGACGAGGCACGCAAGCGGGAGAAGAATGCTAGAGAAAGCGCGGCAGAGTGGCTGCAGGCCTGCAGGATGATGCATGGCAAGATTGCGATACTGAAGCACGAGAACAACAAACTGCGCAAGAAGGTGGAGCCGCAGCCTGCGCGCGCCAACAAGCCGCCAGCCGCAACCGGCGCGTCGGTCACCGATGTGTGGTTACCGATGGAAACCGCACCCGAGGGGGGGTGGAGCAGAGCAGATGGTCGACCCACCAATTACCAACCAGACGCCGTGAGCGACCTAGAGATCAACTACATCAACACCCTCAAGCTGGCGCGCAATCTCATATGGATTGCGCCGGTCGGCAACCAGTATCTATATGGGTTCATGGTGTGTCGTCGGTGCATTAATAATGCCGACAGCGGTAAGACGCGTGTCGACTTCCTGCGGCACGACCGCAGCAAATGGATACCCGCATGGAAGAAGCCGTTCAGGGAGGACATTCACCTGTTCCAGTATCTCAATGACGCCTATGCGGCAGCGCTGGAAATGTGCACAATAGAATAATTAAAAATGATTAAATTAAAAGGAATTGAAATCGACGACTTCGGTCGCCACAAGCGTATCAGTCAGCGGTTCGACGGTAACGTCATCGGTCTGGCCGGCTCCAACGGCAAGGGCAAGACCACCGTCATTCATGCGGTGCAGCTGGCCCTCACCGGGACTATCGAGCACCCGGACTCATTGAATGCTTTCATTCGCAAGTCGAGCGAGGAGAAGCCGCCCAAGAAGGCCCGCGTCAAATTGTATTTCGAGGCGGACGGCAAAGATGGCCACGTCACCCGCGTCATCACCAACAACACGAACAGTCGCGAGCTCGTGTGGGCAGGGCTGCCTGACGACGTCAAGTCGATCACCGCGGACAAGCGGGTCGCCGACATCCTCTTCGAGATCCTCGGCGTCGACAAGAAGGCCATCAACAGCACCGTCTTCATCGGGCAGGGCGAGCTCGGCAAGATGTTCGGCAAGGACATGGAGCGGCGAGAGTTCTACACCCGGTTGCTCATGCTCGGTCACCTCGACAAGATTGCGGACGTGGTTGATGTTTATCGCAAGCAGATCGCGGACTCCACCCAGGACCTCACGGCGGTCAAGGATGCCGCTGATACGGTCTACACCCAATCGCAGGAGTTCTACGAGCTGTGCCAGCTGGAGTTGGGGGCACTGGTATCGCCGAAGGAAGACATCGACGCCGCCATGGCGCTGGTGAGCTTGTTCAGTCGCCACGCCTCTGCGGAGCAGGCTTTTACAGACGCGGAGACAGCGCTGTCGGCTACCATAGTCGAGGGCCGTCCCGCCGCTGAAGTGACAGCCGAACGGGAGTCGCTAATCGTCTCTCTACAGCATTGGCTCGACGCCGCCAACTTGAAGCGGAGGACGCATGCGGCCCTCACATCTACTGCAGCCAAGGCCCAGGCGGACGTGAAGCGCATGGCTGACGCCGCCAGAGCTTTTGCCGCACTGGACAAAGCGGAAGCAGCACTCGCAGCGCTACCTCCAAAGCCGAAGGAAGACCCACGTAACCAGCTGGCTACGCTGGACGGCTACCTGACCAACTTCGACGCTGTCGACAAGCTGGAGGCCCACGTCCCAGGTTTGGAGTCGGAAGTCGCGCGTTGTCGGCAGGAGTTTGATGCGCTGGACTCCGGCGAGTCGCTGGAGATTCAGACCCTGTGGGACGCAGCAGACACGCACCGAAAGGGGCTGGTCAATGACCTTCGCCTGCGTGAAAACCTGCAGCGCGAAATGGCGACCGCCGGCGCGTCGACGTGCTGCACGCTGTGCGGGTCCAGCAACCCAGACGGTAGCTACCTGGAAAAGTCGATCAGCGACTTGAAACTGCTCTTGGAGCTGGCGACGACCGACCTCAACGCACTCACCACGCGGCGCACGCAGGCCATTCAAAAGCGCGCCGCAGCTGAGAATGCGCTCACCTGCCAAAAGGCGGAGTTGGATCGTGTCAACGCCGACCTGAAGCGCCGCAAGGTAATGGCGAGCGTGGTCGGGACGCGTAGCGCCGTAGAGGCCCAGCGTGCGGAAGTGGAGACCATGGTCACCAGTTACATCACGGAGTCGGCTGACCGTCTGCGTCTGGAAACCGAACAAACCAACTGCCTGGCGGCCACCAGGATGTGGCTAAGGCCGCTGGAAGGCGAGTATGACCGGCTGACCCAGGCGGCGGATGCGGCGGAGGATACCCTCGCGGCTTTTGTATGGGATCCGACGTTGGACCAGCAGGAAGTGCCCGTCATCGCCGAGATGAGCGAGCTCCGCCGCAATATCAGCGCATCGTCCGCCGCGCAAGCTGCCTACACGGCTGCGAGCGCCCAGCGTGGTGCCGTCGAGCAGGAGCTGCAGTTCGCGCTCGATCACATTGGTCAAGCTAACCCCAGCCTGCACGCGCGACTCGATGATACAGGCACCCTGACCGCCGCCGCTGTCACCAAGGCGGCCGAGGACATGCGACTAGAGCAGACCGCCTACGACCACCAGGTCGGTAAGGTTGCGGCCGCTAAAGCTGCGATGCTTCAGGCATCGACCGCTGTCGGGGAACTCGAACTCAAGATGGCCGAGCAGGGAGAGCGGCGCATCCTTGCGCAGGATCTGGTCAAGCTACGTGACACGTTCAAGCCTTCCGGGGCCTCGCTCGAGTATCTCGACTATAAGTTCGGGCAGATTGCCTCCATGGCGTCTGACTACTTGGCGGAGAGCCAAGCTGACTTCATGGTCGCCGCCTCGGCAGAGATCCCTCTGGCGTTCGAATTCGTGCGTCTGGATAGGCCTGACGAGGTCTGGATGCCGCAGAACAGGATGAGCGGCGGACAGAAGGTGAGGCTCGCTGTGGCGACCCTCAGGGCCATCCACGCGTTGGTCATGCCGAACGTCGGACTGCTCGTTCTCGACGAGCCCACGACCCACCTCGACGACGACGCGGTCCGCGCCATGGCGGAGATGCTAAAGAAGATCGGGGACGAAGGCACGCTCCAGATGCTGGTGTGCGATCACAACCCGGTACTGATCGATGCGTTCAGCGACATCATCGAAATCCCAGAATAATGACGCCAGAAGCTCAAAGGATTGCAATAGCGAAAGCATTGGGGATCGAGTTACAGTCCGACGGAATCACACACCACCTGAGCGCTTGTCACTTGGGCGGTCAAGGATACAACCCAGATGGTAAATTCCTCTGCGAAGTCCCAGACTACCCTAAGAGTCTGGCGGCGATGCACGAGGCTGAGAAGACGCTGAAATCAGACCAGTTTCCGACCTACCTCGACATGCTGGACGTAGCTTGCGGCGGAGAGCTTGAACTATCCGCCATGGTGGACGGTGCCGACGTTGTTTTCGGTCTCGTCCATGCGACAGCTGCACAGAAGGCGGAAGCCTTTTTGAAAACCCTCGGACTCTGGAACTATGAAAGCTGAACTACAACGAATAGCGATAGCCAAGGTGTGCGGATGGGAAGGCTGCTCGGATGCAGCGTGCGATTACAGGAAAGCTCAGCATCTCCACAAGGGAGGCGTGATTGCGTTTCCGGAGAGCTACTCGATCCCCAGGTATCCCGACTACCCTAATGACCTCAACGCGATGTATACGGCGCTGCGTCTGCTGCCGACGGATAAGCTCCACACATTCAGCGAGGAGCTGCTCACAGTCCTGCTACACGCCGACGACATCTCCGATTATCCGGTGACGATGGCCGCCCAAAACACACCAGCGGAGCTCTGCGGTCCGCTGGTGCTGGTGACCTCGATTGTATTTGCCTCGGCAGCCCAGCAAGCAGAGGCGCTCCTACGGACGCTAGGGCTGTGGGTGGAGGAAGTGTGAGGGCTTGCATCCTCACCATCTTAGCGGCAGCCTTCGGGCATGTTGATTACACGAGATGTGAAGTTGTTGTCCCCGCTGCTGGGAGCCCGCCTGAATACGAAAGGCGCCCAGCCGCGGAAGGAGTTCGATAAGGTCCAAGTCAAAGGCGTCGAGGGCGTCCACATCGCGACACCTCTGAAGCGCTGGACGTGGGCATTCCTTGAGGCCCGGGACGCCCTTGGGTTGGGTGATGTCGCTTTGACGGCGATCATCCCGTCACGCTACTACACGGTCAGCAAGACCTCGACCTATTTCCGCACTTACAGGCGCGGAGGCGGACCGCTGGAGAAGGAGGGATTCGAATCCCTCCCTACAGGGCAGGTGCTGAAGTGGGAGTTTACTCTCTCGAAGCACCTGCCCCCGGGTGGGGACGGTAATGGTCGGTTCTCAAGGCCGCCGGATGAAGATGATTTCGACGCCATGCTCGATCATATCGGCGAGCATCTTGGTATGTCGGAGTGGGGACATGCCTACCTTTACGGTAGGTTCAAATTAAACAAAACTTAAAATTATGGGAATGGACTTGAAGCCGCAACGGCCTTCGAAGGATGCGCCTCGGCGCGAGGACGGAACAATCAGGTGGGAGAAATACAGTATCGGCGGCTGGGCGGCGCTGTATCACTTCCTAAATGCGCACGGTGTGGATACGTCGGAGATGAGCGGCTACAATGACGGCGACCGCATCAAGGCCGCCACGTGCAGAACGATCGCCGACACCATCGAAGCCAACTTCGATGAATACTTGGATAAGTTCGGCGTGACCGACAAAGACCTGAAAGGCATCGAAAGCTGCAAGCTGGACATTCAGCTGTGGCGCACCTGCGGAGGATACCGCCAATACTAAACATGCACTACATCATCGTAAGAGACGAGGGAGCCATGACCGTGGTCCCGGATAGTAAGGAAGTGCGTAAGTTTCTCACCCTGAGTTACAGGGCGATGAACAAAGCCAACGGACGCACAACATTCGAAAATCTAAAGGCCGACATGTTCTCGCCCTGTGTGGTGGGAGACGGTGTCGCCGGGCTGAGAAGCTACCAGGGGTTCTGGCGATCGCTGAAGGAGCACCTGGAGAAGGCCAAGCACACGGTGACCGTGCGGGACGAGAGAGAGAACTTGGTGGGGCAGCCGAATCTGTTGCAGGCCTGCATGGGACTGCGCGCGTTCCAAAAGCTGTGGATCATGACCGCGCTGATGGATGGAAACTCCGGGCTGATCGGCGCGGTAACAAGATTTGGTAAATCGTTTGGAATGAGTGCGTTATGCAGGGCATTTCCCAATGCGCGCACCGTCATCATCGCGCCCGGAGTCTCACTTTGTAAACAGCTATTTGACCACATGACTGAGACGCTCCCGCACCGGGACGTCCGCGGTATCTACACCGGCAGCAAGCACAAGGTGCAGGGACCAGACATCACGATCTGCTCGATGGACTCGATGGACAAGATGGACGCCGCAGATACTGACCTCCTCATCATTGACGAGTGCTTCACTCCAGATATAGAGCTACTCACCAGTGATGGATTTGTGCGGTTCGATGCGCTGAGCGCGGGCGCAGTCTGCGCGCAATACGACCTTCTGGACGACTCGATAAGTTTCGCGAAGCCAGACGCCTTCATCTGCAAAGACTACGACGGCGACCTCGTCACCGTGCGTAGCGATAAATTGTGCGACCTCACAATGACTCCTGGGCACGAAATGGTGGTGCGCGAGGGCGGGGGTTGGTTTAAGAGAAGTGTGGAGAAAATTAAATTCAGAAGTACCATCAGTATGCCCGTGGCCGGGATGAGTAAATTTGTCGGTCCTGCGGAGCTCACACCGAGGGAGCGCTTGATACTCATGCTTCAGGCCGACGGCTCGCTGCATCACAGACAGTCCGACGGTGTCACTTCCTGGTCCTTCAGCTTCAGCAAGGAGAGGAAGATCAATGCATTTCTGGAGCTTATGTCATGTGGAGAGTTCGAGTGGAACGAAGTGAAGGGTGACCCTCACAGAAAACTCAAACCGGCGCGTAGGTTTATGGTGAAGGGCCTCACGGACGTCTCTAAGTCGTTGTATGACCATTTCGATATCAGCGAGCTCAGTTTCGATAAGGCCCGATCAATAGTCGAAGCAGCAATGCTCTGGGACGGCCATCTACACTCCGAAACTTCCTGGTATTATTCCTGCACAGTGAAAGAGAACGTAGATTTCATGCAGAGCGTCTGTGTGTTGGCCGGATACAAATCCAACATGACTGTGCAAGTCGACGATCGCAGCGAGAACTTTTCCGACGTGTATCGCCTGTTTATCGATATCAGCAAAATGACCGCAGGTACGCAGTCGCTAAGGAAAACCACCTCACCTTATAGGGGTAAGGTTTACTGCGTGAGAGTCCCTACGGGCAACATTATCGTCAGGCGCAGAGGAAAACCAGTCGTCGTGGGTAACTGTCATGCTGTCGTCTCCGACGAGCGACTGCCCAAGCTGGCCGCGTTCGAGAAGGCCAGGAAGTATGGCTTCGGCGCGACGCTCACCGGTCGCTTCGACAAGAAGGACCGGCTCATCGAAGGCTTGATTGGTCCTGTGCTGGTCAACGTCTCCTACAAGGAGGGAGTCGCCCTAGGGGCCGTGAGTCCGCTGAAGGTGATGATGATCAAGATTCCGTTCTCAAAGGACACGATCCCCGGGAATCGAGTAGAGCGGGATGTCGTCTACAAGCGCCTGCTACATCAGTCGTCCAAAGCGGCGAAGCTGGTGAAGCAGCTGGTGGACGAGATCATCCCGGCCGATTGGCAGACTATGGCCTTCATCAGTAACGAGAAGCAGGCCGAGTTCTACATGGAGCATGCGTTCCCTACCCATGGCACCATCGCCATGGCCAAGCGGATGAAAGACAAGGAGCGGGATGCCATCACTGATCGGATTGCATCCGGGGAGTTGGTGCGCGTGCTGGCGTCGAACATTTATGTGCAGGGAATCACCTTCCCTGACCTGAAGGTGGTCATCAACCTCGCCGGCGGAGGAGCCAACACTACCGCCATCCAGAAGCCCGGGCGGTTGCTACAATGCCGCCCAGGCAAGAACTACGGCGTGATGATCGATTTCATCTTTGAGTGTCGGGATGCCGAAGCGGATACCAGATCCCACCCGCCATACCAAGGTATCGTCGGGGAGAGCTGGGCTAGGCACAAGGCATACGAGGAGATCGGATACGACGTCGTATTCGTGGAGAGGGCCGAGCAGGCCCATGACATCATGAGAGGAGCATACAACGAGTAAAATCGTAACGGCCGGTATGCTGTTCAGACACCCCAAGATCCTAGAAACGCAGACAATGCGGGTAGTGCGCGGGCGCGGAAGATGAAGTGGGTCTGTGGGCCTACTCCGCCGCATACATCCTGAAGTATCAACTACATTCAAAAATGAGACTAAATATACAAACAACGCTTTATTGCTCTCCCGTCGCCACCGTGGACCTGCCCATTGAGAAGTGGGAAGACATCAAGGAATGCTACGTGAAGTGGGACACGCTGCACTACACCCTCGATGGCGAGAAGTGGGAGGAGATCGATCTAGATAGCGACCATGACGACTGTATTGACTGGAAGCGCCCCTCCGCATTAACAGTCAGCGACGCCGCCACGGGTGAGACATACTACGACGATTAAAATCCTATGAGTAAAAATAAACACGAGTGGGAGCTGACCGAGTGGGACGGTAATCGTTCACTCAACTACAAGTGCTGGAGGAAGAAGTTTGGGTGCGGACACGTGTCTGTTGGAGTGGGAGACTTCCTGAGCGTGGTATTCAGCTACGGACCAGACTCCGACAACTCATATAGCTCCACACGCTGGGACTACGACCGCCCGGTGATCACCGAGGAAGAAGCCATGAGGATGGTGGACGCTGGAAAAGGCAAGCAGATGATAGGCAGGAAGCCGACACCAGAGAATTGGAAATGAATTACTACAACGATAACTGCAAACATTCAGCAGCATGGATACGACAACTCATAGAAGACAAAATTATACCACCGGGAGAAGTAGATGACAGATCGATCAAAGAAGTCACACCAAGCGACGTCAAGGGTTTCACACAGTGTCACTGGTTTGCCGGAGTATCTGGGTGGAGTAGAGCCCTCCAGCTCGCCGGATGGGCTCACGACAGACCTTGCTGGACTGCCAGCCTACCCTGCCAAGGATTCAGTGTGGCCGGAAAGCAGCTCGGAATCAAGGACGAGCGACACCTCTGGCCCGTGTTCGAGCGCCTTGTCCGCGAGTGCCGCCCTCCAGTACTTTTTGGCGAACAAGTGTCTAGCAAGCTTGCGAGGAGCGACTGGCTCCCCCGAGTATGTCTGGACCTGCAAGAGCTGGGATATGCCGCAACAGCCGTCGATCTTTGCGCTCCGTGCGCGGGCACGCACGGCGAAGGACGGTTTGTGCGCGGAGATCAGGATGAGTGGGAACCCATCATCATCGGAGCTCCCCACATCCGACAGCGGATTTTCTGGGTCGCGCACGATACTACTATCTTCCGGGGCGGAATGTCTGGTGGACAGCGAGGACTTCCAACATCTAAATCAGTGGAAATGGAAGTTGCACAAAGCGGGGTATGCTTACCGGAACACTCGACAAGGGAATGTTTACATGCACCGTCTGATTCTCGGCTTGGAGAAGGGGTCTGGAATCATTACGGATCACATAAACAGGATCAGGCTGGACAATCGCAAGATAAACCTGAGAGCAGTGACCCAATCGGAGAGCAATCACAATCGCGCCCTATCAACGAGCGGTGTGACGATACCCAAGGGGAGACGCCGATGGGTAGTATGCCTTTGGATCAACAAGAAGTTCCAATGGTTGGGATCGTTTACCACCAAGGAGGAAGCGATACAGGCGCGGGTGACTGCTCTCCTGAAGGAGGAGCTAATCACGCCGCAGACATTGGGGGGGCGGCCCACTCCCATGGCGGGCACCCCCGCGCAGAATGGGAACAACGCTGCAGGGAACAACGATTCGCTGAGGCTTACAACGTCTTTGATGGGCTGGCCGACCCCGCAGGTGTGTCAGGGTCCCAACAACGGGACAAACCGCGGCAAGAATCACGGCGGAGAGAGACCGAGGATGACGCCGCAGAACATCCCGCAGCTGGTGGGCTGGCCCTCCCCGAAGGCGACCAACACCACCGGTCCGAGCGATACGGCTACGCGCCAGGGAGGGAAGGACCTGCAGACGGTGGCGCAGATGGGAGGTTGGCCGACTCCGAGAGCGGAGGACTCGGAGAGCTCAGGGGAAAGAGTGAGCAGGGGCGTGTGCGACACCCTGACCAGTGTAGCGAGGCTGGGCAAGACGGAAGACAGTCAGGTCTTTATCACCGGCTGGGCCACCCCTACGGTGCAGGATGCGGCGAACAATGCGGGTCCGTCGCAGTTCGAGAGGAACTCGCTTCCCCTGAACTGCGAAGCAACGCTTGGACTGACTTCGAACTCCTCCAGTGTACCGACGGCAAAGCGCGGCGTATTAAATCCGGCCTTCAGCCGCTGGTTGATGGGCTACCCAGAGGAATGGTGCCTGTCGGCGATCCGAGCATCGAGGAAGTTAATCAAACCGCGGAAGGGCGCCCGATGAGGCTGCGTGGATACGGTAATGCGATTGTCGCACCACTCGCCGCGAAGTTTGTCGCAGCATACATGGAAATCGAACATGAGCTACAACTCCCCTACTAAGTTGTTCCACGTGACCACCGGCCGCAAGGCCAAGCAGTATCGCCAGACGGGCCGCATCAACGGTCCTGTCCGCGGATTCGACACCATCACCGGAGCCATGGCTTGGGCCATGCGAACCGGGCGGAAGGTGATCATGGAGGTGTGGCCAGTGAGTCCTCCCAGCAAGCTACCCGACCACCACAACGCTTTCGGCGATGCCTGGTGGACGGAGAGTGTGCCGATGGAGCGTGTAACATGCGCTTACTCCGCGGAGGGGGCGTGGGAAAAACCAGAACAACAGGAACATGCCGGAATACAAACAAAAGATCAAATTTGAACGCACATTCACCATCCAGGCCAAGGACGCCGACGAGGCGAACCGCAAACTGGAGGACCTGATCAGCCGCATCGAATGGGACGCCGATGTGGAGTGCGACGGATGCTACCGCGACTTCGAGGACCCGGAAGTGGAGGAGGACGAAGATGAGTGAACTTGCTCGCAGCCTGCTGATGTATGCCGTGGACTCCGTGCTGGTAACCAATGGCAACAGCTACGTCTGCAGCGCCACCGAACAGTGGCTGGAACATGCCGCCAGTTTCGGCGCCTACCCAGCGGAGGGTCCGTTCATCGGAAGCATACGCGAAGTCCGCGAACGCTTTCACGACTGGGTCGACGCCAACGGTGGACTCCCAAAATGGCCGGACACCCCACACTGGGCAGCCCGCATGGCTCTACCATTAAAGCAGTATTAAATGAACATCGAAGAAGCACGCAAGAACTTGGGACGGATGGTGATGAGCACTGATCCCGGACGTAAGATGATACGGGAGCTACCCGCCCACGGCCCTTATCGCTTAGAGAAAGTGACACAGGATGGGATGGCCATGCTGCTCGGCCGCACGCTGCACGTCGCGCCCAGGCATCTGACGCTGTATGAGGAGCCTACGCACGCGACCGAGGAGCGCCGCAACTGCGGGCGCATTCTGCCGTCTTCCGCGAAAGCTCCGCCGGAGCCGACGTCGTCAATATTCTTGGTTCTGGAATACAACCCACCGACGTGCAGCGACAGCATATTGGGCGTGTTTTTGGATCGCTTCAAGGCCGAAGCATTTGCTGCCACTCACACGCACGGACCGACGCCAGTAAGAGTCGAAGAATGGAAAGACGGAACACATGGACCAGTTGATACAAACACTCATTGACCACTTCATCCTCCAGAAGGAGAAGCTGCTCGCAAGGTCAGGCTCCCGCACGGAGGTGAACCGGACGAGGATGAACGTGACGCTGCGGCCCCACATGGAGAAGGTGGCCTTGCTCGTGCAGGATTGGGACATCGATCCCGGGCTGCTGATCGAGGCTGCCTTCGCGTGGGCCAGGCGCAACAAGCACCCGGACGGCCCGCTGCCCACCATGCTGGTGTCGGTGAAATATTTGTCCAAAGCCATCAGCCACCACCTTGAGCTTCCGTTCGAGGTGGTGGCTGAGAAGCGCAGCACGAAGGTGCTGCTGGACAAGATCGAGGAAGATTACCAGCGGACGATTCCGCACATGGATCAACCTGGACGGGACATTTACATGATGGTGTCCGTGCCGGTGGAGTTTCGCTTCGCTTTTGCGGCTGGTAAATTCGACCGCTACGCGATGAAGATGATGGCGCCGCAGCTCTTGGAGCTGATGGCGCGCGACAGAAAAACAGCCATGTGGCTACAAACCAAAGGATTAACATATGCAAACATTGCCAACGCTTTCAATAAAATGTGACCGGTGCGGAGCCCCGAAGGAATTCAGAAGACTAGAGACAGGTATGTATCCGGGCGTTGTGCTCTGTTGTCCGGGATGCGAGGGGCGCACTCGGTTAACCTCCGTGGAGGAGGCGCTGCTTAGCCTGATTGCAGATCAGGCTAAGCAGGAGCTTCCTACTGCGGCTGAGCCGACAACGCCCAATACGAGGCTGGCCGATATGCTGCTTTACCTGACTAGGGTTGATCGGGACTCGCAGCGCTGGTGGTCAAACCTGCCCGGTAGGTATCAAAAAAAGCTGATTGACTGCGGGTATCTCCACCACCTGAACATCGCGGATCCGGAAGGACATCCCGCGGTAGAGACAACGCCGCACTTCTGGTGCAGGCCGCAACCAATCGGAAAACCAAACAATGACACCGTGGCTGCATTGGCCGCTGACATTGCAGGTTACTTTGCTTCGGTGATGGAGGAGCAGTGGGACGAGCTGGGATGCGAGCGTATTGCCGACATATCGCTGGACATTGTGGATATCCTGAAGCGGCGTTTATGAGCCTTACCAAAGAACAAGAAACGTGGCTGGCCAACAGCAGGGAGGCTTACGAGTTCTACCTGCTGCATGCCATCCTACACGACCCGCTGCGCAGATCCTCCATGCTGGCCGTTCCGGTGCAGCCGGGTGACTTCATGAAGGAAGAGGCTGAGCTGATCCTTCATGCTTTGATCCACGCTGTGAAGGTGATGCGGGCCTGCAACCTGCCGATGCCCGCGCCGCCCACCATGGAGTTCATGAAGTCTTACATGGAGAGCGCCAGCACTAGCGAAGGCACAGACCGCGAGACGCTGCGTTCCGCCTACATGATGTTGATGGAGCTGCTGAAACCATCCTACGCGGACCAGTGGTATTGCATCAATCCCTACTTCGAAGCGTGGTATGGTGGCGTGCAGGGCAAGCGTATTGCCCGGGAGATCCAGGCGAGTCCTGTGCCTGACATGGCTGGGGCGATCAGCAAGGCGCAGAGAGCTTTGGCGGCGGCTGTAGCTGCCACCGCTTCCGATGAGGAGGACGAGATGACACAGGTCATGGAAGGGACGGAGTTCGAGGTGGAACGCCGCACCCCTACCGGGATTGAGGGATTGGATGAGAGTTTGAACGGTGGCTGGGGGGACGGAGAGTGCTACCTACTGTTCGGGGGAACAGGGGCCGGCAAGTCCATCGCCGCAGGACAGTGCGCTTGGCACGTCGCTTTGACGGGCGGCTATCCGCTGATCGTCTCTACGGAGCTCAGGCCTAGGGAGTATGTCTCGCGGATGGTTTCCTGTGCTGCGACGATACCAATCAACCTGCTACAGGACTGCGGCAACTTCGTCCAGATCAGGAGCGCTGTGGCGCAGGCCCCTGGGATGGCTTTCAAGGAGGCCATGGTCGAGAAGGTGCTACGGACCATCAAGGAGCGTGTCCGGGTCGCTAAGGTGAGCCCTGACGCCGGTATGGATGCACGCAGCACGCTTGAGCGAGAGCGGGAGAAATACAAGCAGCAGGTGGGGCACTACCCCACGTGGATCTGCTTGGACTGGCTCGGCTCCATGGCGGACATAGGCGGCGGAGGAAAGAGCACCAGCGAGCGCGCTTTGGCGTGGGAGATGTCCGCATCCTCCTGTGTCGCTTTTGCTGATGTCACCAACACCGCCACACTGGTGCTCGCTCAGGCGGTCAATGACAGCCAGCTCAAGCGCATCCTGTCCATTCAGGATATCGGAATCTCCAAAGGTATCGGGAAGAATATGGTGGCCGTCATAGGCCTTACCAACAGCATGGACACTGCCGGGGTGAAAGCCGCGGTGGCCGGGACGAGAGAGATGCCTGCGAGTATGTTCCTGGAGGACCAGTTCCTCTGCACGTGCAAGGCTCGCAAAGGCGAAGGAAACAACATCGCCGTTCGTAGGGACTTTCGCTACCAACGGCTCATACCAAGACCAAGAACATAATACAACATGACAGCATACATTATCAAGCACGCATTGGACATCGGCATCTTCGAAGTGGAGGGTGAGATGGTAGGAAATCTCGGATCCTTCCGTATCGCCCCGGGAGTGGTGGGTGATGAGGACAGCCTGCTCTCCGGAGACGAGTGGTGCGGCACCAAGAAAGGCGCCATCTGCGCCGCAGAGGAGATGCGCCGTGAGAAGCTGCGCGGCATCTACGCGCAGATTACCAGCTTGAACGCCACCGATCTCAGCATCATCCACAAGGCATGAGAGGCAAACGCTGGACTG
>JBBAQX010000005.1:87139-91862 GCA_040400085.1 Lysinibacter sp. | reverse complement strand
GGCATGAGAGGCAAACGCTGGACTGACGAAGAGAAGGAGCTGCTCGGTAGCGACATGCTGCTCAGCGAGCTGGTGACCGCTTTGCCGCACAGGACGCTGGTGGCCCTGCGTTCCGCTCGTAGCATCTACTTTCCCAAGCGACGGAACAAACGCCGCAACATACCCATCGTGCTGCCCAAAAAGCCGCCAGTGGGAATCGCGTGGCATCCTAGGGAGATCGAGCTGCTGAAGACGGACAAGCACGCCAAAGAGCTGCTGCCGCTGCTGCACAAAAGTCGCACGGTATGGAGCGTGTCACACAAGCGTCGCCAGTTGGGCCTACCTACACCAAGAGCGGGACGCCCAACGCTTTCTCCGGCACAATACCCGGGCACCGACTGGTCGAGACCTACCAACGTGCTGAAGCGAGAGCTAGGTGTGGCTTGGATGACAGCGGCAAAGCTGAAGCGGATGGCGCTTGGAACGCCGTCTGTCGGCTGATACGCTTTCTCTGATGAAACGAACCAAAATTGTGACCCACGGCGGCAAAGCCCACCGGGATGAGTATCTCGCCTGCTGCGTCATCATGTATGCAGCTTACAGGGAGGGGCAGCTGTCCTACGTGGAGCGGCGCATGTGTGGGGAGAGCGACCTGCTGTGCCGGGATACGTGGGTGGTGGATACCGGCGGAGAGTGGGACGCTGACTTCCGCAACTTCGACCATCACCAGGGCGATCCGGAGCTGGTAAGCGTCTGCTCCTTCGACCTGGTGATGCGGCACCTTCTTGGTGTTGCCGCTTTCGACACTTTCAGCGCCTGCTCTCCGTGGATCAAGCTGACCGCTTTGCATGACACAGCAGGAGGGGCCGCAGTAGCTTCCGCTTTCGGGATCGACACCAAGACCTACATCGCCACCCGCTCACCGATTGAGAAGGCCATGCTTTCCGCTTTCGGTGAAGTGGTGGTGATCCATCCGGAGACTCCGCTGTCCTACTGCATGAGGGAGACCGGAAGGTTGATCATTGCGGAAGCAGAGGAGGTAGCTACCGGGATACAGGAGCGGATTGCTGCAACCACGCCGCCGTTCCTAGTCTCCGGATTGCGGGTATGGGATGTCCGGTCAGCCTGGGGAGACAATGACCATGTCTCCCTTGCTGCGGTCAATCATGCGGCATCCTCACGCTCCGTGGATGTCGTGGTAGGAAGGAACCAGCGCAGCGGAGGCTTCAGCCTCTACAGGACCGCCTGGGCTACCGGGAAGCTGGATCTGAATCATATCCGGGAGATGGATGGGGTGAAGTTTGTTCACAAGAATGGCTTCTACGGAGTGATCTCAGGCGACGTAGGGGACGCCGGGATTGTGGGAATGATTCAGCGGTCGGTGCTGGGAGGTTCCGGGCCAGTAGTTGTAAGTGACTGAAAATCAGTAGAAGAAACGACAAATCAAATCCAGGAAAAATGACCGGGCTTACGGATTATGTTTGACATAACTACTACATAAACGAGTGTCTTATAGAAAGACCAATCCAGAAAACGGCCTCCCAATATAGGAGTAAAAGAAGTCCTCTTCAATACGCACGCGATACCTTAGGAGGCCGTTTTCTGGATTGGGCTTGTTGTAACTATTAGTAAAACCAGCGACTTGTAAAAACGCTAATCCGTAAGCCCGGCCATTTTTCCTGGATTTGATTTGGGCTTTCAAAAAGCAAGAAGGGCAGGTAGTCGAAACCACCTGCCCTTCTTGTGACATTTGTAGAGGCCCACTGCGTGAAACCCGCAACCGCTACGCCCGGAGTATCCACCTGCGTCCGCTGCTGTCAATCTGAAAATCATATTGACAGGCCAGGACCTACCTCCTACCAACACCTCGTCCCGGTTTGACAGTCGAGACGTTCCACATTATGAAACACAACACATCTGCGAAAGCGGACACGGCTACACGCCTGTCCGAGCTACTCTTACTTCGTTCGGCCATCGGTGACGGCCTAGACTCCCCCTTCCGTCCCGCACCCTACATGGTGTTCTCGTCATCCGTCCCGGGAGACGCGCACACTAATCTGAAAGATGCCGAGCGTGACTTCCTGGTGTGGCATGATCTGCAACAGAAAGCGGATCAGGATGCTGTGAAGATGCTGGAGATGCAGATTGAGGCTAATCCTTCGCGCTCGGCCGCCCTCAAAGAGAGCTTAAAAGATGCGCGGGAGCGTCTGGCTAAAGTTCCATATCCTACCTGGCGGGATACGGACTCACACAAGTCCACCATCGTTGATCTCTTGAAGCGCTCCGCTTACAACGCCATATCCTTCGTGGATGAGCATGCTGTTAAACTGGCTGTCGACCTGTGCAGCCCGGTATTGGCCTCCCGTTACTTCGGGTGGGTGAGTCTCTCCGGTAGCACCAGTGACGCTACATTGATCAGATCCGCCACCGGGGGCGCAACCATCCACTCACTTGCCGGAGATTCCCTACCTAAGTTCAACCACTTCTCGTCCGCGCACTCTGGAAGCATTGACAAGCTCCTGACAAACACCATGAAAGCTGGGTGCGCCGCTGCGGTTCTAGGTAAGTGCATCATCATACCCGGCAGGGCTGAATCAGACTCTACATTCACACGGGAGGACATAGCGGGCGTGCTGAAGCATGTGTTCTCGAAAGGAGGAACAGAAAGCCGCCTACCTGTGACGTTCGAATCGCCAGCGCTGAAAGCGGACTGGGATAGTTTCTTTGCGCTACCGGTGGATGCTTACCGCAGCGGAGAACTCACAAAGTCTTACGTGAAAGCGGCAGACTTCATGCCTGCGACGTTGCCCACCATAGCAGCGGCTGCAACGCAGGCAGCTATGGTATGGGCCACCATACGGTCGGTGAAGAAAGCGGAGATGGCTAAGGTGCGCCCTGCTGGTGTGGTGCTCACCGCCGAAGACCTCGAGATGACCATAGAGTTCGCTACCTGGCTGTTCAACGTCACCAGCGGCTTCGACAGACTGGACGCCAAGGGCGTCGGACGCAGCCACGCGTTGGCGTCTTTCACCTCGCCCGAGAAAGTCTGCAAGGCTGAGCAGACCCTCTACGATGCCATCACGCTGTCTCCGGACCGCAAGATCAGTCACAAGGCCGCCATCCGCACGCCAGGTATCACAGCAGGCCTTCTGGAGCTTCTGGTGGCGCGTGATCACCTGTTCGTGGAGCTGAAAGGCACCGAGAACATCCGCATGGGCAAGACCAAGCGGGCCTACATGCTGAAAGCGGATGTCTCCATCGACACGGATGAAGCCGTAGCTGAACTGGAGGCGGCGCAGGAGGAGTGGGACACCTACGGAGCTGAAAGCGTTGACGATGCCGTTGCGGTTCACCGGGAGTTCCGCACGCTGCAGGAAGACGCCACAAAGCGCAGAATTGGCGGTTACGCTGCCATACCCATCACCCACATGAAGCCGCAACAGATACGAATGCTCCCGGCCATTGCACACATGTTTGCCGGGGAGGCGGTCATCCGCGGGACATGGGAGAATCCAGAACCAGACTTCCTGCTGGAGGCTGACGAGGACGAGCCGGCAGCATTCGTTAAAGGAATCCCCAACCTCTGGTTCCGATATGACAACAACTTGAAGGACCAGCACAACTGGACGGTAGCTTGGAAGCTGGGCTTCTCGGAAGTATGGGGAAAGCCTTTGGGACAAATTGATTCAGACAACTAAACAACACGACTACTACAGAGACAAGAATGACGATGATCTTCAACGAGTGGGCCCGGCGTTATGCCGCAGACCCGGACGCGTTCGGCGCGATACTCGATGAAAACGGAAGGCCGGTAGAAGACTACGGCATCAACTGCACCCACTACTTCAATCAAATCGCCACAGACATGGAGGAGGAAGGCAAATTACCAACACCAGCAAACTGACATATGAGCAACAGAAAATTAATCGGAGAAGTCATCCTCTCCACCATTGTGGAGAAATCACTGGTGCGCGACGCGATACATAACGGAGGAGTATTGGCGTGGAAAGCGGATGCGGAGGATGAGATCAGCCACGCAGTGCACACCTACCTTCAGGAAAGCGACGTTGTGCGTCAGGCGCGCAAACTGCTCGAGCTTATCGAAGGACTGCCAGGCAGTCCGGATGCGACAGCGTGCAGCGTGGCAGCCAGCAACCTCAGCCGTTCTCTGGAGGGACACTGGGGCCCATACCCGCTGAGCGGCCTCAACTTCGGGCAGGCCATCGAGGCACTGAAAGAAGGAAAGCGCGTCGCACGGGAAGGGTGGAACGGAAAGTTTATGTTCCTGTTCCTTCTACCTGGCGCCAATGTGCCCGAGACAGCCACCCACGACCCGGCGCTGCGCAAGCTCATGGACGAGCAACCCGGGGACACCTTCGAGGCCCTGCCGTCCATCCGAATGTTCACTGCGGACAAGAAAGTGCTCACTGGCTGGCTGGCTTCTCAGACCGACATGTTCGCGACAGATTACTACATCCTCCCATGAAACTGATACCATTCAAAGAATCGAACCGAGAATACGCAGCCGACCAGCCGGAGTATCAAACGCTACCGGCGTGGCGCGCGAGAGTCGACTCCCAGGGCCGACTTGTGTGCTGTTGGCAGCTGACTCCTCTGGAGAGGCTGAAGGTGCTCTTCACAGGCGTGGTGTGGCATCAGATACTGACGTTCAACAAGCCGCTCCAGCCGCAGTTGGTTACCGCTGACAAACCTGAAATGGAGGAAAGCAATGCCGCTCGTTGAA
>JBBAQX010000005.1:0-87039 GCA_040400085.1 Lysinibacter sp. | reverse complement strand
CAGTTGGTTACCGCTGACAAACCTGAAATGGAGGAAAGCAATGCCGCTCGTTGAATACAAATCATCCAAGGATTCCTATAGGCACTGGTTCCACACCGCTCGCCTGCTGGGTATCAACGAGGCGAGAGATACTGATACGATCGTATTAGTCGCCGGTGATGGCCTACACACCATCGGTGTGGAAAGCGCTGCTACCGTAGCGAAAGACGTCCAATATGCAGAAGACCGACATCAACCATGACAGCAGCAGCATTATCTACAGACCTTAAGTTCGTATTCCTGGCGTGCATGGTCACGCTACTATTCATCATATTCAAGGACTAGCATGTCAGCAGAAATCACCCACACCTCCACGGGCGGAAACGCCCCTGACGAGGTCCGCAGATTCGTGGAGAAAATGTCGAAGGCCCATGACTGCAAGATGCTCGTGGCCCGGGAGACCAATGGCTACCACCTCTACATACCGTGTCCGGAGTGCTT
The DNA here is from genome assembly GCA_040400085.1 of Lysinibacter sp. Taxonomy (GTDB): domain Bacteria; phylum Actinomycetota; class Actinomycetes; order Actinomycetales; family Microbacteriaceae; genus HNR. Next base: position 86,559 of record JBBAQX010000005.1, on the reverse strand, counting down.
GCACACGCATGGAAAGCGGGAGGTGGCAGATCCCAAGTATTCGATCAACGTCAGCATGTATCTAGGGCTCGGCGACGCCTTCGCCGATCTGAAGCCGCAAGGACCGGCATTCGACCCGGTGGCGATGGAGAAAGCGATGGCGTCCACTCAGACACGGGACGAGAAATCCAGCATCTGCATGCGGACACGTCAGTCGAAGAGCCCTCACCGCTACAAGGTGAGCGACCTGCTCGCCATGGCTACAGTCCACGAGAGGCACCCGGACATCATGACGAAAGCGGATGTAGTTGGTCAGGTGGGCAGCGCTGAGCGCGAAGCTCACTGGGAGCTCGACCCCGAAAGCGGAGTGCTGGTGCCGCCGCCACCAGGAGAGGTGATACCGATCACCGAGCTATCGGAAGCCCACCCTGCGGTGGAATACCTACTCGGCCGCGGATACAACCTACAGAAGCTGTGGGAGCAATTCCGTTGCAGCTTCTGCATCGAGGAGTATCCAGAGGGCCAGAACGGCATCTACTACCGCAAGATGCCAGGAGGCTGGAAGGACACGCCGCAGCACCGAATCATCTTCTACTCGCTGGTAAAAGGTGTCCCGCTCACATGGCAGGCTCGCTACCCGGAGATGATCTCAGATGACGGCCTCAATAAGTATATGCTTCATCCCTACAGGGGATCGCCGGATGACGACCCGAGAGGAGGCTACACCAGGAACCCTTTCGTGCTGGATCAGGTGGCTACCAGAGCCAACCCACAAAGCTCTTGGATACCGGTGAGCCCGTTCGACGAGACAAACCAAGAAGGCACGCTGCGCTTTCAGCCCAGCAAATACCGCACGGCGAAATACAGCCAGCGGCAGATGATGGGCTGGGATGCGGCAGTAAAGCGCGCGAATGACGACCCGGAGCTTATGAAGTGGGTGGTGCTGTGCGAAGGCCCGCTGGACGCCGCACGAGTAGGTCCTGGCGGCGTGGCCCTCATCGGCTCATCGATCAGCCCGGACAATGCTGAGAAGGTCGCCAGCACCTTCAACATCGTCTTCACAGCCTTTGACGAGGACAAGGCAGGCAAAGGTGCCACAGAGAAGGTAGGGCGCATGCTTCAGACATCGAAGTGCCGGGCGCCGGTGATCCAGTTGGTGATCCCGCTGCCCATACCATCAGGAAAGGATATTGGAGAAATGACGCAGGAAGCATTCGATGCAATGCTGGCGAAAGCAATCAAACGATCACAGAGAGGATACTGAAATATGAGCATGTTGACTGGACAAGCTGAAATCGACGACGAGACACTCAGACGGGCAGGCGGCCTTCAGAATTACGTGAAGGAGCTCACGCTGGAGCGTGACGATTGGAAGAAGAAATTCCAGACACTCGACAAGGAGCTGAAAGCGGAGCTGCGGGATCCCAACGGAACCATATGGGAGCATGCAGCCAAGCTGCAGGAGCAGGCGGACGAGCTGCAGCGGCGGCTCGACAAGTCAGTGGAGTGGCTAAGTCACTCGCACGACAGGGAACGCATCATGAAAATTATTAAAGAAAAATGAAGGAATACCACAAAATCCAATCCGTTTTCAAACGGGAGGCGGTCAACAAAGGACGCATCATCGAGGGCAGCTTCTCCACGCCGGAGATCGAGTTTTTGAAGGACACAGTGTGGGAGTGGACGGAAAAATGCGACGGAACAAATGTGAGAGTCATGCTGGTCGACGGCAAACTCAGCTACGGCGGTAAGACCGACAACGCACAGATCCCGGCTCAGCTCGTGCAGCATCTGCGCGAGAAGTTTGATCCTCAGGAGGAGAAGCTGGCAGCCATGTTCCCGGAAGGTGTGTGTCTGTATGGAGAAGGCTGCGGCCCCAAGATCCAGAAGGGAGGCGAACTATACGGTGACACGCAGTTCGTTTTATTTGACGTAAAATGCGGCCCATGGTGGCTGTCTCGTGAGTCCGTGGAAGACGTGGCGTTCAAGTTGGCCATCCCGACAGCACCAGTGATCGGAGAGGGAACCCTCGCTGAAATGGTCGAGGTGGTCCGCGCAGGCATCAACTCAGTGTGGGGAGATGACGAAGGCCCAGGGGCCTTCTTGGCGGAGGGTATTGTCGCAAGGCCGAAGGTGGAGCTTTTCACCCGGGCAGGTCATCGCATCATCACAAAACTGAAGACCAAGGACTTCCGACCATGAGCGACTACTATCCCCCAATGAAAGCCGCGGCGCATCACGGCCGCGGCTTTGTTGAAATTACGAGCAAGCCGGGGCTTGTGTGCCGCGTCCCGCTCACGGAGCTGAAGCTGGCAAAGCTCATGGCGGCAGCGCCCGAGCTTCTGCTGGCACTGGAGGATCTGGTGGACGAATACGACAAAGACGAAAGAAGCGTCCACCTACCATGGCGCGCGGCGAGAGCAGCAATAAAACAAGCAACAACATGATACCTACATTTACAGTTACTCAACCCGCAGACAAATACGAGACCGGGCTCGTCAGCTTGACAGCCACTGATCCGCGTGAGATCGGCAAGCTTCTGGAGAAACACCGCAAGCTGCGCGACCACCCCATGGAGTTCGCGCAGGCATTCATGATAGCCACGGTAGCTGGCAGCTACACGCACGCGGACCCAGCGCCGCACTTCCTAATCGAGTCGGCGCTCGCCTCGCAATGCACGGAGCCCTACATCAAAGGCATCGAGAAGCTCGCCGGAAATCCAATCCCGGAGTTCTACACGGCGAAGATTGACCTGATGCCAGCGTTTGCCGAAAAGCTGGACTTACTGCACCTGCTGAAAGCGGAGTTGGACGGCGGACATTTCTCCTACGCGATTGCCTATGAGGATTACTACGCCAAGGACGAGCTGGACCTTGATGCGCGGTGGCAGAAAGCGGAACGTGGGGCGTTTGATGCGCTCGAAGAGACGGTCAACGTGCGCCCTTACCACAGGGAATACATCGAGACGGCCAATGGCCTATACAAGCGCAACCCGCTATACGCGACCGGGCGCAAGCTGCCAGTGAACTATTGCATCGGCTTCGTGCCTCTGTGGGATCTGCTCTTCATGTGGTGGGTGGACAACATCGCCTCGGAGATGCAGCGTGCAGCGGCAGAGGAGATCATCGAAGGTGGCCCTGACAAGACAAAGGCACACCTGTTGAGCTACAGCGGAGAGCTTCGGTGGCATCCAGACTACACCTTGTATCTGCCCGACTGTAACGGTCCAGTCGTATACGGAAGCGGGAGTGTCCCGCGCGTAAGGATCATCAAAGACCTGTCCGAAGAGAGCCTGCAGGGCTGGAAGCCTGGAGTGAATATTATCCCCAACACAAACGACATTTGAAACATAAAACAGAACCCACCGCATCAGCCTTCGACGAACCGGAGACGCTGTATTTCAGCCTGAACAACGCGAAGCTCGCCGGCACCAAGACCGCGGCATTCTCCCTCCCCGCCGGATATTCGTGCCCAGGGGCCAAGGACTGCCTCGCGTGGTTTGACCGTGACAAGAAGAAGTTGATGGACGGCAAGCATCAGAAGTTTCGTTGCTTCGCTGCTACTATGGAAGCTGCGTTCCCTAGTGTAGCCAAGAGCGTGGACAACAACCTGCGGAAGCTGAAGACCGCCGAGACGGTGGAGGCGATGGCCGAGCTGATCCACCGCTCGCTACCAGGAGCGCACTACGAGAACATCCGCGTGCATGCCGACGGCGACTTCTTCAGCGCCAACTACTTCATGGCCTGGATGGCGGTAGCGTCAAGACATCCTGAACGGACGTTTTACGCATACACCAAGAGCCTCCAGATCTGGATCAAGCACAAGTCCATCGTCCCTGCCAACTTCGTGCTTACGGCATCCAAGGGAGGTAAATGGGATGCTCAGATTGGCATCCATGGCCTGCGTTACGCAGAGGTGGTATATCACCCGGAGGAAGCAGAGAAGCTCGGCTTGGAGATCGACCACGACGACAGTCTGGCTCGGGATGCAAGCGTCAAGGGACTTGCATTACTTCTCCATGGCCAACAGGGCGCAGGCTCTGAAGCTGGGGCGGCCCTCAAGCGCATGAAGAAGGAAAATATCAACTACTCCTACTCGCATAAGAAGTCGCTGCGCAGGAAGCGTAAGGGGGGCCCGCTGTGAGAGGTGTGTGCTCGGACAGTGCGTGGATCGGTGCTGCCAGCTTGGCAGCAGTCGTCACATTTATTCTAGGCGTGATGTATTGCGACGTAGTCTGGCTGCTATTGGCGGCAGTGAACATCTATGCCGCCTACAGTTTGAAAAAACAACTAAACTAAAAACAACATGGAAAAGTTTAAAATTAGTGCCACTTGGATATATCACGGGCTGGGTTATGCCGGTAATGGGTTCCTTGGATGGTTCCGCGCAAAGGCTGCGAAACTGCTGCTCATTGAGAACGTGGATTTCGTCGAAAGCATAGTGCCCAATAACGGCGGCAAGAAGCAGTCTGATCGTTTGGTGAAAGTGGAGGCAGCAGAAAAGCTGATCATGTCGACAAGCCCGTCGCGCCAGGTGCATGCCGATGCGCTGCTCCATAAAATAAGGGCAGTGGGCGCTGACACAACCAAGGTGCTCGCTGACGAAGCTCGTGCGCGGGGCCTATTCACGCTGCCACATCATACCGCGGAGCGTGAGTGGAGCCAGGCAACGCCCAAGCTTCCAGGGAACTACTGGACTACCCGCGACCCGGAGGCCACACCAATCAACGAGTGGTTGCGCAAGCTGGTGCTGGAGGACGGTAGGCTCATTCTGGACGACGCCGACCTGCGTAACCGCGAACTCCCGCAAGGTGTGTGGTGGTTCGGCCCGGTGAACACGTGCTCGACCGCTGTGCGTGATTATGTGCGCGCCGAAGACGATGCGACCATCCAGCTCAGGCTGGCGGCGAAGCGCGCGGAGTTTGCGGAAGAACGTCGGTTCGGAGGTCAGGCGAACAACCGCGCGATCGAAGCGCAGAAAGCCGCGCAGACACAGTTTGCATTGGATCCTGCTCGTCTCGTCTTCGGCGTCGCGGCACCATCCATGACCGCTGTGCAGCGCGAACAGTATCACGACCTCAACGTCGCGCCGTGGTCTGGCGCCCAACGCCTCTACGACCCGGCCAGGGTTGGGGAACTTGAGCGCGACTCGGCTACCGGCAGCCGGCGTTACCAGCTCCGTTGCACGCCTACTACCAAGGCCGTGGAGTCGGACTGGCTACAAGATGACTACGAGCTGGAGTGGTGGCTGCGCAGCGTAGGAGCTTGCCTCAATCCCCTGCCGCAAATCCACACCGGTTCTAAAATCGGCGGGTGGCGTCCAGACGGTATCGTCGGCGAGGATGTGCCGAACGAGGAGACCGTAGGCGGACAGCCTGCTGGATCTTTGGAAGCCGCGATTGCTGAAATCAAGGCGAATCAGGAGCGCAGGCGTGAGAAGGAAGCTGCCGCCGAGAGCAGTACCGGAATTCCGGTAAATGACTTAGTCGCGGTGGACGCAGAGCCAGGCGTCCTCTACGCCGGGGTCGATGGTGTTGTCAGGCGCACGACAGGGCTAACTGACTGTAGCTCTTGGCAGCCGATGCTGCCGCTGCCGGCAGAGCCGGTCCCGCTCGCACTAGAGATTGGGAACACGGAGGAGGACGAGCCGTTGGTGCCCTACGCCGAATGGGGCCGCCGCGCGCTCGACCTCGAAGTGGTTCCGCCAAACTGCCCCGACCCGAAGTTCCCGGTGAGCGCCCGCTCCCTGCATGCCTATTTGCAGATCGGGAAATACTTCGAGGTCTGGATCGATGGCTTCGAACTCGTCGAGGGTGAGGACTACGGGGTTTTTACCAGATCTGAAAACCCCAGCATAATCAACCCCAGGGAATACTGGCTGACTTCGGACACAGCTCAATGGATGGCGGACGAATGTAAAACGAAACGCGGCTCGCAGGTCGTCGATTATCTGGTGGCGCGCGAAATTCGGCTGGCGGCGTTGGAGCATGCGGGACAGCCTGCCGCCGCGGAAGTTGGTGGGTCACCGCCTGAAGGGAGCGTCGAAGATATCCTGCACGACAGATGGCCTGAGCGCTTCCCAGCACCCGCCGCGGAAGCCGTGATGGTCACCGAGACGGGCTCCGAATGGGGCCTCGTCGCGCTCGATCTCGAAGTGGTTCCGGCGGACTGCCCCAACCCGAAGTTCCCGGTGAAAGCCCGCCCCCTGCACACCTTTTTGCAGATCGGGAAATACTTCGCGAACTGGATGCAGGATCGCATCAAGGAGTTCAAACTCGTTGAGGGAGAGGACTTTGGAGTTATTGCCAGATTTGGCAATAACCCCCAGGGCGGGCGGCCGTCCACGGAATACTGGCTGACCTCGGACGCAGCTCAATGGCTGGCTGCCGACAGGAAATCGGAGCGCGGCGTGCAGGTCATCAAATACCTGACGGCGCGCAACAAGCGGCTGACGGCGTTGGAGAAGGTGGGGCAGCCCGCATTCAACCTGCCCACGACATTCGCTGAGGCGCTGCGGCTTGCCGCCGACGCCACCGAGGAGAACGAGAGGCTGACCCTCACGCTGGGCGTCAACCGACAGCTCCTTGGTGTGGCGGCCCAGGACCTGAGCCAAGCGAAAGCAAACCTCACCGTGAAGGAGGAGGCGTTGGCCGAAGAGGGGCGTGTAAATGCCGACCTGGTGGCCCTCAGAGCGCTCGAAGCGGCGTCCCTGCCGCTCGGTGAGTGGTTCCAGCGGACGTTCAACGACCATGGTCATGGCGAAATCACCGGGCGCAAGGTGATGAGCTGCAAGGGCCTGCTGAACCGCGAGCTGGTGAGGGGCTGCAAGAACACAAGGGAGGCGACCATTCCCAGCGACATGCTTGATGCCCGGAAGCTCATCTATAGTCACGCATGTGTCGACAAGATGAAACGCATCAAGAAGGACGGACCAGTCGTTCCGATCATCGACGCTGACGGCAAGCCCGTGAAGATCGAGCCTCGCGTGATTCTGGTCACGCCGGACTATATGGAAGACCTGGCCAAATGGTTTATGACCAGCGACGAGACGATGCTTCGCCGCCTGACTCACACTCGCAAAAAGGAAGAGATATACAGGCTGAAGGGTCGCTATTCGTTCTACGATCACGACACCCGGTCGCAGGAGAACTTGTCGGAAGAGCAACTCTTCCACATGGTGACGCTGGTAAAGCCTACAGCTGAAGATCCTTTGTATCGCGCCTACTGCAATGTCAGGGACAACGGCAAGGAAGGCGATCACCGTGTGGTATATGGCGAAGGTAAGACGCTGGAGCGTGCGTTGTATGACTTGGCAGAACACTACCTCGATGGCCGCAAATAGGAGTAGATTCCGCTTCGACGGCATGCGCCACAGCTTTGGTCCGTATGCTTGGGTTACCGAGCGTGAGGCGCTGGAGAAGGCTGGCTTCCTACCGTCGTTCCTACAGCCGCGGCAGCAATGTCGTGGTATGTGGACCGATGCGGCGGGGGTTGGTCACTGGAAGTGGTTCTATAAGTTGGCGGACGCCAAGAAGTGGGTGCGCATGAACGCGACGTCCCGGTGGGCGATGAAATGATTGTATGGCGTCACCTGCCTAGTGGTGAGCTTGGGTCGCTGACCTTTCTTAACATCTACACACAATGCATAACTTTTATACACAATACTCTGATATAGTCGAAACCCTGCTGAAGCCGGGCGTAGATATACGCGACAGCTTGACGCCGGAAGAGGCTAACTTGTGGCACTTGGCGACTGGGGTCGTCGGAGAGGCAGGCGAGCTCATAGACGCAGTCAAGAAACACGTGGTATACCGCAAGCCGCTAGACATGGACAACATGGTGGAGGAGCTGGGGGATCTTGAGTTTTTTATGGAAGGTTTGCGTCAGGCAATCGGTGTTACCCGCGAGAAATGTCTGGAGGCAAACGTAGAAAAGCTGGCGGTTCGATACAGTGGGCTCACCTACTCCGACAAGTCAGCGCAGGACCGCGCGGACAAGGCTTAAACAACAATCATTATGGCATCACTTTCAGAATTAATGGACCGCATGCAAGCCGCCAGCCCCAGCCGGCGCGTGGCGACCTCGGTCAATGACATCATGGCGAGACTCGAAATCTACAAGGAGAGCCTCCCCGACTTCGACCTCACCCGCGAGCACGAGGCCGCCATGCTGGCCATCTTCCGCGACCACGCCAACGTCTTCATCACCGGCGGAGCAGGTGTTGGAAAGACCACCTTCGTCCGCGACATCGTCATCCCGGAGCTCGATCACAAGGGCCTCAACTTCGCGGTCACGGCCACCACAGGCATCGCCGGCAGCCACTTGAGCGGCAAGACCATCCATTCCTGGGCGGGCATCGGGCTAGGACCGTATTTCCCTCCCCAGGGCACGCCGCCGCAGGAGCGCGACCCGGACAACCTCCGCAGGATGTATGAGGAAACGTATCAGGAGTGGGCCGGCTCGACCAAGTATGGCGCGGCCATGCGCAACGGCGTGACCAAGCGCATCAAGGGGACCGAGGTGCTGATCATCGACGAAATCTCGATGTGCCCGGGAGCGGGCCTGCTCGGCTACATCGACTTCTTCCTGAAGAAGCTGCGCGATGACGAGCGTCCGTTCGGCGGAATCCAGGTGATATTTTGCGGTGACATGCTGCAGCTGCCGCCTGTGGAGAAGGGCGACCCACAGATCCCCGACTGGGCGTTCCTGTCGGAGGCATGGCTCAACGGCAAAGTGAAGACGATCGAGCTGACCAAGGTGTTTAGGCAGGCAGACCAAGTGTTCGCCGGGTTCCTCAACGCCGTCCGCAAGGGCGAGCCCACGGATCCGAACTACGTCCGCTCCTTCGTCCGCGTGCAGAGTCCCGAGGAGGCCATGTGCGCGTCCTACCTGGTGCCTACCAACGCCAAGGCCGACAAGCTCAACAACATGGTGCTCGACATGTATCCCGGACCCACCGTCCACGTGGATGCGAAGTTCGAGATTGAGCCGTCCTTCCTCACCCAGTGGGAGACCATCCCGAAGGTGAAGCAGCAGCTCGTCAAGGAGATGCGGAGCAAGGAGCGCCTCAGCCTGCGCATCGGCGTGCCGGTGCTGTTCAAGGTGAACGATCGTAGTGATCGTTATGTCAACGGCACCAAGGGCTTCGTCACCAGGCTGCTCGACGCGGCGATGAAGGAGGCGACGGATGGCGAGGTGGAGATGGTTGAGGTGACTATTCCCAAGCGCGGCGACAAGGAGGAGCAGAAGATCCTATTGCAGCGCACGGCGACCACCCGCAACCCGAAGGAGGACGCGGACGAGTGGGACAACGTGATGGACGAGGCGACAGGGAAGATGAAGTCGGTGCGGCGGTGGCCGGTGGCGTTGCAGTTTCCACTGATCCCGGCTACCGCCCTAACAATTCATTCGTCGCAAGGTCTATCACTGGATGAGTGTGTGATTGATCTACATCAGTCATTCGCGTCAGGGCATGTCTATGTGGCTATGTCTCGGTTGCGAACAGCTGAAGGCTTGACGCTGGCGTCTGACAAGTTCGACGTGCTGGTCGACAAGCATGTGTTGAAATTTTACAAATCTCTAAATAAATGAATCCTAAACATCAAATTATAGTTCGCCTAGGAGAAGGCTTCCATTGTCTCACTTCTCCGCTCAGCGTCAGAGGCAGGCACGCGGATGAGGTGTGGATATTCGGGGCCTTGTCTCAGGAGTGGGAGGATATCTTGGCTCCGCTATTGTGGAAGGTGAAGAAAGAAAACATACACTATATAACAGCGACATGAGTGAGACGTCTATTATAGATACCATAATGTCTCGACTACCTAAAGAAACCGCTCGTGTATTAGCCTCCACGCAGTATCATCTGGGGTTTATCATTACGGATGGCAACAAGATTGTTTTCCGTGATGATAGCATATCGCACGCCGAGCGCGAGGCTATGGCTGCGGAAGTTAACACGAGGATAAATCAAATGAATAGCACTCAAGAACACAAAGTATACAAATGTAGCCACGCTCTGGAGCAGCAACTGCTACGCTGGGCATTAGGTGGAGAAACAGGAAGGTCTTCCATGTTTATGGCAGGGGTGGCCGCTTTCGGCAGGAGATACAAACCTGGCAAAAGCACGCTACCCGGCGACTATGGTGACTTACGTCGCTGCGTCGCGATGGCGAATTCCTGCGCGTCCTTTAGTCAGGCCCTTCCAGAGCTGCGCCGCGTATCGCCCATGTGGGACCGCTTCGTGGACAGATGGGAGGATATGAAGCGCCTAGTCGAATCCGACTACAACTCGAACACCGCCTACCCCCTATACGCAGAGATGCGCGCACAAATAGAAACTCCGACAGCAAATGAGTGATCAACCAAGAAACGCCGTCCTAGCCATGGACGAGAGGGAGCCGCCCTATGACAGCCCCGAGAAGCAGCCCCAGACACTGACCCGCAACCGCCACATCGACGACATCCTGTATGTCGCCGGCCGCGCCCCTGTCGAGGGCCAGACCCAGTATGACATCATGTTCATCGCCGCCGCGGTGGATGAGGACGAGGCGACGCAGCACAGCGTGACCACGTTCGGTTACCGGATCAACCAGCCGGCGGAATACCTCAAAGGCGCGACCGGCATCATCAAGGACGTCGCCCTCAGAGCAGGCCTCGACATCGACCGCTGCTACTACACGTCCGTGTGCAAATGGCTGCTGCCCCGGACGAAACGTGTCAGGCCGCCCGTCAAAATCCTCAAATGGGGCCTCCCCATCCTGATGGACGAAATCAAGCGGACCAAGCCGAAAATCATTGTCTGCCTCGGCAAGCAAGCCTTCGACCTGCTCTCCGACCGCAAGATCGGCTTTGACGACGCGCACGGCGGCTGGTTCTGGTCCACGGAGGCCCAGGCCCACCTCTACCTCATGTATGCCCCCTTCTCGCTGGTCGGGAAGCCGGAGCTCTACGAGACGTTCCGCATCGACTTCATGGAAATCGCCAGGAAGAAGAAGCTGCTCGACGGAGAGCAAATCCAGGACATCCCCGTGCGCTACGACGTCATCCGGGACGAGCAGAGCCTCAGGGACTGGGTGGCCCGCATGGAGGAGCTCTACGACGACCGCATCCCCGGTGTGGACGCGGAGCACCTCCTCTTCGCGGTGGATTCTCATTGAGTCCCTTGAGGCGGTAACGCCTCTCGAATAAGAAAGTGAATTGCTGGGAAGCCCGTAACGGATAATGCCGTGGGTAATCAGCAGCCGAGCCTACAGATGACCCTCGTGGCCGCTGTAGGAAGGTTCAACGATCATCCCGCGAGGGAGTAGCGGGGAAGCCCTCGCGAAGCACTCCAACCTGGCGACAGGTTGATGATATGATCTGTGCTGCGTGGAAACACGCAGAAAGCCCCGGGTGACTCCGGATCAGCTGGCTGGGGGTAGCGACCCCAGTTGAACAAAAACCATGTTAAATCAAAAAATACCGTATTTGTTGTTGATTACGGTCTTTGGACTCTATATTGTCAACGCCATTGATCAGCCGCTCCCACAAAATCAGACTCTACCCGAACGAGGCGCAAGAAGCTATTCTGCGCCAGACGGTGGGAGCTGCCAGGTTCGCCTACAATTGGGCACTTGAGGAGTGGGGGCGCTGGTATCAGGAATTTAAAGAAGGTAAGCGCACAGACAAACCTAGCGCTTACGGCCTCTGCAAAGTATGGACGACGGAGAAACCATCCTGGGCTTCGGAGGTAGGCGACGTGTGCCTACGACGGGCCATACTCAACGTGGGCACTGCGTTTACCAACTTCTGGAAGAAGAACGCCGAACATCCTAAATTCAAAAAACGCGGAAATTGTCGAGACACGTTTTACGTGTCCAACACCAGCAGTAAGCTGTTTGGTAATCGTGTATCACTACCTAAAGCTGGGCGCGTCCGTATGGCGGAGACGCTCCGCTTGGAAGGTAAGATAGAGGGTTTTATCGTATCTTGTTATGCCGGTAGATGGTATGTTTCTGTAATTATGTCTGTTGAAGACTCCCGCGTCGATACCGACTCGGTAGTCGGTATCGACGTAGGCATGAAAATACCCGCTGTCGCATCAGACGGACTAGAGCTAACCCTCTCGCCCAAACTGCCACGGCTTCACAAGCGCATACGCCGCCTACAGAGGCGTATGGATCGGAAACAGAAAGCAAGTAATAATCGCCGCAAGGCGTTGCTGCGCAAGCAGCGAGTCCAAGACAAAATCAACAATCTCAGAGCAGACGCAACTCATAAGTTTACGTCTACGGTCACCAAGAACCACGGGACCGTAGTCATCGAAACTTTGAACTTAAAGGGAATGCACAGGGGACCAATCCGGAATATCCGGGCTGGCTTCCAGAGGTCCTGTATGGGTGAGATACACAGACAGCTCCGCTACAAGGCTGTCCGTATTATCGAGGCCCCCAGGACCTTCCCGAGCTCGCAGCTGTGCAGCTGCTGCGGCGCGCGTCAGAAGCTCAAGATTACGCAGCGGACCTATTCCTGCCCTTCGTGTGAAAGCACGTTGGATAGGGATCTGAACGCTGCGCTCAATCTTAAAAAATACGTAGGGATGGTCAGTCCCGATTCTAAGCCTGTGGAGATCGTAAATCATGAGCGGGGTACCCCGCCTCAGGTGGCGGTCTGTGAAACAGGAAGTATTATTTGATACATGACAGTGCGAATGGCACGGTCGCACCCATGTGGACGGCCAGCTAAGGACCATCCAGTTCGCCTGGACCGAGTCAGATGCCGTGGTGATCGAGTTCAGGAACGAGCAGAATGAGTGGAGCTTTGACCTGAGCCCCGAGGCTATCGAAGACGTCATCTACCTACGGTTGGTGGATCAAGTGCTGGCGGAGGAAGACAATGAGCCGATCCCGGAAGACTTCACCAAGGGTGAGCTGGCAACTGAGAAGGAGTTCGAGAGGGTGCGTTACGCAGCCGTAGGTAAGATCCTCGCCGGCATCATGAACAAGCTGGACGTCCGTTACATCGGCCACCACTTCTCAGCTGATGCCCCGTGGATGGAGCATTGGCTGGGCCTCAACACCTACCGCCGCTGCATCATGGACACCGAGTTCGCACAGCAGACGGTGGATGAAGCCAGCGAGCTGGGACTGGAGCGTGGCATCGCCATGAAATACACCACGCTGGGACTCTACAACCTGGACCTCATCCTGTGGAAGAAGGACAATCCCGGGAAGACGGACGGAGGATACGGTTTTGTGCCGTCGAGTATTTTACTGCCTTACTCAGTTTTAGACGTCATCACGCCATTCAGGGCAGCTCCCCTGATCCGCAGGCAGCTGGAGGCTCAGCAGCTCACCACCTACTACGACACCATCCTGAACCCCTTCGTGACGGATACGTTCACGGACATGTGTATGGTGGGGCTACCGATGGACGTCAAGTTGATGGACGAGCTCAGGGAGCTCTTCCACTTCGCCCGGAGAGAACTGGAGGTGCGGTTCAAGGAGCGCGTCCACAAGGAAGCCAAGACCAAGCTGGCGCAGACGGTAATGCAGGAGTTGCCCCAGGAAGCATTCATGCGTGTCCTCTTGTGCATCAAGGAAGGAGACGGAGACAAGATACTGGAGGCCATCAAACGCCACGCTCCCATGGAGGACATCCCCAAGTGGATCAAACGCGTAGGCCACCTCACCGACGCCCCAAACTTCAACATCCGTTCCCCCGACATGATGCGGCGGTGGCTGTTCGACGTGGAGGGGCTTGAGCCGATCAAGACGACCAACCAGAAAGCGAAGGGCTTACCGTCCATGGCGTGGGAGAAGGTGCTGGAGCTACCTGCCGACCGCCAACGGCTTTACACGCCGGCGGTAGACAAGCAAACCCTCCAGATCCTCAGCGAGCAGTTCAACACGCTCAGTGAGCTGCTCGATCTCAACGCCGTCGGTAATGTGTGCAAGGCCTTCCTCAAGGAGGCTGATGTTTACATCGATGAAGAGACAGGTCAGGAAGTGCGGAGTGAGAACGGACTTCATCAGTGGCTGGCTTCTGATAATAGGGTGCACGGGATGACATCTCTAACAGAGACTGGCAGAACTCGAACATGGAAGCCTAACAGTTTGAACTGGCCCAAGTATGTCAGCGAGCGCATAGGCAGATCTATAGAGCTAGTGGTTAGGGAGGCGCACGAGCGAGGAGACTTGCCGGAGCATCTAATGAAGTGGGTGGGTGTAACAGCTAAGAAGTTGCCATCTATACGCTCGTGCGTGACTGCGCCGGACGGTTATTGTTTGGTGGAGTTCGATTACAAAACTGCCGAACTTGTTGCAATTGCCAAGATATCCGGCGACAGGGATCTTATACGCATATTAGAGGAGCCGGACCCTGAGTGGGCTAACCTAAAAGGCGACAATCCTTACAAGATCAAGCAGGTCAGGGTCGCATTTGCAGATCCTCTGGAAAGTGGGATTCCAGCCGACAAGCAGAATCAGGAATACATCATGCACGCGTGGAAGCACGGTAAGAACCTGGGTCCGGTATACGAAGACATGCTGGCTCGCAACGAAGACGGTAGCGTCAAGCACAGCAGCTTCGATATCCACTGGTCCATCGCCGAGCGGATCTACGAGGATGGAAGAGAGATGATGGACGCTGATATTCAGCGGGCCGCAGGTAAGGTGATTACGAACAAGTTGGTCACCCGCTGGAGCGATCCAGTGACAACAACCCCTTTAATTGCTGGGACATCCTCACCGAGGACAATCAGCAGCCAAGCTTTGCGCGAAGGCTCAAAGAAGGTTCAACGACTAGACCGAAAGGTCGTAGGCTCAAGCGAGCCGAAACGGGGGGCGCTCGCTCTGGCGAGATGAAGATATAGTCTACTCTGCATGGTAACATGCAGCCGGGAATCCCGGGATGCTGTCTAGCGAGCAGTATTTAATATTTGTTAAGCAACTTTTCCAGCGCATACGGGGCCTCCCCGAACTCGCTGGAGCGTAAGATCGAATCCGACACCGGCGTGAAGCCGGAAGATGGTGTAGGCCAGAAGGGGCTGGACGCCATCAAGGCCCGACAGCCCAGGGCTACAGAGTTCCTGGATGAAATGGCGGCGCTACCAAAGACCAAGGGTTACTACCGCGCAGCGTCTGGCCGCATTCGTCACTGCCTCCTGCATGGGGCAGGATCTGGCGTCGGATGGAGAATACGTAATTCCTTGGAATCGGCACTAGGTCGCGAGCTCCGCAACGTAGGCCCACAGGAATCAGTCGGTGCCACTGCGGCGCGAGCATGTGTGTGGGCGAACCACCTCTACAGGAAGCTAGGACTGAAGGCACGGGTGCTGACCTGTCTATATGACAGCTTGGTCTCCATCTGTCCTCTGGAGGAGCGATTTGTCGTAGAGCGCATTCAGGAGGCGATGATGTCGACGGTCAACACGTGGACTTACGACGACGAGCACGGACACAGGGTGCTGCAGTATGGTGTGGACAAGGACTTCAACTACCGTTGGTCCACCTACCCATCTGACGAGGAGAAGAAGCAGCTGCACGACCCCTCTTGGCATCCCACCCCTGACAAGCTGAAGCACCTCCTCACCTTCAAAAATTGGCAGCTGCTCGTGTCATAATAGTTTGATGGAAGACATCATTAAAATGGTAATGGCAATCGTTGCGGCCCTCGGGCTCGCGGCGATTGGGGTGTATGCCGTCGCCTTCGTGGCGGCGGGTGTGGTTACCGTCGTGGGTAGCTTGGCGTCAGGCGTTGCGTCCGCAGCGCCGGCGGCCTTGTGTGTAGGTGGTGCGGCGCTAGTGGCGTCGCGGCAAGGATACTAGCGAGCTTGAGTCCCTTGGGGGCGGCGTCGTGGCCGTCCCCTTGGGCAGCTTTTTAGGTTGGACGTCCGACGGCCGGCGGCTACGCTCCGGTATGAGCGAATCAGAATGGCTAAAGTCGATGATGAATCCCAGCGGACCATTGGTCGCGAAGAAGCTGTGTCTGTGTGACAAGCTGCTGCGTATCGATGAGCACATCCGGCGCTGGCACAGCGGTATCGTTAACTACGACGAGGCGCTGTGCAACGACTGCCGTAAGGAGTTCGGAGCCAAGTCCCGCATCGTGTGCCTGGGATGCAAGCAGCTACTAGGCTTCGTAGATCCTCATCTGGAGAAGACGGGGTTCCAGTTCGCCGCCAGGCAGCACTACCACGTCGCGAAGTGTCCGAAGTGCGACCCGAAGATCGTAGCCACCCCGGTGCTGGAGCACGAACAGTGGTGCCGTCACCGGGGAGTGGCGACCAAGCCCAATTGGGATTTAGTTCAAGAAATTGAACAAAAAACCTTGCAGGGGGTGCGGGCCGCCGATAAGTTGCGCGCGGAGATCAACTCCGCTCAAATCTGATGAAGATCAAAAAGCGCAACACGCACAAACGGGTGACCTCGAGTCGCATCACCTCGCCTGAAACACGCAAGAACGCCAAGACCGGGGAGCCGGATCTGCTGCTTTCATATGTCGATGCCAGGTTCAACCACTGCAACAATGTCACCACGAAGGAACTCTTCCTTTACTCGGCAGGCAACAACGACGAGGGCGACCTGCCGGACGGTCTCGATAGGCTGCAGCATCACAAGTTCATCATCCACCTGGACGAGAACGACGTGGCGATCGGATTGGACATCATCCCGTCCCGCATCTACCGCTCGGGAGTAATACCGGCGTCGCAGAAGGACGTGGAGACGGTCAAGCTGGTGTGGATGATCAACGGGGCAGTCTGTAGGGTGGTGCAGCGGCCAGCTGGTGTGTCTGCCGCGCAGCTCATCGGCCTGATTGCGGAGCTCGACAAGATGGCCCTCGCCGGGACTGTCATCTCCGAGACGACCACGCTGGGGACGCACGGTAAAGTCGTGGCGGCTGGAAACGGCATGATTGAAGTGAAGCTTCGCAGCGCGAAGCGTGCTGGCAGTGCGCCGATTTACGAAACGGAGAACGTGTAAGACACGTAGAGGCGGATAATCTCATATCCCAGGTGTAATCTGGCGGACGCTCGTGCGTCCGCCATCTCAAATTGTTTAACTAATACATACTAAATACTACTATGGCCATTATTGACCCACATACGACAGAAGACCAACTACAACAAGGCGGCGACTACCGCCCCATGCTTGGAGAAGGACCTCGCAAGGCAGGCACGAAAATGTATATGATCGGCGCCAACGCCACGAAGGATCAGGTGCAGGGCGTGATCCTGCCCTCGTTCGACTATACGCTGGACACATGTGACCAAGCGTTTCAGCAGTCTGTCGGACCCTTTTGGAAAGGTACGCCGGATCCAAAGCATCCCAAGCATTTCCTGCCGAACGGCTGGGCGGTGCCGCTGATCTGCTACACGTTCCTCGGTCCCAACAACGAACACTTCATCAGCCCAAGCAACCGCGGGCAGATGATGGACCCCGAGCGGTTCTCCGCGGACGAACGCGCCGATGCGTTCAACGACCTGTGGTGCTCCATCAAGTTCGACAAGAGCCTGACGGACAAGGATAAGGAATACTTCCTGAAGAAGCCGAGCGCCAAAGAGGATCCAAAGATCCCCAACCGTCAGATCCGGTTCTTCTCGTTCGCCAACATCACGACGAAGGAAAACCGTAACGAGTCCCACGATGTCGTGATCTGCTACACCGGCGCCAGCCACACGCACATGGTGGAGCAGGCTCGCTGGCTGAACGAGTCTGGTGATCGTGTGCTGGATCCCAATTGGTCGCGCTACATGCTGGGCGACCCTACGCGCACGGATGGAGCGATGGTGTGGACCGTGGACAAGCGCCTGCTCGATCCCAAAGACGCGCAGGAGACCAACTGCATTTTGTGGTCCCAGAAGCGTGAGGTGCTGGATGACCACATTTCGACACGCCACATCACCTCGGAGATGCTGGCAAAGCGGTTCATCATGATCGACTCGAATAACTGGAACATTCCCACTTACCAAGAGCAGGTCGACTTCATGCTCGCCAATTACCACGAGGAGGTCACATCAGAGATGATCCGCCACGCGTGCGGTAACCGTGCGGATGTAGGTGAGCGCCGTTCTCGTCCCAAGTCGACTGCCCATCGCCCGGCAGATGATGCAGATGACTACAACCCGCTGGCAAGGGCGGCGGCGCGCACCGAGGAGCCGACCAGGAGCTTTGCTCCAGCTCCTGCTCCAGCTCCGGCTCCGGCACCTGCTCCTGCTCCAGCCCCTGCTCCAGCCCCTGCTCCAGCCCCTGCTCCAGCACCTGCTCCGGTCAGTAAGTTCTGGGTGACTGTCGCAGGAGTCGCGCAGCAAGTCGATGAGAGCGCGATGGCTGGTTTGGTGCTCGTCCACGGGGACCTGCCTACCATGTCTACCGCAGACGCGACATCCGGCGTCTGGAAGACCGCCGCAGCCTACGGGTTCACGTTGGCTGCGTCGCTGTCACCGGCACCAGCACCTGCTCCGTCACCAGCACCTGCTCCACCGACAGCACCTGCTCCACCGACAGCGGAGGCGCAAGCGGGTAGCGTATCGATTGACGATACGCGTCGCAGCGTGTTCGACGATGCCACCTATGCAGCGTTGGCGCCGGAGAAGCGCGCAGAAGTCGACTCGGTAGTTGCGGAGATGCATGCGGTAACCCTTTCGGGAAAGGCCATGCCTGCCCCGATCGTTGATCGCGTGATGCAGATGCTCGGCGCTTGATCAATTATAAGCCGGGGGCGCTCAGCCGAGCGCCCCCGGCTTTCTACTTTTTAAAAATACATGTCAGCAAAAAAGACAACAGCCAAGAAAGCGGCAAAGAAAGCCGCCAAAAAATCCTCCGACGCAGCGCCAGCCGCCAAGTCGGCCAAGCAGAAGTTATCCACATCCATCGAGGATCCCGACACGCTTCAGCCCTTGGTGTTCAAGAGGAAGTTCGACGCGGCATCGGCGCCAGCCGTATATGCGACTATGACCGAGAACGTGCGTAAGTCCATCGACGTCGTGTCGAACCGATCCAAGACGCGCAAGATCAACCTCCTCACCCCGGCGATGCTGCGGAAGATGCTCTTCGAATACGACGACATCTACATGCAATATGCCCTGTCATCCGTAGGTTTCCGCCTCAACTCCACTATCGAAGTGGTAGCTCCGGAGCACATCGGCAAGACCACGTTCTGCTTCGATATGATCGGCAAGCTGGCAGCCCAGGGCTGCTATGCAGTCTACATTGAATGCGAGGGAAAGATGATGAAGGACAAGCACATCAAGCGTTTGATGCACCGCGACAAGAAGACCGCCGCGGCCCTCATCAACAACGTCGTGTTCGCCACTGCTCGTTCGCTCATCGAGTGCGATGCTGTCATCAAGCAAACGGTATCTGATCTGCGCGCGCGCTGTGACAGCAACCCCGCCACAAAGGGCAATCCCATCTGGGTGTTCATCGACCCGTGGTCCGGGTTGATGTCCTCTGCCGAAGCAAAGGGTAACTCCGACTGGGGTATGGCTCTCAACGCGAAGAAGGAGGCAGCGAAAGACGCAGGCACCGGATCCAACCAAGGGCACGCCAAGCATGCACACATCCTCAAGCGCTGGCTGCCAAACTTCTTGGAGCAGAACAACGCCGTGGCCATGTTCTTCAATCACCAGAACGTGAAGATTGATATGAACGCCCGCAAGATCCCCGGTATGCCGCCGCCGCCCGAAAGCAAGAACGATACCACCATCGGTGGTAAGGCGTTCAAGCAGTTCACGGCCTACCGCTGGACGATGATCCCGAAAGGGTCCATCAAGGGCAAAGACAAGAAGACCGAGATCGGGCAGCGTATCATGATCACGATCATCAAGAACGCGTTCGGGCCGAAGTTCCGCAAGTGCGAGTTTGATCTGTTCTATGACGCTTACAACGACACGGCGACCACCTACGACAAGGTGATCAGCTTTGCCGAGCCCACGTGCACGTGGATGGCGCAGAACAAGATCCTGGACACTACGGTGTCAAACGGGCTGTTTACGTGCGACGCGCTCGGCTGCGTGGCGGTCGACGGCGAGACGTTGTATGCGGCACTCAAAGCCAGCCCGACGCATCTGGAGTTTGTAGGGGCCGCGCTCGACATCGAAGGCTACGAGTCCGAAGTGGACGCCGCCTCGCGTGAGAGACTGCTGGCGCTGGCTGCGGCCGGCGACACGTCAGGGGAGGAAGAATCCGACACAGACATGGGAGGTGACGAAGATGGCGACGAAGATTAAGCCGGTGGCGATCAAGGCGCCCGAGTCGGTGGTCGCCGGCCTGGTAGCCAAAATTATGGGCGTTACGGCTGCGGACAATATTTCCCGCGTGCTCGACTCCGCGCGGGAAGGCAGCGGTAGGATCGACTACGCGTTCCTGTCGGAACGTATCGAGTTCTACCCGTGGCTCGCCGATGTACCAGCGCAGATAATGTCCGAGAAGCTGGGACCGCTCATTGAGCACGTCGCTGACCACTCTAGCGACGTGCTGTGGATTGTGAAGGACTCCTTTCGCGGAGGCACAGGAGGGATATGGCTGGTGACTGCTGGCTTCCTTCCGCCAGGCCCGTGGCGTGGAATGTTCAACACGTTCACCATCGGAGAGGACAAGATCAGCCTTAAAGCAGTACAACTCGAATCATGGATGAGGTAATACAGCCACGACCGGACACAGTGCCGCCGGGAGCGCTGAAGGCATATAGCGAAGGGATGAAGAAACTACCCTACGTATTGAATTCGCTGGGATTTCAAGCACTGCGACCCGGCCAAGATAAGGCAGTGATGTCGGTGATGATGGGGCGCGACTCTGTAGTTATACTCCCAACATCTACCGGCAAGTCCGCCTGCTTCATAGTCCCTACTCTGTGTATGGGATGGAAGACTATAGTCATCTACCCGCTGATCGCGCTGATGCGAGATCAGGCGGTCGGGATGCAGAAGAAAGGACTGGCGGCGGCTACTATCTCCAGTAACGAGACGGACGCTCACAACGCGTCCGTATTGCGTGACTGGGCTGCAGGCAACCTGCAGTTCATGCTGGTGTCGCCCGAGAGGTTTGCGAATGCCACGTGGTCAGAGGTGGTGACGCAGTTTCCTCCTGATTTCTGCGCAATGGACGAAGTGCATACGCTGGCTGAGTGGCAAGATACATTCCGACCAGGCTTCAAAGCCGCCGGCGAACTTATACGCCGACTCAGGCCTAAGGTGGTGGCCGCTTACTCGGCCACCTTATCCGAGGAAGCCGAACGGGAGGCTAGAGAAGGGTTAGGTATTACTAATGCCAAGTTGGTCTACCATTACCCTAGGCGCACTAATCTGCACCTGAGTACCATGTATGTGGAAAGCGTCCGAGACGCTTTCCCGTGGGTGACGCAGGAGTGCGCAGGCGCCACCATCATCTACGCGTCCACTAGGGCACGGGTGGAGGGCTACGCTGACAGCCTCGCGCGCTTCACGAAGCGTCCGGTCTACTACTACCACGGTGGAATGAAGCCGGCAGACAAGAAGTTCCAGCAGGACAAGTTCATGGCGGATGCTGACGCTATCATAGTGGCGACCAACGCGTTTGGTATGGGTATTGACCGGGGAGACATCCGAAATGTTGTCCACTTCGACATTCCAGGTACGTTGGTAGCGACCGCGCAGGAATGCGGCCGCGCAGGAAGAGACGGGCAGGATTCGTATTGCACCATCATCCCGACGCCGGAAGGTGTCCGCACCAGACGACACTTCATACGCTGCGGCAACCCGACCGAGCAGGACATCCGAGACTTCGTGAAGGCGGCATCCAGTATGCGCTCTGGGCGGGATGGTGTGATCAACGCCAAGCGCGACGACATCGCCCGCAAGGCTGGTCTGGACGTGATGACCATCGGGGCCATCATGGCGTTTTGTTTGGGCGAGGGTATCTTCGTCCACGACAATGACGCCGCCAAGAAGATGCGCATCAAGTTCCTACCTGATGTGCCTAGTTTCACGAAAGTGGAGGCTGAGATGAGGGACGCCATCCAGGAGCTGGGCGTGGATATGGACCGGGACGGCTGGCTGCACCTGGACATTAGAGCGCTGGCCGAGCAGGTCAATCGGGAGCCGGCGACGATCAGCAGCCGTCTGCTGACGATGCAAAAGGCTGGGAAGATCGAGTGGGTGAGGTCGACATCGACCAAGCCGCTACGGTTGGGGATCGATATCGACGCGGTAGACCCTGAGTCGTTTGCTCGTCTCAATGCCAAGTCCGCGTCAGCCAACGCCTGCCTGAAGCAGGTCCTGGACTACTGCGACACGGCGGACGAGGACAAGCACGCATTCTTGGAATCCCACCTGAACAGGTAAATCGGAAAGGGGGCGCGATGGTGCCCCCTTTCTTTTAGCTGCGGTGAGCATTGCCGACCGACGCAAACGATGCTACAAACCGCCATGGACGATTACGACGACGATCCGGCCCCGCCCGCAGGAGTCACCCTCCGCGACCCGGAGGATTCTGATGCTATTCGAGGCGACATCGAAGGCGGCATTGCTGGAGCCATGCAGCGCTACGTGCACGGGTTTGAATACGGCGGCGTGCGTTTGGAGCTCTCAGACGTAAAGTATGCCGACAAGGAGCGCTACTCATTGGCTGAGCAGAAGGAGGCGTTGATGAGTGACCGGCTGCTCGCTCGCCGGTTGCGCGGGACGGTGAAGCTCATCGACGTGGAGACCAACAAGCCGCTTGACGTTAAAAAGAACTTCACGCTGGCACGCGTCCCTTATCTGACGCAGCGCGGAACCTTCATCAACAACGGGTCTGAGCTGGCGCCGGCGATGCAGTCCCGTCTTCTGCCCGGCGCTTATACTCGCCGGAGGGATACCGGGGCACTCGAATGCCACCTGAACACGCGACCAGGAACTGGCTCGGCCATGCGTGTCACACTAGATCCACAGACCGCACAGTATCGTATCAAAATTGGTACGTCGGACCTGCACGCCTACTCCCTCTTCAAGGATCTGGGTGTCTCGGACGAGGAGCTGGAGCGCCGCTGGGGCAAACAGGTGCTGGATATCAACCGCAGCAAGTATTCCAAGGACACGCTGGGGCGCGCCTACATGAAGGCCATCCCCAAGTGGGAGCGTGACCCGACGCTGGAGCCTGCCGCCAAGGCTGCTGCTGTTCGTGCTGCGTTCGACCGGGCGCAGGTGGCGGAGTCAATATTGCGGTCCAACCTCCCAAATCTCTACAACCGCGAGAAGAGCGCATTCTGGCGCTCCGCTGGTCGCGCCATCGACGCCGCCGATGGGATGCTCAAGAGTGCAACCATCGCGTTCAGCCCTGACCTGTCTCCTTCCAAGGTGTTCGACACATGGCAGGAGCTGGACTTCGAGCTCAACGACGCAATCAAGGAGGCATCGTTCGACCCTGACCTCAAACCGGGGGACATGAAGGAGACCTACAACTCCATCTACGGTAAGAAGGGCCCTCGTCTCGCTTCCATGCGCGCATGGCCAGAGCACTGGCTGGATGATCAGGACAAGCAAGGTTGGCTCCAGTGGTATGAGAACTACGTGGACGGTCGGCGCTCCGAGCAGGACGCCAAGCAGATCGAGCGGTGGAAGGGATTCAAGCGCAGGCATGGCGCGCAGTTCGTAGCGAACCCGACACCTCGGCGAGCCTACGCACTCACCAACTGGGCCATCGATCCGCTGGAGCTCCTCCCGGAAGAGAAGCGCGAGGAGTTCAAAGGGACCATGGACGCCTACCGCAGCAAGGAATACATGAAGTGGTATATGAACCGCCATGATTTTGACGACACCGCTGCCGAGCGCCTAGGTAAGCTGGCAGCAGGACGCGGAGCCACACTCAAGAGCGACAAGCCGGGACCGGGCGAGCTTATGGCTCTGGCTCTCGCGGGACACATCAAACCAGAGGACTTATCATGACGCCGTTCGCACAACTAGGGGAAATGGAGAAGTCTGCTGCAAATCGTTTAGTGAAGCTTCTGCGTGCCGGGAAGTTATCTTCGCCTGCGCGCGAGCGAGCGCATGAAGGGTCGGCTACGTGGCGCAATGCCGCCGAAGGGTATCTGGACGATTTTGCTACACCAACTCAAAAGTTTTACAGTATGGCTATGGCAGATAGAAAAAACCACATCAAGACGCTGACTTCTGGACGTCATGTGCCTCGTCCTGGTGAGGTGGTCGTTACGGCCGCTTACAACGGCGAGGAGATAGGCGGAGACACTCCGTTCAGTAATTTTATTTTCAAAGGTTCAAGGGGCGTGACTTCTGGTCCTAATACGTTCTTTTCGCGTCATCCAGATGTGGCAGGTAATTACGCGATGAACAGGCGCGCCGACAATCCCAGGAAGTCAGTGCGAATTGGCGGCGAGATGAATACCGGCTTCCTACTAGACACTAATGCACGAGTGCCGCGCCACGTAGGTCCCGGCATGAAGCTCCACGCTTACAGACCTGGAGATGCGCAATTCGCGGATCAGGCGACTGGCTCTCCGGAAGGTCCGTCTATAAAGGATACGCGCGCGTATCTGCAAGACCGACCACGCCTCCGTCTGCCTGGTAACGGTCATCTGTTGAAGTCCGACGGGGCGCTAAACAGTTCATACGAAAGTGTATTGCTGGCTGGGCGACCTCGGTGGGTAGGGTCCTATGACGTCAGACATGTGCGCGGCGGCGATGGAATGCCGGCGATGGCATTATCCGACTACAAAGGATTGCATGCCGCGAAGCTCGTTCACGACAAGCCGCCCGGATTTTTGGAGAATTTAAAAAACCTCAAACTCGTAAGATCATGACTACCACCAACCCGACCAGCCACCACCGCTACCTCTCAGACGATGACGAGCACGAGAAGTATGCGCCTGTAGGCATCGACGGGCTGCTCGCCGCATCAGAGAAACTGCTGGCAGTCAACCGCGGACTCGCGGAGCCGGATGAGCGCGACTCCCTCCCGAACGA
Organism: Lysinibacter sp.; assembly: GCA_040400085.1. Lineage (GTDB taxonomy): Bacteria > Actinomycetota > Actinomycetes > Actinomycetales > Microbacteriaceae > HNR. Next base: position 61,665 of record JBBAQX010000005.1, on the reverse strand, counting down.
CCGCATCCACACAGTGGACCGTCTGATGGCCGAGCGCGTAAAGCTCGACCACGGCAAGACGCTGCGTTCGATGATGGGCCGGGTGAGTCGCGCGCGTAACCTGAGCCCCATGGGGGCCGCGTCATTCGATGCTTACACCACGGGCTACCTTACCGGCAACCCGCTGGTCACCGCGCTGGAGGAGATCAACCCGATGCACATTCTGGAGCAGAAGCGCCGTATCACGAAGATGGGACCTGGCGGTATTGGCGACCCCAATGCTATAACAGAAAGCATGCAGTGCCACTCTGACGACACGGAGGTCTTCACGCGAACCGGGTGGAAGTTCTGGGGAGATGTTACGACATCGGACGAGCTGGCGTGTCGCGTTGATGACAATTTGGAATTTCACATTCCTACGGCGCTGCATACAGCGCAATATGAAGGCGTCATGTATGGTAGTATCGGTAATAGAACGGATTTTCTAGTCACGCCGAATCACAGATTCTTGTCGCTTAAAGATGGTCGGGGAAAGGAATGGAGGTGGGAAACCGCATCCGAGCAGTTTGGCTATAAACGTATACACATGACCACGTCGGGACCGTATGCAGGTGACGACGCCCGCGCCACTTTTCGCATTCCGGCTCCGGTAATTGCCAAGACAGGCGGGCATGCCAAGACTCACCCAGAAATAGACATGGGAGACTGGTGCGAATTCTTGGGATGGTATTGTTCGGAGGGCTCTTGCGCGTCCGCCGATGCAGCGAAGAGTCGACACTACAAAGTGATAATCACGCAGTTGTATTCGGCGAACCCAACGAAAGTGGCAGCGATAGAGGAGCTGCTTGGTCGTATGCCGTTTGGTTACACGCGACAAGCTAACGAAGGTCGAAACTTCGTCATGCACTCGAAATCACTACACACGCTCGTTTTAGCACTCGGGCACCGCTGCTGGGAGAAGCGAGTTCCAGAATTTTTGTTCGAAGTGAAGCCGGAATATAGGCGGAGGTTCCTAAACGCTTACGCGTTGGGAGATGCGTGGCGGCAAAAATCCGGCAGCTGGGTTTACACAACCACGAGTCCTGGTATGGCGGATGACCTAGAGCGCCTCCTGCTCGGCCTTGGTAGGTCGTGCACACGCGGTAATCCGTGGATGTGCAAGCGTCGAAACGGAGAGTCCTCGCGTCTGGCCTACAGGGTGAATGAGTTGACGAGGAACGTGGTTGAAGTTCAGCCGCAGACGCAAAAGAAGGTGGAATACAGCGGCGCGGTTTATTGCGCCACCGTCCCCGGTAGCCTACTACTGACGCGCAGGGGATACGGTAGTAAGCCACTCTGGACCGGCAACTCTGTGGAAGCCGCGCAGTTTGGGTTCATCGACTGCATCGCCGGCCCCGAGAGCGAGCGAGCAGGTATCGATGTCCGTCTCGCCACTGGCACTCGCATCGGATCAGATGGTCGAATTTACCAATTGCTTCGCAACCGTAAGACTGGTAAGAATCAGTGGGTAAGCCCGTCGGACCTCGTCGGGAAAACATTGAAACTACCAGACTAATAAACCATGAGTACACAAGCAGATCCGCAAGCAGCCATTCGTGACGCCCGCCACGCCGGCTTCATCAACGCCACCCGTCATATGGACGACCAGCGGCGTTCCCGCCTCGCCAAGAGCTACAGCGAGCAGGACGCGCGCCGCGAGCGCAACATCACCAAATTCGTCAAGAACCTTAAAGGTGTCTGATGCGGTAAAAACTCCTCGAAGGGCGCTCGGGCGCTGTAGAGGCGGCCCCCTGTTGAACAGATCCGAAACGGACAAGGCCTTGGAATTTGTCCGGGAGTGTTGCGGAAAGCAGCGGCGTCCGGTGCGTTTCCTGAGTCTGACTATGGGCTGCAGCGAGAAGACTGCACGTAGGATGCTGTCGACAGCCCGACCATACAGCTCCCTGTTGAAGCGCGCCTACGTCGCCACATTCTCGGTCAACATGGGTATCCCGCTGGAAGCGGTCACCACTCCTGTTGATCTGGAATACACCGAGGCCCTCAAAGGCTGGCCATCCGATGGTCCAGCCAGCTTGGCTACGAAAGTAGCGGCGGCGCTGGGTGCTGGTATTGCAACGCGCTCCATGCGCGTCTGCGACATGCTGGCTGACTTTACCGTTTACCACGGCGCTGACGGGCGGCCTTCTACGGTAAGCGTGGCGATTGCACCGGAGATGGGCATGCCATTGCGGCACACTTTGGTCATCGCAGAGTCCTCTTACACCGGGGGAATGCTGCTGACGCACTTTGACACCAAGAACGCACAGCGCTGTCAGGTGACACCGAGCGAGGAAGTTGTAGATCGAATTTTGAAAACAATAAAACATGAGCAGAAGAACAACACCGCCAAGCGCGTCTGAAGACCTGAGGAGCGGACAGCGCATGCCCGAAGACGACACGAACGATCTCCTCCGCGCCCTGCGCGCTGGAGATATGGAACCGGGCACAGAGGTGGGCGAGGCTCACCGGAGAGACACCGACGCACAGCAGGCTGAGATGCCATCACTACCGGCTCCCATTGCGCGCGTACTTGCGTCCCCTGACCGAGCAGAGCTCATCGAGGTAGCCAAGATGCTGGATCAATGCTCCAAGCGGGAGCGGTTCATTATATTTTACACCCCCATAGGAGACATACGCTGCCGCATCAACTGGCAGAGTTGCGAGCCGGAGAACTTGCGAGGCAGCGACAGCATATTTTTCGTCAAAATGCGGTCGTCCGACGTGGCGTTCACACCTAAGTCGGGAGCTACGTTTGAGATCGGATTTGCCGGATATTCGCACACGTTCTCGGTTGTGTGTCTGGCGCCACCGCAGCAACTTTACCCAGGTGTTGACTTGATGTGCTTTTTACCCAACAATTCGGGCATGGAAAAAAACGGAAAACTCAAAGCTGGAATGCCGTCCGTGGTGTCTGGCGCTCCCAGTGATCAGGTTTCACTGGACGGAGAACCTATTGTGGACGGGGAGAAATCCGCATCCACGCAGGACTTCGACCGCGCGCGTGACGACCAGGATTGACCGTAACACACACGCCGATGTCCGTATTCTCTCCCTCACTCATGGGCGGCACCAAGAAATTTGGCGACCCGTTCCTGCTGCCAAGTGCCGAGACATTTCCCAACGATATTCGTGGGACGATGGATCTGTGCCTGTATCTGTTCAACCTGAATAAGAACTACGGCGCGATAGCCAACCGCGTCGTGTCCTATTTCATTACGGACATCACATTCGAGGGGGAGAGCAACAAGAAAGAAAGGGACGCGCTCAGAGATGTGCTGGTGCGCATGCTGTCGCTCTTTGCGAAGATGCAGCAGGCCGGGCATGAGTGGGCGGTCTATGGTAATGCGTTCGTGCGTTGTGTGGAACCATTCGACCGATACCTGATCGACGACCGAAATGGCAGCTACAAAGCCATCGCCATCGCATCCTACCCGGAGCATCTGGTCAAATACAACTGGAGTGATCTCACATACACTGTGCCGGACCTCACGGTAGCGAAAAACATGAGTAGGAAGAAGCGCAAGCTAGGAGGTCTGCCCACGGTCACTCTCAAATTCAGAGACAAACCTGCGGCGGCTCCCGACCGGTTTTCAATTGTGTTCCTGGATCCTAGGTTTGTGTCGCTCGACAAGGCGCACCACTCTGACTCGGTCCAATACATTTACACCATACCTCCTAGCATGGATGCACGCATCAAGACTGGGGTGCTGCACGAGATCAACAACACACCGCGAGGACTGCTTGAGGCGGTCGCAAACAACAAGGACTACCGCTACCACAGTGGGGAGGTGTATCACTTCAAGGCCCCCACGGTCACTGGTATATCCGACAGCGGGTGGGGGCTGCCGGAGGTCATCTCGAATTATCACTCGATCCACCAGCTGCAGGTTTACCGTAAGGCAGACGCCGCCATCGCGATGGATTACCTGCATCCGATGCGTATCTTTACGCCCGACGAGAGCAGCGGGGTCAATGACCCCGTCATGTCGCTGAACTCGGCGTTTCACACAGCACAGCTGCAGAAGCTCATAGCCGCGCACCGTAAGGACGGAACCTCAATGCATGCGCTGCCGTTCAAAGTAGGCTATCACGAGCTAGGCGGTAATGGCAAACAAATGATACTGCAAGAGGTGGTGACCGCCTACACCGACGCCCTGTTCGACGGTATGGGATTCCCGAGAGAGCTCTACCGCGGGTCAATGAACGTGGAGCAGCTTCCCAATGCCATCAGAATGTTCGAGCGACATTACGAGTGGCTATACCATGCCCTCAACGGAATGCTTGAGTTCGTATCGAACACCGTGCAGCGCGCGATGGACACTGACGCCATCAAAGTTTCGCTTAAGCGCCCCGTCATGGCCTACACGGCCGAATGGATGCAGATCAAGATGCAGCTCGCTGCGAACCGGGAAATTCCCCGTGGCGACGTTTACCCCGATATCGGAATTTCCGATCCGGAAGGTGCTGCTGTTCTCGCGGCGATGGAGGATCAAGAGATCCAGCGCCGCACCGGGGAGTTGGCGGCCAAATTCGAGAAGGAGAAGACACAAGGCTCCATGGCCGACGTCGCTATCATGGCGGCGGAGCAATCGGCCGGAGCGCCACCGGCTGGAGGTGGCGCTCCGCCGCCAGGGGGAGGAGGGGCTCCGCCGTCAGGAGGCCCAGGCGGGCAGTATGCCGTGGATCCAGGGGCGGATCCGTTGCAGATCACTCAGCGGGCGCAGGAGATTGCCGCGCAGTGGATTCAGATGCACGCTTCTCAGCCCAACTCTCACCGCAAGGAGATGCAGATGTGCGAGGCCACCAACCCGACGCTGTATGCTTCAGCCAAGCAGGAGATGGAGAAGATGCGCTCACAGGGGGCGTCCCAAGGCCGCGCCAGCGTAGCGCAAAACCTTGCCCCTCCGGGCGGCTGATGCTACGATACGCCCGTGAGCACGTTGCGACCAGGAAAAGTAAGTCAGGCCATCGCGGATCTGCGGGACGCGGCCATCAAAGAGATGGACGCCATACCGGACGGTGTATCGCGTAGCGAGGGGCTGAGCTTCGACAAAGCGCACGAGCAGGCACCGCCAGCGAGCGACTTTGATTCCGACAACTGGGTGGCCCGGTATCCCGGACAAAACTCCCCGCACATCGGCAACGGGTCAGGAGGCGTGCGATGAGCAAACTACCTCCTTATGTCCCGCCACATCTGCGTGGCAAAGTGAGCGACTTCCGTCAGGAACCCGACGGGCAAATATCATTTGCCCACCCGGAGAACTCGCTAGGGCTGGGCCCAGAGGACTCTAGGCAAAAACTGTCCCAAGAGCAATACAAGCAGACGTTCGACCAAGACTACCGCAGGAAGAATTTCAACGCCTCCATGAATGGCCAGTATGCGCCGCTCGACAAGCGGCCGTCGAACACCAGCGAGCAGCTGACGGGCTGGATTGCTGATAAGCTCAGCGGAGGATGGGACTGGGGAACATCGTCGCGGGGAAAATCTGTCGCCACAGCTGGGTTACTCTCCGCTTTGGCTGGCGGCGCGGCAGGTGCCTACATGGGATATAGAGGCGGAGAGCCTAGCGTATCCAAGAGCTTGCTGGCGGCGCTATTGGCGGGCACGGCGGGAGCAGGTATCACTGCCTACTCGCACAACCAGCAAGATCGACGCGACGCTTATCTGGCGAAGCAGGCCAGCGATGTGGACACCATCATCCGGGCCATTACCATGGACCCCTATATGTCCCAAGCAGAGCGGGCCGCCTGCCTGCGCGCTGCGGCGGTCATGTCCAGCATCCAACGCGATGACCTGGCCCGCATGCTCTCCACCGCCACCGGAGCAGGCGTGGGCGCGCTTATCCTCAGATTCATGCGCGGTACAGGATTGATACCGACGCTGGTCGGTGGTATCATGGGCGCGCTGGTGGGTTACGCCGCCGCACCGGGACCAAAGTACAACCCGATGGGACAACTTTCACTATCCAACTACCGATGAACTCGACAGATCCACACTTCAGACTCGGGCAGCGCCTGGGTGCCGCCCAATACGGAGCCGACGCCGATGAGCTGGATCGCCGCCTCGGTCAGGCTTCGGTGATGAACTCTGGCGCCGCAGCACCTTTCAATCGCGAGCTGTGCAAACTTGCTGCCGCTGCTTACCAAGTGGACGACGCACCAAATGTCCCGGCAGCCATTCTTTTCCGTAACTTGGCCGCTGCGCCGGAGTGGGACGCCGGCTACAACCGGTTCACAGACTGTGTAAAACGCGCCATGGCGAAGAGTGCTATGCTGATGCCGTTTGCCAGCGGTATTCACAGTAACCTGAGCAGCAACACCCTCAAGGCTCTCATCGCGACCGGAGCATTGGGAGGTGCAGGGGTTGGATCACTGGCCTTCTTGCTTTCTCGCAATGCCGCTCAAACATCGTCCGAAAACGCTGAGCTGCTGGAAAAGGTGCGGGCATTTAAACAGCTCCGCCGCGACATCGACGAGGATATGTCTGCCGACGAGAGCGTAGCCTCGGCGTTGCCCAAGGGGAAGGAGCGTTACAATGTCTGATACAACGCGCATTAGAGGTATCGGTAAAGTCATCACCTCTGCGGACGCCTTTGGCGACTTCGACAGCGTGGGCATGGACAGGCTAGCGACACGCTCCGATCCAGCGCCTGAAGGTGACAGCGACTACACGCCCGAACCAGTGATTGTAACGCGAGGATGGAGCGACAAACCATCGGTTGCCAACCAGGCCGTCAGGGCTCCGGATACAATTCGCCTAGGCGCGCCCGTCACGGTTATTCTCAACTTGTCCACGCCGGATGGGCTGCAGACGTTCAACGATCTGAACGTCAAAGCGCACGCGCCGGAAGGCCCTTTCATAGCGATCACCCACGTCGAGCGGCAATTCTACGCCGGGGTGTTCCACGCCGCCGTCACCTACTCTCCCATCTCATACCAGAAACTATAATCATGTCATCGCTCATCGAAAACGCAGGCCGCACTATCGCCAACCACTTGCCTGTGGTGGGTGTAAACGACGCGTCGGTCAAAGGACAGGACCAGAGAGGCGGCGAGCTCATCAAGCAGCTGGCTACCGGAGGTTTGGCACTGGGTAGCGGCGTAGGAGCTGCCGTAGTGCTGGTGAACTACTTGCGGTCAATGCAGCAGGAGGCTGAGGTTGAAGACGAATCCCGACTCAATGATGACACGCTGTATCTGCCCGCCCACAAGAAGTCCGCGGCCGAGGTCAATCGCTGGCTGGCGCCCGGGCTTGCAGTAACGGGTGGCGTCTTGGCAGGCGGGGCGTCCTATGCGCTCACGCAGGCGGTTTACAACTACCTGCAGAAGAAGCACCGCCAGAAGCTCTTGGACGAGGCGCAGAACGAGACGCTGGCGGCGGCGGACCTGGAGGCCGAGAAATCCGCAGCCAACATGACCTTCTCGGATCTGGTCACCGCATTTCCAGTGGCCGTTCCTCTGCTGGCAGCCTTAGCCTCCGGTGGGGTAACTTATGCTGCGCTCAACAAGACGTTCCCAGTGGTGCAGCCGCCGAAGTCCAAATACCCACGCCGCATCAGGCAGGTAGCCGAAGGCGGAGAGGTTGAGATCCCAGGAGAAGAGGACGGTCAGCTGAAGGCTGCATCGGCGCGCGACCTGTGGGCGGCCAACGACTGCGAGGCGGCGGCAATGGAGTTTCTCGCTCTGTTCACCGACCGTGTGGCGATGGAGAAAGGTGCTACCTGCATCACCTCCGACATCCTCAATCGCGTAGGTAGCGACGGACCCAAGGAGCTGACCACCATGCTACACGACAACGGACTGTCCGCTGTATGTGAGGCTGTCAAAGGTGCGGCCTGTGTCTCTGACGAAGTCAAGGCCATGTCGGCTGCAGTGATCTTCAAGAGTGCCAGGCTATCGCCTGTCGTAGCGGCTATCGCCGCCGCTGAGTTGCAGGACATGCTCCCGCACGTGACTGGTTTGTGTAAGGAGTCGTCGGCAGACAGACTGGACGAGCTGGCCGGCCTAGGCGCACTGATGCACATGAGCTGGTTTCGTCCTCAGATCGAGAAAGCTGCGGCAGCTATGGACGGCGGGCACCCTCTCTTGCAGGCACTTATGTCGATGTTGTCGGGAGCCCCGCAGGAGAAGCGACCGGTAACGGGCGCAGTGGGCGCAGCAGGCTCAGAAGACCGCGATGCCGCCCTGACATCCGATATCAGCGGGTCGATGGGCGAAGACAACGAAGGCGACGACTCCGACCCTAGCGTATCGAAGGGGGACGACGACGAGTCGCAAGGTAAGGACGATGTGATTGACACATTCATGGGCGATCCTAAAAAGGCACCGCCCCCGACAAACTGAAAAAAACAACCAATTCTCTAAAGCCGGGCATGCCGCCCGGCTTTTTTGTATCCAGAACCAAACATATATGAACACGATCGAACAAGTAATTGAAGGCTGCGGCAATCTGAAAGACGGAGCCACATTGAAAATCACCGGACTGGTCTCGTCGGACGAGTCGGTCAAAGACATCACTGTCACCCTCCTACCTCCCGGTGGATATAGGGATATGCAGCGCGAGGATTGGAAAACAATCAACAAGGCGCTGATTCAAGCGGAGCTGGAGGATGAAGAGATCAATGCCGCGACGGCTATGATGATGGCGCTCGAGAAGGCCCTGGAGCCGTCAGACGACGACGCTCCTGCGCGCGGACCTAGATACGAGCGCAGCACCTTCGCTCCAGTGTATCACTTACCGTCGGCACCGGATGCGATTTATTTTCTGCGACTGCGGAAGGAGGGCCACGTGGAGGGCGGCACCCCGCCGAAGGGAGCGCTTCCGTTGGCGAAATTCTTACTGACGCGGAAGCTTCAACTGCAGACCGGCAACTACATTCACGCCATCAAACTTCAGGACGGCAGGTTCGGCAGCGTGGAGATTATCTGATAGAAACGGACCACCTCTCTCGTTAAAGGCCAGTTTTGTCCACATTTTGAGTGCGGGTGTTTTGGTGTTTGTCCATCGTAACCAATAGCCTCTTAGCGTCTTACGGGAATTCGAGGGACAAAAGTCGTAAAGTGTGGTGCGTTTCTTGTCTTTTTGCATGTTGACTATGCGGAGGACCTACGTAGGCTCGCCGCATGGAACTATTTGACGCCAGCGGCAGCCCTATAAAAGGCCCGCCACCATCACCACTTACGGCGACGTTTTGTCGGTCTGTTTACTACCAAGGGCCGACCAGGCACGAGGTGGTGGGCGTTGGCGGATTAGCGACGACCGAAGTGAAGCACGACCTGGTGCGCGCCCAAGTTCCGCACATAGTGACGCTGCTGGTATATGGTAGCAAGCTACAGCTGCGCCCGGCGGAGCGTGAGTATTTCGTGTATGCTCCCATGGACTATAAGAGCTCAGTGAGGCTTGTCATGAGACTATGGCGGAGGTGGGAGAAACCGCGCGTCGTCGACTTCGTAGGGGACATGCTGGACGACTACCCGAAGGTGGAGGATGCGGCTGTGTCCGAGCCAATCGACGATAAATTCTTCGATGAAATGTGGCGCGCCACCAAGCAGCGCAACCACCACTGCGCCGGACATCCAGCTGATCCTTTCGCCTTTACTTGCCTGGATCCTGGCGTTAAGGTGTTTCGCGCATCCGACTTCCAGAAGGATCTCGTCGTTACAGTTTAAACCGCACACCACCATGTCTAAGAGAAAAGCCACTACCACCAAAGCTCCCGCCGCCAAGCCCGTTACGGAAGCCGAAGTTACTCCTGAAGCAGTTACGGAAGCTCCTGCAGCAGTTACGGAAGCTCCTGCAGCAGTTACGGAAGCCGAAGTTACTCCTGAAGCAGTTACGGAAGCTCCTGCAGCAGTTTCAGCACCAGAGGTGCTGTCGCAGCGTGCCTGCGAATACCTGCGCGTTCTGCTGGCACAGTACTTCGGACACAAGGATACGGAGGAAAATATGCCGAAGTGGATCGCTGCCATCAACAGTTGCAAGCAGCTGCTGGTGCTGAACCACCCCATGCGCGGCGAGATCACCGATGCAGCCTTCGACGCTGACGATCCATCTCGCGACGTCAAGGGCCCCAATGTGCTACTGAATGTTCAGCGGCAGCTGGTGAATGTCCGCCTGCTCTAATGCGGAACACACGGTAGACGTGTATGGGATCAGATCACACAAGCAGGCCGAGCGCTTGCTTGTGGATCTGGTGAGCATCGGATTTGTGCCTGCCGTTATGTTCTCGGTGGACTGGCGCTGTAGGACCATAGTAGCCGCGGATACCCGGGGCGCACTGCGGCTGATATACGCCAAGGTGGGAGGTCCGAAGGCAGGTGTGGCGCAATGGTCGGTCGACCCTAGGGTTTTCTCGTCCGGATTAAAGCGCGCCGCCTCGCGAGCGTTGGGAAAACACCTGTCTGGTAGCCTGAAGGCTCCGCTTCGCCTGCGCTACACCGCGCGCGCTGCTGAGAAATAATGAATGCGTGTGCGTCATAATAATTTGTATATGTCAACACCTACTACACCACCACGCAATCGTTTCCTACTTTCAACTCTCAACAACCTCGAAGGAGTGGCGCTGGTCCGCTACGACTCTGAGCGGAGGATTCACGGATGCGCCGCCGCCGCAATGCGGATGCGCGTCAAAGGCCAGAACTGCGACCAAGTCACGTGTCTCTACCCTGCCCAACTTTGGGAGGCAATGCAGACCGCGACCCCTCCCATCGCAGAGACGCGACTGATCACGGCGGATCGTTTCAGAAGGGCAGACGTGCGCTTCAATGACGAGCCGGAATACACGCAGTTCTACGAGACCGCGACGCCCGGAGGCGCTTGGGGTATGATGACCTTCCGCCGTGTGGGTGCGAAGGCCAACTTCGAGCAGCTGGAGAGGCAGTTGGATGAGTCAACGTGGAATCTCCCGCAAGGGGCCACAGCGATCGGTAACGGAGCTACACTCCGGTTGTCAGCAGACGCCCCGGCGTTCGCGGAAGCCATCTTCTCCGCGTGGGAGTTGATGGTGACGGCGGCGACGCTGATTGGCGGGGTCGACCCGCTGAGTGTACCTGTGTGCGCTGTCGGAGGTGACCCGGTCATCGAAAAAGCAGCGCAAGACGAGAAGGAAATACGGCAGGAGCTGGCGCGCAACCGCATGGGCTACCGCATGGGGCAGCGTCACCAAGGCGACATTCTGGCGACCATCGCCAGACAGACGGACCCGACAGTGTTGGCGGCCATGGAGGCCGCATTGGCGAAGCGGGGCCGCTCGGTCCCCGCGTAAGCCCGCAAGGGCTATATGAAGTAACGGTGTTAAAGATTTCGAACCACCCGCGCCGCATTACAGCGGCGCGGGTGGTTCCTCTTTACGTGGCGCAGCTTCCGTGGTAGAAACCACCATGTTTACGAAGCGTGCGGATGCAGCCGATTTCCACAAGACCGCCGACATCATGCGGCAGGTGCTCGCCGAGGACCCGTCCTACTGGCCCTACGGCTTGGATGCTGCGCAGTTCGACGGCGGACTCTACATGATCAGCAAGACCGCCAGTCATGAGCCTGTCGGGTTCGTCGGGTGGCAGGTCAGGCAGGAGCAGGGCAGAGACATCGGCTACTACGCCATCGGCGTCCTCCCGGAATTCCGCCAGCAAGGTTTCGCCAAAGAGGCTGTTGCCTCCCTTCTGCGTGAGAAGTCGGCCTCGGTCGACGAGGTGCGGGCACTCGTGTGCGCCCACAACCAACCATCCAAGAACCTTGCGAGGTCTCTTGGTGTCACTTTAATCGAGAAGGTTGCTTCCATCGAGAAGATGGCAGTTAACCCCATTGCACTAATGGCTGCCAAAGCCATTACTGGGGGGTCAGCGAACGCTGCCTTCTGGGACCAGGCAGCGAACCCAGAAAGAACCCCAAGCAGCACACTCAAGCCTTGGAACTGGGATAAAGACAGACTATTACAGGGAGGTCTCAACTTCACTCTCGGTGCCGGAGGAGGGATGATGATGGGTAAGGATCCGGCGGGCGTGCTGGCCGGAACCGGTATGATGGCGCTTTCTCCAGTCAAGGATCTGGCGATGAAAGGTCTCGGCTCCCTCCACAAATTTGATGCTGCTGCCGACGCATCGGCGCGCTCTCTATCTGCACCCAAGGATCCCGCCGGCGACGTAAAGGCCATCCTAGGCGCGATCCCCAAGCCCATCTTGCTCAGCGCCCTAGGCCTGGGCGTCGGAGGTCTCGGGCTCGCCGCCTACTCCGCCAAGAAGAAAATGGACATGGTGCAGGCCCAGGCTGATGCCGCCCGCGCTGGTCGCGTCAAGGTTACGCTCCCCACCAAGAAACCAGGAGACTCGGAGACGATGCTCGACCTACCGATGGAGGACATCCAACTCAGCAACGCGCTCCGCATGCGCCTCGGTCGGGACACGCGCCGCCGGCTATACACAGAGACACGCGAGCGCACTGCGCGTCGCAAGCCGAAGGATCCGGCAGCTCCTTCCGAAAAGGAGCTAGAGGACCAGCAACTGCAAGCTGAGGAAGAAGAGCTCTCCAAGGAAAGCTGCATCGCCAACTTGCTCGCAGAGATCAGGCCTCAGTGGTTTGTAAAGGAGGCGACACAAGCCGCACCAACTACCCCTACGCCGCCTCCGCAAGGCGTCAACCCGGCGCTACGGATGACGCAGCAGCAGGCCACTGCGAACTCGATTCAGCCTTCTACGGAGGCCAATCCTCAGATCATGAAGGCACAGCAGGACGCCGCGCAAGCAGAGATGTCGGCGCAGCAATCCACGGCGCAGGCTGAGCAAGCCTCGGCGCAGCAAGCGGCGCAGCTTCAGCAAGAGTCGGCCGCCGCCCAGATGGAGCAGCAACAGAAGTTCTCAGAGCAGCTGTCACAGGCCAAGCAAGAGAACGAAGTGCTGAAGATGCAGATCGAGAAAGCCAAGGTGGAGGGCGAACTCGCCAAAGCCAAAGTGAAGGCCGAGTCAGACCTCAGCGCCCATCACGCCAAGCTCTCAGGCTCTGGAGCCAAGGGCGAGCAGAATGCTGTCCAACGCCTGACCCAGTCTCGGCTGGACCGCCTCCAGAAGAAGCTGTCCAAGAAGGCCAACGCGTCTGAGGACAAGTATGAGCAGACGCAGCGCGATGAGGCTTCCAAGTGGGGCCCTCCGAAGCATGCGATGAATGTTCCTGGTAGCGTGGACGCCAGGACAGGCCAGATCGACGTGGGGCCTACGCGCCTACTCACGCCAGACGCGGCGCAGCGGGTGAACGACAACGGCTTCTCGATGACCGGCAGCGGCGCCATTGCCCCGGTCAGCATGTTCCGCACATCCTACGGAAAAGCCGGCGACTGGCTGTATGACAACCTTTACCGGGCGGGATCTCTACAGCCTTCGTCACCGGCGCCGACTGGTGCCATGTCCTACACCACTATGATCAACAGCCCTGACAAGATGGCGATGATCGAGAACATCTCGCGCATGACGCGCGCCGGCATGCAGATGCCGCAACTCGCTTGACCTATGCACGTAGTCAGAAACAATCAGCTGGAAGATGTCAGCGACGATGACGAGGACGTCCACTTCGAGCTCGCAGATCCCTCGCGACAGTTCGGCAGCCATACCAACCAGATCCCGCTGCAGTCTGCCGTGCAGGCCCAGCGGTTGTTCTACGGCGGGCGGTTTGTCAACCAAGCGCTGGCGATCGAGCACGGAGAGGCTCCGCTGGTGCAGAACTTGGATCCGTCCGACAAGCAAGGACGCAGCTTTGACGAGCTGGTAGGAGAGAACTTGGGAGCTGTGCGCACTAAGAAGCCCGGGCGCGTTGTGGACGTCACGAAGGACTACATACGGGTCGCCTACGACGACGGCGAAAAGGCGGATCTGGACTTGTATGACCATCAATTTTTCAATCAAAAATCTGGGGTGACGTCCCGCGCATTGCTGAAAAAGGGCGATGCATTTACCGCCGGACAGGTGGCGGCGGCGTCGAGCTTCACAGACGACAACGGCGTGCAGAACATGGGCATCAACGCGCGTATCGGTCTGGTGCCGTGGAAGGGCTTCTCGATGGACGATGCCATGCCAATCAGCGAGAGCTTCGCCAAGCGCATGTCTGCCGTCCAATACAAGGTGGTCAAGCAGGACGCATCCGACAACCTCAAGACCGGACTGGCCCACTACCGCGCGCAGTTCCCTTCGCGATTCACCAAGGAGAAGCTGGCTCAGTTCGAGGAGAACGGGCTAGTCCGTAAGGGGACCATCCTCGAACCAGGCGACCCAATAGTATTGGGGACAATGCCACGCACACTCTCCTCCGTCGGTGCGAATGTAGGCAAGCTATCGAAGGCCCTCAAGCAGTCGCGTAGGGACGCCGCTACTGTGTGGGAGGGACACCAACCGGCGGAAGTGATCGATGCCAGGCAGACCAAGAACGGTCTCAAGGTGGTGCTGCGCTATGTCAAGCCCACCGAAGAGGGCGACAAACTAACAATTAGAGCTGGCGCTAAGGCCACCGTATCCCGTGTTATACCAGACGACCAGATGCCCAGGACAGCGGACGGGCAGCCGTTGGACGTAATGCTCAACCCTTTGTCGCTCGTGTCGCGGGCCAACCCATCTTCGCAACACGAGATACGCCTAGGCAAGATTGCAAAGCGGCTCGGCACCGCGCTCAAGATTCCTTCGTTCCTTCCGAAAGGGCAGAATTGGAACGACTACATCGATGATCTGGAGAAGCAGCATGGCGTGCAGTCGACGGAGCAAATCTACGACCCTGTCGCGAATCGCACACTGGCTAACCCGGTGACCGTGGGCTACGCATTCATCAACAAGCTGCATCACGTTTCCTCAGGCAAGCTGTCCACGCGAGGCAACGGATCTTATGATGGGAACGATCAGCCAGCTCGAGGCGCTGGCGAACACGCGCAGGCTAAGCGTTTCTCCGGGCTGGAGAACTTCGCTACGCTATCATCAGGGGCCTACTCACTGATGCGCGAGAACTCCACGCTGCGCGGAACCCGCAACGACCAGTACTGGAAAGATTTGAGGGCAGGCAAGCCGCTACCGAAGGTGGGCGTTCCATTCGTGTGGAACAAATTCCGCGCGCTGCTCTCCGGCGCAGGCATGGCCACCAGGGAGGTGGGCAAGGGGCGTTACCGCCTGGCACCGTTCACCGACAAGGATCTGGACAAGGAGGATCCGGTGGACGTTGACACTGGCGACCTGGTCAACATCAGCACGATGGACACCATCAAGGGAGGCCTGTTTGATCCGCGCATAGTCACCGGCGACAAGTGGGGCCGCATCAGGCTTCCACGTCCAATTATCAATCCAGCCATGGAAGACAGCGTCCGCACACTGCTCGGGCTCACTAAGCAGGAACTGGACGACGTATTGGCTGGTCGCATGGAGCTGCCGCCTCAGCTCAAAAATAGACTTGTCGAAGCATCCTCATCACATTAACATACTCGCGAAATGAACGCCATCACACGCCACTCTCTCGTCAAAGCTACCGTCACCGCTGGTCTCTCCGTCATGGAGAAGTCGGCCTCGTCTACTCCAGAACAGGGCGAAGTGCTTAGCGCTGCGTGGCCCGATGGTAGCGAACAAACCAAGACGGCCGCACTCGCAAAAATGCTGGCAACCGGAATGTTGGTAGAGGAGGCAGAGGCCTCTGCCGGATGAGGAGGAAACTCCATACCGCGCGAGCGGTTCTTTTTCGGGCGACCTCTGCTGAGGCCGCCCGTCTTTGTTTGCCCACATGATACCAAAAAATACAATGAGAACTACACAACATAAAGAGAAGCTTACTTTTGATTTCAGCGCCGATGCTGCGTCCTTGTTGGACCAGATGGACGCTCAACTGCCGCAGGGTGTTATGGCGAATGCTGCCGTATGCTCCGCCGGGCTGTTCGAGTTCGCGGCCGATCAGCCCGCCGCCTACCAAGCGTCCATGGTTGGTCACATGTCCGTATCGGTGGTCCGCGCCGCAGATCCAGACTCGCCGGATGCGCTGGCGTTGGCCGTCGGCGCCGCGGCGCTGTTGATGTCGGCAAAGATCGGACCTTCCACGGCGTCGGAGCGCATAAGGTGCGCAGCAGGTATCCTGTCGGATCGTTATCAGTCCGACTGGTAAAAATTCGTTGACGCCCCCGATCTGTGGTCGTAGAGCATCTGGCGTCAGATGCTGGACTTGCTCTACGACCTTTCTCCCTACGAGTGCATTGCGTGCGTAGAAGGGCACCTGCTGGTGCTCATCACGGACGACAGCCAACTCTCGTGTGCGGTGGCGGAGCACCTGGAGCGTCGGGTGGTCAGATTGGACGACGCGTCCGAGTTCCGCCTGGCTACCTGCTCGGCGGCACTACTACCGGAGTTACAAGCGAAGGCGCAGGAGTTACCTGCGCTATTTCATTTTCTGGATGGGAAGTCTAGGACCATCAACCATGGCGCCGACGACTGCGTGGAGTTTTTTGAGGAATTCGTAATAGCGAATAGATGTAAAAGAAATGGCAAAAGACGTTGATCTAAAGTGGCGCACAGACCGTAAGGATCTGATCGAGGCCGTGCGAGGTATGGCTCCGACCGCCGTGAAGAAGTTGCTTACGCGACACATGAAGGATGACGAGCGCGCGAAGGGACTGGGCAAGATGCGCCACGAGCAGCTGGCGAACCTGCTGATGCTTGGGCTGATCGAGAAAACCATCCCGGAGTCTGCGGTCATCATAGCGCCATGTTCGGCCTAGGCGTAGTTGGGGAAAAAGTGCGCAGCTCGAAGCTGCTGAGGAGGATGGAACAGAAGGGCTTGCTCGTGGAGCCGCCGATAATTGAGCGACCGGCGCAGCCATCGGCCCGCAAGTGGGGCGGCAAGCGTGGGTATTGCTACGTTATTCCGCTGCTGACATGCGATGCCTTCATGTTCGAAGGAGGGAGCTACCGATTTGTCACCGAGGAGGGACAGACCTATCTTTACAAATTAAAAAATGGAAATCTACACCAACACCGACAAGGATAACATACTGGCCGAGGATCTAACATCAATTGTGACCGAGCCAGCCGATGTGGCACATATGTATAGGGACATGGCGCAGCTATGTCGCGGCCCACGTCCAGGGCTAGGCCTGGCTGCCAATCAAGTGGGTATCCGGGAGAACTTCTTCTTCGCGGCCCCAGGTGCCAAGTTCGAAGGGAAGACCGTGGGACATCTGTGCATCAACCCAACGTGGCGTCCTCACCCGACCGGGCAGGAGGTGGAGATCTTCGGTGAAGGCTGCCTGTCTCTGCCGGGTGAGCTGTATGCGGTGAAGCGCTGGTCCACCATCTTCGCAACCTGGATGAATACGCAGGGGCATATACGCAGGGACGTCAAGCTTAGGGGACAGGCCGCCCAAGTATTCCAGCACGAGCACGACCACCTTCGCGGCGTGACACTCAGGGAGTCAGGTCGACGCCTGCAGACGCCGCTGGAGGAGGCATTCGCCAAATAAATGAGCCTCACCATAGGCGGGCTCCCCGCTGAACGATTCGTAGGTCGCCAGATCAGGTTCCGCAGCAGTGGCAGCGGAGCCAAGATGCACCTGATGCCGGCCAGGCTAGTGGCAGTGGTGGGAGACAGGCTGGAGTTGGTGCCGCACCGCCACACCAAGTCCGAGATTGTCGAGCCTATGAAGGTGTCTCCTTGGTGGTCTCGCAACCCAGACCTGAAGAAGGAAGCTGCAGATGCCAAGGCAGCTAGAGAATTGTGTGTGGCATACCTGCCGACCACTAACCAGGACGAACTACAACATCATACAAATACAATGACAAACGAAGTATCCGCCATACCCTGCACAACCAGCACGGTTGGCGCAGAAGCCTCACAAACCATCCCCCCGTCTGAACCGTCGACGTGGCCTCAGCGCGACGGCGACGCAATGCTCAATGTGCCGGTAAACTGCCCGCCTACCTGGTTGGGAGTTTACGCTGCCATGGTAAGGGCCGAGACAGACGCCGAAGAGTGTCTGGTGATGCATCGCTCCTTGCTGAACGACGCAGGACTGTTGCGCGCCGAGCTCGGCTCCATGGGGGTCAGGTTCTGCACGACGCCGCCGGCGATTACCATCCAATCGACCGGTCCCCTACCCGCAGCGGATGTCGCGCACACCGAGGACGCATCTTCTCTTATACAGCGCAACAAGGAGCTGTTGCGAGTCTGGTTGGCGGAGGAGCACGACCGGCTGGTCAGTCGCGCGGAGGTAGAGGTTACGAGAACGCTGGCGCAGGTGGCTGGTGCGGTCGGGATCCCCAAGGCGTCCAACGCGCAATTCGTGCGCCGCCTGCGCAAGGCTGTGTCGCGCCGTAAAGGCCTGCACATGCTGGAGTCGGACTTCGGACGCAAGGTAACCTTCACCATTCAACCTCATGCACAATGACTTGATCAAGAGGCTGGCGGCCTCGTTGCTGGATGATGAGATAGTGGACGCGCAGGGGCGACCCACCGGAATCATTTGCTGGGATGAGGATTCCCCAGACTACTGCAGGTCTATCACCAGGGATAACGACGACGCGCAGCGCCTGCTGGACGATGCCATTCGCGACGCCAGAGAAATCGTGGAGCGCGCGAGCGTAACCACCGTCGCAGTGGCAATCATGGACGGCCTGCATCAGGACAATAGCGACCTGATACAGGACGCGTCATATTACGACAGGGCCTACAACATGTCGGACAGCGGATTCCCCGGCGTATGGGAGCTGTGTGCGCGCATGGCAGCGATCGGAGTGGCGACGCACGGCGAGGCATGGGCCTCTGGCGAGCGGGAGTTCGTTGATGACATCCAGGCCATTATGCCCCTGGTGTTCGGTGGTCAGGACGGAGAGTTCGTGGGATTGGTTACAGAAGCTTGGAAAAAATTATGATGAAAATATCACTACACACAGCGCAGAAGTTGCTGGGCGAGGCGGATGATTTGTGGGTCGGGCATATGCCGGCCGACTATATGCTCGATCCAGGGTTGGAACCGGAGGAGGTATTCTTCCACAGCGTGCACGAGGACGATGACGGCTTGGTGTTCGAATACGTAGCGGTAGGTTCTGACAACTCTACCGTGGAGCTGAACGGGCACGTCATGACACTGATGGAGTTGGTCGAAGGCGCGCTGTCCCCTTTCGATGTCACGCTCCTGAAGAAGTGGGACGCAGAGGCTTACTTGGGGAGGTGCGCGGAATGAAGTCCAATCTGCGACCAGACGAGCGGTGTGATCTGATCGAGCGGGTGTGCATGGCAGCGCACGACAGCACCGAGAGCTGGGAGACGGACAACATCGGTATGCATTTGGCCTACTTGCTGTGGGTCATTGCCGCCCCTCACGCCACTGCGTATGACGCAGTGGACTGGACGACAAATGACACGGCAGGCATTCTACGGTTGTTCAGCGAGGCGCTTGAGGCATCTGATCCCGTGTGGGCCTTTATCAAGCGCCCGCCTGACCGCCACTACATCGTGGCGGGGCACATCCCGCACTCGTTTGACCCTCCTATGATAGCGTGCGTGATCGCGCCCAGTCCCAAGCTGGCCGTGCGCCGGTTTGTGGAAGGCTGGCTGCGCGAAGGAGACACTCTTCCGAACAACTGGTGGGAGGAAGAACACGACCCTGAAACGGATGAGCCATGGGTGCTCATCGACGGACTATTTGAAATCAACGGCGCGCCCATCGCCATACATGCTGACCATGAATTCTACGACATCTAAACCATATGCAGGTGTGCGTCACCTGATTTCACGTGTAAACGGAGACCCGCTCGGCGAGGTATCTTATGTCCTCATGGAGGTGAGGGTGGAATTGCTTCGTGAAATTGCTGAGCTGCGCGAGCTGGCGAATAAGGCCAAAGCGCGCATGGGCGGAGCAGTTGACATCACCCTGCGAGGCAAGGTGGAGGCTGTCGTGCTGCGAACCATCGACCTGGATGAACCGCCCGAGTGGTGGTCAGAGTTCGAACGTATTGGTGCGCCAGTGTGGATTCCAGATGACTACGCTCTGGAGCTAGTTGGTGAATGCTCTGAGGTGTTTCGCACAGAGTGCCACGGGATCCAGGTGTGGTGTGACTACACGAATGCTGTGCGGTTCACGTGTTATCCAAAGAATGAGGAAGTAAGACTGGAGTCATCGAATCTGGGACCATTATTGGACGAGGAGGCGACGCCGTGAATGCTCCCCTATTTCGCGTGGTTTACGCCTTCAACACTGGCCGCGGATACACTCCATTCGGTCAGCGTATCGCCTTCACGGAGGTGGTGGGAGGCGTCTACTTCATGGACATCGACCGTGGCATCCATGGCTACTACAAGTGCGAACCGAACATCGACGCGCTGCTGCGCGCCTACGACGCCGCAGGGGCCGAGCTGTGGCGTCCGGCTGAGTATGACCCAAATCAACTGCAGCAGGAGGAGTGGGACGCTGCGCAGACCGAATTCCGAATGATGGAGGAAGTGCTGCGAGCTGCGGC
Organism: Lysinibacter sp.; assembly: GCA_040400085.1. Classification (GTDB taxonomy): domain Bacteria; phylum Actinomycetota; class Actinomycetes; order Actinomycetales; family Microbacteriaceae; genus HNR. The sequence goes on along the minus strand of JBBAQX010000005.1, from coordinate 41,193 downwards.
CGAATCGCTCGGCGAGGAAGACAAGCAGCAGCGAGTCAAGATTGTGCGCTTACCGGGTATGATGGTCCGCATCCCTCAGCCTGGCGGGCGTATGTATGAGGTCTACGAAGCGTTGCTGATAAGTCACCGTGGCGCGACCGACGACGACCCATACAACTACGCCTTGGACGGGCTGGAGGCCTTGGTACTGGCACACGCTTCGGCGGGCGTCGAGATCTGGAAGAGCAACTACGTGCGCGGCATCGAAACGGCGCTAGAGTCCGTAGCCAACAACGTCCCATGAGCACAACAACACCACGCAGCCGTCACACGGCTGCTTCCGGCCGCCTCACGCGGTCACTGGGGATCGATGGCGACTACGACTTGGTCGCCGAGATTTGCGAGGACGGGACACTGCGCATACGCGAGGAGCCTGTGCACCGCAAATTGAAGCGAGGAGAGGCCCTTCCTGAGGTCGTGCTGGTCGCTCGGGACATCTGGGCGGCCAGGAAGACAGACGCGCCTGTAGGCGATACGGAGAGCCGCATTGACAAGGTGCTGGCGCGGCTCCCCATCGCCGACCTGTCCGGGCCTCCGGAGCAGGTCGGCTATAAGGCCAAGGTGTGGCTGCTGCGGGAGCTGAGGAGGGAGTTCGAGAAATGAACACGCTTGCATGCATCGTAGGCTGGAAGAATGCCACGCCATTCCTGCGGAGCGGTGACACTCCGTATTACCGAGCGGCGGCGTCAAGGTCCCACTGAACCGACACTTACCCTACCGAGCGATCGTGGAGGAGACCGGTGAGGTTGTATATAATTGGAAACCTGAAAGGACCAACAATGAACGAGACAGAAAAAATCGCAATTGAAGTGTCGGTGTTGCAGGCATGGCTGGAAGCCACTGTCGACGGCATCTACCCCAAGGTGGATTTCCTTGCAGAAAACCATACACGTATGCTACGAGAGGCTTATGAAATAAGAGGCGAAAAGCTCCAGGCCATTCAGAGTAAGTTAAAGTTCTACCTCCTATAATACATGTCCTGGGAAATTTCGCACACGCGGGAGGCTTGGGAAAACGTCCGCGAACGCCTGAGCCTGAAGAAGTGGATTGCGCCGATGCGCAAGGCTCTGGTAATCGACGACGTCGCCAAGTGGAAGACGGACGAAGATAACCGCAGCCCGGAGTTCCAGGTCATCAAAGTGGCCGAGGCGCGCTACAAGCAATTCAGCCACCAGCAGCTGGTGGAGGAGACCATGGCGCGCATTGAAGATCACCGCACATGCTCCAACGGAGGATTCGAGTTCTACTTGGACAGGGAGGGTTGGTATTCGGTGTCGTGTGGCGACCTACCGGAACACGTGGGAAACAAAATACCAGGATGGGCAGTATGAAAAACGCAATACTAGGTAATGTAGAGCACACCACCTCCTGCACCCGTGTGGGTGTAAAGGGGTGGCTGTGCTGCGTCTACACAAACGGCAAGAAGAACCAAGAGAAGCTGGTGGAGACCCGCCAAGAGATCAGCCCGGCGTTCCATGAGATGCTGCGCTGGGAGTGCAAGTGCGGAAACATCAGCAAGATGGCGGACCGATCCCGGTTCCGTTTCTGGGAGAAGCTGGACAAGCTCAACGCGGAGCGAACAATCAATATGGCAGCACCAACAACAACCAATAATCATGACCTACTGCATTAAGCGACACTACGCCCCAGGCGGCGACAAGGAGAACAAAATCACCCACACCGGTCTCACACTGGAGGAGGCGCAGGAGCACTGCGCGGACGAGAGCACACACTGCGACGAGTGGTTCGACGGCTACTATAAGGAGGACGACGATGGATGATCGCACCTGCCCATGTGGCGCCGCGGAATACCCGGAAGAACTCTACGACGCACGTGGAATTTACGTCTGTAAGGTGTGTGACGAGTGCCGGGAGGAGAAGGAGGGACGCTACCGTCCTGAGATCTTTACAGATTCAAACTACGACTGCGACGAACCAATCGAACCTTATGACTACTAAACCAACAATGCTTGCTATATCAGAAACTGGTAACCTAGATGACGAGAACTACAGACCTTGCGAAGGGCACGCGAACAACCTAGAGACGCTGAGGAGGGCCTTCGAAGCCGACGCTGTGTGTCTGCTGGAGGTGACGCTTAAGGCCACAGGCGAGCGCTGCGCTGCGATATGTGCCGCTGTTGGCTCGGAAGATGGTAGTGAGACCTCCTTTGTGCCATTCGCCATCATGCTGAATGGTAACCCTTACGAACTCTTGATTCCGCCCGATGAAGCCTAAGCTGCGCACTGTTAAGCTGTATCTGCACACTGTTGACGACCTGTTCCTGCCGTCCATCGTGGTAGGTGCCCGCCGAAAGATTCCTGAAACTCGCCCACCGGTGCTGACGCGCAGGCAGTGGGCGCTGTGGGAGCTGGTGTCTGGGCTGCCGGCCGGAAAAGACGAACTGTTTCAAGAGAAGCCGACGCCGACGATGATTACGCTGTCTGTCGAGAAAAGGATGGAGAAGGCCCCTTGGCAACACATCGAAGTCCACGCGCTGCCCGGCGGTTGCTTCAGGGTGATTGGAAAGACTGCAAGAATATGAATAATAAAAAAGAAATCGTGCGATGGCTGGTCAATAACCAAGAGGATGCCCTGCACATCGCTGCACATGCCGTTATGCCGCTGCTGCTGGACGCGGACGGAGATTGGATTGGAGAGACTGACTTCCCATCTGGAGCAGACTACATCGAGCAAATAACCTACATCATGGAGTCGGTTGGGCTCTACCGCCACATTACCAACCTACAAGAAAATGGAAAATCTGATTAAAGCACACGCGGACCTATATCGCCGCTACGGGAATGAAAACTTCTCCTACTGCGACGACGCACTGAAGCGCGGCCTGCACAAGGACTCCGCGGCCTACTTGCGGATGCTCGCGACCGAGCTGGGATTTGACCGCGTCAGCTACGATATCCGCTCGAACGAGGGCGGTATCGCCGTCTCGGGCGAGATCACACTCCACACCGATACGCTCTATGTGCAGATCAGCCAGTGGGCGGCGGATGCACGCAATCTCTCGTTCTTGATCCGAGGCTGCAAGTCCCGCAAGGACTACACGGGGATGGGCAACCACTCGATGCACCTACGCAGCCACAATGTGGAGGCTTTGCTGGGGATGTGCGAGCAGGCGAAGCGTAAGGGGGCCGCTACGTGATCACCCAACACAAGGTCGCGTTCCCAGGGGCGAACGAGGAAATGGCTATCCGTCTTCCCGCCGTAGAAAACATCGTCCACGTTGGGCTCGATTATTACGGCGAAGTGGCGCCCCGCTTGCAGATACTTTGCTACGACGCGGAGGATGACGAACCGAAGGTTTGTGTTCGTTATGACGAAACCGGGAAGATTGTCGAAGTGCAGGTTTGGCGCGATATTGCGATCACACACGAAGACGGACCACGGACGCCGTGGGAGATCGCACGGGACGGAGCAGATGAGCCAGACACCCCGGAAGTTCCCATGCCACCGAGGGACACCGCATTGCGCTGGTATGTGTGGCGCCACACCGACGGCAAGTTCTACTGGTATAACGATCAGGGATACCCGCAAGGACCCTACAGCGCAGCCGAGCTGGCCTGGCAAGGACTGGAAGACTACTACTCAACTTATTATGATAACAACTAAGACAGTCAGCATCATGGTGGAATTTTCAATGGATGTGCCGTACGAGTTCACCGAGGAAGAGATCAACTCCATCACGTTCGAAATACCCACGGCGCAGATCGTGGTGTATGCGGACGGCGCCCCTCTCATTGGGGCGAAGGTGACCGGCTACTGCACGCAGGAATACTTCTCAGACCCAGAATAAAATGAACAATACCAAAGACAAATACTCCACTCCAGAGCGCGAAGAATTACTTCGTCGTTACAATGAAGCGTATCGCAACGGAAACCCAGAAATAACGGACGCGGAATACGACCAGATGTGGCGCAACCATCAAGCTGTGCGCGCCGCTGCTCCGGAGCTGTTCCCGACCGACACCATCCTCGACAAAGTGGGGGCCGCGCCGGCGGAGAGTTCCGGCTTCCAGAAAGTGAAGCACACGACTCCCATGCTGAGCCTCGACAATGTGTTCGAGAATGAGGAAGACGGCTGCGCGGCCCTCAACGACTGGCTCGCCGGCATCGCCGACACAGACCCTGAGGCTGTCGTCATGATCGAGCCTAAGATCGACGGACTTAGCCTGCGCCTGACCTACGTGGGCGGCTTGCTGATGCGGGCGGTCACGCGGGGATCAGGCTGCCTAGTCGGCATTACAATGCTGGAGTTGGAGCGCGGCGGGTCGATGCCCATAGTCGATGTGGTGGAGCAACGCGTAGTGGATCGCGTGAGGGCTCTGGACATCACCACAGGGGAGCTAGTATGGTCGGATATATCCGGCCATTTTTGCAACGGAGAAGTGGAAGACTGGGTGGAGGTGACCGCTACGGGCGGTGATAAAATCTATTCACTACGCCTCACGCCGGGACATCAAGTGGCAACCGCTGGCGGATTTGTGCGCGCCGGAGACTTGACGGCCGGCGATCAGATTATTGGTTATTGACGCAGCCAGAGCCTCGAGTTACCTTCTTGCATGTCCACGCTACCAAACGCTGATAAGATTAGAAAATACGAGCACTCTTACGGTATCGACCGCCGCAAGTTCGAGGAGCTTTACATAGATCAACAGGTCGGACTCAGGGGTATTGAGCGCGAGCTAGGCATACCTTATCGCGCATTAAAGGCCATGGCTGACCACTACGGTATACGTCGAACAGCGCGCGAGTCCATCCTCCTGCAGAACTCTAAGTTGTGCGATGTGTTCATGGCCAAGTATGGCGTGGATAACCCATCCCGCCTGGAGAGCGTAAGAGATAAAATATCGGCCAGCTTTACCGAAGCATCGCGCGCGTCACGGAAGGCGGCGGTCGCGAAAACCAACATGGAGCGTTACGGCGTCCCGTGCGTGTTCCAAACACCAGCTGTGAAGGAGAAAATAAAAACTCACAACGCCGATCCTAGGGTGCGAGAGGCCCGTCGCGCGATGTGTGCCAAGTTGAATGCCAGCGAGGAATTCAGGGCCAGCAGGGCGGCCAAGTCAAAAGCTGGCGTCTTGGCGCGGCATGGGGTCGATAATCCGTTCCAGATCAAAGCTCTACATGATAAAATACACTCACAGGAGGCGGAGTGTGCGCGAAGGGCGGCGCAAGAACGTGCGGGACACTGGGTAGCCAAAGAGCACACCGCATCGTTTAAGGCGTATCGCCGCGAGGTCATGCTGCGCGCCAAGAAGGACAGGGATAAAATTTTGCACGCTGATAGCGTATGCTACTACACGGGCCTTAAGTTGGTATCGATGGTAGAATTCCGCAAAACCCACCCCGGAGCGCACTACCGCAGCAACCCGCTACTTCCAAGCGTCGATCACAAGATCAGCATTTTGCGTGGCTTTCTGGATGGGTTATCGATTGATGATATTAGTAATCTGAGCAATCTTTGCCCTTGTGCGCTCGCTGTAAACCGTGAAAAAAATAACAAAAACGAAAATGAATACCAATATTCTGACGGTAACGTCCGTGAAAAAATTGAGAGAGAAAGCTGTGCGTTACGACATCGAGGTGCGTGAGCATTCTAACTACTTGGTCGGCGGGGTTGTGGTGCATAATTCTTCAGGCGACGACGTGTCGGCGAACGTCGCCGCCGCGCGCTTGGTTCCGATGTCCATTCCGCGCAACGTCAACATGGAGGTCAATGGCGAAGTGTTCATGGATTTCGCGACGTTCGAACGCCTCAACGCCGAGCTGGTTGCCAAGGGCGAGGAGCCATACACCAACCCCCGCAACGCCGCCGCAGGCGCACTCCGCCTGCGTGACCCGGAGGAGAGTGCCAAGAGGGGGCTGCGCTTTATTCCTCACGGGGTGGTGGGCGGCATGTTCACCGAACATTCCACCGCCATGACATTCTTGGCGAGTAACGGTTTCGAGTGCTTGCAGGTGGTCGGTATGATAGCCTCCGAACGCATCAAGTCGATCAGCGCACTGAGGAAGACGGCAGCAGAGGATCTGGGCTACCCCATCGACGGACTGGTCTTCAAATTAGACGATCGCCGCTTGTGCGCCCACCTTGGCTGTACATCCCGCGCCCCACGCTGGGCTATTGCCCTGAAATTCCAGCAGGAGAAGGTGGTAACCAAGCTCAAGTATATCACTGTGCAGGTTGGTCGCTCTGGGATTCTGTGCCCCGTAGGCGAGCTTCACCCGGTGTGGGTGGACGGCAGCACGGTAAGCCGCGTGACGCTTCACAATGAGGACCAGATCCGCAGGCTGGGGCTGTGCGTAGGCGACGACGTGGAGATCAGGAAGGCTGGTGCTGTCATACCGCAGCTTGTCCGCTCGGTGTCCGCGGATTACCGCCGCAGGGAGCTGGAGCGCTACTACGCCTCCAAGTATCCAGAAGTGACCGGCATCGCCAGAAGCGTGATGGTGGAAGAGACGATGAATGCCGAGCGTATCCCGTTCAACCTGGTCGACTACATAGGCGGTGAGTGCCCTTCTTGCGGCAGCACAGACATCCGCAAGCCTGCCGCCGGAGCGACCATCCCGGGACGTTTCACTCCAGGACCTGGCGATCACTGCGACCACGACGATCCCAAGCTGATCATCATCGACACGCCTCACGGCGAGGCGCTCCCCACCGAGGCGTTGTCACTGGCTAAGGAAGCTGTCGCCTACCGCTGCATGAATACCGAGGGCTGCCCTGCGCAGCTTGCGGGACGCATCCAGCACTTCTGCTCGCGCAAGGCTCTCGACATCGAGGGTATCGGTGAGGAGATGTCCGGCGCACTGGCGGAAGCATTCCAGCTGATGAACCTCAACCATCCCATCGACTTGATCGACTGGACGGTAAATGACCTCATGGCCATGACTTGGGTCACCGACTCATGCGGACAAATGACGTTCGGCGAGAGCCGGGCCAAGAAAGCTGTCGCAGCGCTTGAGCGGGCGAGGTCCCTCCCTCTGCACCGCTGGCTATTCGCCCTTGGTATCCCGTCAATCGGCGAGAATACCAGCAAGGAGATCAGTCGTCTCATCCCAGACTTCGCGTCTATTCGCTCCGAGTGTGGCCCGGATGGTATCGTCCCACGCCTCGCGGCAAAGGACGAGGAGATCAAGGCACGCTTCAGCGTCAGCTCGCACCTGGGCCCCGTCAGCTCTGCGGCCTTGATCGCTTGGGTGGATGCTAATCGCGAGGATGTATTAGTTCGGCTCTGCGCACTCGGACGCATCCGGTCTCTTAATTATTCCACAATCCCAGAAACTTGTCACGGGGCGCTCGCGGGAAAGACATTCGTTGTAACCGGTAGTCTTAGCGTATCCAGGTCGCAAATTGAAGCGCTTATATCTTCATCGGGCGGTAAAGTCTTAAGTAGCGTTACGAAGAAGACTAATTATTTAGTGGCCGGAAAAGATTGCGGGTCGAAATTGGAGAAGGCTAAGGCGTTAGGCGTCGAGATATGGACGGAATCAGATTTACGCTTAAGGCTATGAAACATAAATGCGAAGTGGTCAGGTGCTTAAAAAGTAGCGCGTCCAGGGGGCTTTGTCAGACGCACTATGCGCGCTTAATGAGTGGTGGCGACCCGCATACGCCAAGCTACAAAGAGCTGACCCCCGAAGAAAGGCTACGCTCGAAACTTAAAACTCCGGACCCGATCGCTGGTTGCGCGGAGTGGTCCGGTTATCGTAACCCGCGCGGTTATGGTCAGATAAGGGTCGGTAGTAAGATGATACTGACTCACCGGTTCGCTTATGCGCTGCATTTCGGCAATATACCAGAGGGTATGGACGTCTTGCATAAGTGTGACAATCCGCCGTGCTGCAGTGTGGATCACCTATTCCTGGGGACCCATAACGATAACATGCGCGACATGGTCACCAAAGGGAGAAGTCTCACTGGTATTAAAAAGTCTAATGCTAAACTTACTGATACTTCCGCGACAGAGATCATTAATCAGTTGGCAACTGGTGGGAAATATCTCAGGGAGATCGCAGAGGACTTCGGAGTCAGCAAATCGGTCGTCAGCCACATCAAACACGGGAGAGGATGGAACCATCTAAAATGACCAAACGACAACTCGCGGACGACCTCGTCGTCCGCTTCAAGGCGCTGCGCGATCCTCTGGGGCCGAGCAGCAAGGCACACGTCCACTGGGACGACTGCAACATGGATGAGGACACCTTCTGGTTCATGTTCGAGGCGACCGCGCTATACGATGTTCGTGTGGCGCGCTCGCCAGTTATGCAGTCGATGCAGCAACTCATCAGGAGCTGCTCGGCTGTAGTTCGTAAGGAGTCTAGGACGCACCCGCAATACTCACTTGAGTGGCAGCGGACTACTTGGCCCAAGGCAACCTACTGGTGTGATCGTCAGTTCTATAAATACGACCTGACATTTTGGATGTATAAACTAACAATATATGGCTAAAACAAAAATCAAACTCGCCACTATGGCGGAAGTGAGAGAGTCAGCGACTCGCATCTTCTGCCTGTCTCCGGACGAGGAGACAGTTGACATGCTCGCATTCAGCAACAGAAACAGCGCGGGGGACGATGAGCCTCCTCGTTGGCTCGTCGAGAGTATGCAAGAGAAATCCAAGAAACTTCGCGAGTTGTTTCCGAACGTGTTCATCACGTCCGAAATCATCGACGAATGGTTCCATGTCACCGTGGAGGTGAAAGACCGCGCCCGCATTGATCGGCCGGATTGGGACTACAAGAAGGTGCTGGCGTTCCTTGAGAAGACAGTGGCGCCGGAGATTCAGCCTCACTACCAAAAGGTCAGGGCGGAAGTCAAACAAGTGATCAGCGGCTATCCTAGGATTGTTGCATTCTATGGCCAGAAGTGGGACGAGTTCTCTGAGCTAAGCTTCGAGCTGCGCGGCAACACCGTCGAAGGGTGGGAGGTGAGGGGACGCTTCGGCATCGTGAGCATCACCCACAAGGTAACCACTTCCCGAGGCCTGCTGCAGACCGTATGGAAGAAGCTGAAAGCCGAGATCGGTGACTTGTCTGATATGGACAGGGTGAACCAGAAAGGAACATGGTGATGGCTACAAAAAAAGAAAAATGGAAGGTGGTGGAGTTCCGCGCCGACAAGAGGCGCGCAGTGGTCGATCAGGACAATGTGTTGATTGCAGACTGTTACGCTGATTCGGAGTATGAACACGGATTACCCGAGGATTACAAGAAATTGGCGAGGCGCATCGCCATGCTGCCCGACATGGAGCGCGCGCTGTATGAAGTTTATGATTACATTCCGTGGGATCACCCAGCTCACACCAGGGTGGCTACGCTACTGGACAAACTAGACAAACTGAAAACATGAGCACAGCAAAAACGAGAGACAGTAAGAAATCAGAGCAGCGCAAGGCGCACTCATTCGAAGATGCCAAGGCGGAAATTGACCGCAAATGCAACCTGTATCCAGGTTACCGGGAGGTGGTGGAGGATGTCCGCGATGTCCTGCACTTCCTCGGCGATCGCAACACCATGTCGTCCTTCGACATGGACCACAAGCACAGGCAGCCCGGCGCAGCAAACAAAACACCCCTGGACGATGTTGGACATTAAACTACGCAAGGCCTACTCGAAGTATGGCGCATACTGCGGGCGACCGTCATTCCTACCGAATGACCGGACGGTGCCCGTCAGGCTGCGATTGGTTCGTATGCACCTGGACAGCGGAGGCTACGACGCCGGAGGGGCCTACTGGGGCTGCAGGACATACCCGGACAAGATCTACTGGGCGGAGTCCGTCGAGGAGTTCGAACTGGGTATGTATGACCGCCCACCAGTCGGCACGATCGAGATGACCGTGGACGCGACAAGTCGTGCGGAGGCGAAGAGCAAGATCAGAGAACTACTACCCAATGCCAAATTCTACAGATGAGGTGAAGTGCTGCGACGCTTGTCAGCGCGACATGTCCGCCTCAGCTGCGCAGTGCCCGGCGTGCGGCTCTGGGCAGGACTGTGCTGGCCGCAAGGCCGAACAGCGGCGTCGCGATGAAGTGGGGCGGCGCGTGGATCAGTGGATCGAGGAGTGGAAAACTTCAGACGCAGTCTATAAAGCTGGGGCCAGGCGCCTGATGCGGGACATTGCCGGACGAAACACACTCCGAGTCGAAGATATGAAATCATAACCAAAGCCTGACCGGCCAGGTCCACGGGAAGTGACGTAATTGTTGGCTGACCTCTGGGTCGGTCACAATTACCACAACCATGGATTTTTCCGAAGAAGTAGAGGCGGCGCTGCGGCACCGCGAGGCGCACGACTGCGCTCTCATCACACTACCACCGATGACGTGGTGGAATAGCCAGTCGAAGACACCGGAGCAGAAGGCTCACATCATTGACCGGGCGCAGACGCTGCAGGCGGGTATCCGCATGGACTACGAGCAGAAGATTGTGCACACCGAGAAGGTGATCAAGGCGGCGCTGGAGAAGGGAATCAACTTCGCTGTTTCCTATTCGGGAGGTCGCGACAGCACGGTGTTGAGACATATGATGATTTATGGGCAGGGCTTGACCCATGTCCCGCACGTCATGTCGAACACCAGGAGAGCATGCAGATGGTCAACTCCTGGTTCAGGCGTCTGCGTGAGCTGGGAGTCGAATGCCATACGGTATTCCCGGACGTCCGTCCCAACACGCTGTGGAAGGACATCGGCGTCCCCTTGTGGAGCAAGGAGATCGCCTACAAGTATCGGAAGTTCGCCAAGAGCAAGAGCGAGAACATATCCAAGCACGTCCCAGCGAATCTGCACGACCAGTTTCGCTTGGCCAAGAGCAAGGGATTGAAAATTACAGACAAGTGCTGCGAAGCACTTAAGAAGAAGCCCATGTGGAAATGGGACCGGCTACACGACATAGCCGGCCACTTCACAGGGGTGCGGTGCTCCGAGAGCCGTGCCAGACGCCTGGCATGGCTCCAGAAAGGGGCGTTGTATCAAGCAGTGACGCACCACAATTTGTGGATTTGCAACCCGTTGGCGTTTTGGACGCTGGCGGACGTGGAGAGATATCTGAAGGATAATGAGCTGACGGTCATCCGCCCCGACACAGCGTCGGGAGGGTCCGGCTGCGTCACGTGCCTTTTTGGAAATAAAATGCAGGAGGCTGCAGGGATACCGAATGCGATGCAGGAGCTAAAAATTAGTAATCCCAAAATGCATGCTTGCGCCCTTGATGAGCGGGGGTATCGTGAGGTCTTGGACACGTTGGGTGTCCCTTACGAATGATGAAAAACAAAAACTAAGAGATCGGAACCGCTACAGTTCCTGCGCGCCGCCATCATCAACCCCGGTAACGAGTGTATCGTGTGGCCTTACGGCAAGACTAGGGGTGGTTATGGAAATGTCTGGTTCGGCGGGCGGAAGTGTCGGGCGCACAGGGTGTCGTTGATTCTTTACAGTGGAGAGTCGCCGGCCCCAGGGCTTGAGGTGGCACACGCCGTGGAGTGTCGCAACCCTGCGTGTGTCGACCCGCATCATTTGCGGTTCGCGACAACAAGCGAGAACCACGCAGATAAAGTCCTGAACGGAACACTTCGACGGGGGGCTGCCGTCAATCTGGCCAAGCTGTCGGAGGCTGATGTGGTAAACATCAGAGTAGACCCCAGAGTGCACGCCACCATTGCGAAAGATTTCGGCATTTCTCAGCCGCAGGTCAGTAGGATCAAGCGGGGCTTAACGTGGGCGCATGTAGGTAGCGATGTGATAAACGGCGGAAGGCGGCGCGGCGGCTCGCGACCAGGCGCTAAACTGTCCGAGATTGATGTAGTGGCGATCCGCAAGGATGAGCGGTCAATGCGTCAGATCGCCGCCCATTACGGAGTGAGCGGTTCGACAATCTCAGACATCAGGCGACGCAAGAAGTGGGCGCACGTTGAGTAGCGCCGAACTAGGAATACATTACAACTAATTATACATTTACTAACATGGGATATTCTACGGACTTTAATGGCAGCTTCGAGCTGGACAAGCCGCTCACTGACGAGCACCGCACCTACTTGGAGCTGTTCAACAACACGCGCCGCATGCGGCGTGATGCAGCCAAAGCAGAGCTGCTGGATGACCCGGCGAGGCTGGCTGTCGGACTACCTATTGGCGACGAAGGCGGCTACTTCGTGGGCGCACTAGGGTGCGCGGGCCAGGACAAGGACGACTCCATTCTGGATTACAACAGCCCACCCAAAGGGCAGCCTGGTCTCTGGTGTCAGTGGATGCCCGATGACGGAGGCGACGATGCCATCGTCTGGGATCAGGGAGAGAAGTTTTATAACTTCGTCGAGTGGCTGGAATACATCGTCGAGCACTTCCTGAAGCCTTGGGGCTACGTCCTCAACGGTGAGGTGGAGTGGGATGGAGAGGATCGCGACGACATCGGGCGCATAGTTGTTAAGGACAACGTGGTCGAAACACAATATGGGAAAATCATCTATGAGTGAAGAAACATACGAACAAATCAAGGCAGAGCGGGACGCTTACCGTGCGGAGCTGTCGGCAGTAATGCCGCCTGACTACAAGGACTGGTGGGCAAACTCGAAGTTGGAGTGGCCGCTGGTGGCGGCGCTGACCATCACCAGCTTGCGCGATGGTAACGAGTTACTGAAGCAGGTGTTGGGAGCGGCCGAGGCGATCCGCGAGCAACAGCGGCAGATGCTGATCACTACGTGGGCTGGCTCGGCCCGCTCTGGGCGCTGGCTGGATGCCTCCGAAGACGGCACCGGTGACGAGTGCAGCTCAGACACCGAAGGCGCCGAGTGGGAGCCCTACACGGACGAGGAGCAGGCGGCGTGGTTGCGTGACGGCGTCGTGCCGCTACTGGAGCGGCTGCTGTTCGCGCTCAATGAGTCCGGCGAGGTGGTTGTTCCGCCCGAGATTCTCGCCGAGCACGGGTTCAACGACGAACCAGATGAAGACACCATATACCCAAGAACGAATGAAAGTTGAACTATACTACGACAGCGAGCGATTCATCTTCAATAAAGGTAACTGTGATATAGGTCATGCCAAGTTCTCCACGCTGCGACTGCTGACCGTCTCGGAGTCGGCGGGCGACATCAGTGACATGGAATGGCTGATGACCGACTACATGCCCGGCGAGGTGCTGACTTTAGTCGGTGTCAAAGGAACGGTTCTCGGTCCGCTGCGGCCGTTCACCCACGAGGTGACGCTGCACGGCTGTGGTAACCCCGACCGCCAGCAATACGCGGACATTGCACCCAAGAAGACGGTGCGCGTGTGTAGCGTTGTGGAAGCTGGAGCGGTCGCATTGGACTACCAGCGCAACTACGATATGGGCGGCGGCAACTGCGGCAAGAACCACGGTAAAGTGTGGCTCCTCCCGCAGAGCATGAACGGCAAGCGCAAACTGGTCGGCCATGTGAGCTACAACGGCAATTACGAGACGGTCGCCGAACGCAAGGCGTTCGATAAGATGATGAAAGAGAAATACGCATCCAAAAAAACAGCATGAGCTTCTACGCAAACACACAGACTAAAGGCATCTCCTTGGAGGAGCTGTCATCACGCACCCCCGCAGCATTCGCCACACGCCCCCACGAGAAGTGCTCGGCCCGCTACGGCTACATCGACACGCAGCGCCTACTCAACTACTTTGTGGAAGAGGGCTACAGCGTGGCGGAATCGCGCGGAGGTATGCGCGGCAGCAGCCGGGAATACGGCATGCACACCATCCGCATGCGCGCCCCCAGCACGACTGTGATCGTCGGCGACCTCTACCCCGAGATAGTCCTCACCAACAGCCACGACAAGTCCTCCAGGGCCATCCTGGATCTCGGCATCTACCGCGGGGCCTGTTCCAACGGGTTGGTCGTAGGAACGTCTGCTGGCCTGCGCTTCTCGATCCCCCACGTGGGCGACCAGCGCGAGGCAGTAATCACCGCAGCAGCCAAGGCCATGGAATACGTCCCGCGCCTCCAAGAGGTGGTGGGCGACTGGAGTCAACGCTGGCTGACTGCGGAGGAGATGAATGAGTTCAATCGACGCGCCCTGATCATCAAACCCTCCAAGGGCGAAGTTGATCTGACCGTGTGCCGTCGCACAGAGGATTCGGCCAACCACCTGTGGAATGTGTTCAACCGCGTGCAGGAGAATGTCCTGAGCGGAGGTATGACTTACCGCAGCGAGAAGGGACGCTTCTTACGCACGCGCCCCGTGGGCTCGGTGCGCAAGTCGCTGGACACAAACCAACGCCTGTGGGAGCTGGCTGAAGAATTCTTACCTGCATAATCTAATGGGTTTTACAAATTATTATACATATAGCGACGGAGCATTGACGCACGACGAATGGGATTCATTGGTGGCGTTCGCCAAGTTGGCGGCGCAAGAGGTGCACGATACGACGTGCACCGCCACTGAGGCTTTCATCGACATCACCGGCGTCCCCGGGTGCGAAAACCTGGTAATTTACAGAGAAAACTGTTCGCTACGCAGGGCTTTCTATGGTGCGGACCGCGACGGTAACGTGCGGGCGTTTTGCAAGACGGCGCAGCTGCCTTACGACGCGGTGGTTGTTGCGGTGCTCATCGCCTCGCAGCAGGTTTTCCTGATCGATCGCTGGAGCTCGGACGGTAACACCGACGACACCCGCGCAGGCTACGACCTGTATTACAAGGTGAGTGATGCGTTCTATAAGGAGCACGGCAGGAACTGGTGGGTCCCGCCGCCGAAGTCACACGCCAAGGCCGCAGCAGCCTTCCACTCCGTGTGGAAAGAGCTGGAGCCCGACCTGATGAACTTGGCAGAGGCGGCTCAAGCGCTAGCCAGTGTACGCGGCGGCTCGACCACGCTGGTGTCGCTGCTGGAGGAGCTCAACGATACCTTGATGGACAAGTTCAACCTTACAAGCAGGCCGTTCAACGAGGATCCGGAAGGAGTTGACACCCGCGGCATGCTCGAGGCTTGGCGCGGAGAGCTGTTCGAATTGGTGGTGAACCAGGAGTTCTGTTGAGTGTTCAAAGGCCGCCGGGATCCCCGGCGGCCTTCATCTATAAAGTTTAATCAAAAAGTATAATGTCAAAATCAAAACAAACTGTGGACCCGGCCGACCGGCTGGCGTTTGCCTTCTCACGGCGCCTAGAATACACATGAGCATACAATCAAGAACAGACGTCATCCTCAAGACACTGGGAATGTTGAATGCCGCTTTGGAGGACGACCGCAACGCGCTGGTATCCACCAAGGAAGGCGAAATGAACCCGTCGAGGGCCTACATCGAGTTGGTCCAAGACATACTGAAACTAAATGACACCTGACAATCCGAAAGGAACCATCACCGGCGCGGGGACGATGTTATTAAAGAATTGGACTACAAAAGATACCACTGACACACATGGACAACTCACTGGAACAATTATCCGACAACCTACCGCACGTCAACTACCCGCCGCACGCCCCGGATCGCTGGGAAACCACGGATGGGTTATGTGATGAGAAAATGACCAACGGTCGGCGAGCCACCCTCGCTTCGAGAGAAGTGGACTACGCCAAGCTCAAGCAGGGAAGCGACTACAGCGACCTTATTACAGGTTTGCTGCACCTTGCACACAGCGAGGACCATGACCCGTTCGACGTCCTGCAGTCGGCCATCGACAACTTCGATGCCGAGGCCGGCGAGATGGAAGGCTACCAACCAACTGAACCATGATTACACCAAGCGATATCGAGAGAACATGCCGGGAAGAGGGTTGGATTTTGAGCGGAGAGCTATTGGATGGGCCTTACCCTCTGATGGTGCTGGCGTTCATGCAATACAACATTCATGCGTGGGAGGAGTTCGAGAACGAAATGGAGGATGAGAGCTCCTCCATGATGTTCTTCAACACCGACTGTTGCGAGTTCGAGTCCGTCACCACGTGGGGAGAGCTCGCCGAGCAGCGCGGTATAAAGCCGCTGGAAGAGGAGCTGGCGTTGCCGGTGGACATTCCTCAGAACGTGAAAACCGCACTGCTGGAGGTCAGAGACTTCGCTGGCAGCTTGTGGGACCGTCCGGCCGCCACCGGCGGCTGTAAGGCCTTCTACTCGCCGCAGGAGTGGCGGGACAAGGGCTGGCAGGTGAACGAGCACGTGCTGTGCGTGGTGCGCCACGACGGCGGCGATCTGGCTCCCCTGTTCAACATGGACTACCAGGACTACAAGGCTTACGACAAAATGAATCAAATCTTCCAACGCAGGGGCCTGTACGCGGAGGCAATCAATTCGACTCAATCCAACATCCACACCATATGAACGTCTTAGTATTGGACAATCACTTCGATGAAGGTGATCAGTCACACTTCTTCACGAGGCAGGGCGAGCGCTGGGTGGGACTATTCCGCCCGGATATGACACTGCGCGAGTTCTTGGAGGACCGCATCGAGGAGTCCGGCGTAGAAGATGCAGAATGCGGGCGCTACGACGTGCCGGAGGGCGGCTTGGAGGCCTTGCGTGGTGCTGCAGAGACAGAGGACTACGGAGCCTTCTTCAGCATGCTCGACCGGTGGGAGATTTACGAAGGCATCACCAACTTCGGCGACTGGGAGATCTCCTACGAGTCCGTGGACGCCGTTCACCTGTCTCCGCGCGCGCTGGGGACGGTGCTGTCGGCGCTGAGGCTGTATCAGGACGAGCTGCTCGCCGGTAATATCACGGAGGCGCAGCGGGATGTGGCGTCAAACTACGGCACGCATGCTCCGCTCGACGATGAAGAGATCGAGGCACTCTGTGATGAGCTGAACTGAACCTACTCCGCCATCGGATAGCAGAAGCACATTATGAAGAAGCGCGCCAGACCTGCCAAGTAATCCAGACTGCCAAAGCGCGTCTAAACCTCAAAGTAAACCACCTCTTATTAACGCGCCATCCCCCAAAAGAAAACCATCGTTTGTTAGCGCACCGCATAGGCAGAGTAAACCAGTCCCATTCAGTGAGCCGACAAGCCACAGTAACCCGCATCTTGTAATCGCGCCATTTGTCGAAAGTATCCCACGCCCCGCCAGCGCACCACTGATGTTAAGTAAACCACTGAAAAACAGTGTGTCAACCACCACAAGAAAACCAGCTGATGACAACGTGTCATTGCAGAATAGAAAACCAAACTACATGAACGAACCACCTACTTGAAGAAAACCATAATAGGATAGTGAGCCATAGATGTTTAGCAAACCAACGCCACGCAGCGCGCCGCGTCATCAAAGTAAACCAACGCCACCGAGCGCACCTACGGCGGAGAGAATACCAGGACGATACAGTGAGCCACGTAACGCCAGAAAACCTAAGCAAAAAAGCAATCAATAAAGTATAATCATGAACACATATAATAACACACAGCCAGCACCTACATTTGAATCCTACAAGAACATTCAGGCCCGCGAGCACATCACGGTCGAGGAATACAGTGCGTGGCGCGACAGCCTGCCTGAGTCGCCCATTGACCCCGGACTGCGCCTCGTCGTCCGCAGCTACTACAAGCTCATGGATGAGCGCGTCGCCTTGGGCAACCGGGTGTATGCGCAGCTTCGTTCCCACTTGGGGCTGGAGCCATCGCAGGCAGCCGAGGAGAAACCCGACGCCGCCAAGTTCTTGGACGAGATCTCCGAGTCTTACAAGAAGATGACAGAGGGTTGCGCCAAGGAACTGCCACGCATGGATAAGTTCGAGAGCGACGGGCTGATCACCACCTACGCCGAGCTGGTCGCCGTGCACGGCTTCCTGAACATGGTCCACAGTGAGAAGGTGCAGTTGGCGGCTCTCGGTAAGCTCCTCAAGGTAGAGCGGATCTACTCCGAGTTCCTATTTCACATCCGCGGACTCGGACCTTCCTTGTGCGCTTTCCTGATGGCGGAGCTCAACCCGTATCGCGCGCCAAACGTGTCATCGTTCTGGGCCTTCCTGGGTCTCGACGTGCACAAGGATGGACGGGGCATGAGCAAGCGTAACGAGCATATGTCTCCCCGTTGGATGCGCTTGCGCATCGAGGATGGCTATAAGATGGATCGCGTCAATCTACGGTCCCATGACGTCCGCAAGAAGGCGAAAGTGGTGGGCGTGATGTCCGACTGTATTATCAAGGCAGGCCTCCGCTGGCTCCCGACCACCGAAGAGATCTACGAATCGCACGACCCGGCGCTGCGCTGCCGGCGCGACCTGCCTAAGAAGGGCGATGTGCCTGCTCGCAAGGACGTTCCGTGCGTAGCGGAGATACTCTCGCCCTACGTCGAGATCTACATGCAATACAAGCACCGTCAGCGGCACAGCCACAAGCCGTGCCCTGCCACCGTCAAGGAGGGCGGTGTTGTGCGGCAGCTGATGTGGTGTGAGACGTCCGACATGCACCGTGACCGGGCAGCCAAGCGTTACATGATGAAGATGTTCCTCGCCGACTTCTGGGTGGCGTGGCGTAAGATCGAGGGCCTCCCGGTGACGGAGCCATACGCCGTGGCTGTTCTGGGGCGCAGGCCCCACCACTCCTATCGGCCTCACGAACCTATCGCTGTGGACGCCGTCCCTTTTGTTGTCCCTATGTTCGCCTACGGGGAGCCGTTAATGGATTGGGGAAGTATGGGGTAATTTGATTTCCGCCGACGAGGTTAGAGAAAACCATAGGAAGTCAGCGCGCCACCATGATCCAGTAAACCAGAATGAGGGAGCGCGCCATGAATTCGAAGCAAACCAACCCGCACTAGCGCGCCATTCTTACGAAGTAAACCAACAAGCCGTAGTGAGTCAACCGACCACAGTAATCCGGAGCATCCGAACGAACCACTGAAGTATAAATTGCGCCCGCCGGTATGCGAAACCATACCGGCGGGCGTAACTACACCTCCGAGAAAACCAGAGACGAGCAGTGCGCCAAAAACGACAAGCAACCCAGACACATGTAGCGCACCTTTACTCGCCAGCAAACCAACAATGATAAGTGAGTCAAAAACGTCCAGTCACCCATTACCCGTTAACGGGCCAGCAGTTCCTAGTAAACCAGGTGAATGCAGCTTACCTTTTTTGTTGATAAACCCGAAACGCAGCAGTGTATCATGTAATCAGAGAAACCCAAGGTAGACCAATGCGCCATTTCGCCCAAGTAAACCAACATTGGCTAGCGCATCAGGATCGTCCAGTAAACCTAGAAAAGCGAATGCACCTTTGATCCAAAGTAAACCAATTCGTCGCAGTGAGTCTGTAGAATTAAGTAAACCTGATTCCTAAAACGCGTCATTCCATCGCAGTAAACCATCCGTAAAAAACGCACCCATGCAAAAAACAGTAGAATTCAAAGTGGCGGCAGTGTCGTCCAACACCAACTCGTTCGGGCTTTACCAGATGGTTCTGGTGAGTCGGAGCGGTATGGCGTTCACAGCGTGTAAAAGCGACCCTCCCCAACAAGGGGCGACCATCAGTATACCGGTAGCGGCGGACGGCGTAATCACGTCATCCGTCGCTTTCCATTTCGAAATCCCTCACAAACTTGAGAAAGCCCCGCAGGACGTCGTGGACGAGCTGTGGACAACTGAACCAACAACATGAAACAATACCTAGACCTACTCCAAGACGTAAAAGACAACGGCCGTTTCCGCGCCGACCGCACTGGTGTCGGCGCCTATGGCGTCTTCGGCCGCCAGCTCCGCTGTGATCTCAGCCAGGGCTTCCCCCTGCTCACCACCAAGAAACTGTTCACCCGGGGTATCATCGCGGAATTGCTATGGTTTTTAGCCGGTGACACCGACGAGAAGACCCTCCGCGACCAAAACGTCGGCATCTGGAAGGAGTGGAGCAATATCATGCACGAGCGTGATCACAACAATTACAAAACCGGAGATCTGGGAAGGATCTATGGTGCGATGTGGCGCCGGTGGGTAGCAGTGGATCCCACATGGGACGACACCTGTCACGTGGGAGACGCCAAAGTTGAAGTCGACCAGATCGCCAACCTGATCCGCGATCTCAAGTTCAACCCGAACAGCCGCCGTCACATCGTGACCGCCTGGAACCCCGGCGAGCTCGACCAGATGGCGCTGCCCCCGTGCCACTGCCTGTTCCAGTTCTACACTGAGGAGCTGACGCAGCAGGAGCGCATGGACCTTCTGATCGAAAGCTTCTATGGTTTACCGTCGGACTCCGGCAATCCGCCAAGGTCGCTACCTCAAGAGTTGACGGACATTTACGCCGCAGATGCGAACGGCGGTGACGTGGAGGGCTGCCTAGAGAAGTATAATGTCCCCCTCTACCGCCTGTCCTGTCAGCTCTATCAAAGAAGTTGTGATTTGGCCATCGGCGTGCCTTTTAACATCGCCAGCTACAGCTTGCTGACGATGATGGTGGCGCAGTGCGTCAACATGGTTCCGGGCGACTTCGTCCACACCTACGGGGACCTTCACATCTACCAGAACCACACGGACCAAGTGGCGGAGCAGCTCTCCCGGGATCCCCGTCCGCTGCCTACCATGAGGATTAACCCCGAGGTGAAGGACATCTTTTCCTTCAAGGTCGAGGACTTCACACTGGAGGGTTACGATCCACATCCGGCGATCAAACTGGAGGTGGCGGTGTAAAGCGCCTACGCCACGATAGAATATTCCAGAATCTACTAAGAAAAATACATGAAAACTACCACACCTACCAAGACAGCAGCGCCGCAGCCCGCCCTCATCGACGGAACATTCGAAACCCTCAAGGCCCTCGTGCGGGCACAGTTCGACACTATGACGAAAGCTGGAAAGCTGTTCGTCGTCGACTATGATCGGGACGCCATCTGGCTCCAGTATCTGGACACGTTCGCTGAGGCCGACCGGCAGGAGCACAATTGCAATTGTTGTAAAGCCTTCATCCGCCAAGTCGGCGGGGCGGTCATCATCAACCCAGACCTGAGCCTGACCACTGTGTGGGACGTCACAGGCGTCCCGGAGCACTACGCTCCGTCCATCAAGGCCCTAGCCGACTACGTGCGTGCGCAGCCCATCTCCGGGTTGTATTTCCATGAGAACGCGCAGGCCGGCACCGATAAGAACGTGGACAAGGTGCGCAACGTCATCTGGCAGCACTTCCACGTGCAGATTCCCAAGGCCATTCAAGAGGATAAGCAAGGCACGCAGAACAAGGCATCGGCCAAGGTGCGTGAATCCGCTGGCATGCTACAGCGCGCGCTGGAGGAGTTCTCGCTCAGCACCCTGGACACTGTGCTGGAGCTGATTGACCAGAACAGCCTCTACCACGGGGCCTACCACCTATACGGTCACAGTCACGGCGCATTACCCGGTATCGGACGCTCTATGGACGTGGGGGCGCCCTGTGTGAACTACACCCCCATTTCGATGGCGGAGGTAGTGGAGAAGCTGAAAGACAAAGAAACGACCAACCATCACTAATTATATGCCAACAGGATACACAGCCCGCATTGCAGACGGAGTCACATTCAAGGAATACGCGCTCGGCTGCGCCCGAGCTTTCGGGGCCCTGGTCACGATGCGCGATGAGCCCCGTGACGCGCCAATCCCGGAGAAGTTCGGTGTGTCCACTTATCACGCCGACGAGATTGACAAAGCTCGCGCTGGGCTGACGGAGTTGTCGAGTCTCAGCTTGGCGGAGGCGCAGATCCGTGCTGACGCGGCGAAGCTGAAGGACCTTGAATATCACGAGCGCGCCATTGCCAACAACAAAGTGCTACGCGGCAAATACGAGGCCATGCTGGCTCAAGCGGAAGCTTACGTATCGCCGTCCAGTGAGCACGACGAATACCGGCAGTTCATGATCAGCCAGATCCAAGAGAGCATTGAGTTTGACTGCGGGGGTGATTACCACCAGCGGCAAATTGCGCAGCTAGAGAGCGTGACCGGTCGCGAATGGATCGATTCGGAGCGGGAGAGCTTGGAGAGCGGCCTTGAATACCACCGTCGCGAACTTAAGAAAGAAGAGGAGCGCGCTGCGGAGCGCAGCGTCTGGGTCAAGCAGCTTATGGAGAGCTTAGCCAAGTTCGAATGAGCACTGCGCAGGAAGAATACAAAAGGCTGAAGCGTCGCCTCAGCTACCGGCGGAACAGGTTGAGGGGGACTATCGCCAGACTGCGTTTGGACCCCTGTAGCTTCGTCAAACGCGAGCTGGTTGTGTTCGACGCAAATCAGGTGATCAAGGAGGTGAAATACGCCGAGCGCATCTTCGAGGATGCTGGATTTCCCGACCTATGGAACATGTGGCTGGTAGCCGAGCGGGACGCAAAGATTCAAATTCAACAACACACACACTAAACAAAATGGGATTCTTTTCATGGAAGACAAGTGAAGGCCAATCCATCGCAAACTGGCACTCAAGTCGCCCCACCTTCACGGTGTGGTTGGTCTTGCCCGATGGGACCAAGTATCAGGAGGACTGTTACGACGGCTACGGCGAGTTTGGCGGTAAAGACTTCTACGAAGTCGTGGCAGGGCTGAACGGCCACGCCAACGCAGCAGCAGACGCGCGATCCGCCGGGCTCGACTTGAGCTTCAAGGACGACCAGACAGGCGTGGTGCTGCCGCGATTCACCAGCGACCCGGACGCCAAGTGGGAGGATTTGAAGGACCCCGAGCCCTGCCCCGATCAGGGCTACTTCTACGATGACTAAGAAGCAATTGGAAATAGAGCTGGCGGAGGCCATTGTCGCGCTCCAGTATCTGCGGATACTGGGGCTGCGCAGCTGCCTCTCCGTCAGTAACGACGAACTGGAGAAGGTAGAGGCACCGGTGATCCGGTTTCACAACCTTCCGACAGAAGTAAGAGAGCACGTTATTCGCATCAGAAAAGAACGCTGGAACATATCCTAAACCATGATACATCAACTACCCCTATTGGCTGGCTTGGCTTTTTGTCACGCGGGCTTCGTGCTGCTGGGCTTTCAGATTCTCGCAAAGGACCTGATCACCAGCTACAAGAACATCCGCGATGAGGTCTGCTCCGGTTTCGGGCACGATACGTGTATATTCCCCGACCACGTAAGATGAACTACCTCGTAATTCCTGACATACACAACAAGGTGGAGTGGGCGGAGGACACCGCGGCGCGTTACCCGGACCACACGAAGGTGTTCTTGGGTGACTACTTTGACAGCTTCCATGATGGTCCTACCCAAGCGAAGAAGACTGCCGAATGGCTGCGCTGGAGCCTGTATCAGCCTGGTAGGATACACCTGATGGGCAACCACGACCTACCGTATCGGCGGTCTGTGTCGTTCAACATGTGCCCAGGGTGGACACGCGAGAAGCACAAAGCAGTTGAAGGCGTGCTGAAACGCGGAGACTGGGGACGTGTGGGTATGGTCTACTTGGTCGACCGTCCTGGTCGCTTGCTGATCCTGTCGCACGCTGGCCTTACTCTCGCGAACATCTACGGCGTCTCCGATCCCAAGGACGCTGCCGGTGGTGGTCGGTGTAGTTGGTTGGGTGACAGGACGCCGGAAGAGCACCTACGCGAGATCATGGCGCAGAGTGGTAAGTACCAGCAGGCGCTGTTTGCCGGCGGCGACCACCACTGGCTCAATCAGGGATCCCGCATGGGGAAGAGCGAAGCGGCTGGCCCGTTCTGGGTGGATCGACTAGAGCACACCGCTGTGCGTGGCATAGATCAGATCGTCGGGCACACCCATGTGGATTACCCCAAGCGTCGCTGCACGCCAAACTCTGCGGAGTCGGAGTCAGACAACTGGTTCATCGACGGGTGCGGTAAGTTCGCAGCGCTGATCGAAGACGGTAACATCATCCCCATACATGCAACCGCCGACAAAATGGGACAACCAGTATTATAGCCATGGGACAAGCCAAGAAACGCGGCAGCTATGAGCAACGTGTGCTTCAGTCGCAAGCCGCCGAAGAAGACAGTCAGATCAACGCCCGCCTGCAGAGGGAGCGCGACCAAGCGGCGGCCGACACGGCGTGGGAGCTACTCACCGAAGAGGAGAAAGATGGTATACGCGCGAAGCGTAGAGAGCGCGACAGGATCCGCAAGAGCATCTTCGGTATCATGGGTGCAGCCGCATTCATGGGTGCCGCTATCCACCACCCACCACACAGATGACAATACCACACCCAGACAACCCGCAGCACACGGACAACCTCGCCACCATTCCTCTTCTGGAGGCCCAAGGATGGGTTGGTACAGATGCAAATTTGTCGACCTCCTTGTTTGAGTATGATCTAATCTGGCGCGAGCTGGACGAACCGGACGAGCACGGCGACGACCACATCTTCCTGTATCGCATCACGGACCGCTATCCGGTGACCTTCGACCGCGCGGTCATGAACTCGACGCTGGACCTGCGTAAGGAATACAACTGGGTCGACTGGGACAGTTTCTTGTCGACAGTCGGACTCACCGCTGAAGAATGGGATGCGCAGCCGTTCGCCATCCGCATTCATGACCTGATGAACGTGCACGGCTACGAGAATATATTCGGCTCTTCCTACTGGGAGGGCTTCACCATCGAAGAACCATGAAAATCACCAAGAAAGACCTACTGAAGAAGTATCCAGAATCCGACGGGTGGGCTCACCTTAGCTGCACACTGGTCAGTCCCATGACCGCCGCAGAGGAGCGCAAGCTCGCTTCCTTGATACTCTCAGGAATCGACTCCACACCTCTGGATCTGGCCTACTCCCGTCAACACGGAAAGGAGTTGGTCATTGTATGCAGGAAAGCGTAGACGCATTGATAGCGGATCTGGAAGCGCGCGGGCTGGGCTGGGACCTGAGCCACTGCTCGAACGGTCTGATCGAGGCGCGTGTCTGGCACTGGCCCTACGTCATCGGCAGGTATCGTCCGGCAGAGGTGCGCCCGCTTGCCAACATGCTGGCAGGGGCCATGTATGAGGTGGACTTCAAGTATTACACCATCTTGGAGCCCGGTGAAGAAATCAAACCATATCACAGAGATCATGCGTAAAAATTAGAGATATAAGCATACATACCCGAATGAACAAACTAGAAATTGTCAAAAAGCTAGAGGACATGGGCGCGGAAAGCTCCTACCTTGACGACGCCGTTGCATCCGCCTTGGGTGAACGCATCGCGGCGATCAACAACGGAGGACTCACATCGCAAATAGACTTCCTCGTCGAGGAGGGATGGACGCAATACGCTATTCTCGCCTTGGTCACGGCGCACACAGACCCCGCACGTGAACTCTGAGCAAGAGAAAGCCGGATGGGAACATCCTTGGCCGCAAGACTGCGAGCAGTGCCCGGAGTGCGGACACGGACAGCTGGAAGTGCAGGAGTTCGGTAAAGGAGCCGGGCTGGAGGTCCGCGCCTGGTGCGCTGGCCTCAACGGCAACCAGCGTCCTGAGGGCGAAGCTGAAGAAATGGACGGGTGCGGATGGTCCGGCCTGTATCACCCACTCATGGGAAAACAAATGACATGACTGACCTACGAACACTCAATAAGAAGAAACTACTGACCCACCTGGACACCGAGATCCTCACCCTGCTCGAAATAGCACGGATCACCTTGGACTCGTGGCCGATGCGCATGCAGATCGAGATCAAGACCAAGATGACTGAGTCACGCCTGGAAGGGCTGGCGATGCTCATCAACGGCGCGGTGATGAACTCGGCCGAGGGCGGGACACCTGATCGCCCTCCCGTCTACACCAATGCGTTCCACGACGACGAACCCAAACCTCCGCTATTCGCGGCAGAGCCTTGATCATCGACCTGACATGTTACCCGGCTGGCATACCAGAAGAAGTCACTACGGCAGAGAACGCATCGACTGTCCTGGGTATTGATCTACCGCCGGGCTGGCCTCCGCTGAAGGTGATTACAGACTCCGGGGGTCACGTAAGGGCCGCCGACTTCGCTTCCGCTATCATCCTGCTCGTGTTTGCCAAGGGAGGTCCGGCCTTACCGGACCTCCCTGCGCTGGAGGAGGTCGCCGCCGGCTGGCTGGCTGGTCTGGCGTAATTATACGGTAATGTGGGATGTGGAGGAGGGGCGACTGCTCATCTCTGAGGCAGGCAAAGGCGACGCGCCAGTGTCATAATACATTGTATAATGATCCTACTTTGGCATGTCCAAGTGACACCAAGGATCGCAGCCCCCGCCGTGGTGGCGGGGGCTGGTTTTATTTAACATCATGAGCTTTCACAACGAAACATACGTAAAGAAAACGCGCCGCTCCCGCTGGTGCGGCTGGTGCTCGGAGACCATCCACAAGGGTGATCCGTCTGTCTCTACATCCGGCATCTTCGAGGGAGACTTCTATCAAGGCCGATACCACCCCGAGTGCTCCGCTGCCATCACGCGATACTACACGGTCAACCGGTGTTGGGGCGAGGAGATGCCAGAAGGCCCAATGAACCGAGGAGGAATTGAAGAGGCCGGCGAGCCGGAGGCGCAAGTTACCGAACAGGAACAAAACATTCAGCAACCGTCATGAGATACGAAATACTACCGAACGGTAACTTGCGGCTGATCGCCGACAATCCGGAGGAGTTGGCTGACGCCGACACGATCGAGGAGGCGCTGGAGCATCTGCTCGCCAACTCCGACCTGTGTTGGATTGATCCTTCCGTCTGTGGCGATCTCACAGGAGCGCCGATCCTCGCCATCCTAGCCGACCACGAGGAAGCTGTGGAGGCTCTCCCAGGGCGCGGCTATGTTGACTGCGGCTTTTGGGACGACAGGCACTGGGCCTACCGTGTAGTCCAGCGTTGGGGGTGGATGGACTACGCCGTGAAGGATTTGCTTACAGTGCTACGGGAGCGCGGAGAGGCCGTCCTGCTCGCGCCGTAATTCCAGGCTGGCAAGCTGGCGCACAGGCGGTATGATCCGCACATGACCAGCTTGCCACCGACCACGGGCCCAGAGGCCATCATGCACGCGCTCCAGACACTCGATCTGGATTCTCTGGAGCAGGAGCAGCGCGACATCATCACCGCAAAGAAGAAGACGGCGCGCCCCCGTGCGATACGGCTGCTGAACATCATCTCCGGCCTCAAAAAGAATGACATGAGCACGACTGACCTGATGCTCAATCACGTCCCAGTCATCCCGCCCAAGTTCAGGCCCTTCTCGATCACCGGCAATACGTTCCTCCCGGGGGACGCGAACGAGCTTTACAAAGACCTGATCGAATACCGGCGGCTGTATGAGCGCACAGCCAAGGAGCTAGGACCAGAGAACGCCGGCGAGGTGTATGCGGACATGAACAAGGCAGCCAAGGCCGCGTATGGCTACGGGGAGAGTCCCAATCCGAAGACCAAGGCCAGGGCGGTGAAAGGCTTCTTCGAGACGGTAACCGGGAGCAGTCCCAAGACGAGTTTCTATCAGTCCAAGATGCTCTCTAAGCCTGTGGACTCGGTTGGGCGTGGCGTGGTGGTGCCCGATGCAGATTTGGGTATGGACGAGGTTGGTATCCCGGAGTCCATGGCGTGGAAGCTCTACGGTAACTACGTTCAGCGTCGCTTGGTGCAGAGTGGTATGTCACCGCCATCGGCGTTGAGGCACGTTAAAGACAGATCACCTCAAGCTCTGAAGGCGCTGGAGAGCGAGATGCCGAATAGGCCGGTCGTGATGACGCGCAGCCCTGCTTGGCACCGAACAAACGTAGTCGGACAGATACCTCACATGGTTAAAGGTGATGCGATACAAGCCAACACCTTCATCGCAGAGGGTATGACCCTCGACCACGACGGCGATCTTCAGCACGGCTGCGTCGTTGTCGCCGCTCCACTAGGTTTATTTTCATACCCGCCGTTATTGTCATCGACAAGTAGGCTGGATCCGCGCACGGTTACCAGCATGTTCGCCAAATTGCAGCTGCCTGTGCTCGACGTGAATACTCACGAAATTCATGTCATTGATCTTGAGGATTTCCCCCGCGGAGAGCAGCTCAGTGAAAAAATTTCAGATCAGTCGCGCGTGCGGTTCTTTGCGGCCGTCGCAGGGTGCAAGGTGATCGCTCACGATTCTACCTCCGGAAATCCGGTGTGGGCTGATGTGTCGCACTACAGTGTCCACGAGGGCCTCCCTATCGAGATCGTTACGCTCGAAGCCAACCGCCAAATTTTCACCGACGACGACCCTCGGGCCGTCTACGCCATAGACCCTGGCGCCGGCGACCTGGAACTGCGACGTTTCACACCAACGCAAGCGTTGGAAAAAAAAGTTGTCGTGCCTTTTGTTCGTGACACGCGTGAGGTGATGTCCGCGTGCGGCCTGCGTACGTCAGTATTCGTGACGGAGGACGACTGCGTGTTCGCATCGCTACCTCTCACATTCCGCACGGGCTGGCTGCTGGGCGCCTTGTGTGGTGACGGTTGGTGGGACAAGCGAGACCAGCCCTACTACGCAGAGCGCCGGTGGGCTGGGTCGCGATGCATATGTCTCGCGGACCTAAAAGGGCACAATGCCCGGCGGATGGTTGACATCCTGCAGCAGGACCTCCGCGTCGAGGACCTGCGCGAGTTCTCTCAAACTTCGCTGGCTGCTGAAGACGCTGCGCGATACGGCGACACCGTCAAATACACTTACAATTTCAAACACAGCGAAAAGCTGGCGGAGTTCCTTTCACTAGCATTGGGAGGTAGCGGGGACGCCCACACATCAGGCTCCGCGAACAAACACTTACCTGCATTCGCTCTCTCCGCGCCCGAAGCGTTTCGTAGGGGGTTGCTGTGCGGTCTGGTCGACACCGACGGCTCGTGCTCGGTGTCTCACGGTAAGGGTAAGCCGCAACTGATGTGCGCGTTCAGTAGCACATCGCTTCGCATGTGTCGTGAGGTTCAGACGCTCTGCGCGACGCTTGGCATCAATGCCTCCATATCGTTCTCACGTGTTACTTCCGGCGGTAATGTGGCGTGGCAAATGAGCCTGTCGGCGCCCGACTGTAAGCACATCGGGATCTTCAACGACTTGGCGTGCGACTGGAAGCGGGACGCCTTCATCAATACTCACGTATCCAGCGAGGCGAACTCGGCGGCGGTGTTCGACAAAGTCGTGCTGCCTAAGCACGTGGCGCAACGCGTTATGCGCGACTTGCCGCACCCCAAAATCAGGCCCGATGAGCGCGGCGGAACCTCCGCGCACCTACGCCACCGGATGGATGCGCAAACTGTATACACTTCGTGGTTCCGCGGTATGAACAGCGGCGCGCTGACCCGCGTCGCTGTGAAGAGCGTCACTACGGCACTCGAAGCGGAGGAAAGGCACCGGTTGGAGTATGTAGCTGGTATTGTCGAGACGCTGGAAGCGTTCGACCCGGCGGCGCAGCCATTTACACCAGAGTTGTCTAAGTCTCTGCGGGAGGCCATCCGTTGCACACACCCCAAGCAAGATACAGCGGAGCGATATAAGCTCGGCCTGAAGCTTGCTGCCAGGTTGTCGGTCCCCTTGCGTGAGGGTAGGTTGGGCGTCAAGCTCAAGCAGGACCTGCTCGACCTTCTCAGGGGTGCGACGCCGTATAGGAATGCCCTGCATGACGCCGACGTCATTACCTGGATTGATAAATGCGTGAATAACACGTCCATCAGCTGGTCGCCCGTCGTCGCCGTCGAGAAGACGGGGCAGATCGAAACAGGCTACGACCTCACTGTTCCTGGTTATGAGACATTTATGTCCATCGACGGAGTCATATTGTCCAACACCTCCTCCATCCACGTCCCGAGTTCTAAAGCAGCAGTCGCGGACGTGAAGGAAAAGATGATGGCCAGCAAGATGCTGTGGTCCATCAAAGACCGCAGTAAAACTCTAGCAAATCCCAAGCATGAGCAGCTAATTGGGCTTTCCATGGGTTACGACAAAGGCGGGCAGAAGCGTCGCTTCGCCACGGAAGACGAAGCTATGAAAGCCATTGAAGACGGTCAGATCGACCTCAACGACGACATAGAAATAGACACATGAATTTGAAAATCAAACTGACGATCTCGGGGAAGGACCTGGAGATCACCATGGAGGAGGCGCGGGATCTCCAGAGCGCGCTGAATCAACTGCTACAGGCAACTTGCCCAGAGAAGAACTTCGATAAATACTGGCGGGAGGCGCAGCCTGCGATCAGTCCGCTGCCGTATTACCGCCAGACGAGCCCTTCGCCGCTTTCCCCAGTGACCTGCGACAGCGGTGTGACGTTCTTGGATAGCCAGTCATACTGCGGAAGCGTCCGGCCGGCGCGGCCTGTCAACATCGGCCCGATGTCTTCACCGTTCAGCCTACCGCCAAATACGTCGCTGGCTGATCGATGAAGCTACAGGACAAGCTGGACGCCCTGAATGAGGCGCTGGCCCCGCAACCAACCTACGGCGCGCGCACCTACTGCAGCCTGGACTTCAACAGGGACGGCACCGTAGCACGCAACCCGGCGTGGGAGGAGTGGCTGGAGAAGAGGAACAGTCTGGACGAGGACAGCTGCTGCTCGTTCAACGAATGGAGCGTCGCAGGCTACCGGGTAAAGCGAGGAGAGAAGAGCATGTTCAAGGACATACTGGGCGTGCCACAATTCACAAAGGAACAAGTTTACAAAACATACAAATGAGAGGTTTCATCATCGGCGCTTTACAGGTCACACTGCTGACTATGCTCGTCATTATCACCTGGCAATTCATACAAATAAAGGATTTCACTATCGGTTACGCAATATTCGTGGCGTGCCATCTCGTGATGTCATATCGTCAACCGCAGTCCGTAATACTGGCGATGGTCATTGTCGTCATCTGGCAACTAAACAAACTACCCTAAGTCATGGCAGGCAAAGGAGACAGAGCAAGACACACGGTAAACGACACGTGGCGTGAGAACTATGACCGGGCATTCGGCAAAAAACCAATCCTACGCTGCATTTGGTGCTGCAAGGATGTGGAGCACAAACCTTGCGAGCACTGCGACAACACGTGCGTGATGGACAGGACTAAGCCGCATCGCGCGCACTGGAGCAGGAAGACGATCAACACCGTAGAGTGCAAGGTGTGTGACAGAGAGCGCCCCAATGCGGGGCATGGCACCGACGCTTGGTGCGATCCAACTAAAAAATAAATATATGGCCAACAACTATTGCCAAAGCTCGAGCATGCTCGAGATACCCGCAGACAAACTGGAGCAAGCAATCCTCATCGTGGCGCGCGTCAAGGAGGAGCTGGAAAACTCCGAGGAACAATACGTAGGCTTTCAGGCTGAATTCGAGGAAGATGAAGGCCTGTGGATTCACGACGACGGCGAGTCAATCGATGTGGAACACGTCGCCATCTTGGTTCAGGAGCTGCTCGACGGTCTGGAGATCGACGCGCCGTTCATCTTCAACTGGGCCTACACGTGCCGCAAACCGCGCATCGATGAATTCGGCGGAGGGGCATGCGCAGTGCGCCGTGGCAAAGACCCCATCTGGTGCGACGCCCGTAATAAGATAGAGGAGCTGTTGAAGGAGGAGGCAGAGGTGCCGGAATCTGAGATCAAAAGAATGGATCCGCAAGGGCCAGAATACTCCCCCGACGTCGCAGTAGAGGATATGCCCACTGATCCTTATGTCGTTCCGACGCTCGATTACATCATCAGCATAGTCCGCGGTGAGATCCCTGTCCCGAGCGACCCAGCGCGTATGGCTTGCGTCGCCACACTCCAGAGCGTCAGCGCTTTTGTGTCGAAATACCCGGAGCTGCTTGCACAAATGGAACGCTATCTGAACCTGGAATTTGAAAAGTATTTAAACGAAGACAATTAACATGGGAATGTACACAGGCCTGCGGGCCAAACTATCAATCAAGGAAGAGTTTTGGCCGGTCATCGATATGGTGATGAATCGGCGCGAGGGTATTTTCTGGGAAGATGTTGCGAAGGCATTCCCGCAGTATCCATTCATCGCGGAATGGGCGGACGTCGGTCGATGTGACTTCATCCCCTTCGGGGCGCTTGCCTACATGCCGTGGGACGACGATGACCCTGAGTGGCAGCGCTCGTTCAAGGCTGGGCTCTGGGTGTTCCAGTGTAGCCTGAAGAACTACGAGGGCGAGATCGAGTGCTTCGTAAACACAGTGCTGTCGCCCATCGTTCATGCTACCTATGAGCTCTACAGCCTCTACGAGGAGCACGACGAGCCTATGCAGTTGTTTATACCGGACTTGGACGATGAAAGTTAAAACCATCCTAATTCTCGTGGAGATGGACAACGGCGGCGTGTACCAGGTGCTCGCCGGGAAAGCGTAGAAGCAAATCGTCCTGCAGCTCCTGCGAAGCGAAGATGGCGTGCTGCGTCTCTCGGAGCGTATCGAACCAATAACACTGGAAAAATATCATGACAGCTAATGCACAACGAATCGCCATAGCGAAATTACTCGGACTGCGTCCTCAAGTGTCAGGCTACATGTGCAGCCTTACGGTTGGGTCTACCCCTACGGTGCTTCTGGACTGCCCGGACTACCCCAAATGCCGCAACGCCATGTCGAAGGCGCTGAGGACACTGGACGACGAAGAGTGGCCGGAATACATGCTGAAGCTGTGCGACATCGCCGGGACGCTGGACGACGCAGGAAAATGGGCCACTGCCCGCGCTCTACTCGCAGCGACGCCGGCACAACAGGCTGAGGCATTCCTGAAGGTCAAAGGAAAGTGGGCGGACGATGAACCTTGAAGACTACCCAACGCCGGAGGCGGACGCATGCTACCTACATTGTATGGCTCGATCCGGCCCTGCCACAGGACTGATAATGCGGGGGAAGATGCGGGATCTGGAGCGTCGACTGGCGTTCGCCCGGGACACCCTCCGCCGCGTCCAGAACGGCTACATGCGGGACGCCCAGCGGAATCTGCTGATCGACACGGCAATCAGAGAAACCAACCCGCCTGCGGTTGACAGCCTACCGCCATGGGCTAGAAACGGACATGGCTACGACGAAAAAGGCAAAGAGACTCCCGGGACAGAAGAGCGCCGTTAAGCGCAGGACGGACATCGCCAGACCATTTTGCGGCGGTTTATGGACCGAGGCACGAATGGTCAGCTTCATCAAGAGCGCCCTCCGTGGTGCCCGGTGGCCGGAGAAGTATTACTGCATCGCAGAGGCGTATGTGGAGGACGGCATCAACCCTAAGACAGGGCGCCGGTGCAAGCTGCATCGGTGCCCTGAGTGCCAGGACCTATTCCCGGCCACGGGTATGCAAGCCGACCACATAGAGCCAGTCGTGGGGCCGGAAGGCTTCACGACTTGGGACGACTTCATTGCGCGACTCTACTGCCCCAGGGAGGGCTTCGTGGCCCTCTGTAAGGGATGTCACAAGGCCAAGACGAAAGAAGAAAACACACTACGAAGGGAACTTAAAAAAGAAAATGGATCAACAAATATCCCCAGACTACCTGCCCCAGGTCGCGAGGCGACCAGAAAGGTGTTCGCCCCCAGCCAGCCGGATAAACGGCAAAATCAATCCTGAGTATAGGCGGTATCGCGCAGCGGAAGGACTCCCGGCCAGGAAGACCAAACAGACCAAGGAATACGTAGCGGCTTATCGGGCGAGACGGAAAGCGGAAGGTCGACCGATCCGGAGAAAGCAGCGCTCTACAGCAGGTCACCCGCGGGTAGAGCCGCCCAGGCGAAATACAGAGCGAGCGAAAAAGGGCTCGCAGCCGAACGTAAACGTAGAAAGAAAAAGGTGCGCGAGACCCCTGACGAATACACTGCCCGCATTATCGGCGATCTGGAGCGACAGGAGGAGGAGTGGGAATGAGCTTCAGCAAACTCGACAAATATCAATAACCACATGAACACACTAGAAACTGCACAACTACTAAACCTGATCAGTGACAATCCGTTACTCACGTTCCTGCTGGTCTTCCTTACCATTTACCTGGTGATTCGGTCGCTGCTGCTGGCGTGGGGCCGGTTTATGCGCCACCTGAACATCCGCGCACAGGGCTGGCCACCGCCGCACTTGGACGCAGACGGGGACGCTGTGGTGACCTCAACTGACGACGATGAACCAGCCTAAGCCGCACACCGAGTGGACGGAGGAGCTGGTGGCGGCCTTGGGGACCATGTCAGATGCGCAGCTCATCAAGGAGTTCGAGCTGCACATTCAACCCAGCGCCGTGGCAGCACAGCGACACAAGCGCAGCATACCCAGCATCTCGTTCCCCACCAAGAAGGTGGAGTGGGAGCCTGAGTGGCTGGCAATGCTGGGCGTAGAGACAGACGCCGAGGTGGCGAAGGTGGCTGGCATCCACAAGGACACCGTGGGGGCCAAGCGCCGAGCCCTGGGACTGGCGCAGAGCACACACAGGAACCCTCGCACACACAGAATGTGATTGACGAACCAGAATAACCAGATCCACTGAAGACATGACTCGAACATCCAAACGTATTGTATCGGTCGCCGTAGAGACGCTCAACGAGCTGCTCGACTCCGATCCCCGCGCTGAAGCGCTGCTCACCCACACCCAAGAAGGCCTGTCCTGCCTGGACGTAATCAACGCCCTTCTCACCAATGCAGCGGAGGGCGCCGCCATCGTTGCCGCCCGGGAGACCGACGGCACGCTGGTCGGTTTTGTCCCCAAGCGCCAGAAGGTGGCGCGTATTGGTCTGACACCGGAAGGAGGTTTGGCATGAGCATTCCAGATCATCACCCGATGGCCGAGAAGCAGCGCTCTCACGGGCGGGGATGCAAGTGTCACCATGATCGGCTCTGCGAAGGCGGACATCCCGCTGACACCCTTCCGGACCGGGATGCGTTGGTAGCCTCGGGTATTGTTGCCGGACCCGAAGTGTATCCTACTGAGCGTGGTTCCGGACTCGCGCTCAGCGGTGCGGAGCTTCTTGGTGAGGCGATCCACGAGAAGGCCCAGCAGCTGGGCGGTGACCGCGTAAAGGGGCAGCTGAGCGAAGCTATTGCCGCCTGCCGATCCATCTCTTCCCGTTCGCCGCGTAGGGATGGTATCGATGAACTAGCGGCGACCGTAGCGAAGGCGAAGGCAGCGCTCGTCGAAGACCAGCAAATACAAGCCGGCCCGGACAAGTGGGCGCTCGATCAACAGGTAGGTGGTGGACACTACAAAGACCTCACCATCCAGCCGGTGGAGTATTGCCAGCGTAATGGTGTTGTTGCCGAGCCCGAAGTGTATCAGTCGGGACGGGAGCTTGGGATGAGGCGCGCGGCTCTGATGGCGGCAGGCGTGCGCGCCCGCTTGGAGACGTCCACGGAGCCTGACCGCCCCATCACGCTCGAGGAAGCGTTGCGGAGACTGACTCCGATGGACCCGGCGAAGCTGGCGGAGGAGCAGCGAATTCAAGGCAACCTGGGCAAGCGGGCGCTCGATCAACAGGTCGGCGGCGGCCACTACAAAGGCCTAGCCATCCAGCCGGTGGAGTATTGCCAACGCAACAATCTCGGCTTTTGCGAGAGCTCGGTGGTCAAGTATGTCACGCGATGGAAGGAAAAATCGGGGGTGGAAGACTTGCGGAAGGCTCGCCACTTCATCGACCTGCTGATCGAGATTACGGAGAGCGAGGCGAAGAAAGCCACATACTGCAATCACGCTCAGATCGGATACGACGACGTGTAGTCGCCGGCCTTGGGTTGTTGCATGGGAGCGCCTTGACGAGCGTGCCACTATACACTGAAGGGCAGCGGGGAGAGACCCGCATAGATAAGTGGCGGGATGCGGACGGCTAGCTGCCGTTTACCGGTTCGCTGCCGGGCATCGTCCGGGTTTATAGCGTGAGACCGCAGTTACGGGTGGCCACCCGTAACTGCGGGAGCAAAAGCGCTCCCATGCACCAGCCCAAGGTAATGACAACAGCCCCAACCGCCACTAGGGCGGCTGGGGCTGTTTTTTAGCTCCACCATTCCGAACTTGCTCGCGCCCTACTGGTCGGGTAGCATCCGCACATGACCGAACTTCAGAAGTTGGCGGAGATGAGTGATGTCGCAACCGGCGCAGCCGTTGGTGGCGGCGTGGGGGCGCTAGGCGGACTACTGACCACCCTCCTCAAGGAGAAGCCCACGCTGAAGAAGGGCCTGAAGAACATTCTCATCGGAAGCACCAGCGGGGCAGCCATCGGCGGCGGCACCATGGCGCTCAAGAAGATTTCGGAGGGCAACAAGCAGCCAGAGGGCGAGAAGGCTCCAGAGCCAACCGTCGCACAAGCTGAAGCGCCTACCAAGAAGGCACCGAAGTCGATGGACATGATGTCCGCCGCCAAGCACGGGCTGCTGCCTATTGCCGGACCAGCCATCCAAGGGAATGAAGCAGGCGGCCCACTGCAAGCTCTGATCTCCGGTGGTAGCTCTGCTGTTGGCGGCATCTCAGGAGGCATCGCAGGCACCGCACTGGACGATTTGCTGAAGGCTAGAGGTAAGAAGACGCCCGCATCGTTGATCCCGGCGGCGCTTGCTGCTCTAGGTTCCGTGGGTGGTTCGATGGCAGCCGCACACAACTTCAACGAGCGAGAGAAGGCCGCCAACGCCCAAGACATCGGCCGATCGATTGATCAAACCGCCGGGAGTTTGGGTGGCGTCAACTTGCAGCCATTCTCCAACACGGGCGGGGCAGCTATCGGTGGGACCGCCGGGGCGGTTCTAGGAGGCGGCGCTGGACTGCTTAAGGCCCTTTTCGACAATGAGGACGACGGAGTGATCTCTACACTCGGTAAGGCGCTCTCTGGCGGCACTATTGGCGGGCTGGCCGGCGCAGGCCTCGGCGCAGGAGCCTCCCACCTGGCGCGCAACAATGTGCTCAATCATTCACCAATGGTGCAGCGCATGGGAGAGCACGGCAAGCAGTTCGCCGACCAGTCTCTGCGTCGCCTCACCGTCCCGGGCAAGTCCATCATCGATCTGATTCGCGACGGAAACCCTGACCGCTTCCGTAAGGATGTGGGCAATGCCAACTCCCGCGAATCCATCCTTCAAGCACTCGCTCCGATGATTGCTGGCTCCTCTACAGCACTGCAACTCAAACACCAATAAGTCATGTATCAATACAATGCCATTATCGTCAGCAATTACGATGCGGATACCGCGCGGTTAGACATTGACCTTGGCTTTGGTAACTGGACCAAGAGCCAGCCGATCCGAGTCTATGGTATCGACGCACCGGAAATGAAAACCGAGGAAGGAAAGGCCGCAAAGGCATTCGTGTCCACCCTCATTCCTCCGGGCACCAAGGTAGTGCTCACCACCTTCAAAGACGCCAAGGAGAAATACGGCCGCTACCTCGGCAAGATCACGCTACCGGACGGTAGTGACTTGGCCGAGACCATCGTGGCTGCCGGTCATGCGCATACGTATTTCGGCGGTACGCGGTAGACATAGCGGGCGGTGCGCCGCAGTATCCGCCCACACGAAGTCATAGAAAGATGAGTATTGCATCACTGATCAAGACCGCCGCAGAGATGAAGCGTAAGACCACCATGGTGGAGTCGCACAGTAATCACTGCCCCCACTGCGACTTCGAGTTCCGGGAGAAGTGCTACCCAGTCGTGAAAGACAAGGGTGCTCGCGTCAGCAGCATCGACAAGGTTTACCAGACCGGCGAATACGACGAGCACTGCCCCGAGTGCGACGGCATCTTGGACCAGAAGGAGCGTTCCGACGAGGAGATCGACGGCGACAACTGGCTTGCCTTCCCCGGGTCGAAGGAGCAGGCCAAGGCGCGCAGGGATGCGCAGCGACGGCGTAGGGCTGAGCGGGCGGAATACAAATGCGAGCACGGCGTCAATGTCCCCTTCAACACGTGCGACTACGGCTGTAAGAAACCGATGGAGAAGAAGGCTGTCGTCAAGCAGGAGGGCGACGAGTGGATCCTATACACCGCCGACGGGGAGCGTGTCCTCGGTCGCCACCCGTCCGCCAAGAAGGCCTACGCGCAGGAATACGCCATCAAGAAGTCTCAGGAGAGCAAGTTGGAGAAGGGAGCGTCCATCGCCTCCCTCCTAATGCAGGCCCGCAATGCCACGCACGAGCACCCCACAGAAGCTCAACGTCAGGCTGGCAACTACGCCAAGGGGACGTTCTCGTTCAAAGGCCTCACCATCAAGATAGAGAACCCCAAGGACAGCATCCGCCGGGGTATAGACAACAAGGGGAAGAAATGGGAATCACGCCTCCCGGCCGATTATGGCTACTTCAAGGGCACCGAGGCGATCGACGGTGACGCTGTGGATGTCTTCATTGGTCCTGACTTGGAGAGCGATATGGTGGTGGCAATTGACCAAGTCATAGACGGTAAATACGACGAGACCAAGTTCGTCGTGGCTGTGAAGTCCCAAGCGCAAGCTGAGAAGCTCTACCTCTCCGCCTACCAGAAGGGCTGGAAGCTCGGAGATGTAAGCACCACTACCGTCCAGCAGCTCAAGGAGTGGCTCAAGGACGGCGACCACAAGAAGCCATTCAAGGGGCAGCTGGTGAAGGCTGCCGCGTGGTGGCACCCCAGAAAGCCACGCGCAACTGCGGCCCCGGAGGATCGCGCCTCACTCAAATTTTTACCTAGCAACCTTAAGAGTTTGCTGTCCGTCACGTTCGGAGAGAAGTGGGCGACGAAGGAAGAAACCCGTCAGAAGCGCAAATAGGCGCAATTACGCCACCCGCCGCGTCATAAGAGTTTGATATCGGCGTCTGTTTAAGGCTCCGAGTCCGTCGGATCGAGCGACGTTAAACCTTCCCACCTAGAAGGGCACGAATACGTGCAGGCATCAGGCTCGACGCGTCTCGGATCAATGCGCGCCACCGTCCCGGGTGAGCAGCACCCCGACTGGGTGGTGATGGTCCGCGCAGACGATACCGTCCTTGTCATCACTAGGGACGGTGGCAGCGCGGAGTATGAATCGCTGGTGCAGTGCGTCAACGTGATGGTCTTTTCGATGGCCATCGCCGGTACCGTCCTAGAGTAAGCTCTCACAGCTTCGTCGTTCGTGCGACGTTAAACCGGACCATCCATCCGGCGGACAGCAATGTCTGAGACCTTAAGCACGAAGCGTTACCGTCCAATAAAAGAGTGGATGACGGTAGGTGGCACAAGCCAATCAAAAATATGACAACACTAAACGAGATAGACACAGAACTGTTTGAATTCGCCCTTCTGGTCGGCGCGCAGCCGACCAGTAAGATAGAGTGCCCGCTGCTTTGCGGGTTCAAAGTCTCCGTGGACACATACGTGGAGCGCTACAGGCGCTGGCGCGAGGTGGCCGCACTAAAGAATGAGGTCCGGATGGTGGGCTTCAAGTAGCACGCCCGTGCGAAATTTTATCGCACGGGCGTGCTACGAGCTCAGTCTGCGCTGCGAAGTCGTGGCGAACACGTGCGAGGATGGCGACAACGTCATTCGCCTGCACTTCAGCTAACCCTCAACTAACGAAAGAATGAAATCAACTATTATCACACACCCCGGCCGGGCGCACAGAGATGACTTCCTGGCCGTATGCTGGTTGCTTGGTGACATCACTGCGCCAACCTCGGTTCTTCGGCGGGAGCCGACCAAAGAAGACCTTCGAGATACCACGTATGTCCTCGACTGCGGCGGAGAATACGACCCGTCTTACCGCAACTTCGACCACCACCAGTTCCCGAAGGACCACCCGCCGACATGCGCACTCCAGCTATTGCTGGAATATGACCTGGGAAAGGAGGCAGCGCACCAAGCCTTCCCGTGGCTCTTCACCACAGGGCTGATTGACAGCAAAGGTATGGCAGCGGCTGCGGCGCACCACAATGTGCCGCTGGAGCTGTTCGCTAAGGGATCATCGCCCGTGGAGAGCCTCATCTTAGGGCTCTTCTCGGAGGTGTTCCTGCTGGATCCGGGCGACGCTCTACACAAGGTGATGACCGCCCTCGGTATCGCCATGTGGGAGCGCGCTCGAGGGTTCGGCGACGCGGTGACCTCTGTGAAGGCAGAGGTTGTAGCTGTAAACGGTGTCGATGTGCTCGTGGCGGATGCGCAGACTGTCCTGAGCTTGAAGAGCCCCAACTACCTCCCAGAGGTAATGGAGATCAAGCGTAAGGAGGCGGTCGCTGCAGGGTTCGCCCCCGTGGCGTCCATCAGTCCGAACATCGACAGCCGTGGTCCTGGTTGGACCATCTACCGCTACGACGATAATCCTCTGATCGACCTGAATAGAATCAGGGATGACTCGCGCGTCAGCTTCGTCCACGCAAATGGGTTCATCGCCAAGGTGAACCCTGACGTCACCGTCCACGACCTGGTCGCCATGGTGGGGTGTAGTGTGCTCACGCAGACCTGACGTAGATGTGAACATAACCCGCAGGGTCCGATCCCCTGCACATTCCAGATGAAATGAAAACAACACCAACTAAACACCCGAGAGGATTTGTGGAGATCATAGTACTGTTTGTATTCCTGGCCATCTTCTTCAGCATGCTGAAGCAGTGCGGTTGAAAACTTCAGGGGTGGAAATGCCCTGCCATTCTCCGCCGCCCATCGGTCATGGGCACAACCAACAACAACAACAACATGAAACACATCATCATCGGCATCATCGCCGCATCCGCCATCGCAGCCATTGCTCAGGCAACACGCTGCCAGTTCTGTAACGGAACTGGTTTCCGGCCCGGGTCGAACTCGGAGTGCTATATGTGCCACGGCACAGGACGCAACTGATTCAAGCAAACACCAGCGGGTCCGATCCCCGCTGGTGTTTGCTCTTTTCTTTACCTGCAATTCATCGCCGCATCGCGTCATAAAGCTCTGACGAAAACAACTACTCCATTTACGGACTTGGTGCGTCAGTATCAAAACAATGTGTCGTCGAATATCCGAAAGCAACTCGACACCGAGGACGACTCCTCGGTGTCGATGAGTGATTGGGTGATGGTTCACAAGGTGCAGAAGCATCTTCTGGCTGGCAACCAGCGCAAGGCTGCGCAGTATGTGGCCATGCGCTTGGAGGAGGACGCCGCCCCGCTGTCAGGTTGGGCGGCGGAGCAAATGCGAAAGACGCCACTCAAGGCGTCCAAAACGCAAGTGACCTACACCAACCCAGAGGGCGTCCAGCGCGCTTTCGGGTTCGTCCGCGCAATTGCCATTGCCTGATCAGCACGCAGCGCCCGGGGAGACTCGGGCGCTGCGGCAGCTTTTTACGTGATTGCCCAAACATGTGCGGCATGTCACACTCCTGCGCGTGGCAGACGAACCAGAATCACTAGGCACAGGGCTCGGCCCGCTGTTGGCC